>NZ_JBIVIA010000009.1:0-324605 GCF_044749485.1 Pseudomonas sp. NPDC089401 | reverse complement strand
ATGGGTTTCGATGAAGAGATCGGAGACCACATCCCAGGCCTCGTCCGTGAGTTCGTAGCGCCTTGCCATCACAGAATTCCTTTCCGTTAATGGCGTGTGACTCTACAAAATCTCAGCGCTGGAGGATCGACAATTAGGTTTCTCGGGATTTCGTACAGAGCCTAGGGAAGAGAAGGGCTGAGCATTTTGACCTTTTCCTCCCCTAAACTGGCATTCCCCACAAAACGTTGAGGTCTTGCATGGGAATGTCTCACTGTTCCACCCGTGGGACAAACTAACGCATTTTCCATGACTTTTCAGCCATTCGGCATCCCGGTAGGATTCTCCCCATCGTGATCGCCCAACGCCGCGGTCTTCATTCACAGGAGAGTCCCATGAAACTGTTGCACATCGATTCGAGCATCCTGGGCGACAATTCCGCCTCCCGCCAGCTGAGCCGCGAAGTGGTCGAGGCCTGGAAGGCCGCCGACCCGAGCATCGAAGTGGTCTACCGCGACCTGGCCGTGGACGCCATCGCCCACTTCTCCGCCGCCACCCTGGTTGCCGCCGGCACCCCGGAAGAAGCCCGTGACGCTGCCCAGGCCTTCGAAGCCAAGCTGAGCGCCGAGACCCTCGCCGAATTCCTGGCGGCCGACGCCGTGGTGATCGGCGCGCCGATGTACAACTTCAGCGTGCCGACCCAGCTCAAGGCCTGGATCGACCGCGTCGCCGTCGCCGGCCAGACCTTCCGCTACACCGAAGCCGGCCCGGAAGGCCTGTGCGGTGACAAGAAAGTGGTGCTGGTGTCCACCGCTGGCGGCCAGCACGCTGGTCAGCCGAGCGGTGTAGGCCACGAAGACTTCCTCAAGGTGTTCCTCGGCTTCATCGGTATCACCGACCTGGAAATCGTCCGCGCCCACGGCCTGGCCTACGGCCCGGAACAGCGCACCCAGGCCATCGACGCCGCCCAGGCGCAGATCGCCAACGAGCTGTTCGCCGCCGCCTGATCGGCTTCGGCATGAAGAACCGGCTGTCGCCTTCGGGTGACTGCCGGTTTTTTTTCATCCAGTTTTCATCTGCCGCAGGCCGCGCTGGCCCTATGCTGAACGCTATCCTGCTGACGTGCGCAATGGCCAGCCGATGAACACTCCCCGCTGCTTGCTGGCACTGCTCCTGCTCGGCGGCCTGCTTGGCCAGGCCGAAGCGTCGCCTTGGGTGGCAGGCCTGCACCAGATGACCCTCGACGACCCGGTCGATGCCCGGCCGATGCAGGCCATGGCGTTCTACCCCGCCAATGGCACGCCGCACAGCGTGCGCATCGATGGTTACCCGCTCGAGGTTGCCGAAGAGGCCCCCGTGGCGTTGGGGCAGTTCCCGCTGCTGGTGCTGTCCCACGGCAATACCGGCAGCCCGCTGGCCCTGCATTACCTGGCCACTTCCCTGGCGCGTCGGGGGTTCGTGGTGGTGGCGGTGGTGCACCCCGGGGACAACGCCCGCGACCACAGCCGCCTTGGCACCCTCAGCAATCTCTATGGCCGCCCGTTGCAGGTCAGCGAGGCGATTACCGCCACCCGTGAAGACGCGCTGCTGGGCCCCTACCTGAATGACGGCAAGGTCGGCGTGATCGGTTATTCGGCGGGAGGCGAAACCGCGCTGATCCTTTCAGGCGCCCAGCCGGATCTTGATCGCCTGCGCCGCTACTGTCTGGAGCGTCCCACCGATGGCGATGCCTGCAAGACCCATGGCGTATTGATTGCTGACCGTAGCGAGCTGGCGCCCAAGGCCGACCCACGGGTGGGCGCGGTGATGCTGATGGCGCCGCTGAGCCTGATGTTCGGCCGCCATGCCCTGGCTGGCGTGAACATCCCCGCATTGATCTACAGCGGCGACCGCGACCAGCTGGTGGCCGTGGACCGCAATGCCGAAGAACTGGCGCGCAAGCTGCCGATCACTCCGGACTATCGGCTGCTGGCCGGGGCCGGGCACTTCGTGTTCATGGCCCGCTGCGACGCGGAGCAGCTCGCGCGCATGCCCGCGTTGTGCAAGGACGCCGATGGCGTCGATCGCCGCCATATCCATCATTCGCTGCAGCGCGATACCGCCGCGTTCTTCAGCCAGGCCCTTGGCGGCCCGGCACATGCCGAGCGTTCAGCCGCGACGGCTGCGCCGCGCCAGCAGCAACGTTAGGCCAACCCCGGTCAAGGCGAGCAGGGCCGCGACACAGAAGATCGACGCATAACCTTTGTGTACCGCCACGGCGCCCATCAGCGGGCCGGCAACGGCCAGCGCCATGTCGAAGAACACCGCATAGGCCCCCAGGCCCGCGCCGCGGCTGCTGCTCGGCACCTGCTTGATCGCTTCGACGCCCAGCGCCGGGTACACCAGTGACAGGCCAAAACCGGTCAGGCCAGCGCCGAGCAGCGCCCAGGCCGGCGCGGGTGCCAGCCACAACAGGCCGAGGCCGAGCACTTCGGTGGCCATGCACGCCACCGCCACGTTGTAGCCGCCAAAGCGGTTGACCGCGTTGACGAACAGCAGCCGCGAAATGATGAAGCACAGCCCGAAGGCGCTCAGGCACCAGGCCGCGCCAACCCAGCCGCGCTCCAGGTAATAAAGGGTAACGAAAGTGGTCAGCGTGCCGTAGCCAATCGAGGCCAGGGTCAGCCCCAGCCCGCACGGCGCGACCCGGCTGAACGCCGCCCAGAAGGGCAGCCGCTCCCCGCGGGTCACCACCACGTCCGGGCGCTTGCGCAGCACCAGCAAGGCCACCAGGGCCAATACCAGCAGTGCAGGGCCCAGCACGCCGAAGCCCAGCCCGGCCACCGCCAGCACGCCGACCGGCGCGCCAATGGCGATGGCACCGTAGGAAGCAATGCCGTTCCAGGAGATCACCCGGGCAGTGTGTTCAGGCCCGACCTGGCTGATGCCCCAGCTCAGGGTGGCAACACCGATCAGCCCTTGGGCCAACCCCAGCAGCACCCGGCCACCGAGCAACAAGGCCAGGCTCAGCAACGGCACTTGCAGCGACCAGGCCGACAGCAGCGTCAGCACCCCGCAGCCGGCGATGCCCAGCAGGCCAAGGCGAATGGCCTGCTTGCCGCCCAGGGTGTCGGCCACGCGCCCGGCATAGGGGCGGCTGAGCAGGGTGGCAAGGTATTGCAGGCCGATGGTCACCCCGGCGATCACCGCGCCGAAGCCAAGCTGGTCGTGCACGTAGCTGGGCAGTACCGCGATCGGCAGGCCGATGCAGAGAAAGGCGATGAAGGTGTAGAAGACGATCGACAGGATCTGCAGGGTGATGTGGAAGGTGCTGCTGGCGGGGGCGGGTTGCTGCGCGGTCATGGGCTCGTTCGCGGGTGGGCGGTTGGGCGTGACCTAATGATGGACGGTGTCGGTGGGAAATGAAAGCAGGCTAACGAATTATTCGTCGGGCAGTATCAGTCTGTGGGATTGGTGGTGGATTCTTCGCGGGTGAACCCGCTCCCACAGGGATATCACCAAGCCTGAAGGCTGCGCCATACCTGTGGGAGCGGGTTTACCCGCGAAGAGGCCGGCCCAGGCGCCACGAGGCAACCAGGCCAGCGTTCAGTCACTTCAGACCACGACACCCTGGCTGCGCAGGTAGTCGTCATAGGTCCCGCTGAAGTCAACCACCCCATCGGCGCTCAGCTCGATGATGCGGGTAGCCAGCGACGACACGAACTCACGGTCATGGCTGACGAACAGCAGGGTGCCTGGGTAGTTTTCCAGGGCCAGGTTCAGCGCCTCGATCGATTCCATGTCCAGGTGGTTGGTCGGTTCGTCCATCACCAGCACGTTGGGCTTCTGCAGGATCAGCTTGCCGAACAGCATGCGGCCTTGCTCACCACCGGAGATCACCTTCACCGACTTGAGGATCTCGTCGTTGGAGAACAGCATGCGCCCCAGGGTGCCGCGGATAATCTGCTCGCCGCTGGTCCACTGGCCCATCCAGTCGAACAGGGTCAGGTCTTCTTCGAAATCGTGGGCGTGGTCCTGGGCGTAGTAGCCCACTTCGGCGCTGTCGGTCCACTTCACCGCGCCGGCATCCGGAGTCATCTCGCCGACCAGGGTGCGCAGCAGGGTGGTCTTGCCGATGCCGTTGGGGCCGATGATCGCGACGCGCTCGCCGGCTTCCACGGTGATGTCGAAGTTCTTGAACAGCACCTTGTCGTCGAAGGCCTTGGCCATTTTCTCGACTACCACCGCCTGGCGGTGCAGCTTCTTGGTCTGCTCGAAGCGGATGAACGGGCTCACCCGGCTCGACGGCTTGACCTCGGCCAGCTGGATCTTGTCGATCTGCTTGGCCCGCGAGGTGGCCTGCTTGGCCTTGGAGGCGTTGGCCGAGAAGCGGCTGACGAAGGTCTGCAGCTCGGCGATCTGGGCTTTCTTCTTGGCGTTGTCCGACAGCAGCTGCTCGCGCGACTGGGTGGCGGCGGTCATGTACTCGTCGTAGTTGCCCGGGAACAGGCGCAGCTCGCCGTAGTCCAGGTCGGCCATGTGCGTGCACACGCTGTTGAGGAAGTGACGGTCGTGGGAAATGATGATCATGGTGCTGTTACGCGCCGTGAGGATCGTTTCCAGCCAGCGGATGGTGTTGATGTCCAGGTGGTTGGTCGGCTCGTCGAGCAGCAGCACGTCCGGGTCCGAGAACAGCGCCTGGGCCAGCAGCACACGCAGCTTCCAGCCCGGCGCCACTTCGCTCATCGGGCCGAAGTGCTGTTCCAGCGGAATACCCAGGCCCAGCAGCAGCTCACCGGCGCGCGATTCGGCGGTGTAGCCGTCCATCTCGGCGAATTCGGTTTCCAGCTCGGCGACGGCCATGCCGTCTTCCTCGGTCATTTCCGGCAGGGAGTAGATGCGGTCGCGCTCGGCCTTGACCTTCCACAGCTGGCCGTGGCCCATGATCACCGTGTCGATCACGGTGAATTCCTCGTAGGCGAACTGGTCCTGGCGCAGTTTACCCAGGCGGGTGTTCGGCTCGAGCATGACCTGGCCACCGGACGGCTCCAGGTCGCCGCCGAGGATCTTCATGAAGGTCGACTTGCCGCAACCGTTGGCGCCGATCAGGCCGTAGCGGTTGCCGTTGTTGAATTTGACCGAGACGTTTTCGAACAGCGGCTTGGAGCCGAACTGCATGGTGATGTTGGCGGTAGAAATCAAGTGCTTGTCCTGCGGGGGTTCCAGAGGTGTATTTAGGCCCTCTCGTCCGTTTTGGGCCAATTGTGGGCCAATTCGACTCGGGGCGGCAGCTTCTCCAGCTCCCTCCAATCCGAGGAGGAGCTGATCCATTTCGCGTAGGTAGAAAGCAACATCTCCACGCTGTGGCCGAGCTGGTTCGCGATAAACGCAGGGTTTATCCCAGACATGAGGCACATGGTTGCGTAGGTGTGGCGGGTGTCGTACTGACGGCGTTCACGGATGCTCAGCGCCTTGAGCGCTGATTTGAAGTGGCGGATTGTAACACTTGGCTCGTTGATCCACAGCCCACCTTTGCTCGGTTGGAATACAAAAGGGCTCACTGGGTGGGCCGATTTGGATGCCATGCGTCGAAGAGTCGCCATCCGCTGGGCCTGGGTGATGGCGTTGAGCGCGCGTTCGTTGAGCAGTACCACCCGGTGATGCTTGGTCTTCGTGCGCTCCTCGGGCGCCCGATTGACGATGCCCCGGCGAATCGTTGCCGATCGCTGGTCCAGGTCGACATCCTCCCACTTCAGGCCCATTGCTTCGCCAGGCCGGACGCCGCTGAAGAAGCAGAACTCGAAGAACGCCGCGTAGATTTGGGAGTACTTGCGAAGCGTGGCATAGAGGTGCGAGATGATTGTCTCGGCCTCCGTCCGGGTGTACGGATCGACAACCTTCTTCACAGGCCGTGGCTTGTCGAGCGAGGCGGTAGGATTCTTGGTGATCAAACCATCGAACACCGCCGTCTTGAACACGCTCGAGAGCTTGATGATCGCATTGCGCTTCACGCCGACCGAG
The DNA here is from genome assembly GCF_044749485.1 of Pseudomonas sp. NPDC089401. NCBI lineage: Bacteria > Pseudomonadati > Pseudomonadota > Gammaproteobacteria > Pseudomonadales > Pseudomonadaceae > Pseudomonas > Pseudomonas sp. NPDC089401. Next base: position 318,626 of record NZ_JBIVIA010000009.1, on the reverse strand, counting down.
GTCCATTGGATTTGCGAGATCACCCCGCGAAGCATGGTAGGGGTGATCAGGTCGAGCCGGCGCTGGCCCAGGTATGGCATCCAGTACATGTTGAAGATGCTCTTGTAGTTGTTTCTGGTGCCTAGGACGATGTCCCGGCTGTCCAGCCACATCTGGGTGTAGGCGCCGAGGCTCGGCATGGCGTCGGCAGCCTGTCGGGCTGCTTCCGAGCCCGGAAAGAGCTCTGCGTACTTCTCATCATCGAGCAGGCTGTGCCGGATCAGGTTGACTACTTGATCACGTAGACGGCTGGCTGCTTTGATACCCTGCGCTGTCGGAGGATGTGCGACGGTTTCCCCGCGACGCTCACCGTTCCAAGTGAAACGGATTCGGAGCGAGTCTCCTCGGATTTCAATTCCAGGGGGCAGACCCACAGGCTTTCTAGCCATTCCTCATATCTCCATCTGCTGTACATGATGTTGCGACCGTTCTTGTTCCAGACGCCCTCGGGGATCTTCCCGCGCTGGCGCCTGGTTTGAAGGGCGCGCAGCGTAATACCCAGCAGGTCGGCCATCTTTTCTTCCGTCACCTTGTCCATTTCCTGGGCAACGGCCTGTTCTTGCCCGGCGTGTTCATCGCCTGGCTTTTTCCTTTTTGAATGCATCGAGGTCTCCACGCCGCCGGTGGCGGCAGGTTGGGCTATGGATAATCCATTGGCGCGCGGGTAATCTCCGGCTTCCGTTTCCAGAGCCAGGGGGCCACATGTCGAATGGAATCAAATGGTGTGCAGCGATCCTGCTGGCCGTTGCGATGTCTGGCTGCGGTAGCCAACGCTTGAGCTATGCACCGTCCGCTGCGCAATTCAGTGACCGTCAGCAGGCTGCTGACTTTGTCGAGCAGTCATTTTTCGAGGACTATGGAAAGAAGTTCCGACCACAGTCGGTGCTGATCACCGATAGAGTAATCATCTTGTCTGACGGGGTTATCTCGGAGGCTACTGGATTTGCATCCGCGGCTCCCCTTGGCACGGGCGCTATCGCAGCTGGCAGCAGCCGGAGCGTGACCAGGGACGCCAGCAGACGCATCTATCTGAGTTCTATCGACGACATCTCCATTTATCAAAAGCGTGGCAGGTCTAGCCGTTTCACGGTGATCATCCGGGGAGCAGATGGCCGGGAACTCGGCTCAATCCGGACCGGCAGCCTGGACCGAGCTCAGCGATTCAGCGACGCCCTGACTTACTTGAAAGCATCAGCGAGGCCATGACTCGCCCGCGCATGTCGGCTGGCTTGAGTTGTAGGGGGAGGGGTTAGGCTGCTGGGCGTTTCATGAAGGTGATCCAGTGCGTCTTTTCGCGCTTGCCGGACTTGTGGCCAAACAGGGGCTTTTCATCGGTCAGGGCCAGCAGGTCGCTTACCAGCACCTGCGTTTCGTTCCACTTGAAGATCAGGATTCCCTCAGGCTCGAGTACGCGGAAGCACTCGGCGAAGCCTTGGCGGATGTCCTCCCGCCAGTCGCTGGTGAGGACTCCGTATTTGGCTCGCATCCAACTGTCCACACCGGCCCGGGTCAGGTGAGGAGGGTCGAATACCACCAGGCGGAAGGTGGAGTCTTCGAATGGCAGGTTCCGGAAGTCCATCAGCACATCGGGTTCAACCTTCAGCACTCGGCCGTCGCAGAGCAGGTGTTCCTCGTCGCGGATGTCGCCGAACAGGGCGCGCTGGTCTTCCTTGTCGAACCACATCATGCGGCTGGAGCTGCAGGGATCGAGCACTTTGGCCACAGCGCTCATCGCGGCGCCTTCCATACCAGGTAGGCCATGTACATCAGGGGCAGGATCATGACTGCGTCTCCTCCATGCCGGTGTCTACTGCCTTGTCCAGGGCATCCTTTGCCAGGATGTCTTCGTGCTAAGGGCACGAAGACACTCGACCACTACCGCATGTACCTCACAGCTAAGAAAGTCACTGGAATCGCCGTTTTCGGCCATTCCCAGCTGATCTACCTAAGGGATGCGGGGGCATTTCCTGTGCTGGGGTTCGACAAGCAGCACCAGTTTCACTTCGAGGTGATGTCATGAGCATCATCCGTGCGCCTCGGCCTGAAGCCAACTTCTACATGCTCAACAAGTCGATCAGCGAGGACGGGCGCCTGAGCTGGGCTGCCCGTGGCCTGCTGGTCTTCCTGCTGGGCAAACCGGACCACTGGGCCGTGTCCGTCACTCACCTGCGCAACGAGACTGCCAAGTCCTCAAAACCGACCGGTCGTGACGGCGTGTACGGCCTGCTGCAAGAGCTGATCGCCGCTGGATACGTAGAGCGCCGCCAGGACCGTGGCAAGTCCGGCTTGCTGGGCGAGACCCATTACGTCGTGTCGGAAACACCGCTTCCGGATTTGCCGTATCCGGTTGAACCGCTTCCGGCTCAGCCGTATCCGGCAAATCCGACACTAGTAAGTATTGAAGGTAAGCAAGGATTGAATGGAGTAAGTACCGACGCTCGCCAAAGCGAGCTGGTCGACTTCGAGCGCTTCTGGAAGATCTATCCCCGCAAGGTGAGCAAGGCCGACGCCAAGAAGGCTTGGGCGAAGATCAAGGTCGGCGCTGACCTGTTCGACCTGATGGCCAATGCCCTGGCTGCATGGACCGTTTCGACTGACTGGACCAAGGACGGCGGCCAGTTCACCCCGCAGAGGTCTGGATCATCGCCGCGCTGCTGGTAGCTGGCGGGGCGGTGCTGGGCTGGCAGTCGGCCTACTGGTCTATGACCTCAGCCCAGGCCAACCAGGTAACCCAGATCCGGGAAGCCTACGACGCGGCCATGGCCGAGCGCGACAAGCGCCTGGACGAGCTGACCAGTAAGGCCGAGAGCGCCGCGACCAAGGCGTCGAAGGCTGCGACCACTGCGACCCAGGCAGCAGACAAGGCTGATGAGGCTCTCAATCGGGTCTCCCCATCATCACTCCAATCCGGTGCATTAGATGGAGAGGGTGCGTCGGGGGGGCATTGACCGGCAGCCAGCCGAATAGAGAGTCTGATACCATCCTCGGACAATCCAGTTTGAGGGGTAAGAATGGCTGTCTCCGTGAGGGTTCTTGTGGGAGCCGATAAACCAAAGCAGTACCATAAAGCTGAAATCTTAGCCGTATGGGAGGTGGTAGTGAATGGCGTAGTCAGGCACTTCATCGATATCGAAGAAGCCTTCGCACATGTTAAGCACATAATGGACATCGAACTGAAACGTGCGCTCAACCCGAGAAAACAGGAACTCGAAGATTCGATGGGGATGTCGGTCTGATCCTTCATCTCTGTTGAGGGGCGTCATTTAAGTACCAAGCAACCCGACTGGGAGGCGTTCAAGCGAGCCTTCCAGCCCGGGGAGCTTTCCGTCCGCATCGGTCGGTTCCTCCGACTGATCCTGTAGGGCTAGATGTGCACTTCGTAAAGTTTCCAGCAAGCTTCGATGGCCATTTCGCGGGTAACGAAGAGCGTTTTTGTTGGATCTGGGTGCGGAATTTTCAAGTCAGTAATCGGGCCCAGTAGGGTTAGAAAATCTCTTGGATCCCGATTGACGTGCACTTGCTCCAGTTGATTCAGCAGATAACCATTCTCCGCAAGAAACGTAACGGCCCCTTCCTTGTGAGCTCGGGCAAAGCTGATGGCGGTCTCGCTTGCCTTGTCACGGTTGGCGAGAAGTAGCAAAGAGGCCGCAAGCTGAGTCGCTGCTTGGCCTGGCTGGTTGTTAAAGTCAATCATGTCCTGTGCATCCTCTTGGTTGGCGTCTTTGAAATGGGGTTGATAAGTGCAGAATCAAGTCCTGATTGAATCGCGGCGACCGGTGCCGGCGGCTGACCAAGTCGAGTCGTTATGGCTTACGCTTCGACCAGCGCCGGAGGTGTGGGAGTGGATCTCGCGCGAGATTCTCGCCGACACTGGCAGCATTCATAATCCTGAGCATGCCCACCTGATCCACGCCAACATCGGTGTGCTCTGGGCATCGACCGGGTTCGCCAAACAGGGGCGGGTGGTTCTCGGTCAGGCTGAGCAGCTGATCTTCCGTGCGGGTGGATGGCAGAAGGCTCGACAAGAGCAGCAGATGCGGGAGTGGTTCGGCGAAGAGCCGGCCTATCTCATCACCTTGGCTGCCGACTACTGCGCCCAGTGCACCGACGCCGAGTTCTGCGCCCTGGTCGAACACGAGCTTTACCACATCGCCCAAGCGACCGATGAGTACGGTGCCCCCAAGTTCACCCAGGAGGGGCTGCCCAAGCTCTACCTGCGCGGCCACGACGTAGAAGAGTTCGTCGGTGTGGTGAGGCGCTACGGAGCCAGCAACGACGTACAGCAGCTGATCGACGCTGCTAGCCGGCCGCCTGAGGTGGCCAAGATCAACATTTCGAGGGCCTGCGGAACCTGTCTGCTCAAGTTGGCCTGATTCCCTGACGGGGTTTGACGGATGGCAACCATATGGCAGCACTACGAAGCGAGGTCAAAGCCTACATCGTGCAGGCGCTGGCCTGCTTCGATACGCCTACCCAGGTAACCTGGTGGTGGACATCACCGATCGCCTGGCCAAGATGCTTGGCACCATCTACACGGGCGCTTCGTCTGGTTCGGCATCGGTTCCCGGGCTCAGCTCTGGTGCCCCGTTCTACGTGGTCACTCCGGTTTCCACCGACCCGGCGGCCATGGCGATGTTCGCACCGGCCATCTCGCTCAACCAGGACGGCGAGACCATCAGCTGGACGTTTGAGGCGAACAAGGCGCAGTCACCCTCGTACATTACCGTGGGGGTGTTCTGATGCCTGCAGGGCTCCAAGTGTTCACGCCCGACGGTCTCGTGCAGATCGATGATACCTGGGTGAACTTCGCCATGGTCAGTAAGCAATCACTGACTTCGGCAGACAACATCCCGTTTGATGGCACGTATGTGCGCGGCGTGCAGTTCTTCGTTTCGTCGCCGCAGGATCTCGTGTTCGTCCATAGCACGAGCGAATTCGGCTTCATGATGCGGCGCATCGAGACCAACGGAAATAACCGCTGCATTGTCGTCACCAAAGCCTTGGGCGTGGTAATCGAGGTGTTCGTTTTCCGCAAACAGCCGCCGGCGGCCTCGCTGTTCGGCTTGCAGATCTGGAATGCTGGCGGGGAATTGGTATTCGACGCAGCCTCGAAGTTCTGCAAAGTGACCGGTGTGATACCGGCCTTCACCGGTTCAGGAAGTTACTCCCAACCAGCAGGGAAGAAGTACGCGATCTGCTTTCCGCAATACATGGGTCGATGGACTGCAGATTATGTCCCGTCTTCTTCGGGCGAGATTCCGTTTTACCGGCACGCCTGGTACACGTACTTCTTATATTGCAGGTCGGACGGGGTGACGCTGACAGGGCTGTATCCGTACATGGCGCTTGAAGCTCCGTGGTACGTCCCCGTTCCGCCAACTCCCCCGTCTTATGACCGGTATTACACCGGTGGCGGCTCTTTAATTGCCGATGTCACCAACTACTGAAAAGGTAAAATATGCCACTTGATCAAGTCAGACTTGGCACGCCACCGCTGGGCCAAGATGGGGATGATCCGCGCACGGCATTCACGCGGATAAACACCAACTTCAAAAACTTGGATGACTTCGGTTTTTCTGGTCCAGTTCAACGAGCTGTGACCAATCTGGATGATGCAATCGCTCCTGGGTGGTACTCGGCCCTGACGGGCACCGCCTCCAGCCTTCCACCCGGAATCACCAAGCCGCTGTTGTTCGTGGCCACCACTCCGGCCGGAGACATCGTTCAGCGGGCAACCGATGTGGTTACCGGGACTTCTGCGGAGAGGATTTTCGGTTTTGCTGCGGGAGCGTGGACGGCCTGGCGCGTGCTGGGCACTGCTGCCGCCGCGAACCTTACCACCACAGCTACCGACGCGACCCTCGGCCGCGTGATCAAGGTAGGCGATTTTGGCTTAGGCTCTGTACGAAAAGAGATGTCGCAAACACCGCATGGAACAAGCCAGTGAGACCATGGCGGCATAACTTTTCGCGAGCTTGTCGAAGCGTGTCACGATCCTGCGGTTCTCTTTCAGCCAGCCAAACATGCGCTCGATGATGTTGCGCTGTCGGTATTTAGGCCGATCGAACAGCCTGGGTAAGCCAGGCTTGGGTTTGCGCTTCATTGAGCGCAGCGGGATGACGGGCTGCATTCGATATTGATCGCAGTAGCGGCGTAGCGCTTCGGCGTCGTAGCCCTTGTCGGCCAGCAGCCATTTACAGCGTTTGCGCGGGCGACCACGTTGGCTTGAAGGAACTCTGACTTCGTCCAAGAGAGGCTGGGCGTAGCTGATATCACTGGCTTGACCGCCAGAGAGAAGGAAGCGCAACGGTGTTCCATTGGCGTCGCAGAGCATGTGAATTTTGGTGGTCAGGCCACCGCGACTGCGACCTAAAGCGTGATCGGCAGGTTCGTCAGGCCCCCTTTTTTCCGAGCGCCAGATGAGGCTCGGGTTGCACGTACTGCGGTCGAATCGATCATCCAGGTTTGCAGATCAATCAGGCCCTTTTCATTCAGCCTGAGCTGCAAGCGTCTGAGCATCTGATCGAATGTCCCCTGGTTTCGCCAACCTCGGAACCGTTGATACACCGTTGACCACGGGCCAAATCGATCTGGCATATCTCGCCACGCAGCACCCGAGCAGAGCACCCAGAGTACGCCATCGAGCATCAGGCGGTCGCTCAGGCGCGGCCGGCCCCGGCCATGTGTTTCGATGAAAAGATCGGAGACCACATCCCAGGCCTCGTCCGAGAGTTCGTAACGCTTTGCCATCACAGAATTCCTTTCCGTAGATGGCGGGCACTCTACAAAATCTCAGCTCTCGAGGCGCGGCGATTGGGTTTCTCGGGATTTCGTACAGAGCCTAGGTCTACCCGGCGCCCTTTGGTCGACTAACTGCAATAACTCTACTGCGACAGGGATCTACGGGATTGACGCTGCGACGATCAATCGGCCTAACTTTTTCAACGACGTATTAGTCTATGGGGCAATGATTGTCTTCGGGCGTAGCGATGCCGAATGTATTCAGGTTGCATATTCGGTCACATCTCCTGCCTGGGGGTTCCGTAAAAAACTAGGCGGGGTTTGGGAGGCTACATGGACCGAGCACACTGCAATGGGTGTCGGCCAAGTATGGGCGGATGTTGCCGCGCAACGCTCGATAGGCGTCGTTTATACAAATACGACTGGCAGGACCATCGCGATCAACGTAGCGGCCCAGTACACATCCCCTGGGCAATGGCTCACCGTAAGGGTCAACAATCAAGACATTTACGGGTCGAGTGGCGGTGGAACCGGCACGGTAATGGCGGCCTTTGCATTGATCCCTCCAGGCGCTACTTATCAGGTGAATAATAACGGCGGTGGCTCTGTGATAGCTCCGGCATGGAAGGAGTTACGCTAATGAAGTATTTTAAGAATGAAGAAGATGGACAGATTTATGCCTTTGAGGATGATGGATCCCAAGATTTTCTCATCACGGACAGCATGAGGCCATTAACGCCGGAGGAAACTGAGCAACTGCTCAATCCGCCCGTGGATTACGCGGGTTTGGCCCTGCTAGAGGCCACCCACCTGCGGGCAGCGGCCGACTCTGCCATCGCTCCGTTGCAAGATGCCGTCGATCTGGGGCGCGCTGACCAGGCCAAGAAGGACCTGTTGCTGGCGTGGAGGAACTACCGAGTAGACCTGAGCGAAGTACCTGACCAAGTAGGATACCCAGCTGAAATCGAGTGGCCCACGCCGCCGGCCTGAGGACTCCACAGACTTAGGCGAGGCGTCAGTATTCCAGCCTTCTGATGGGAACGTTGCCGCGCTTGTACTGCTGATAGCCGGTGTACGGAAGGATAAGCGTGTCAGCAATAGCCGATGCACCCATGTCTACCAAGATCGGGAAAGGTGCCCAGTGCGCCCCCTTTCTTTGCGGGCCATTCAGATTGCAGAACTGATAGGCAACGCCGCTGTAAGCGCGCGTGATGGTGAAGCAGTCAGTCTGCCATTTCGCCAAGTCGTCAACTGCCTTGGATTCGTCCGACACCGTCCGCACGGTTCCGCAGCCGCTCAGCACACTGGCAAGCGCCATTCCCATCCATAGATTTTTCATCAGGCCACTCCCTCTGTGATGGCCAGATCATAGCGCACCTCTTTCTATGCCCGCTTCGAGCGGGTTTCTTTTTGCCTGGAGATAACCACATGCCTCTCACCGAGCTGCAGCTGCTGCAGATCATGCCCAACGCCCGTCCAGTTGTCGGCGTCTTCGTGCCAGCGCTGAACCGGGCCATGGCCCGCTGGAAGATCGACAGCCGCATCCGCCAGGCCGCGTTCCTGGCTCAGATCGGCCACGAGTCCGGTCAGCTGCGCAACCTGGTGGAGAACTTGAACTACAGCGCCGACGCCCTGGTGCGCACCTGGCCAACCCGATTCACTTCGCAGAACGCCAGCGCGTACGCTCGGCAGCCGGAGAAGATCGCCAACAAGGTGTACGGCGGGCGCATGGGCAATGGGCCGGAGGCCGGCGGTGATGGCTGGCGGTACCGCGGGCGCGGGCTGCTCCAGATCACCGGCCGCAGCAACTACCGGGAGGCCGCTACCGGCCTGGGCCTGCCACTCGAGAGCGAGCCGGGATTGCTCGAGCAGGCTGAACACGCTGCCCAGTCTGCCGCCTGGTGGTGGGCGAAGCGCGGCCTGAACGAGCTGGCCGACGCTGGCCGCATCCAGGATATCGGCAGCGTCATCAACACCGGCCAGCCTGGCCGGGTGCCGCATGGCGCAGCTGAGCGCAAGGCGCTGTACGACCTGGCGCTGAAGGTGCTGGCATGACGTCCTGGGCGTTGCGCGGCCTCGGCGCCGGCCTGCTGATTCTGATGGGCATTCTGTTGGGCGCCTGGGCCACCAGCTGGCATTTCCGCCCGCTGCTCGACGCCGAGCAGGATCAGGTGGCCAGCTGTAGGGCCGCCCGCGACAACCTGGCCGGCTTGGCGCAGGAGCAGGGCAAGGCCCTGGGCGATCTGGTACTGGCCGCGCAGGCCCGCCAGGCCGCCGCCGAGCACGCGGTGAGCGAGGCCAAGGCCAGTGCGGATCTCGACTACGCCGCGGCGAACCGGCTGCAGCAGGAGCGCACAGGGGGTGACCAGTGCGCAGCCGTGACCTCGATAATCGACAAGGAGATTGAGTTATGACGCTGGGGGTGAACTCGAAAACCTGTAGGAGCGAGGGCGGTGCCTTTCGGGCTGCATACCGCCTAACCCGTGGCTTTGCCTGTGGGAGCGGGATCGTTCTGGCCCTGGCCCTACTGGGTTGTGCCAGCCGGGCCGAGCCACAAGTGCAGTACATGCGCGTCGAGGTGCCAGTGCAGGTGCCATGTCGCGCGCCGGATGTGGCCGTACCGCCCTGGGCGGCTGCCGGCCTGCGCAAGACCGACAGCCTGGAGATGAAGGTGCGGGCGCTGCTGGCTGAGCGTCGGCAGCGTATCGGTTACGAGAAACTTCTGGTCGTGGCTTTAAAAGCCTGTCAATGGTGAAAGCTAGACTCCGCCAAGATTCTAATTCTGAATGTCCACAGCCTTCAGAATGACCATCAGCTTGTGGCCAAGCTCGCTTTTCAAGTCCCAGAAAATATGCCTGATCTTGGCGATCACAAATTCTTGACCTTTCTCTGGAAAATAGCTCCACGTCGCCTCGTTCAAGGCCCTGTGGTCGAAGGAGTCCCCTTTTGATAAGGCGGGGAAAGGAGTGCTCGCCTTGACGCTCCAAATAGGATCATTCAGGAAGGAGTCTTGGTAGACCTCAAGGTGATACGTGACCGGTAACGACATTGGCGCCCCCCCTAGTTTTGATGATGTTCGTCAAATGTAGCCGGTTTTGCGCTCAAGGGGCGCCACTCATCAGCATTTGCCCACGATCCGCCGCCTATATACGATACTGTGTTTCTATACAGTATCGGTGTCGCATGTATTTCCTCCTCGTCCGCCGCCGCGTGAATGGCGTGGCCATTCCTACGAAGCAGCTCGGGAAAATTCATCCCCTGCGCGCCGACATCCACATCGGTGATCACCACAGTGAGCCGCTGGGTCGGGTGGCCACCCAGGCCTGGGTGTTCAACCCGACGCCTGGGCCGGACGTCATCCCACGTATGCACGACGCCAAGGTCAATGGCATGGCTCAGCTCGGCATCTACATCAACGGGGTTGAAGAGGTCGACGGCGCGCTGTACGCCCAGTCCTGGTGGTGCAGGGCAGAATGATGAGCGAATTGCCGAGAGCCTGGCTCGATGAACTCAATGACGAATTTGCCTTGGCCACCGACCCAGATGGCCGGTCGGCGGTCCTGAGCGAGATGGCAATGGCCGCGCACCGTCGCCGAGAGGTGGATGCCGATCAGCTTTGCGAGATGCTTGAGTTTGTCGAGTCGGCGCGGCTGTACGGCTTGACCGAACACGAAGAGTGGTACGCGATCGGCCTGTTCAAGTACACCGAGCCAGAGCCGAACCATTACGTGCACGAGATCCTGCGGCCGGGAAAGAAGTAGTCAACGGCGGGGTATATTTGGGAGAAGGGAAGCGCTCGACAGGACGCCGAAGGAGGGGGGAATCTTGGGCCAATTTTTGGGCCAATGGATGCGTTTTGGTGCGTTGTGGAGAGGCTGAAACCCCCGGAAATACTGCACCCTACACCGCTCAAAACCGCGAGAATAATCGCATGGTGATGTTGGCGGTGGAGATCAAAGGGCTTACCTATCAGTAACTTACGACGCTGGATTTTCAGCTGATACCGATTTGATACCAATCTTGAGTTTTTCCAGCTCGCTCCAGTCGGAGCTTGAGTTGAGCCAACGGGCATACGTCGACAGCAGCATCTGCACGCTGTGACCCAGCTGTTGGGCGATAAATGCGGGGTTGAGGCCGGACATTAAGCATATCGTCGCATAGGTGTGACGGCAGTTGTATGGGGGGCGACGCCTGATCCCCAATTCATTCAGCACCGGCACCCACTGTTTGTGCAGATCGGACGTCTGCTTCACGTACTCGCTGTTCTTCGACGGCGGGAACACATACGGCGTCTCGGTTACCGATCTCTTCCCAAGCCGCCCTCGCCGGCGAGGCGTTATCGTTGAATAGGGGAAGGCGCTGGCTGGTGGCTCAGTGCCATGTTTTGCGGGGGGTGGGGATGTTTGCTATAACGCCCGGCCATTTCACAGGAAGGAACCTCATGCAACGCACCATCATTGGAGCAATCCTTGTAGCTGTCACCGCTCTGTCGCTTGGTGGCTGCTTCGAGTCAGCGGATGAGAAAGAAGCCAAGATCGCAGAGCAGAAGTCGAAAGACTTCTGGGACATGGGTGGCCCTACCGATCGCAGCAAGAGCGAGGGGTTCAAGCCATGAAGCAATGCCTCGCCGCAATCTTCGCTGCTGCACTCGCTCTAGGCCTGGCCGGCTGTAAAGAAGAGTTCGACTACTCCGTTTCTGACGAGCATTGCTCTCCTGAATATTGGGAAAAGCTGCCTGACGACGTGAAGCAGAAAAATCTGATCGATGAATGCTCCCGGCAGGAGCACTCCGGCGGCGGCTTCTCCAAGAAGTCGATCGGGCCAGATGAATTGCCAAAGAAACTCACCTCTTGGTAAGTTCTCTCCCCGACGCCGCCTAACTCCGGCGGCGTTTTCGTTTGGGGGGAAGGCGCTGGCGGGCAGCGCCGAAGGGTCAGGTGGCAATCGGGAACTGCTTGGCCAGGGCCTGTTGAAAATCTTCTCTATTCGGCTGGCGACCCGTTCGGTTTGGTGGCCACGGCCACTATTTTTTACTCACCGCAATGCGTTGTATCAGTACATATGCTTCCGTATACCCATAAGCCTGCAGGAACCCGTTGTAGGTGTCGGAATGGGCCATGATGCATTCAGCGTAGTACTGCAAGGGCACCGCAATGTCGGCTTCGTGCAGGTAGTCCTGCTGAAGGAAGTGCTCAAGCACCAGCAAGTGATCGAATAAAGCCTCAAAGCAGTCACGAATGAATTCCTGCTTCTTGCTGAACACCGTTCCCTTCCCATGAACGGCAAGCGCAGGCTTCAGTTCACCCCAGTGAACGACGTAGGTTTGGCCTTGATGAGTGAAGGTTCGACCTGACCAGTCCATCATTTGCATCGCAGCGCGGGCGAGTGGGTCTGTGAAAATTTCCTTCATCATGTCACGTGCAGCGGCAAGCTGCTTCTGACGGTGTTCTTTGCGCTTCTCCTGGATCGCATTTCGGGCTGACCTCAAACCGCTCCAGATACCCCATATTGCCAAGGCCAATGTGACCAGCGTGCTGATGACGGTTACCCAGTCCTTGAGCGTGGTGGGCGAGAAGGGACTGCCCTGGGCAGGGCTCTCTGCTGCCATCGCGACTGTCGTCATCAGAATCCAAGCCGGGGAGATCAACCAGGCAGCGTTTTGGATCTTCTTCGTGGCAGTCATCTGGAGCACCTCTGAGGAATGGCTAAGCAAAAATAGCTTTGTCTATTTATTGAGTTGCTCGGACGCCGCTGCCGGGAAGCGTGCCACGCCGTGGGTCTTGGAACGGGAATTGCTGTGTACCTGTAACACTCACCATTCGGGGGACGCAGTCATGACTCAGAAAGATCTCTACTTCATGGGCTACGTGGTTGCCGCGGTGCTGGCGGTGGATGTCATGGCTGTTTTTGCCTTTTTGCAGGCCATCGCCTGACCCAGTCCTGGGCGGGTGTGGCCCCTTATGCGGGGGACAATCGAAGGTTGAACGTCAACCTTCCGGCGCGCTCACCCCGCAGATGAACTCCTTCGAGCCAAGGCGATGCGAGCCGTACTCCACCACGTAGCCGTCACCGCGACGTTGCGCCTCGGCCTTGGCGGTCTGCTGGTCGGCGTAGACGTCGACGAAATGCCAGGGATGGCGGTCGCGTAGCACGCCCCATCCCAATACCCAGCCCTCGCGGTCTGGGTCAGGCGGCAGGTTTCTTGCCAGGCTGCGAATGGTCATGACGCGTTCACCGATGAACAGTTCAGGCGTAACACTAGCTGTTCGAATGTGTCATGCCCAGTTCGGCATCGTCCAGCAGGGCCTTGGCCATGGCGCAGAGGTAGTGTGACGCCCAGATCAGCTGGGGTTTGTCTTCCATGAGGCCGTCGAGGCTGAGGTCGCGGGCGTAGCCCATCAGTTCCGAGGCTTGTTCGCGGGCGTGCTGGCAGGGGATGCCGGCCTCGATGCGGAAGAGAGGGTGGGTCTGGTTTTCGCCTTGGTAGAAGGTGGTTTTGCCGACGGTGAGCTTGGTGTCGTCTGTGGTCATTGTTCAATCTCCCTGAAGTTTCCTGTGCCTGTGCTGGCCCTTTCGCGGGTAAACCCGCTCCCACAGGGATCACCACAGGCCTGAAGGCATGCGCCGTACCTGTGGGAGCGGGTTTACCCGCGAAGAGGCCAGCACAGGCAACACGTCACCCAAGCCTCAATGCAACGTCCGAGGCTCCGCCGGGATCTGCACCTGGATCAATGCCTGCTCGAGCAATGCCCGCAGCGCTTCCATCTCATGCATCGAGGTCATCATCAGGATCGAAGCCGGTGACTTGGGCTGCAGCAGCAATGCCTGATGCACGACCGTGGCCGCGCACAGCGCGTAATCGGTGGCCTGGATCAGGGTGTCTTCGAGGGAATGAATATCGTGGGGTGGATCGGGCACTATCTTCAACATTGCTTATTACCTTTCTGAGTGCCGCCACCTACCTGCTGTCAAACAGAAGGGTGGCAGCTGTACATGGGTTGACAGACCGGCGGAATAAGCAAGTTCCGGCGCACGCAAGCGTGCCCCACGTACAGCCACCATAGAAAAGTAAGCTGTGTGCTTAATACCGTTGCGGCCTGTCAAAGCCGTATCGTCAATGAGCGACGACAGCCCGAGACTAGAGCGCTGCCAGACCAGCCGCAACGGGAAATGCATGGCGAAAGTATCTTTGGGAAATGCCCTACAAGAAAGGGGCAAATTCTGATTTTTTGTTACATGTCCCCGTTGTGGAGATTGCCCAACGCAATACCGCTTACCACATCACCCGCACACCCACCTTGGCGCCCAGCGCGTGGCTGTCGCCAAAGTCCTGCACGCTGGTACGCCCTTGCAGTTCCGCGAACAGCGAGGAGTGCTCGTCGTTCCAGTTCAACGACGCACCAACACCCAGGCCTGCCCACAGTGCCTGCTCCTCGCTGCGTACATGCAGGTCGGAGACATCGGCCGAGGTGCCGTTCTCGAAGTCGTAGTACAGGTTGGTGATGCCGTACACCCGGGTGCTGCTGCCGGTACCGTCGTCCGCCTTCCAGCGGTTGCTGCGGTCGAGCATCAGCCCGAGGCGCGATACCAGGCTGTTGCCATCGTCCTGGGAAATGTCGGCGCCGTACGGGTCACTGAAGCTGTCGAAACGCACGCGCGACCAGGACAGCTGGGCTTGCGGCGTGAGCGACCAGTGCGGGTCGAGGATCACCCGGTGGCCCACCTCGACACTGGCCGCCACGCCGTGGCCACGGTTGCCTTCCACCAGCTTGCGGCCCAGTTGCGAGGAGCGCAGGTCACTGTCGTAGCGGGTCACGCTGAGCTGGCTGTCGACATAGGTGCCGTCGCTGCCATACCAGGTCGCGGCGCCGCCGAAGCCGTAGCCGGTCACATCGATCGAACCATCGCCATAGACCGACGAGACTCGGGTGTCCGCCTTGCCGTAGTGCAGGGTAGGGCTGACCACCAGCGTGCCGTCCTGGCCCTCGTACAGCGGCACGTCGAAGCCTGCTTCAAGCTTGCGGCTGTGCATGTCGAAGCCGGCACCGGTGGTGCTGTGGGCCGGGTCGATGTCGGCCTGGTCGCCTTCCACGCGTACCCAGGCGCCGCGGCCGATGGCCGGCAGGCCGGCTTCGGGTTCGGCCTGGAGCTCGGCGTCGGGCTGCCAGTAGCGGTGGCCCACACGGTCGTGCAGGGTGCCAAGCTGGTTGAAGCGCTGCAGGACGCTGGCATAGCTTTCATACAGCGCGACCGTCGGGGCCAGCAGTGGGGCGGCGGGGGGCGTCACGGAAGGCGTTTCAGGTGTGGTGGGGGGCGCAGTCGTCGTGTCGTCCAGTTCCGAGCGCAGGTACCAGCCGCCATCCGCCGTGCCGCTGGCGCTGTTCTGGTAGAGGCGGTAGGCGTAGGCGCCCGCGACCACGGCCTGCTGCCCTTTGTAGAGGTAATCGCCTGCCAGGCTGAACACGCCGTTGGACAAGCCTTGCACGTCGATCAGCTTGATGCCCTCGACAGTGGGTGCGCCCAGGCCGCCAAGGTTGGTCACCGCGATGGTTCCGGTGCCCGAGGTGTCGCCGGTGATCACCAGGCGGCCGGTGGCGGAGGCGTCGTCGCCCAGCACGGTGTTGACCCGCACCACGCCACCGCTGCCGATGTAGTTGCCATCGATGGTCAGGGTGCCCGAACCGCCACCGGGGGTGATGGCGCCGGCGTTGGTGACATCGCCGAAGACCGTGCCGTTGCCGGACAGGGTACCGCCGGCCAGCACGCTCACCGGGCTGCTGATCGAGCCGTCGATGGCCAGGGTGCCGCGGTTGATCGTGGTCGGGCCGGTGTAGGTGTTCACGCTGGCCAGGGTGGTGGTTCCGCTGCCGTTCTGCGCCAGGCCGCCAGCGCCGCTGACCAGGCCGGCGAAGGTGTAGGCGTCGCTGCGGTCGAACGCCAGGGTCGCGCCGCTTTGCACGACCACGTCGCTGGCCAGCGAACCGCTGGTCCCGCCGTTGCCCAGTTGCAGGGCGCCTTCCTTGACGGTCCAGGGGGTGCTTTCGGTGCCGGCGCCGGTCAACGCCCAGACGCTGGTGCCGGTCTTTTCGAAGAGGTCGAAGTCGCGGTACTGCGCGCTGCTGCCGATGCTGGACACATCGAACACGCTGTCGGTATTGCCGCCCAGGCGCAAGGTATCGTTGCTGCCAGCGGTGGCGAGCACGTTGCCGACGATATCGGAGCCCGCCTGCAGTTCGAGGGTGGCGCTGTTGGTGGGCAAATCCGCTGTGCCAAACTCGATGGCATTGGCGTAGCCGCTGCCAGCCTGAATGCTGCCCGAGTTGATGATGGTCAGCAGGGAACGCGTCTGTACGTACACGGCTGCATTGCCGGCACTGCCCTGGAGCAGGCCGCTGTTCTCGATAGTGACGGTACCTGCGGCGATGCGAATGGCGCGGCCGCCGCCCGACCCTGCGCTGAGGTCGCTGCCGCCGCGGATGATGCCGTGGTTCTCGATCCTGCTGTTGACGGTGTTGGCAGACGATACGCCTGAGCCGGCAATACCCCCGGACACGTCGCCACCCTCGATCACCCCGGTCACCGAGTTGATGAGCGTCGAGGTCGAGGAGAGTGACACGCCCGCACTGAGGGAACTGTTGGACGAATCGAAGCCAGCGGCGCCGTCACCCCCTTTCACATAGCCATTGTTGATGACGGTCATGCCAAGGTTGGCAGCGATACCCGCGCCTCCACCGCCCGTGGCAGCGGTTTGAGCGCCGCCGGTGATGTGGCCGTTGTTGGTCAGCTGCCCGCCCGTACCGCTGACTTGCACGCCGGCGATGCCGCTACCGTCGGCGCCGACGTAGGTGCCGTTCAACACAATGGGCGCTGCGGCAGAAGTGGCGAAGTTGCCGGTAGCCGTCCCTTTGGTCATCACGAAACCCTGGGTGTCGACCGTGATCGGTTTCGTTGGAACGGGAGCCCCCCAGACCCCGGACATGGTGATGTCGTTGTTCAGATGAATGATGGCGTCAGGGTCGGAATCGGCATTGGCCTGGGTCATCGCCGCGGCGTACTCGCTCTGGCTGGACACCCAGTATTCGGCGGCCGAAACGGGTTGAGTCGCCAGGGCTGTCAACGCCAGGGCGGCCGCCAGGGAGGAAGGTTCTAAGGGGCGCACGCAAGTACGCTGCACGGCATTATTCTTGAAAGAAGGCATGATGCAGTCAGGCTCGGATATTTAGGTGTTGTCGCTCGCAGTCCGGCGACCACGCTGTATCCGCTCGGGCGGTTGAAACTTTATCCGCGTTATGTGTCGCGGTTATCATTTATGGCATTAAAAACAGTGATTGTTAGTTGCCCTTAGTTGGCACTTTAGTTCTGTTTCGAAGGTGGCGTGAATGAACGTCACTCAGGGGAATTGCCCGCTGCCCGCGAGGGGTTTGATGAAAGTTGACGACTGGCGGCAGTCGCCCTGAACCTCCAGGCCAGGCGCAGTCAAACGCTACGCAGGGCCTCGCTTCGCCAGGCCGGAGGTACACACATGAAACGTAAAGCCGCTTGGGTCGTTATCGTGTCGGGCGTGTTGCTGCTCAGTGGTTGCTGGCCATACTGGCATGATGGCGGCAGGCATCACCGGCATTACTACGACGGTGATCACCACGGGCAGGATTATCGTCGCTACTGAGGCCTGGACGGCTGAACGGTGACCCGTTTGCAGGGGGCGCCCGGATACAGGCGCCTCCTGCGCAAACTGTAAAGAATTGGAAAAGCTCACCCGAGCAGGTGAAGGCTGGACTTACAATCGCCGCGCTGCCCAGCCAACCAACAGGCGGGCATCAGATCCTGTTTCCGGAGTGTTTGATGAAGTTGAATCACGTTTTCCGCGCCGCTGTGGTGGCTACCCTGATTTCCGCGCTGTCGGGTTGCTGGATGTTCATGCCGCCAGGTGGCGGTGGTGGGCACGGCGGTGGTCACGGTGGCCCAGGCATGGGCATGGGCGGTGGCATGCACGGTGGCGGGCCACGCTGAGGCTTGCGCTGCAAGCAAGCGTTATTGCAATGACAAAGCCCGCGACAGCGGGCTTTGTTTTATATAGCAAACCAGCCTAATGGCCCGTTCGATGCCAGGGTTACTATGAGCAGGGATGGCACACAACTAGAAAGGGTTTTACCTGGCACACGTTTTCAATGTTCTCGAGGGGGCAGCAGGAGCGTGTCGCGTGAAGAACTCAAGATCGCTTGCAGGCGCACTACTGATATCGGCAGTTGCCACGCTGTGCATGTCTGGGTGTGCGCAGAACCCGGATGTGCGAGACGGCCATGACACCACCTCTGGGGTTATCGAGAAGAGCCCGCCGGCGTACCTGGGCTGCGTCAAAGGTGAGTTGCCGGGGAATGCGAAAGTCTATGAAGTGAATGACGCAGGCTCGGTGAAGTTGTTCGTCGACAGCACCGACCCGGATAAAGCGGCTGGCCTGGTCGAAGTGCGCGGCACGGGCACGCAGCATAGCTTCACCGCTTATCAGCGCGATGCCTGGTACGACCATGGCCGCTTGCTCGATGCTGCACTGATGTGTTCCAGAGCCTGAGCCGCACCTCGCGGCATTCTCCTTGAAGTGCAAAAAGCCCGCACCAGGGCGCGGGCTTCTTGATCCCTCGGGCGGCGAAATACCGAGTTCATTCAAGCATTTTTGGTTCGATGCAAGTGTGGCATCAGCCGAACTTGTCAGGTGCTCGACCTTGGTGGATTAGTACTTTGTCGACAGAGTGGCTAAAATGCACCACGCCACTATCGATTTTTTGCAAATGCCTATATTTCGCATTCTCTTCTGTTCCATTCTCGCCGCCAGCCTGGTGGCGTGTGCCAACCCTGGCAAACCCACTGCCAGCAAGGAAACCCATAAGTCGCCAAGTGAATATGCCGCGTGTGTATTCCCCAAGTGGCAAGCACTGGCGCCTGCCACCACGCAGAAATCCATCGCCCATGGTTACCGCCTGACCGCGCCGAGCGCGGTAGCGTCCGACGTGGTCCTGGACGTGGTGGAGCTCCATGGCGGCAGCCGCGCCACCTTCTACAAAGGCAGTTTTCTGACCGGTGGCACACTGCGCCAGGCGGCGCGGTCGTGCATCGACTGACGAGGCCGTCAGTAGCCTGAGCCGCTCATGCCGCCCATGCTCGGCAGTGATTGCCGGGCCCTGGCCTGGGTGTTGCTCCATTCGGCGCAGGTCATGAAGGACGACTCGTCCACCTTGCCGCGGCCATCGAAGCTGACGCTGTAGGGTTTCTCTTGGCCGCCTTGCCTGAGCCTGTAGTCGTAGCAGCTACCGGGCACGACGGTGCGGTCGGACTGGGCATCCGGCTTGCCGCCGATCTGCTCTACCTGGGCCTTGCTCATGCCTGGGGTGACTTTGGCCACCAGGGGTTGGTCACGGTACATGGACGTGTTGCTCGAACAGCCAGCCAATGCCGACAGGGCCAGCACCAGCGCACAGGTGGACGTGTTCATGGCAGTGCTCCTCGAGGAGAATACCGGCACGGGACTGCCTCACTCCAGCCGGCTCTTCATCATACGCTTGAACTGCCTCGACCGCCGCCACCTGCGCCATTGCCCGTGCAGTCGATGGAGAAACTGCAACCATGACTCAAGTGTACGAATCAGGACTTCGTGGTCGATTTGTGTAAAGTTCGGTAAACTTTGTCTACCTCATACCGATTAGTTAGTACCTTAGCGAAAACAGTGATCCAGATTCATTCAAATGAAAACTCTTCCGTCGCAGCTCAATGCTGAACGCGGGGCGTTCTCCAGTTTCGAGGCGTGTCGCAATACCCAGAAAGGCCCCGTGGTGATCCTCGCCTCGGGCGCTTCAGCCAGGCATTTTCCCCTGGGTGAGTTCGCCCACCTGCCGATCATCGCCATGAATGGCTCCATTTCCCTCACCGCTGCCTGTGGGCTGAAGCCGTTCTTCTATGTCTGTACCGACAGAAGTTTCCGCGACCAGCAACCGGAGCTGTTCGCCACCGCGTTGCAGCACAGCGAGCGCCTGGCCTTGTGGCCGGATCAGTTCGGCAACGCCGACATCCCCCCTGATACCGAATGCTACCCGCTGCACAAGGCCGACAACCCGGGCATGCTGGACGGCTTGCGCGGGCATGGTGCCAGCCATGTCTGCGGCCGCGCATTGTGGAGCAAGCGGGCGCGTTCCATCGCCTTCAGCAAGGACATGTCGAGCGGCCATTTCGATGCCCGCACGGTCGCCTACGTGGCGCTTCAGCTGGCCTATCACCTGGGCTTCGAGCAGGTGCTGCTGGTGGGGGTTGACCTCGATCAGGCGGTAGGGCGCTTCTATGAAACCGGCACGGGCACGGTCTCGCCCTGCGGGCTCGACCAGCACTGGGACAGCCGCATCCTGCCCTCGTTGAGGCTGATGGCCGAGCAGGTGGTGAACGAGCAGTTCCAGGTCTACAACCTGTCCACCAGCTCGCGCATCCCCGACCAGTTGATCCCGAAGATCGACCTGGACGAGGCCCGCCGCATCGCAGCCTGAACATTGCCTGCGCAAGAAAGCGGATGCGCCGCCCCCCGTGCGGCGCTACAGTGCGCTGACCTTGCCTTGTAGTGGGAACCACCGATGTCCAGCGCCTTCACCCTCATGCAATCTCCGGTCGGCACCTTGACCCTGGTGGCCCGCGGCGAGCGGCTGGCTGCCGTGCTGTGGGAGGAGGAGCGCGAAAACCGCGTGCGCCTGGGTGAACTGCAGCGGGACGATCAGCATCCGACGCTGCGCGAAACCGCCCGTCAGCTAGGCGAGTACTTTGCCGGCACGCGTCAGCGCTTCGAGCTGGCACTGGACTTCGCCGGTACCGAATTCCAACGCCAGGTGTGGGCGGCCTTGCTGACCATTCCATTCGGCGAGACCCGCAGCTACGGCGACATCGCCCGGCAGATCGGCAACCCCAGTGCGGTGCGCGCGGTGGGAGCCGCCAATGGGCGCAACCCGATCTCGATCATCGCACCTTGCCACCGGGTCATCGGGGCGTCCGGCGGGCTGACCGGGTTCGCTGGCGGCTTGCCGGCCAAACAGTACCTGCTGGCCCTGGAGGGGCGGCAGAGCCTGGCACTGGACCTGTGATCAAGCAACCCAGCTCACTGCCAGGCCAGCCAGCAGTGCAACCACCGTGCCCGCCATCAGGCTGTACTGCCGCTGCGCTCGCCGCACATAGGGGCGCATCTCGCGCAGGTACTGCCCAGGTGTCGGCGCATCGGGCTGGTGCCGCAAACCCTCGGCGACCTCGGCCAGTTGCCCGCGAATCATCAGGCCGACCACATAATGGGTCACGGCATAGCTGACCAGGGTCGAAAGGACGTATTTCATTCGGCGCGGGTATCCAGTGGCAGCCCGCTGGCGGTTTCGCGGGTGGTGTCCAGTACGATCAAGCCTTCCTGCCGTTCATCCAGTGCCGCCAGCAGATTGCCCTGGCGGTCCCAGGCTGCCGAGCCGCCGGCGCCGATGAAGGTATCGGACGGGCCGACGCAGTTGGCCATCAGTACCGGCATGCCCAGGCTGCGCGCCACCTCAGGGTAGTGTTCATGGCCTTCGCGCACGCCCTTGGCAGTCTTGGCCACGCTGACCAGGTACAGTTGCGCGCCCATCGAATGTGCCTGCACGGCGTGTTCGATGAACATCGATTCATAGCAGATGGCGGGCGCGACCTGCAGCTGGCGGATACTGAACACCAACGGTTCGTCGCCAGCACTGAAGAATGGCAGCTCATCGTCGTGCAGGCGTTGCTTGGCATAGGCCAGCACCGGTTGCCCCGGGCGCAGGATCGGCATGCCGATGCGGACACCTTGCAAGGTGGGCAGTGGCAGGCCCGCGGCCACGCTGATGCCGAGACGGTCACAGGCCGCCTGCAATGGCGTCAGGCGCTCCGAGCTGACGGGCAAGGCCAGCTGGCGTGCCAGCGTCGGTTCGTAACCGGTCAGCGACAGTTCTGGAAACACCACCAGCTCGGCGCCCAGGTCAGCGGCCTGCTCGATGCAGCGCAGGTGGCGGGCCAGGTTGCCCGCCACGTCGCCTTTGCGCGAGGCCAGTTGTACGGCGCAGAGTTTCATGCTGAGTCCCTTCCCTGGTGCAGGTCGAAGCACCGAGCATACTACCGGCAAGCCGGCCTGCACCAGTGAAGGCGTCTTCAGGAGGCGTGCACCGCGAAGCGTTGGCGGAACCAGTCGTCGAGCATGGCCTTTTCGGCATAGAGGCGGTCGCTGCTGCGGGCGGCACGGCCGGGGCGGCTCAGGTACATCTTGTCACTGACCCGTTCCTGGGCCTGCTGGTCCGGTTTGCCGGGTTGCCGCAGGGTGTAGCTCAGCTCGATGGTCGGCCAGGTGATCTCCCGCATGAAGCGGACCTCGTAGGCTTGCCGGTGCCAGGGCTCGAATCGGCCGGCCAGGTCGATGTCGCGGATGTCGATGACCAGTTGCTGATCCGGCTGCAGGTAGCGCTGGCCGAGCTTCTGCAGGTATTGGGTGAGTGTCTTCATGACGTATTCGTCGGCGCCCCGTTCATAGCCGGGGCTGTCGAGGCTGGCGTCGCGGAACTTTTCCGGGTGGTCGAAGCGCACGTCGACCTGCGCAGGCGGGATGCCTTGTGCCATGCTGTTGGCAGAGAGCGCCACGAGCACGGCACAGACCAGAGCGTTACGCATGATGCACCTCCGACGGTGGATGCGTGTCGCTCCATTTTACGCCTGCCCAGGTGCGGCAGCAGGGGAAGAATTGTAATGAGCCGGTTTCGGCGGGTGGCCGCCAACAGTGCGGGGCGTGACCTGGCGGTGGGCGATATCCATGGCCACTTTCAGCGCTTGCAGCAGTGCCTGGACGCGGTGGGGTTCGACCCGCAGGTGGATCGCCTGTTCAGCGTCGGCGACCTGGTCGACCGTGGCCCACACAGTGAAGCAGCCCTGCAATGGCTGGCCATGCCGTGGTTCCATGCGGTACAGGGAAACCATGAAGCGCTGGCGGTCAGCCACTTCCACGGCGGGCGCCTGGACCTGGAGATGTACCGTGCGGCAGGGGGGGGCTGGTTCATCGACCTGCCAAGGACGCAGCAGGCAGTCTTCGTCGAACAATTCCTGCAACTGCCGATTGCCCTGGAGGTGCAGACCGCAGCCGGGCCGATCGGCCTGCTGCATGCCGACAGCCCCTTCGACGACTGGGCCGCTTTGCGCGACAGCCTGCTGTTCGACGACGACCCAGGGGTGCGCGAAGTCTGCCAGTGGTCGCGCAAGCGCCTGAAGGAGGGCAACACCGAAGCCGTCCGCGGGGTCCGGGCATTGCTGGTCGGGCACACCCCAGTGCTGCAGGCCAAGCAGTTGGGCAACGTCTGGCATCTGGATACCGGCGGCTGGGCCAGTGGCCACTTCAGCCTGATGGACCTGGCTACCTTGGCCCTGGTGAGCCCGGCAGTACTTGACCCGGCGCCATGCAGGCGACCAGAGTAGCGCCAGTCTGCCTGGAGAACACAATGGACCTGTCGAGCCTGCTGTTATTCATCCCCGCCTGTTTCGCCCTGAACATGGCGCCGGGGCCGAACAACCTGCTGTCGTTGCACAACGCCAGCCGCTACGGCCTGCGCACCGCCTGCGTCGCCGGTGGCGGGCGCATCGTCGCCTTCAGCGGCATGATCGCCCTGGCCGCCATGGGCCTGGCGGTGGTGTTGCACACCAGCGAATACCTGTTCCTGGCGATCAAGCTGGCGGGTGCCGCGTACCTGTTCTACATCGCCTGGCAGCTATGGCGGGCACCGGTGGGCGAGGGCGTGGTGGCCAGCGAGCATCCGCGCGGCCCCTGGCGCCTGGTCCGCCAGGAGTTCGTGGTGGCGGCTTCCAATCCCAAGGCGATCCTGATCTTCACCGCCTTCCTGCCGCAGTTCGTCTCGGTAGGCGGCGCCACGCCGGTCAGCGAGCAGTTCCTCTGGCTGGGCGGGTTGTTCCTGCTGCTGGAGTGGGCGGCGATCGCCATCTACTCGGGGCTGGGTGCCTATCTGCAACGCTGGTTCAACCAGCCCGGGCCGCGCCGGTTGTTCAACCGGGTCAGCGCCTCCCTGCTGGGCTGCGCCGGCCTCGGCTTGCTGGCGGCGCGGCGCTAGAATTGCCAGCGCACACCCAGGTTGACGCCGCTGGCTTGCTGCTGGCGGCTGTCGAGGTTGCTGGAGTACTGCACCCCGCCGTGCAGGCTCAACGCTTCGCTGACCTGGGCGACCAAGCCGCCCTCGAGCTGTATCGAGGTGTAGCGGTAGTCGGTCTTGATCTTGTCCACGTCATCGAAGACCACCGTGTCGCGACCACCATCGCCGTGCCACATGTCGATTTGTGCGTAGGGCTGCAGCAGGCGGCCGCTGCCCTGGTTGTAGGCACCCTGCAGGCGCATGCCCAGACGTCCGGTCAGCTCCACCTGGGCGTCATGGCTGACCCGTGAGACGCTGTCGCTGGTGCTGTCGAGAAAGGCCTTCTGGGCAATCAGCTGTGCTTGCGGCTCCAGCGTCCAGCGTTCGGACAGGCTGATAGGGTAGCCGGCCTCCAGTGAGGCGGCCCAGGCATGGCCGTCGACGTTCAGCTTGTCACCGCGGTCGGAGCGGGCGCGGCCGTCGAGGCGGGTGTATTGCAGCACGCCGTCCAGGTAGCCCTGTTGCGGCCCGACCAGTGTCCAGTAGGCACCGACGCTATCGCCCGTGAGCTTCAGGTCGCCGACCCTGCGGTCCTTCATGGCCAGGGCAAAACCCTTGACGTCGCCGTCCAGCCTGCTGTGGCCGACGTACACGCCGATCTGTTGGCGGTAGCCGTCGTCGGCCAGGCCGGCATAAACGTCCTGGCCGACCTTGAACCCGTAGAGGTCGCCATCCAGGCTGGGGCTCACCGTACCGCTCCACTGCTGGCGCAGGGCGCCGCCATAGGCCTGGCCCCAGCTGGCTGGCAGCGCGCCCTGGCCCGCGAGCAACTGCTGGTCGCCCTGACGCTGATGGAAGGTGCCCAGCGCCTGCCGTGCGATGATCGCCGCGCCGCGAGACACTGCGGCATAGACCGGCACTTCCGGGCGGTATAGCGGCAGGCTTTCGGCGGCCGAAGGGGGCGGCAGCTCGACCTGGCCAGGGGCGGGTGCGGCCACCGGAGGGGTGACGCCTGGTGGCGTGGCCACCAGGGTCGAGCGCAGGTACCAGCTGTTCTCGCTGCCGGCCGTGACGCCACCTTTGAACAGGCGGTAATCATAGGCACCGGCCGACAGTGTCTGGGTCTGGATGAACGCCGCGTCGCTGCTGGTGGCGCCCTCGCGGGCCTCGACTACCTGGATGCCATTCTGCCGAGTGGCAGCACCCGCACCGCCCAGGTTGTTCACCTGCAGACGCGTGGTGCCGCCAAGCGTGCCCTGACTCACCACCAGTCGGTCCGAGGCCGCATCGTCGCCGGCCAGTACGCTGTTGACCCGCAGCACGCCGTTGTCGCCCAGGTAATTGCCGACCACCGTCAGCCGGCCTTGGCCATCGTTGCCGCTGCCAAGGTCGACGGTGCCAGCATTGCGCAGGGTGGCATGCTGGCCGCTGGTGTGCGGCGCCAGCGTGCCTTGGCGGGAGAGCAGGGTGCTGCTGCCGTCGACGCTGAGCTGGCCGGTACCGCTGTCGCTGTCACCCAGGGTCAGGTTGTCGTCGAACATCAGGCGGCTGTCTTCGCTGAGGGTGATGCTTTCCCAGTTGAGGTACCTTGCGCCGCCGGTGATCTCGCTGGTCTTGAACAGCAAGCTGTCGGTGCCGGCGCCGCCATCCAGGTCGGTGACCAAGGTATCGGCCTTGAGGCCGATGACCGTGGCCTGATCGTCGCCAATGCCCATGTCGACCTTGCCGCCAATGCGTCCACCTGACCAGGTGAACACATCGTTACCGGCGCTGGCCAGGACGCTGCCGAGCAGTTGGCCGCCACTGATGGTGATGCGGTCGGTGCCGCCGCTGGTGCTGATGTTGCCACCGATGGTACCGCCCCGCAGGATGATGGTGTCATTGCCGAACCCGCTGACCAGGTTGCCATCGATGCGAGTCCCGACCTTGGCGTCCTGGGACATCTCGAAATAGTTGTCCGCCAGCTTGAGGTCCACGCGGCCGATGTGTCCGCCCGAGAACACGGCTCGGTCGCCGTCCTCGAACGCACCGATGATGTGCCCGTCCGACATCTCGAAGCGGTCGTAGCCTTCGCCCTGGTTGAGCGACTCGAGGGTGCCTCCGGTCATCTTGAAGTCGTCGATGTCCGTGGTCTGCACCACGGCGCCCAGGGTGTCGCCGCTCGAGACGCTCCGGGTTTCGGCGTGCACGAGCAAGGGCAGGGCCAGCAGCGGCAAGGCAACAGGCACAAGCAGGCGTGGATAGCGCATAGGCAGGTCTCCGTGTCCATGAAGAGGGACCACAACCTGGAACTGCGCGCAGTGGCACAGCCTCGGCCCTGCCTGCTTTGTAAGGAAACCCGCGGGGTAGGACAACTGGCAGAAATGCTAGGTGGCCCCCGGCCATTAGTCGCGATAGAACGTCTGCACCAGGTGGTAACCGAACTTGCTCTTGATCGGGCCATGCACAACGCGCAACGGCTTTTTGAAGATCACCTGGTCGATCGCGCCGACCATCTGCCCCGGGCGGATCTCGCCCAGGTCACCGCCGCGCTTGCCCGAAGGGCAGGTGGAAAACTTCTTGGCCAGCACGTCGAAGGCCTCGCCATTGGCGATGCGCTGCTTGAGCTTTTCGGCCTCGTCAGCGGTCTTGACCAGGATGTGGCGGGCTTGTGCTTTCATGGGACACCTGTGCTTCGGGGCGAAAAAGGGCGCCATTATGCCTGATCGCGCAGCGTGATGCGGCCCGACACGCACCCAAGGGGTTGCGCGTCAGGCCACTTGTCACTGGGCCAACCAGCCGCCATCGACGTTCCAGGCGGCGCCGCGAACCTGGCTACCGGCTTCGCTGCACAGGAAGCGTACCAGTTCGCCGAGGTGCTCGGGCGTGACGAACGCCAGCGAGGGCTGCTTCTCGGCCAGCAGGTCGTGCTGCGCTTGCAGGGGATCGCTGCCATTGGCGGCACGGTCGTCGATCTGCTTCTGCACCAGCGGGGTCAGCACCCAGCCTGGGCAGATGGCGTTGCAGGTGACGTTGCTGGTGGCGGTTTCCAGGCCCACCACCTTGGTCAGGCCGATCACCCCATGCTTGGCGGCCACATACGCGGCCTTGCCGGTGGAACCGACCAGACCGTGCACCGACGCGATGTTGATGATCCGCCCCCAGTTGCGCGCACGCATGCCCGGCAGCGCCAGGCGGGTGCCATGGAACACTGCCGACAGGTTCAGTGCGATGATCTTGTCCCAGCTTTGCGGCGGGAACTCCTCCACCGGCGCCACATGCTGGATCCCGGCGTTGTTGACCAGGATGTCGATGCCGCCGAACTCGCGCTCGGCCAGGCTGAACAGGGCCTCGATCTGCGCCACGTCGGACAGGTCCGCCGGGTGGTGCGCGACCTTGACCCCGTGGCGGCCGATTTCGGCCATTGCCGGGGCCGGGTCGCCGAACCCATTGAGCAGGATATCGGCCCCGGCGCGCGCCAGCACCTGGGCGATGCCCAGGCCGATGCCGCTGGTGGAGCCGGTGACCAGTGCTGTCTTGCCTTTCAATGTCATGCGCAACCTCCTTGGACGAGAACCTACCTTCTGGGGTCGAATGCCTCACGCAAGGCATCGCCGATGAACACCAGCAGCGACAAGATCAGTGCCAGTGCGAAGAACGCGGTAAAGCCCAGCCATGGCGCTTCCAGGTGCTGCTTGCCCTGGGTCACCAGCTCGCCCAGCGAAGCGCTCCCGGCCGGCATGCCGAAGCCGAGAAAATCCAGCGCCGTCAGGGTGGTGATGGCCCCGGTGAGCATGAACGGTACGAAGGTCATCGTCGCATTCATCGCATTGGGCAGCACATGGCGCAGCATCACTTGCGTATCCGGCAAGCCGAGGGCCCGCGCCGCCTTGACGTACTCCAGGTTGCGCCCGCGCAGGAACTCGGCGCGCACCACATCGACCAGGGTCAACCAGGAGAACAGCGCCATGATCCCCAGCAACCACCAGAAGTCCGGCTCGACGAAGCCACTGAGGATGATCAGCAGGTACAGCACCGGCAACCCCGACCACACCTCCAGCAAGCGTTGCCCGACGAGGTCGACCCAGCCGCCGTGATAGCCCTGCAAGGCACCTGCGCCAACCCCGATCAGCACGCTGACCACGGTCAGGGCAAAGGCGAACAGCAGCGAGGTGCGGGTGCCATACAGCACTCGGGCCAGTACGTCGCGCCCCTGGTCGTCGGTGCCCAGCCAGTTGTTCAGGCTCGGCGGACTGGGTGTGGGCACCTGCAGGTCGTAGTTGGGCGTGTCGGCGCTGAACGGGATCGGCGCGAACAGCATCCAGCCGCCCTGGCTTTCGATCAGCTGGCGTACATAGGCGCTGCGGTAATCCGGCTGGAACGGCAGTTGGCCGCCGAACTGCTGCTCGGTGTAGCGTTTGAGCGCCGGCACGTAGAGTTCGCCCTTGTACCCCAGCAGCAGTGGTTTGTCGTTGGCCACCAGTTCGGCGCCCAGGCTCAGCAGCAACAGCCCGGCGAACAGCCACAGCGACACCCAGCCCAGGCGGTTGCGGCGAAAGCGCTGCAGGCGGCGACGGGAAACCGGCGACAGCATCAGTGCGCCCTCGTGTCGAAGTCGATGCGCGGGTCGAGCACGGTGAAGGCCAGGTCGCCGATCAGGCGGAACAGCAGGCCGGCGAGGGTGAAGATGAACAGCGTGCCGAACACCACCGGGTAGTCGCGCGATACGGCGGCCTCATAGCTCATGCGCCCCAGCCCATCGAGGGAGAAGATCACCTCGATCAGCAGGGACCCGGCGAAAAACACCGTGATCAGCGCCTGGGGCAGGCCGGCCAGCACCAGCAGCATGGCGTTGCGCAGCACGTGGCCATAGAGCACCCGGCGCTCGCTCAGGCCCTTGGCCCGGGCCGTGACCACATACTGGCGGGAGATCTCGTCGAGAAAGGCATTCTTGGTCAACAGCGTCAGGGTGGCGAAGCCGCCGATCACCAGCGCCCCGACCGGCAGTACCAGGTGCCAGAAATAGTCGGCCAGCTTGCCCAGCAGGCTCAACTGGTCGAAGTCGTCGGACATCAGGCCGCGCACCGGGAACCAGTTCAGCGAGGTGCCGCCGGCGAACAGCACGATCAGCAGCAGGGCGAACAGGAACGAGGGCAGGGCATAGCCGACCACGATCAGCGCGCTGCTCCAGGCATCGAAGCGGCTGCCATGGTGCACTGCCTTGCGGATGCCCAGGGGGATCGACACCAGGTAGGTGATCAGCGTCGCCCAGAAGCCCAGGGACAAGGTCACCGGCAGTTTGTCGAGGATCAGCTCGGTGACCTTGGCGCCGCGGAAGAAGCTCTGGCCGAAGTCCAGCCGTGCATACTGGCCGAGCATCAGCCACAGGCGCTCCGGGGCGGTCTTGTCGAAACCGTACTGGCGCTTGATCTCCTCGATCAGCTTCGGGTCCAGGCCACGGGTGGCGCGGGATTCGCCGTGCACCACCTCGGCCCGCGAACCGGGCGCGCCAGCCCCGATGCCTTGCAGGCGCGCGACCGCCTGCTCGACCGGGCCACCCGGGGCGGCCTGGACGATGGCGAAGTTGACCAGCAGGATCGCCAGCAGTGTCGGGATGATCAGCAGCAGGCGGCGCAGGATATAGGTGGTCATGGCTGGGCCTTCAGGCGCTCGGCCATCTGTGGGTTGGTCAGCGCAGTCGGGCTGACTTCCCACCAGCTGTCCAGGCCTTCGTCATAGGCCGGCTGGACTTTCGGCAGACCGAAGCGGTTCCACCAGACGGTCGAGCTGCCAGGCGGGTAATAGTTGGGGATCCAGTAATAGTTCCATTGCAGCACCCGGTCCAGGGCATGGGCGTGGCTGAGCATGCCGGCCTGGGTATCGGCGCGCACCAGGCCGTCGATCAGTTGGTCCACCGCCGGGTCCTTGAGCACCATCAGGTTGTTCGAACCGGGGTCGTTGGCAGCGGCCGAGCCGAAATAGTTGTACAGCTCGGCGCCGGGCGACAGGGTGACCGGGTAGCCGGTGACGACCATGTCGTAGTCGCGGGCCATCAGGCGATTGACGTATTGGGCCGAGTCGACGTTGCGGATGTTCAGGGTGATGCCGATCTGCGCCAGGTTGCGTTTCCACGGCAGCAGCAAGCGTTCCATGCCGGACTGGCCATTGAGGAAGGTGAATTCCAGGGCTTCGCCCCGGGGGTTGACCAGGCGGTCGCCATCGGGCTGCCAGCCGGCTTGCTGCAACAGGGCCAGCGCCCGCAACTGCTGGGGGCGAATGATCCCCGAACCGTCGGTCACCGGCGCGTGGAAGACCTGGCTGAACACCTCGTCCGGCACCTGGCCGCGCAAAGGCTCCAGCAGCTTCAGCTCATCGGCGTCCGGTGGTTCGCGAGCGGCCAGCGGGGTATTGGAGAACAGGCTCTGCTGGCGGATGTACAGGTTGCGCATCATCTGCCGGTTGCTCCATTCGAAGTCCCAGAGCAGGGCCAGCGCCTGGCGCACGCGGCGGTCCCTGAACTGCGGCCGCTCCAGGTTGAACACGAAGCCTTGGGCGACCTGGGGCTTGGCCGGGCCCAGGTGGGCGCGCTGCAGGCGACCGTCGTCGAGCTGCGCGCCGTTGTAGCCGAGGGTGTAGGCGGTGGCAGAGAACTCGCGGTTGTAGTCGTAGCCACCGCCCTTGAGCACCTGGCGGGCGACTTCGGTGTCGCCGAAGTACTCGATGCGGATGTGCTCGAAATTGTAGCGCCCGCGGTTGGCCGGCAAGTCCCGGGCCCACCAGTTCGGGTCGCGCTCGAAGGTGATGCTGCGGCCGTTGTCGATGCGCCCGATGCGGTACGGGCCACTGCCGATCGGCTTGTCGAAACCGGCGCCGTT
Source organism: Pseudomonas sp. NPDC089401 (assembly GCF_044749485.1). NCBI lineage: Bacteria > Pseudomonadati > Pseudomonadota > Gammaproteobacteria > Pseudomonadales > Pseudomonadaceae > Pseudomonas > Pseudomonas sp. NPDC089401. The sequence goes on along the minus strand of NZ_JBIVIA010000009.1, from coordinate 287,848 downwards.
GGCGAAGTCGCGGTTGGACCAGTCGTGCTCGGGCATCACCGGCAGGCTCGCCAGGTCCAGGGGCAGGGTGCGGCCATGTGGCTGCTTGAAGTCGAAGCGCACGCTACGCGGGCTTTCGACGGTGACGCCGGCGACATCGGCGAACTGGGTGCGGTACTTGAGGCTGCCTTCGCTCATCAGCTTGTCGAAGCTGAAGCGCACGTCTTCGGCGCGTACCGGCTTGCCGTCGGCGAAGGTCGCGCGTGGGTCGATGTCGAAGCGCAGCCAGGCATCATTCGGGCCGCGCTCCATGCGCCGGGCGATCAGGCCATAGACGCTGTAGGGCTCGTCGAACGAACGTTGCGCCAGGGGCGCGTACAGCCAGCCGTCGACTTCGGCGACGCCGGTGCCTTTGTCGATGTAGGGCAGGACATGGTCGAACTGGCCGATCTCGATGGCCGAGCGCCGCAGCAGGCCGCCCTTGGGGGCATCGGGGTTGGCGTAATCGAAGTGGCTGAAGGTGTCGGTGTAGCGGGGGGCTTCGCCGTAGACGGTGAGGGCATGGGTGGGGGCGGCTTGGGCCATGGTGCCCATGCACAAAAGCATGATCCCGCAAATGACCTGTGGGAGCGGGTTTACCCGCGAAGAGGCCAGCCCAGGCATCCTCATTGCCTGTTCGAGCCTCTTCGCGGGTAAACCCGCTCCCACAAGGGACACGATGATCAGCCGATCAGTCCTGGCGGCTGGTCACTTCCAGCAGGTGGTAGCCGAACTGGGTCTTCACCGGGCCTTGCACGGTGTTGACCGGGGCGCTGAACACCACGGTGTCGAATTCCTTGACCATCTGGCCCGGGCCGAACGAGCCCAGGTCACCGCCCTGGCGGCTGGATGGGCAGGTGGAGTTGGCCTTGGCGATTTCGGCGAAGTCGGCGCCGGCTTCGATCTGGGCTTTCAGTTCGTTGCACTTGTCTTCAGTGCTGACGAGGATGTGACGGGCGGTGGCGCGTGCCATGGGTACTGCTCCTTGGGGTGAAAAACGCCAAGCCTAGCGCACTTGATCGGGTCATGTCTCGCCAGGCTTGCTCCTGATCGTTTACAGGCGGGCTGCGGCCTCGCGCAGCAGGGTTTCGGTCGCGTCCCAGCCCAGGCAGCCGTCGGTGATCGACACGCCGTACTTCAGCGCCCCCTTGCCCAGCGCCTGGCAACCGTCGAACAGGTGCCCTTCGAGCATCACCCCGACCAGCGAGCGGTCGCCGACCAGGCGCTGGGCCAGCACGTCCTCGAACACCGCCGGCTGGCGCGCCGGGTCCTTGCCGCTGTTGGCGTGGCTGCAATCGACCATGATCCGCGCCTGCAAGCCGGCCTTGGCCAGCCCCTGGCGGGCCTGGGCGACGCTGTTGGCGTCGTAGTTCGGGCCCTTGTGACCGCCGCGCAGCACCAGGTGGGTGTCCGGGTTGCCCAGGGTCTCGATGATCGCCGGGTAGCCCTGGGCGTCCATGCCGAAGTGGCGGTGCGCTGCGGATGCGCTGCGCATGGCGTCACAGGCGATGCCCACGCCGCCGTCGGTGCCGTTCTTGAAGCCGACCGGCAGCTCCAGGCCGCTGACCATTTCCCGGTGGATCTGCGATTCGGTGGTGCGCGCACCGATGGCGGCCCAGCCCAGCAGGTCGTCGAAGTAGCCGGCGGCCATCGGCTGCAACAGTTCGGTGGCGATCGGCAGGCCGCGTTCGATCATGCTCAGCATCAAGCCACGGGAGAGGGCGATGCCGGCGTGCATGTCGTCGCTGCCGTCCAGGTGCGGGTCGTAGGCCAGGCCTTTCCAGCCCACCGTGGTGCGGGGTTTTTCCACGTAGGCGCGCATCACCAGCAGCAGCTTGTCGTCGACTTCACGGCTCAGGGCGGCGAGGCGGTCGGCGTATTCCAGGGCCGAGCGCGGGTCGTGGATCGAGCACGGGCCGACGATCACCAGCAGGCGCTCGTCGCGGCCTTCGAGGATGGCGCGGATGGCCTGGCGATGATCATGGACTTGCAGGGCGAGTTCGGCAGAAAGCGGCATCTGCTGCTTGAGCAGGTGTGGGCTGGGCAGGCGCTGGCTGACGGTGGTGTTGGCAGCGTGCGGTTGGGTCAGGGGCAGGGCGAGGTTCGAGGCTTGCATGGCGTTTTTCCCTGGGCGGACGGCGGGTTCTGGCCCGCGCGGTCGGCCCTATCGAGGTGTTCGACTATTCGTTGATTGATTGTCTGCAGCATTGCCACCTGTGAGGGACCGAACGGAGGCGGCAGGCTGGCCCGAACGGGATTGGCTAAATCGCCAGGCATAGGTGCTTGCGTAGTAATAAGTGGCGTAGTTCATGAATCTGTCCTCGGTAAGAATCGGTAAAGTGCTGTGGCCTGAAAAGCAAAACCCCCGGTCGGGGAGCCGACCGGGGGTTTGAGTATTCTCATGTTCGGCGGCCCCTCGAAGGTGGGCGCCGGGTGGGTAATCGGCGCCTAGTGGCTAAACCAATACCCAAAATAAAAGCCTGCAGCCGCCTGACGACCGGCAACGGCCCGCACAGGGCGCAGGCTGCGACCGGTGTGGTTGGCGTGGTTGCGGGTGTGTTTCGGCATGTTGCTCTCCAGTGAATGAGCCCGAGCTTACTTCAGCCGGTGGGCACTGTTCAATGGATAAATGCTATCGCTTCGATAATTGCAGAAAACGGATAGCACTCTGCAGCCACTGGATATTGCCAGCCCAAGGCAAACCCTAACCTGACCCGGCCTGAACAATAACAATTGGAGACCCTGGCCATGTCCCTGGGATTCGACTACCTCAATGCCATGCTCGAGGACGATCGCGAAACGGGCGTCTATCGCTGCAAACGCGAAATGTTCACCGACCCGCGCCTGTTCGATCTGGAGATGCAACACATCTTCGAGGGCAACTGGATCTACCTGGCCCATGAAAGCCAGATCCCGGAAAAAAACGACTTCCTCAGCCTGACCATGGGGCGCCAGCCGATCTTCATCGCGCGCAACAAGGACGGCGAACTCAATGCCTTTCTCAATGCCTGCAGCCACCGCGGCGCGATGCTCTGCCGGCACAAGCGCGGCAACCGCTCCAGCTACACCTGCCCGTTCCACGGCTGGACCTTCAACAACAGCGGCAAGCTGCTCAAGGTCAAGGACCCGAGCAATGCCGGCTACCCCGACAGCTTCAACTGCGACGGCTCCCACGACCTGACCAAGGTGGCACGCTTCGAGTCGTACCGCGGCTTCCTGTTCGGTAGCCTGAACGCCGACGTCAAGCCGCTGCTGGCGCACCTGGGCGAGTCGGCGAAGATCATCGACATGATCGTCGACCAGTCCCCCGAAGGCCTGGAAGTGCTGCGTGGCGCCAGTTCCTACATCTACGAAGGCAACTGGAAGCTCACCGCCGAGAACGGCGCCGACGGCTACCACGTCAGCTCCGTGCACTGGAACTACGCCGCCACCCAGAACCAGCGCAAGCAGCGCGAGGCGGGTGACGAGATCAAGACCATGAGTGCCGGCGCCTGGGCCAAGCAAGGCGGCGGCTTCTACTCGTTCGAACACGGCCACCTGCTGCTCTGGACCCGCTGGGCCAACCCCGAGGACCGCCCGGCCTTCGAGCGCCGTGAGCAACTGGCCGCCGATTTCGGCCAGGCCCGCGCCGACTGGATGATCGAGAACTCGCGCAACCTGTGCCTGTACCCGAACGTGTACCTGATGGACCAGTTCAGCTCGCAGATCCGCATCGCCCGGCCGATTTCGGTGAACAAGACCGAAATCACCATCTACTGCATCGCACCGAAAGGCGAGAGCGCCGACGCCCGTGCCCAGCGCATCCGCCAGTACGAAGACTTCTTCAACGTCAGCGGCATGGCCACCCCGGATGACCTGGAAGAGTTCCGCTCGTGCCAGACCGGTTACGGCGGCGGCAGCGGCTGGAACGACATGTCCCGCGGCGCCCGGCACTGGGTCGAAGGGGCCGATGACGCCGCCCGGGACATCCAGCTCAAGCCGCTGCTGTCGGGCGTGCGCACCGAGGACGAAGGCCTGTTCGTGCTGCAGCACAAGTACTGGCAGGACACCCTGCTCAAGGCCCTCGAACAACAGACCCCGTTGATCCCCGTGGAGGCCGTGCCATGAGCCTGCATGACACCGTGCGCGACTTTCTCTACCGCGAGGCGCGCTACCTGGACGACGCCCAGTGGGACCAGTGGCTGGAGCTGTACGCCAGCGACGCGACCTTCTGGATGCCGTCCTGGGACGATGACGACACCCTCACCGAAGACCCCCAGAGCGAGATCTCGCTGATCTGGTACGGCAACCGCGGCGGCCTCGAGGACCGCGTGTTCCGCATCAAGACCGAGCGCTCCAGTGCGACCGTGCCGGACACCCGCACATCGCACAACATCAGCAACATCGAGATCGTCGAACAGGGCGAGGACAGCTGCCAGGTGCGGTTCAACTGGCACACCCTGAGCTTTCGCTACAAGACCACCGACAGCTACTTCGGCAGCAGCTTCTACAGCCTCGACCTGCGCGGCGGGCAGCCGCTGATCAAGGCCAAGAAGGTGGTGCTGAAGAACGACTACGTGCGTCAGGTCATCGACATCTACCACATCTGATCCGAGGTAACGCGAGCCGCTCGGTGCGCCCAAAGGGGTGCGCTGCGGCCAGGCTCGCCCGCGAGGTGCAACATGAGCTTCCAGATCGCGCTTAATTTCGAAGACGGGGTGACCCGCTTCATCGAGGCCAGCGGCCATGAAACCGTGGCCGACGCCGCCTACCGCCAAGGCATCAACATCCCGCTGGACTGCCGCGACGGCGCTTGCGGCACCTGCAAGTGCAAGGCCGAATCCGGGCGCTACGACCTGGGCGACAACTTCATCGAAGACGCCCTGAGCGAGGACGAAATCGCCGAAGGCTACGTGCTGACCTGCCAGATGCGTGCCGAGAGCGACTGCGTGGTACGCATCCCGGCCTCGTCGCAACTGTGCAAGACCGAGCAGGCCAGCTTCGAGGCGGCCATCAGCGCCGTGCGGCAACTGTCGGCCAGCACCATTGCCTTGTCGATCAAGGGCGAGGCGCTGAGCCGCCTGGCCTTCCTGCCGGGGCAGTACGTCAACCTCAAGGTGCCGGGCAGCGACCAGAGCCGCGCCTACTCCTTCAGCTCGCTGCCGAAGGACGGCGAAGTCAGCTTCCTGATCCGCAATGTGCCGGGCGGCCTGATGAGCAGCTTCCTCACTGGTCTGGCCAAGGCCGGCGACAGCATGAGCCTGGCCGGCCCGTTGGGCAGCTTCTACCTGCGGCCGATCCAGCGTCCGCTGTTGCTGCTGGCCGGCGGCACCGGCCTGGCGCCGTTCACGGCGATGCTGGAGAAGGTCGCCGAGCAGGGCAGCGAGCACCCGCTGCACCTGATCTACGGGGTCACCAACGACTTCGACCTGGTCGAGCTCGACCGCTTGCAGGCACTGGCCGCGCGCATTCCCAACTTCACCTTCAGCGCCTGCGTGGCCAACCCCGACAGCCAGCACCCGCAGAAGGGCTACGTGACCCAGCACATCGAACCTGTGCACCTGAACGAGGGCGATGTGGATGTGTACCTGTGCGGGCCACCGCCGATGGTCGATGCGGTGAGCCAGTACCTGCGCGAGCAAGGCATTGTCCCGGCGAACTTCTATTACGAGAAGTTCGCGGCGGCGGCCTGAGACTCCTTGAGGCTTTCAATTCCGAAGACAACACCGCCCCCTGTGGGAGCGGGTTTACCCGCGAAGAGGCCAGCAGGTCCAGCGGCGGTGTCCGGTCTGACGCATTCGCGGGTAAACCCGCTCCCACAGTGTCGGGCGCAGAAGCGGAGATAGATGATGAACAACAGATTTCAAGGCAAGGTCGCACTGGTCACCGGCGCCGCCCAGGGCATCGGCCGTGGCGTGTGCTGGCGGCTCAAGGCCGAAGGCGCGCAGGTGGTGGCGGTGGACCGCTCCGAACTGGTCCACGAATTGGCCGGGGAGGGCATGCTGACCCTCACCGCCGACCTCGAACTGCACGACGAGTGCGCCCGGGTCATGGCCACCGCGGTGCAAACCTTCGGCCGCCTCGACATCCTCGTCAACAACGTCGGCGGCACCATCTGGGCCAAGCCGTTCGAGCACTACGAAGTCGCGCAGATCGAAGCCGAAGTGCGCCGCTCGCTGTTCCCCACCCTGTGGTGCTGCCACGCCGCGCTGCCGTACATGCTCGAACGCGGCCAGGGCGCCATCGTCAACGTCTCGTCGATCGCCACCCGCGGCATCAACCGCGTGCCTTACGGCGCGGCCAAGGGCGGCGTCAACGCCCTCACGGCTTGCCTGGCCTTCGAAACCGCCGGCCGTGGCATCCGCGTCAACGCCACCGCCCCCGGCGGCACCGAGGCGCCACCTCGCCGCGTGCCGCGCAACACCGACGCGCAGAGCGAGCAGGACCAGGCCTGGTACCAGCAGATCGTCGACCAGACCCTCGACAGCAGCCTGATGCACCGCTACGGCAGCATCGACGAACAGGTCGGCGCCATTCTTTTCCTGGCCTCCGACGAGGCCTCCTACATCACCGGCGTGACCCTGCCGGTGGGCGGTGGCGACCTCGGCTGAGGGCCATCCCTGCCGGCGCCGCTTCTCTGCACGACTGAACTGGAGCTTTTCATGACAAGCCCGACCATCGAACGGCTGGACGCGCTGATCGTCGACCTGCCGACCATTCGCCCGCACAAGCTGGCCATGCACACGATGCAGCAGCAGACCCTGGTGGTGCTGCGCCTGCGCTGCAGCGACGGCGTCGAGGGCATCGGCGAGGCCACCACCATTGGCGGCCTGGCCTACGGCTACGAGAGCCCCGAGGGCATCAAGGCCAACCTCGACACGCACCTGGCGCCGGCGCTGATCGGCATGCCCGCCGACAACATCAATGCCGCCATGCTCAAGCTCGACAAGCTGGCCAAGGGCAACACCTTCGCCAAGTCCGGCATCGAGAGCGCCTTGCTCGACGCCCAGGGCAAGCGCCTGGGCCTGGCGGTCAGCGAGCTGCTCGGTGGCCGCGTGCGCGACAGCCTGGAAGTGGCCTGGACCCTGGCCAGCGGCGACACCGCCCGCGACATCGCCGAAGCCGAACACATGCTGGAGGCCCGCCGGCACCGGGTGTTCAAGCTGAAGATCGGCGCCAACCCGCTGGAGCAGGACCTGAAACACGTGGTGGCGATCAAGCGCGAACTGGGCGAGCGCGCCAGCGTGCGGGTCGACGTCAACCAGTACTGGGATGAATCGCAAGCCATCCGCGCCTGCCAGGTGCTGGGCGACAACGGCATCGACCTGATCGAACAGCCGATCTCGCGCATCAACCGCGCCGGCCAGGTGCGCCTGAACCAGCGCAGCCCGGCGCCGATCATGGCCGACGAGTCGATCGAGAGCGTCGAGGATGCCTTCAGCCTGGCGGCGGACGGCGCCGCCAGCATCTTCGCCCTGAAGATCGCCAAGAACGGTGGCCCACGCGCCGTGCTGCGCACCGCGCAGATCGCCGAGGCTGCCGGCATCGCGCTGTACGGCGGGACCATGCTCGAAGGCTCGATCGGCACCCTGGCCTCGGCCCATGCCTTCCTCACCCTGCGCCAGCTGACCTGGGGCACCGAACTGTTCGGCCCGCTGCTGCTGACCGAAGAAATCGTCAACGAGCCGCCGCAGTACCGCGATTTCGAGCTGCACGTCCCGCGCACCCCAGGCCTGGGCCTGACCCTGGACGAACACCGCCTGGCGCGTTTCACCCGCCACTGAAACCACGGGCTGAAGGAAGACACAGCCCCTGTGGGAGCGGCTTTAGCCGCGAAGCAGGCGACGCGATGGATGGCACGGGCTTCGCCCGTGTTCGCGGGTAAACCCGCTCCCACATTAACCGTGCCAGCCTTTGAACATTCTGCAAGACAGGAGAAACACCATGCTGTTCCACGTGAAGATGACCGTGAAGCTGCCGGTCGATATGGACCCGGCCAAGGCCAGCCAACTCAAGGCCGACGAAAAGCAACTGGCCCAGCGCCTGCAGCGCGAGGGCAGCTGGCGCCACCTCTGGCGTATTGCCGGGCACTACGCCAACTACAGCGTGTTCGACCTGCCCAGCGTCGAGGCACTGCACGACACGCTGATGCAGCTGCCGCTGTTCCCGTACATGGACATCGAGGTCGACGGCCTGTGCCGCCACCCCTCGTCGATCCACAGCGACGATCGCTAATTCGCAACTTCGCACAAGAACAAGACGAGGAAACCCATCATGACCGTGAAAATTTCCCACACTGCCGACATTCAGACGTTTTTCCAGCAAGCCGCCGGTTTCGGCAACGATGAGGGCAGCCCGCGCCTGAAGTGCATCATCCAGCGTGTGCTGCAGGACACCGCGCGCCTGATCGAAGACCTGGAAATCACCGAGGACGAGTTCTGGCACGCCGTCGACTACCTCAACCGCCTCGGCGGGCGTGGCGAGGCCGGGCTGCTGGTGGCGGGCCTTGGCGTCGAGCACTTCCTCGACCTGCTACAGGACGCCAAGGATGCCCAGGCCGGCCTCACCGGGGGCACCCCGCGCACCATCGAAGGCCCGCTTTACGTGGCTGGCGCGCCACTGACCCAGGGTGAAGCGCGCATGGACGACGGCAGCGAGCAGGGCGTGGCCACGGCGATGTACCTCGAAGGCCAGGTGTTCGGCCCACAGGGCCAGCCGCTGGCGGGTGCCACGGTCGACCTGTGGCATGCCAATTCCCGCGGCACCTATTCGTTCTTCGACCCGAGCCAGTCCGAATACAACCTGCGCCGGCGCATCGTCACCGACGCCGAAGGCCGTTACCGGGCGCGTTCGATCGTGCCGTCCGGCTACGGCTGCGACCCGCAGGGGCCGACCCAGGAATGCCTGGACCTGCTCGGCCGCCACGGCCAGCGTCCGGCGCACGTGCACTTCTTCATCTCGGCGCCGGGGCATCGGCACCTGACCACGCAGATCAACCTGTCGGGCGACAAATACCTGTGGGATGACTTTGCCTACGCCACGCGCGATGGGCTGGTGGGCGAGGTGGTGTTCCATGAGGGCGCCAATGGTCGCCATGCCGAGCTGAAGTTCGACTTCCAGCTGCAGAAGGCCCAGGCCAGCGAGGACGAACAACGCAGCAGCAGGCCTCGGGCCTTGCAGGAGGCCTGATCCACCAGACTGAGCCCGACGCGGTCTCTGTGGGAGCGGGTTTACCCGCGAAGAGGCCAGTACAGGTGTTGTCACACTCCAGTGTTTGCACCTTGCGGCCTGACAGGGTTAGGTTTCCACCATTGCCTCCAGGAAGCCCAGCCGTGGACTCGATCACCCAAGCCGTACTTGGCGCCGCCCTCCAGGGCACGGTACTCGGCCGTATCCAGGGCCGCCGTTCACTGCTCTACGGCGCTGCCCTGGGTACCGTGCCGGACCTGGACGTGGTGATCCGCTACGCCGACCCGGTGTCGCAGATGACCTATCATCGTGGCTTTTCCCATTCCCTCTTCGTGCTGACCGGCCTGGCCTTGCTGCTCGCCTGGCTGGTCAACACGCTGGCCCGAAGGCGCTGGCCCGACCAGGGCTACACGCTGCCACGCCTGTTCCTGGCGTTCTGGCTGGTGCTGGTGACCCACCCGATCCTGGATGCCTTCACGGTCTATGGCACCCAACTGTTCTGGCCCCTGCACTTCACCCCGCTGAGCTGGGCGGCGGTGTTCATCATCGACCCGGTCTACACCGTGCCACTGCTGGCGGCTGTGCTGTACGCGGCCTTCAAGGGCTTGAAGGGCAGGGCCTTTACGGTGTTGGGCCTGGCACTGGCATTCAGCACCGCCTACCTGGGCTTCGGCCTGGCTGGGCGCATGGCGGCGGAGCAGCGCTTCGAGTCGGCCCTCCAACAGCAAGGCATCCACCCCAGCGAAGTGCGCGCCGTGCCCATCGCCTTCAACAGCCTGGTCTGGCGGGTGCTGGCCAAGACCCCGGACGGCTACTACTACGAGGGTATCAGCAGCACCTTCGACCGTGACCCACCGGAAATGCAGCGCCTGCCGCTGAACCTGGAGGCGGGCAAGGCGGTGCAGGATGCACCGTTGCTCCAGCGCCTGCGCTGGTTCACCGGTGACTGGCTGCGCTACGACGTGGTGGGCGACCAGTTGGTGGTCACCGACCTGCGCATGGGCATCCCCGGCAACTACACGTTCCGCTTCAACATGGCCCATCGCGATGACCAGGGGCAGTGGCGGGCCGACACGCCCACGCGCTGGACGGGGCCGGGCGTCGGCGCAATGTTCAACGGCGCTGACCTGGTGCTGATCTGGCGGCGCATTCTCGACCAGCGGCCGCCGTTGCCACTGGCCAGCTGGACCGAGCGCTGAATGCCTGCCCTTGCAATACCGGGATTCGTACCCATCTAAGCCGGTCTTCAGTTTGCCCAGGAACCTGCCATGGAACCCAACCGCTTCGGCGACATCGCCGCCTTCGTCAGCGCCGTGAAGGCCGGCAGCTTCACCGCCGCGGCAGCCAGCCTGGGCCTGACCCGCTCGGCGGTGGGCAAGAGCATCGCCCGCCTGGAAGCGCGCATGGCGGTGCGCCTGCTCAACCGTACCACGCGCAAGCTGAGCCTGACCGACGAAGGGCTGGTGGCCTTCGAGCGCTGGCGGCAGATCCTCGACGACCTGGACGAGGTGGAAAGCACCATGGCCCTGCGCCGTGGCAAGCCGACCGGCACCTTGCGCCTGACTGCGCCGCTGTCGTTGGGCCAGCGCCATGTGCTGCCGATTCTCGATGACTACCTCAAGCAGTGGCCGGAGCTGCGCGCCGACATTCGCTTCACCGACCGCTTCGTCGACCTGGTCGAGGAGGGCATCGACGTTGCCGTGCGTATCGGTGCCCCCAAGGAAGACTCGCAATTGCTGACCCGCACGGTCGCCTGGCAGCAGTTCGTCACCTGCGCATCGCCCGAGTACCTGCGCCTGCACGGGGTACCCCAGGTGCCGGCGGACCTCTATGGCCACGACAAGATCGCCTTCCTGACCGGCGAGAAGTCCATGCCCTGGCGTTTCCACAGCGCCGAAGGGCTGCACCTGTGCGAGGAGCCAGGGCGCCTGAACATCGACAGTTCCGAGGCCATGCTCGACGGCGCGCGGGCCGGCTTCGGCCTGATTCACCTGCCCACCTACATCACCGGCGACGACCTGCGCGCCGGTACCTTGCAGGAGGTGCTGCAGGATTACCGCCCCCCGGCGGATCCGATTCGTGTGGTCTACCCGAGCAAGCGGCACCTGTCGCCGCGGGTACGCGGGTTCATCGACCTGCTGGTGGCCACCTGGGAGCAAGGCGTGCCCTGGGAAGACTGACCGGGACGTCCAGGCAAATCCCGCCACGGTAGGGCAGATGGAGCACAGGCGGTACTGGCAAAATTGCCAGGGCTGCCTTTTAATTGAATGGCTGACTCCAATAGGACGTGGAACCTGTCATTCGCCAGGTCACATGGGGGGTCAGTCAACTGCAGCAGGCTGCCAGCGAACGAGGATTCAACGCATGTCCAACAGACAGACCGGAACTGTTAAATGGTTCAATGACGAGAAAGGCTTTGGCTTCATTACCCCGGACGGTGGTGGTGATGACCTGTTCGTTCATTTCAAGGCAATCGAGTCGGACGGCTTCAAATCGTTGAAAGAAGGCCAGAAGGTGAGCTTCGTTGCCGAGAAGGGACAGAAAGGGATGCAGGCCGCCCAGGTGAAAACCGATTGAACCCGAGCGTCAGCGATTGAAAAAGGGGGCCGTTCGCCGCCCCCTTTTCTATTCTGCCTGGCCGTGGGTCATGCCCGTTGCAGGAACGGGTAGTCCGTATAGCCTTCGGGCCCGTTGGCGTAGTCGAACTGCGCCCGGTGCGGGTTCAATGGCGCCTGCAGGCGCAAGCGCTCCACCAGGTCCGGGTTGGCAATGTAGCTGCGCCCGAACGCCACCGCATCGATCAGGCCCCGACCGATCAGGTCTTCGCCTTTTTCCGCAGTGTAGGCACCTGCGGCAATGATCACGCCCGGGTACGCCGCACGAATCTGTTCACGGAATGCATCGCGCAGCGGCTTGCCGCCTGCCCAGTCCGGCTCGGACAGGTGCAGGTAGGCCAGGTTGCGCTTGGCCAGTTCCTTGATCAGGTACAGGCCTGCGGCTTCCTGGTCTTCGCCGTTGTCCACGCCATTGAAGCCACCCAGCGGGAACACGCGAATGCCCACGCGCTCGGCGCTCCAGTTGGCAATCGCGGCATCCACCGCTTCGAGGACGATACGGGCACGGTTCTCGACGCTGCCGCCGTAGCGGTCTTCGCGCTGGTTGGCGCTCGGGGTGAGGAACTGGTGCAGCAGGTAGCCGTGGGCGGCATGCAGTTCGATGAAGTCGAAACCGGCTTCGCGGGCGTTGACTGCCGCCTGGCCGAAGTCGGCGACGATGGTGGCGATTTCGTCTTCGCTCAGGGCGCGCGGGGTGGAGGTTTCCACGCGCATCAGGTTGCCTTGCCCGTCACGCAGGGTGGTGCGGGCATTGGCGGGCAGCGCAGACGGCGCGACCGGCGCCGCGCCATCGGGTTGCAGCGAGGTGTGCGACACCCGGCCGGTATGCCAGACCTGCACCGCGCTGTGGCCGCCGTCGGCATGGATGCCTGCGTTGACCGCTTTCCAGGCGGCGATCTGTTCGGCGCTGTGGATGCCCGGCGAACCCGAGTAACCCTTGGCCTGGAAGGAAATCTGCGTGGCTTCGGTGATGATCAGGCCGGCGCTGGCGCGCTGGCGGTAGTACTCGGCCATCATCGGCGTCGGCACGTCGCCCGGTTCCAGGCTGCGCAGGCGGGTGAGGGGGGCCATGAACACGCGGTTGGGCAGGGTCAGGGGGCCGATCTGCAAGGGTTGCAAGAGTTTCATTGCTGCTCCAGAGGTGGAAAACCAATGGCGCGAACGATACTCGGAAGATTGGGGAAAGGGGGGACCGGGACCCCGGCGTAGAGCTCCCCAATGGGGTTTGCCTGATCTGGCCTCTTCGCGGCTGCAGGAGCGGCTTTAGCCGCGAAGAGGCCAGGACAGGAGAACATTCAGCGCCGGGCGACACGCCCACTGACAAAATGCGCCACATCATTGAAGCCCGGCGTCGACGCATGCCCCGGCGTCACCAGCGAATCGACGAATGCTTCGTCCTCTGCCGTGATCTTCACCTCCAGCGCCCCACCATAGGTATCCCACTGCGCCTCGGTGCGCGGCCCGACGATGGCCGAACTCACCAGCTGGCTGTTGAGCACCCAGGCGATGGCGAACTCCACCAGCCCCACGCCCTTGGCCTGCACGTAGTCCTGCAACTGCCGGGCAATGGCCAGCGACTCCTGGCGCCATTCCACTTCCAAGATGCGCTTGTCCTGCCGCGCGGCGCGGCTGCCGGCTTCAGGTGTCGCCCCGGGTGCGTACTTGCCACTGAGCACGCCCCGGGCCAGCGGGCTGAACGGCACCACGCCCAACCCGTGGTACGCCGCTGCCGTCAGCTGTTCGGGCTCGGCCTGGCGGTTGACGATGTTGTACAGCGGCTGGCTCACCACCGGCTTGGCCACGCCCAGGCGCTCGGCGACGTGGCAGATCTCGGCGATGCGCCAGCCGCGGTAGTTGGACACGCCCCAGTAGCGGATCTTGCCCTGCTGCAGCAGGTCACCCATGGCCCGCACGGTTTCCTCCAGCGGCACCTTGTGGTCCTCGCGGTGCAGGTAATAGAGGTCCAGGTAGTCCAGGCGCATGCGTGTCAGGCTGGCATCGATGCCGTTGAAGATGTGCTTGCGCGACAGCCCGCTGCGGTTGGGCAGGCCATCGGTTGCGCCCATGCCGACCTTGGAGGCGACAACCCAGTCCTGGCGATGGCGGGCTACCGCTTCTCCGACGATTTCTTCCGAACGCCCGGCGTTGTACACGTCGGCGGTGTCGATGAAGTTGATGCCCTGGTCCCAGGCCTTGTCGATGATCCGCAATGCATCTTCGGTGCCGGTCTGCTCGCCGAACATCATACTGCCCAGGGTCAGGGCGGAGACTTGCAGGCCGGATTGGCCAAGGGGACGGTAGATCATGCCGGGTGTCCTTCGCGGGGAGTGATCGGCTTGTTTTACACACAACCGCCGGGCTTTGAAAGGCTGGCACAGGTGTGTCAGGGCTGCGCCAGCTGTGTCGCCCCTGCGCCAGCCATGGCCTCGCCGCGGTTTCTCTCGCCTTGAGCCCGGAGCGCTCTACTTCGGGGGTTGCATGAAACTTTCAGGACGCTGGCACAGCCGTTGCTCTGTCCTTGCCCGACGCCTGCCGCGGTGTCGCCATAACAAGAACGGAGAACCGAGCATGAACCGAACCGGCCCGCACCGCCTTTTCTTCCACTGCCTGACGCTGGCCCTGGCCTGCAGCACGCCGGCCTTCGCCGCCGAGGTCGATGGCCAGCGCATCATCGATGCCGACAAGGAACCCGGCAACTGGATGAGCCATGGCCGTACCTACGACGAGCAACGCTACAGCCCGCTCAAAGGGATCGACCAGCACAACGTCAACCAGCTCGGCCTGGCCTGGAGCTACAAGCTCGACCTTGACCGTGGGGTGGAAGCCACGCCGATCGTGGTCGACGGGGTGATGTACACCACCGGGCCGTTCTCGGTGGTCTACGCCCTGGACGCACGCAACGGCAAGCTGCTGTGGAAGTACGACCCGCAATCGGACCGCCAGCGCGCCGGCGAGGCCTGTTGCGATGCGGTCAACCGCGGCGTGGCGGTGTGGCAGGGCAAGGTCTATGTCGGCGTGCTCGACGGCCGCCTGGAGGCCATCGATGCCAAGACCGGCCAGCGCGTCTGGTCGGTGGATACCCGCGACGACCACAAACGCAGCTACACCATCACCGGCGCCCCCCGGGTGGTGAACGGCAAGGTCATCATCGGCAACGGCGGTGCCGAGTTCGGCGTGCGCGGCTACGTGACGGCCTACGATGCCGAGACCGGCAAGCAGGCCTGGCGCTTCTTCACCGTGCCGGGCGACCCGAAGCTGCCGCCGGAAAACAAGGCCATGGCCATCGCCGCCAAGACCTGGCACGGCGATGCCTTCGTCGAGTGGGGCGGTGGCGGCACGGCCTGGGACTCGTTCGCCTACGACCCCGAGCTGAACCTGCTGTACATCGGCGTCGGCAATGGCTCGATGTGGGACCCGAAATGGCGCAGCCAGGCCAAGGGCGACAACCTGTTCCTGTCGTCGATCGTCGCGGTCGACGCCGACACCGGCGAATACGCCTGGCACTACCAGACCACTCCAGGCGATGCCTGGGATTTCACCGCCACCCAGCACATGATCCTGGCCGAGCTGCCGATCGACGGCAAGCCGCGCAAGGTACTGATGCAGGCGCCGAAGAACGGCTTCTTCTACGTGCTCGACCGCGCCACCGGCGAGTTGCTGTCGGCGAAGAACATCGTGCCGGTGAACTGGGCCAAGGGCATCGACATGAAGACCGGCCGGCCGATCCTCGACGAGGACGCGGCGGCCTACTGGAAGGACGACAAGCGCCGCCTGGTGACCCCGGCGTTCTGGGGCGCCCATGACTGGCACCCGATGTCCTACAACCCGCAGACCGGGTTGGTGTATATCCCGGCGCACATCATGTCGGCCTACTACCAGCACATTCCCGAGGCGCCGAAGCGTAACCCGTTCAAGAGCGTCTACCAGCTGGGCCTGCGCACCGGGATGATGCCCGAAGGCGCCGACGGCTTGCTGGAAATGGCCAAGACCTGGTCCGGCAAGCTGATCGCCTGGGACCCGGTGAAACAGGCGCCGGCCTGGGAAGTCCCGTACATCACCATTTTCAACGGCGGCACCCTGAGCACCGCCGGCAATCTGGTGTTCGAGGGCAGCGCCGATGGCCGGGTGATCGCCTATGCCGCCGACTCGGGCAAGAAGCTCTGGGAGTCGCCCGCGGCCAGCGGCGTGATGGCGGCACCGATCACCTACTCGGTGGACGGCGAGCAGTACGTGACCTTCATGGCCGGCTGGGGCGGGGCGTTCTCCACCTTCGCCGGCGCCTTGTCGCTGCGTGCCGGGGTGCAGCCGTTCTCCCAGGTCCTGACCTACAAGCTCGGCGGCACCGCCAAGCTGCGTGAGCCGGCGCCACCGGCCAACGCACCGGAACCACCCGCGCTGACCGCCGATGCGCAGACCGTCGCCGCCGGCGCTGCGCTGTACGACGGCAACTGCTCGCAATGCCACGGCATCCACGCGGTCAGTGGTGGCGTGCTGCCGGACCTGCGCAAGCTCACTGCCGAAAAGCACCAGATGTTCCTCGGCATCCTCTACGGCGGCCGGGTGCCGGACGGCATGCCGTCGTTTGCCGACAACCTCAAGCCCGAGCAGGTCGAGCAGGTGCACCAGTACCTGATCAAGCGCGCCCACGACCTCAAGCGTGAAGGCAACGCCTGGCAGCAGTTCAGCGCCAGGCCGGCGGCCCAGCCGCCGCTGGCCGACAACCAACCACAGGAGTGACATGACCATGACCGATCCGGTTTATCAGAACTTCATCGACAACGCGTTCGTCGCCAGCGAGGCGCTGATCGAGGTGCACAACCCGGCCAATGGGCAGTTGCTCGGCCGCGTGCCGGAGTCGCCCGCCGAGCAGGTCGAGCGGGCCATCGCCGCAGCGCGCCGGGCGCAAAAAGGCTGGGCCGCGAAAACCGCCCTCGAGCGCGCCGGCTACCTGCGCCAGCTCGCCGCCAAGGTGCGCGCCAACGCCGAGCGCCTGGCGCGCATCATCACCCAGGAGGGCGGCAAGGTGCCGAGCCTGGCCCAGGTGGAAGTCGATTTCACCGCCGACTACCTGGACTACATGGCCGAATGGGCGCGGCGCCTGGAAGGCGAGGTGCTGACCAGCGACCGTGCCCAGGAACACATCTTCCTGATGCGCAAGCCCCTCGGCGTGGTGGCGGGGATCCTGCCGTGGAATTTCCCGTTTTTCCTGATCGCCCGCAAGATGGCCCCGGCCTTGCTGACCGGCAACACCATCGTGATCAAACCCAGCGAGGAAACCCCGATCAACTGCTTCGAATTCGCCAGGCTGGTGGCCGAGACCGACCTGCCGGCCGGGGTGTTCAATGTGGTCGGTGGCAAGGGCGCCAGTGTCGGCCATGGCCTGTCGAGCCACGCCGGCATCGACCTGGTCAGCTTCACCGGCAGCGTGGCCACTGGCGCGCGGATCATGGCGGCGGCGGCGCCGAACATCACCAAGCTCAACCTGGAGCTGGGCGGCAAGGCCCCGGCCATCGTCCTGGCCGACGCCGACCTCGACCTGGCGGTGAAGGCCATCGTCGCCTCGCGGGTGATCAACACCGGCCAGGTGTGCAACTGCGCCGAACGCGTGTATGTCGAGCGCAAGGTGGCCGATGCGTTCATCGACAAGGTTGCCCAGGCCATGGCCGCCACCCGTTTCGGCGACCCGTCGCGCCAGGCCGACCTGGACATGGGCCCGCTGATCAACCAGGCCGGGCTCGACAAGGTGGCGCAGATGGTGCGCACGGCGGTCGGGCAGGGCGCGCAGGTGGTAACCGGAGGCCAGGTCGCCGACCTGGGCGCCGGGTTCCATTACCAGCCGACGGTGCTGGCCGGCTGCAAGGCCGACATGGAGATCATGCGCAAGGAGATCTTCGGGCCGGTGTTGCCGATCCAGGTAGTGGACGACCTGGACGAGGCGATCGGCCTGGCCAACGACAGCGAGTACGGGCTGACCTCGTCGCTCTATACCCGCGACCTGAATGCGGCGCTCAAGGCCTGCCGCGAGATCGACTTTGGCGAGACCTACATCAACCGGGAGAATTTCGAGGCCATGCAGGGCTTCCATGCCGGGGCGCGCAAGTCCGGGATCGGCGGGGCCGATGGCAAGCATGGGTTGTACGAATACACCCGCACCCAGGTGGTTTACATCCAGGGGTAAGCCTGTACCGGCCTCTTCGCGGCTAAAGCCGCTCCTACAGCAATGCAGTGCCCCTGTGGGAGCGGCTTTAGCCGCGAAAGGGCCAGCCCTGTCAATCCAACTGGTTCGGTTGAACGATCCCGTAGCGCTTCATCTTCCTGTACAAGGTCGACCGCGATATCCCTGCCGCCTCCGCCGCCGCACTCATGTTCCAGCGCTCACGCCGCAACACCTCCAGCAGATGCCGTGCCTCGACATCCCCGACCTGCTGCTCCAGTGCCAAAGGGCTGGCAACCGCAACACGTTCCAGCAATTCCTCTGGCAGATCGGCCAGCTCGATGACGCCACCTTCAGCCAATGCCACCGCCTGGCGTAGCGCATTGAGCAACTGCCGCACATTCCCCGGCCAGGCATGCGACAGCAAGCAGTGCCGCGCGTCATCGCTCAAGCGCAGCTCGCCTGACAAACCCGCCAACAGCGCCTCGATCAGTTCCCGCCGGTCACTGCGCTCACGCAACGCCGGCAGCCTCATGCGCAACCCGCACAAGCGGTAATAAAGGTCCTCGCGAAAGCGCTGCTGGGCGATCATCGCCGGCAGATCCTGGTGCGTCGCCGAGATCACCTGCACATCCAGCCGTACCGGCCTTTCGGCGCCCAATGGCACCAGCTCGCGCTCGGCCAGCACGCGCAGCAGCCGGGTCTGCAGGTGTGCTGGCATGTCGCCGATCTCGTCGAGAAACAACGTGCCGCCATTGGCCTGCTCCAGCTTGCCTTTCATGCCCTTGCGGCTGGCACCGGTGAAACTGCCGGCACGGTAGCCGAACAGCTCGCTTTCGATCAGCGATTCAGGGATCGCGGCGCAGTTGAGGGCCACGAACGGTTCGCCACGGCGTCGGCTGGCCTGGTGCAGGGCGCGGGCGAAGGCCTCCTTGCCGGTGCCGGTTTCGCCGTTGAGCAGGATGGCGATGTCCTTGTCCAGCACCTTGCGCAGGCGACGCACGCCTTGCTGCAACTGCGGGTCCTGGCCGGCCAGTTGTTCGAGGCCGGGATGCTCGCCGCGCACCGGTGTGTGCGGCGCCTGGGCCGGCTGCCGGTAGCCGGCGGGCACGCGCAGGCCGACCTCCAGCAAATGCCGTTGGTCGTGGCTGCGCAAGTGCGTGCCACGGGCGCCGCCTTGGGTGAGGTCGAGCAACCGATCGATGTCGGCGTCCAGCAGTCGGTCGATGCGCTGGCCGAGCACGGTGTCACCTTGGGCCAGGAATGCCGCGCGATTGGCGCCAATCACCCGGCCGGCCTCGTCCAGCGCCAGCAGTTGTTCGGCGGCCAGGTCGGCGAAGCCGTCGCAGGGCTTCAGCGCCAGGGTCAGGCGGTCGCGGTAGCGCTGGCGGAAGTGGCTGTTCTCGATCAGCCGGGCATACAGGCTCACCAGGTGCAGGGTCAGGTGCTGGGCCTGCTTGGGGCCGTCGTTGTACAGGCAGGTGGCATTCAGGCAGCCGAGCAGTTGATTGTGCGCGTCGAAGATCGGCGACACCGAGCAACTGAGCCGGGCATTGGCGGCCAGGAAGTGTTCCTGGCGGTGGATGGTCAGGGCCTGCTGCGCGGCCAGTGCGGTGCCGATGCCGTTGGTGCCGGCGATGGCCTCGTCCCAGCGCGCCCCGACCACCAGCCCGGAGCGGGTGTAGCGCTGGGCATCGGCGGGCAGGCGGGCATCCAGGGTGATGCCGTCGGCGTCACTGAGCAGCACGGCAAAGCCGGCGTCCACCACGCGCCGGGCCAGGCCACTGACGCCCTGGCTGGCGATGGCCAGGTAGGCCTCGTGCTGGGCCTGGTGCTGGCGGATCTCGGCGGCGCTGAGGATGTTGTCGAGGTGACGCCGTTCGGGGTCGAGGCGGTGCTGAGTGATGCTACGATACCAAGACTCGGCGATCAGCGTTTCCGGCATCGGGCCACGGTCGCGGAAGTGGCAGTCGACGAAGGCGGCCAGTTCCCTGGCGCGGGTTTGAGCGGGCATGGGCGCTCCATGGGTTCTTGTTATTCGAGTGTGGGAAACCTTAGCTGGTTTTATCTTGCCTGTGCCGGCCCTTTCGCGGGTGAACCCGCGAAGAGGCCAGCGAAGCTAGCCAATCAACTCCAGGGCTTCTGCAAGGCCCAACGGCCTTTTCATCCGCTGCGACAAGGTAGCCATGGCATCCGAATATCCCATGGCCACCACCGCCTCGACCTGGTCCCCTACACACTGCAACGCCACGAAATCACCTTTCTCCGGCTCCCCGACAAACTCGATCCGCTCCCAGTTCCGCGCATGACCCAGCACTTCATAGGTGCGCCCATGCTGATAGGTCCAGAAGAATGGCACGTCGTTGTAGCGGCGTTGCTCGCCCAGCATGTTGGCGGCCGCAATCACCCCGTGTTGTTGGGCCAGGCGCCAGTGCTCGATGCGCACGGGCTGGCCGGCATGGGGAAACCTGGCGATATCGCCGGCCGCCCACAGGCCTTCGGCGGCCAGCAGCTCGGCCGTGACCGGCAGCGACTGGTCATCGGCCAACGCAACCCCATGGACGAACGCGGTGGCCGGCCTGACCCCGGTGCCGAGCAGCACCAGCGTCGTCGGCAAGCGCTCGCCATTGGCCAGTTCCACGGCCTCGACCCGCTCATGCCCGAGCACCCGTCGCACGTCGGTGGGGCCATGGAACAGCACGCCCTTGCGTTCGTGCAGCGCACGGATGTTGCGGCCGATGCGTTCCCCCAGCTGCTTGGCCAGCGGCACCTCGTGACGCGTGACCACATGCACCTGCGCGCCATAGGTGCGCAGGGCTGCCGCCGCCTCCAGGCCGATGAAGCCATCGCCGACGATTACCACCGGCTGCCCGGGCTGCGCCGAATCCAGCAGGCAGGCGGCATCCTCGCGAGAACGCAACGTCATCACACCCGTCAGGTCGGCCCCCGGAATGTCCGGGCGCAGCGGCTTGCCGCCAGTGGCCAGCAGCGCCGCGTCGTAGCTGAGGTGCTGGCCGTCGGCAAGGGTGATCTGGCGCTTTTTCGCATCCAGCGCCCGGACCTTGCCGAAGCGCCGTTCCAGGTGCCCCTTGCGCAGCTGGTCGGGCTCCAGCAGGGCAGGCACTTCATCGGGCAGCATCTCGCCGGCAATGACGAACTTGCTCAAGGCGGTACGGTCGTAGGCCGGTTGCCGTTCCTGGTCCAGCCAGATCAGGTGGCCACCGAAGCCATGGGCCAACAGGGTGGCGACCGCAGCCGACCCGGCGGCACCGGCGCCGATCACCACGAAGGTGCGCGCATCGCTGTGGCGGGGCGGTTCGCTGTGCGGCAGGGGCTGGTCATCGACCCACACCTCGCCGTCCTTGACCCAGGCCCGGTAACGGCACAGGTCGAGCAGGGCCGGCGGCTCGCAGACCGCACCTTCGTCGACGGCGAAGGCGGCCTTGTGCCAGGGGCAGACCAGCAGGCCGCCGCAAACCACGCCTTCTTCCAGCGGGGCGCCGGCGTGCGGACAGTTGCCTTGGTAGGCATGGACCTGGTCGCCCTGGCGGATGAGGATCAGTTCTTCGTTGCCGGCCTGGACGCGCAGGGGGCGCCTGGGGTCGAGCTGGTCGAGGCGGGCCACGGTGTGCTGGGTCATCTGGCTTCTCCAAAGGGGCCTTTGGAACCATTTGACGCTTGGCAGGAGGGAGGGATGCGTTGGGCTGACGATCGGTGGGGAATTGTGCTGGCTTGTTCGCGGGCAAGCCCGCTCCCACCGGGATATGTGGGAGCGGGTTTACCCGCGAATGGCTCAATTGGCCCGTGCAGTACTCAAGGCACTCGCCCGGGAAACCCGCAGGGCCACCAGGCTACCCAGCACGATCAACGCTGCCAGCGAGTACAACGCGGCATCGGTCGAACCCGTCTGGTCCTTGATGAACCCCACCAGGTACGGGCTGAGGAACCCGGCCATCTGCCCCACCGAGTTGATGATCGCCAGGCCCGCCACCGCTGCACTGGCGCTCAGCAGTGCGGTCGGCATCGGCCAGAACATCGGCAGGCCGGTGAGGGCGCCCATGGTGGCGATGGACAGGCCGAGAATGGCCAGGGCCGGGGTGCCGGCGAAGTTGACCGCGATCAGCAGGCCGACAGCGCCCATCAGCATCGGTACCACCAAGTGCCAGCGGCGTTCGTTGCGCAGGTCCGCCGAGCGCCCGCAGAGGATCATGAACACCCCGGCCAGCAAATACGGGATGGCGCTCAGCCAGCCGATCAGCAGAGGGTTGTCGAAGCCCATGCTCTTGATGATCGACGGCAGCCAGAAGTTGATCGCGTACACGCCGCTCTGGATGCAGAAGTAGACGAAACCGAAGGTCCAGATCAGCGGGTTGGTCAGCACCGCCAGCACGCTGTCGCCGGTGGTTGCGGGCTTGCTGGCGGCATCGGCGGCGAGGTCGGCGGCGATCAGCTGGCGTTCGGCCGGGCTGAGGAAGGCGGCGTTCTGGTAGCCGTCGCTGAGCAGCTTGATGGCCAGTACGCCCAGGACAACGGTCGGCAGGCCCTGGATCAGGAACAGCCACTGCCAGCCGGCCAGGCCATGCTGGCCGGCGGCGAAGTGCTCGAGGATCCAGCCGGAGAACGGCCCGCCCAGCAGCCCCGAAACCGGGATCGCCGACATGAACAGGGCCATGATGCGGCCGCGGCGGTCAGCCGGGAACCAGCGCGAGAGGTACAGCACCACACCGGGGAAGAAACCGGCTTCGGCAGCGCCGGTCAGCAGGCGCAGGGTGTAGAACTCGGTGGGCGTGGTGACGAACAGCAGGCAGGTCGACAGGCTCCCCCAGGCGATCATCATCGCCGCGATCCAGCGCCGCGGGCCAAAGCGGTTGAGCGCCAGGTTGCTCGGCAGGCCGCAAAGCACGTAGCCGATGAAGAAGATGCCGGCGCCGAGGCCGTACACGGTTTCACTGAACTTCAGGGCGTCGAGCATCTGCAGCTTGGCGAAGCCGACGTTGACGCGGTCCAGGTAGTTGAACAGGTAGCAGATGAAGATGAACGGGATCAACCGCAGGGTGATGCGCCGGTACAGCGCGTTGCGGGTGGTGTCGGTGCCTTGGTCAGGGGCGGGGCTGTGTGCCATGATCGGGATCTCTGTTGTTATGTTTATTGCCGCGTCGCCTGTGCCGGCGCTCGCCCTGACGAGTCTCGGGGAGTGTGACGTGGCTGTCTTTGTGCGTTTGCACAGCTTATCCTGCAGGGCGCTGTGCCGCCGTACAAAAACCGCTGATAAAGGATCGCTGAATGTTCGAACTGGACCATGACCTGGCACAGGATATCGTCGACCGGGCGATGGCTATCCTGCCGTGCAACGTCAACGTCATGGACAGCCAGGGCCTGATTCTCGGCAGTGGCGAGCCGGAACGCATCAACACCCGCCACGAAGGCGCGCAACTGGTTCTGGCCAACGGCCGTGTGGTCGAGCTCGATAGCGATGCGGCCAGGTGCCTGAAGGGCGTGCAGCCCGGGGTCAATCTGCCGTTGATGCACGACGGCCGGTTGATTGGCGTGCTCGGGCTGACCGGCGAGCCGCAGCAGTTGCGCACCTATGGCGAGCTGGTGCGCATGACCGCCGAGATGCTCCTGGCCCAGCGCCACCAGCAGGCCGAGCAGCAATGGCGACGCCAGCGTTGCGATGACCTGCTGGCCTTGTTGCTCGGCGGCAGTGGCGATTCGACGCGGCTGCTGGACGAAGCGCAACAGTTGGGCCTCAAACCACAGCTGCCACGGGTTCCGTGCCTGTTCGAGCTGCGCGCCGGGCCGCCCGCCGAAACCTTGGCCGCCTGGTTGATGAGCCGTTACCCGGAAAGCTGGTGCGTCAGCCCAGCCCGCGAATCACTGCTGTGGTGCCGCGCGGCCGGCCTGGTGCTGGATGAAACGCGGCTGATCGAGCGCCTGCGCCGTCACGGCTGGGAGGTCGAGCGCCTGGCCATGGGCGCCGCCGCCCATAGCCTGGAACAACTGCGCCGAGGTTACCGGCGGGTTCGCGACCTGCTGGCCTACGGCCGCGAGGTGCTGCCCGGCGAGCAGTTGCTGAGCCTGAGCCGCTACCGCTTGCCGGCCTTGCTCTGGCGCCACCGCAACGAAGACGCCCTGGATGAACTGCTGGAGCCGTTGCAGCGGCTGCGCAGCAGGGATGCCAGTGGGCAGTTGCTGGCGACCCTGCGCGCCTGGTGCGCCCACGATGGCCAGAGCCAGGCTTGCGCCGATGCCCTGGGCATCCACCGCAACAGCCTGCGCTACCGCCTGGAGCGCATCGCCGAGCTGGGCGAGGTCGACCCGCAGCGCCTGGAGGGCATGCTGACGCTGTACCTGGGCTTGCAGTTGCTGCCGCCCGCGTGAGCGCGACAAAGCAATTGCCCAAATAACCTTGGCCGGCCTTTGTGCATCCGACTAACGCCTCCTGGCCACGCAGCTGTCAGCATGCCGCTTATCTGGACAGGAGAATCCCCATGAAGATCGTCATCGCCCCCGACTCGTTCAAGGACAGCCTCGACGCTGCCGGCGTCGCCCGCGCCATCGCCAGCGGCCTTGCCGAGGCCTTGCCGAGTGCCGAACTGGTCGAGTGCCCCATGGCCGATGGCGGTGAAGGCACCATGGACGCGATCCTCGCCGCCAGCCACGGCGAATTGCGCCGGCAGACCGTGCGCGGGCCGCTGGGGCAGGGCGTCGAGGCTGGCTGGGGCTGGCTGGCCGACAGCCGCACGGCGGTGATCGAGATGGCCCAGGCCAGCGGCATCCAGCTGGTGCCGAGCGGCCAGCGCGATGCCTGTCGCAGCAGCACCTGGGGCACCGGCGAGCTGATCGCCGCAGCGCTTGCCGCCGGGGCGAAACGCATCGTTCTGGCGATTGGCGGCAGCGCCACCAACGACGGCGGCAGCGGCATGCTGCGGGCGTTGGGCCTGCGCCTGCTGGACGCCGATGGGCAAGCACTGGAAGAAGGCGGCCTGGCCTTGGCCAGGCTGGCACGTATCGATGCCAGCGATCTGGACCCGCGGCTGGCCGAAGTGCAGGTAGAGGTGGCAGCGGACGTCGACAACCCGCTGTGCGGTCCCAATGGCGCTTCGGCGATCTTCGGCCCGCAGAAGGGCGCCACCCCCGAGCAAGTCCAGGCGCTTGACCAGGCGCTGGGGCATTTCGCCGATCACTGCGCGCAGTTGCTGGGTGACGATGTACGCGAGTTCCCCGGGTGCGGGGCAGCCGGCGGCATGGGCTTCGCGGCCAAGGCGTTCATGGGCGCGCGTTTCCGTCCGGGGGTCGAGGTCGTGGCAGAGCTGGCCGGCCTGGATGCCCTGGTACAGGGCGCCGACCTGGTGATCACCGGCGAAGGGCGCTTCGACGCCCAGACCCTGCGCGGCAAGACGCCGATGGGCGTGGCGCGGGTCGCCAAGCGCCATGGCGTGCCGGTGGTGGTGCTGGCCGGCACCCTGGGTGAGGGCTATCAGCAGCTGTATGCCCATGGCATCGATGCCGCCTTTGCCCTGGCCAGCGGCCCGATGACCCTGGAGCAGGCCTGTGCCAACGCCGGGCAGCTGCTGCAGGAGCGGGCCAGCGACATCGCTCGGGTCTGGCGCTGCGCCAAGGCTTAGGTCCTTGGTGCCGCGTTGCGGCCCTTTCGCGACATGCAGGAGCGGCCTTGTGTCGCGAAAGGGCTGCGCAGCAGCCCCAACCCCAGCAAGGCAGCCCCCATCCCCGCCAACGGCAGATATTCCAGGCCGATCCTCTCGATCACCCAGCCGCCAAGACCTCCCCCCAGCGCCGTCCCCAGGTTGAACGCCGCAATACTCAACCCCGATGCAACGCCCGTCGCCTGGGGCGCCAACTGTTTGGCCAGGGCAATCAGGCGCAAGGTCGACAAGGTGACGATGGCGAAGAACAGCGCGCCCAGCCCCCCTACCAGCAGCATCACCGCCCAGGGCATTTCGCGCCCGACATGGAGCAGCCCCAGGTTGGCGGCCAGCCCAACCAACGCCACCGTCAGGCAGCGGCCCGTGTCGAAGCGGTCTGCGGCCTGGCCCGCCAGCAGGTTGCCGAGCAAGGTGGCCGCGCCGAACATCAGCATGGCCAGGCTCAGCAGGCGCACGCCACCGTGGGTGACTTGCAGCAGAAAGGGCGAAACATAGGTCAGGAAGGAAAACGTCGCCACGCTGACCAGCATGGCGATACCCGCTGCGGCCAGGATCGGCCGCCGCATCAGCGCGGTCAGGCCAGCCAGGCGCCCGCCTGCGGGCCGGGGCGGTGGCGCCTGCGCTGGCATCAGGTGGAGCAGGCCGACCAGGCTGAGTATCCCGAGCACGCCCAGCGCGACGAAAATCGCCCGCCACGACCACAGGCTGCCCAGCAGGGTGCCCAGCGGCACGCCCAGTGCCAGCGCCAGGGTCAGGCCCAGCCATACCAGCGCCAGGGCGCGCCCTGCGCGCGGCTCGTCGACCCGCTTGACCGCCACGTCGGCCGCCACCGCCATGAACACGCCATGGCCCAGGCCGATGACCAAGCGGATCAGGTTCACCGCCCAGAGCTGCTCGACCCAGGCGAACGCCAGGCTGCCAAGCGCCAGCACGGCCAAGGTCAGCGCCAGGACGTTGCGCTCGCGCCAGCCGAGCAGCAGCGCCGTCAGCAGCGGCGCACCGATGGCGGCGCCCAGGGCATAGGCGGCGATCGCCGAGCCGACGGCGGTGGTCGAGCTGCCGAGGTCGACGGCCATGGCCGACACCAGGCCGGCGACGACGAACTCGGACAGGCCGAAGGTAAAGGTACACAGGGAAAACACATAGATGACGATAGGCATGGGTGGCTTGATCTTCCGTGATATCAGGGTTCAGCAGCACTGTCGCCAGGCGCCGGCATCCAGGCTGACCCGCAGCGCCAGCTCCATCGCCTGGTCGCCATTCAGGCGCGGGTCGACCTGGCTCAGGTAACGCCGGCCAAGGTCGGCAGGCTGCAGCCCGGCGGCGCCCCCAAGGCATTCGGTGACCGCGTCGCCACTGGCTTCCAGGTGCAGCCCGCCAAGGCTGGAGCCATGCCGGGCATGCACGGCGAAGGCGCTGGCGATTTCCCCGAGGATGTCGTCGAAGGCACGGGTCTTGGTGCCGCAGGGCAGGGTGCGGGTGTTGCCGTGCATCGGGTCGCACAGCCACAGCACCCGTGCACCCTGGGCCTTGACCGCCTCGATCAGCGGCCCCAGGCGCGCTTGCAGATGGGGCCCCATGCGATGGATGAGGGTCAGGCGACCTGGCTCGTTGTGCGGGTTGAGCCGTTCGAGCAGGCGGCGCAGTTGCAGTGGGTCGGTGTCGGCCCCCACTTTCACTGCCACCGGGTTCGCCAGGCCGCGCAGGTATTCGACGTGGGCGCCGTCTGGCTGGGCGGTGCGCAGGCCGATCCAGGGCAGGTGCGTGGACAGGTTGAACCAGCGGCCGTCGACGTGTTGTCGGGTCAGCGCCTGCTCGTACTCCAGCAGCAGCGCCTCATGGGAGATGTACATTTCACGGTGCAGGAAGGCGCCGGGTTGCGAGCCTGCCAGGGTGCGCATGAAGCGCAGCGTGCCGTGCACCTCCGCCAGCAGCGGGCGCAGGCGGGCCTGGTCCTGGGCCTGGTCGAGCCAGGCCAGCGGCCACTGCCTGGGGTGCAGCAGATTGTCGATACCACCGGCCTGCAACGTGCGCAGGTGGTCGAGGGTCTGGGCAGACTGTTCATGGGCCTGCAGCATGCGCCGGGGGTCGGCGCGGCGGGCTTCGGGGGTGAAGTCCGGTTGGTTGACGATATCACCGCGATACGCGGGCAGACTCACGTCACCATGGCTCTCCCGGTCACTGGAACGTGGCTTGGCATATTGCCCGGCCAGCCGGCCGATTTGCACGATGGGCAATTGCAGGCCATGCATCAGCACCTGGCTCATCTGTTGTAGCAGTGCCACCTGCCGGCTGCTCTGGGCCAGGTCGTTGTCGGCGAAGCGCTCGGCGCAGTCACCGAGTTGCAGCACGAAACGCCGCCCCTGCTGGGCCTCGGCCAACAAGTTGCGCAACTGCAGGATGCGCTCGGCGCCCACCAGGGCCGGGCGTTGCCTGAGCGTGGCGAGGGCCTGTTGCAGCGCCAGTGGGTCGTCGTAGGTCGGTTGCTGGAGGGCAGGGCAGCGGCGCCAGCCCTCGATCGTCCAGGGGGCCTGGGCATCCGGCGCGGTGGCGGTGGGGGTCGGCATGGTGTGTCTCTCCTGAGGTGTCGTCGCTCGCTCTGCCCGAAGAGCAGGTGGCGGCGATAGTGCGCAGGGCGACCCTGGCTTGGGAAATACAAAAAATATCTTTGTCTGATATCCCACCGTAAATACGGAGTATTTCCTTAGTAATGAGTTGAATGTTCCTACGTTGGCGTGCGTATTGTTCGGCCACTGCCGCCGATTAATACCTTGCAACTATCACAGGCGGTTTCAAATAAGTATTTTACTTGGCACCGGCCCTCGCCAATTCTCTGCGCTGCTTATTCGAGAGGGCGAGTCGATGTTAGTTCACAGCGACCAGGATTACGGCGTGCTGAAGGACGCGGAGCGCGAGCTTCAGCTTCAGGCGGGGCACATTCCCGACGCCGCATTTTATGAACGCAAGTTGCAGGCAGTCTGGGCCCGTGCGCAACACGGTGCCCACTACGCCGATATCGGTGAATACCGTTATTCGGCATTCAAGGCATTACCGCTGACACCCAAGTCAGTGCTGAAAAGCCAACCGCTGAAGTTCTGCACCGTGGAACTCGGCGAGGCCGCCAAGTACTACGCCACCACCGGCACCACGGGCGAACCCACGCCCACTCCCCGGTTGAAAGAGGACATCATCTGGAACGCGGTCAGCGTCGCCAGCCACTGGCGCTCGGTGCTGCGCCCCGGGGCGCGGGTGGCCAACCTGATGCCGTCGGACATCGTGCCGGTGGGTGACCTGATCGCCAACGTCTGCGAATACCTGGATGTTTCCCACGTGCGGTTGTATCCGTTCACCACGGGTATCACCGACTGGGAGCGGGTGTGCAAGACCTTCGACAACTACCGGCCGACGGTGCTGTTCATTGCGCCGGGGGTGCTGGTGCAACTGACTCGCTACCTGAAGCAGCGCGAGCTGTTGCAGGCATTTGCCGGCTCGGTGAAGGCGATCATGTTGCTCGGCGAGGTCAATACCCGGCCGTTCCGCGAGCGCCTGGCGCGTTGGTGGCAGTGCGAGGTATTCGACGCCAGCTACGGCAGCACCGAAACCGGCACCCTGGCCGCCGTCGGCGACGACCAGCAGATGCGCCTGGCCACGGCCACCAATTACTTCGAACTGTTGTTGCCCGACGGCCGGCTGGTGACCCCGGCCGAAGGCCTCACCGGCCGCCTGGTGGTGACGCCGCTGAACCTGTATGCCCGGCCGCTGCTGCGCCTGGACACCGGCGACAGCGTGACCATCACCGCGCCCTGGGCGCCTGGGCGGGCCAGCCCGACCCTGCTGATCAACGGTCGCGACAGCGACAGCATCAGGGTGGCCGGGGTCGACCTGGAGATCCGCGCCGTGGAAGAAGTGGTGTACGGCAGCTGTGACGCCACCGGCTACGTGATCGAGGTCGATCGGCAAAACGACAGCGCCGCGTTGATCCTCGAGCGTGACGTCAACTGGGACAGTACCCAGGAAGCACAATTGCAGGCCCATCTCCTTGCGCGCTCCGAGCAATCCATGGGCCTGCGCTGGAGCCGCGTGCTGTTCGTCAACAACCTGTCGGCGCTGAACAAGAGCGGCGCCTCGCAGAAGAGCTGGAAGAAGACCAACCTGCGTTTCGTCGGGGGGCAGCCATGACCCCGCCACGTTTCCCTGCCGGGCAGGGCCTGGGCAATGGCCAGCCGGACCTCTGGTGCACCTATGCCGCAGTCCGCAGCCTGGCCTGGGTCGAGCGCCTCGATGGCGTCGACGTTCCCGGTCTGCAGGCCTATATCCAGTCACGCCGCAACCGAGACGGGGGTTTTGCCTGGAGCAAAGGCATGCCCTCGGATGCCTGGGCCACCTTCTACTGCACCGAAACCCTCGACGACCTGGGCGTCGCGGTCGACGGGCGGGAAGAGACCGCAGCCTGGCTGCATACCTTGTTCGATGGTCATGCCTATGCCATGTGCCCGGGCCAGACCGCCGATGCCTGGGCCAGTCACTATGCCCTGCGCACCCTGATCGAGGTGTGCCAGGGGCGGGCACGGGACGTCGAACCGCTGTACACCTGGCTCGACGGATTGCAGTGCGCCAACGGCGGCCTGAGCTGGTCCGCCGACTTCGCCCGGCGCGACGTGTCCGATACCCGCGCCTGTTTCTACGGCGTGATGGCAGCGCGTGCCCTGATTCGCCAGGGGCTGCCCGCGCCGCGTTGGGATATGCCGCGGCTGGTCGGCTGGTTGCAGGCACAGCAGCTGGACTGCGGCGGCTTCCGTTTCAGCGAGGCGGCGCAGGTGCCTTGCCTGTGGGCGACCTACCGCGCCACTGCCAGCCTTGCTGCCTTGCAGGCGCAACCCCTTGGCCGCCAGCGCTGTGCCGACTGGATCGATGGCCTGCGCGGGCCCAGCGGCGCCTTCGTGCGCTGGGCCGGCTACGACGGCGAGGATGTCTGGGCGGCGTTCTGCGCCGTGGGCTCGCTCAAGGCGCTCGGGGAGCCGGTGGCGCACCTGGCCGACGAGGTGGCGGCCTACATCGGCACCTTGGCCATGCCCCAGGGGGGTTATACCTATCGCCGGGCCGACACCGCAGCGGACGTGCTGAGTACCGCTGCTGCGCTGCTCGGCGGCGAGCTGACGCCTGCCCGCCAGGCCCAGGCGCTGCAGTGGATCGAAGGCTGCCAGATGCCCAACGAGCCGGGGATCATGTACATGCCCGGGCGTGGCGCCGAGGTACGTTGCACCAACTGGGGGCTGGCGGCGGGTGCGTTCGCTGGTCAGCCGCAACCGCGCAAGGCGATCGGCCGCTGGCTGGCTGCGCTGCAGAACCCCGATGGCGGCTTCGGTTTCTGGGAAGGGCGCGGTTCGGACATGGTGTCCACGGCCTCGGCCGTTTCGATCCTGCGTCACTTGAAGGATGACGGCGAGGTCGACCTGGCGGCCCTCGAAGGCTATGTGCTGAGTTGCCGCCAAGCCCAGGGCTTCGCCTCCTTCCCACGTGGCGAATGCTCGTTGCGTGCCGGGCTGCAGGCCCTGGGCTGCCTGGCCCATGTCGGGCATGAGGTGCGCGGCGAAGTCGCCCAGTTGCTTGCGGCGCACAAGGTCCGCCAGGGCGGTTTCGCCAACCAGGGCCAGCGCATTCCCGACCTGCTCAGCACCTACCAGGCCGTGGCGCTGGCCGCCGATCTCGGCTTGCCGGTGGACCTGGGGCACCTGCGTTTCTTCCTCGACAAGGTGCGCGGTGCGGCGGGCCACGCCTGGTCGCCGCTGTTCCTGCAAGGGGTGGATGGCTTGTCGGCCTGCCTGGGGCGGCTGCTCGAAGCCTTTGCCGCGGGCCGGCGTCAGCGCCTGCCCAGCCTGCAACTTTCCTGAGGAGCGTCAATGCCGACCCTCGATGTTTCCTGCGCGCCGCTGCAACCGCTGGCGCGCAAACGCCTGGCCCTGGCCTTAACCCGCCAGCTCAAGGCCCTGGGCGCCGAGAGCGCCCACTGCATGGTGTTCTTCAAGCCTCTGCCAGAGGGCTGCGTGTTCAGTGCCGGCATGCCCCTGCCCACCGCCGACCGCGAGGGCCTGCCAGCGCAGTTCCATGTGCGCGTCACCTTGTCGGCGGCCCGTGACCGGCAGGCCCATGAGGCGCTGGCTTCAGGGCTACGGCAGTGCCTGCACGCGCAGTACCCGAATGCCTTCATCTACCTGCAATTCGACCCGATCCAGCCCGAACACGTGTACTTCAGTGCCGGGCCGGACTTGACCAACGCTGCCAACCCACAAGGAAAAACCGGCTCGTGAGCGACCTCAGCATTGAACAACGCATCCGTCACACCCTCGGCCAACTGCTGGGCGAGGAGGTGACTGCCATCGACAAGAACGCCAGTTTCCGGGACTTTCTCGGTGAACGCTTCGACAGCCTGATGGCCGTCGAGGTGATCACCGCCATCGAAGGTTGCTTCGAATTCGAGGTGGACTACCTGAGCGACGACGTGCGCTTCTGGTTCGAGACCCTGGCCAGGCTGGAGCAGTTCGTCGGCGAGAAGCTCGAAGACCAACGGACCCTGGAGTGCGCCGAGTGAGCGCCGAGCAGCGTTTCGCAACCTCCGGTTCCACCGGTGCGCCGCGTCAGTGGCTGCGCAGCCAGGCTCAGATGGAGCGCGAGGCGGCGCTGATCCTGGGCCGTTGGGCGCCTGATGTGCAGGACATCTTCAGCTTCGCGCCGGTGGCCCACAGCTACGGGATGATCCTCGGTGCGGTAGGCGCCCAGGTCATGAACGCCAGGCTGCAGGCCTGTTCCCTGGAGCAGCAGCGCCTGCCGGCCTTCGATGGCCAGGGGCCGTGCGTGATCCTCGCCATTGCCAGCACCTGGCGCCTGCTGCCGGCGCTGCTGGCGAAATGGTCGGGGCAGCGCTCGGTACTGGTGGTGCACAGCGCCTCCTTGCTGCCGCCGGACGCCCTGGCCACCGTGCAGCGGCACGCCGGCGCCCGGGTGCGTTTCGTCGAGCTGCTCGGCGCCACCGAAACCGGGGCCATGGCGTTCCGCGAGCTGGACGCGCAAAGCCAGGCCGACCAGCCCTGGACCCTGCTCGACGACGTCACCTTGCTTACCCCGGTCGGCCAGGCCGGCGCCCTGGCCGTGGCCAGCCCGCGCATTGCCCGGGAACAGGGCCAGCCAAGGCCTGCGGCCAACCACCACTGCGATGACCAGGTATTGCCGCTGGACCTACGGCGTTTCCAGTGGCTGGGCCGGGCCAGCAGCCTGATCAAGGTCAATGGCCTGCGCCTGGACCTGGCGCGCCTGGCCAACGACCTCGGCCAGCGCCTGGCCTGCCCGACCCTGGCCTGCGTCGCCGTGCGCGACGCCCTGCGCGGCGAAGCCTTCGAGGTGCTGTTCAGTTCCCCGACGCTGAGCGAGCGCGCCGTGCTCGACGCCTGCCAGCAACTGCCCCCCGGGCATCCACGGCCGGTCGCGGTGCGCCGCGTCGCCGACCTGCCGTTATCTGCCACCGGCAAGCCCCAACCGTGGGCGGCCATCACTTCTGTCAAGGAATACACCCATGACCCACGTTAACACCCAGGACACCATTGCCCAGTACCTCGCCAGCTGCGGCGCCGATGCCGGCAGCGGCCGCGAGCAGCCGGAATACCTCGGCCTCGGCCTGCGCAAGCGTCACCAGCTGCTGGAGCGCAACCCGGCACTGGCCGCCGACTGGGCCGTCGAGTATGCGGGCTGGCAGGTGCACGCCGACAGCCACTACCGCTGCCTGACCAGCACCCGTGCGGCCGACGCGCCGTGGTACCGCCTAGGCGTCAAGGACACCGTCGACGTCGCCGGCCTGCCGACGCGCCTGGGCCTGCGCAGCTACCGTCACTATCCGCAGCGCAGCGCCGCTGCACTGACCTTCCTCGACCCGCGCATCGCGCTCACCGCCAAGGTCGCCACCACCGAGCTGAACATCGCCTTTGGCGCCGGGTGTCGCAACCCGCATTTCCCCACCATCGACCCCTCGGGTTCCAGCACCGGCTCGGCCGTGTCGGTGGCCGCCGGCCTGTGCGACATCTCGCTCGGCACCGATGTGCTCGGTTCGGTGCGCTGGCCGGCATCGCACTGCGGCATGGTCGGCCTGCGCATGACCCACAAGGCCGAAAGCCTGGCCGGCGTGTTCCCGCTGTCGCCGCGCATGGATGCCCTGGGCTGGGTGACCCGCAGCGCCGATGACCTCGACCTGCTGTTGCCGCTGCTCGGCCTCGACGCGCTGCTGGGCCACCAGCAGCCGCTCAAGGAGCGTTACCAGGTGGCTGTCCTCGAGCATGCGCTCGACCCCGGCCTGACCAGCCCGGCGATGCTCGACATGCTCGGCCAGGCACGCACCGCGTTGGCCGACCTGGGCATGCACGCCGGCGAGGTGAGCATGCCTGACCTGTGGGCCTGCCGTGGCGACGCCTGGCAGCTGTGCGCGCGTGACGCCTGGCTGGCCTCCCAGGCCTGGATGCGCCGTTTCGACTGCGAGCTGCACTGGTCGACCCTGAGCGCCTTGGCGGTGGGCGAGGGCGTCGGCGAGGCGGAGTACCAGCGTATCCACCAGCGCATGGACACTGTGCGTGACGGCATCGATGCCTGGTTCGACTCGGCCGGGGTGGACTTCGTGGTATTCCCCATGGACCCCAACCGCCCGTTCGACCGCCGCAACCCGCAGCCCGGTGATTCGACCATCCCGTCGCCGGCCGACGAGGGTTATGCGCAGAAGATCAGCTTCACCCCGCTGGCCAGCTTCAGCGGCCTGCCGGCGATCACCGTACCGATTTGCCTCAGCGCCGATGGCAAGGCCCCGCTGGCGCTGCAGATCATGGGCCGGCGCGACAGCGAGCGGCAGCTGCTGGACATCGCCAAGCGCCTGCAAGCCGTCACCGGCCTGCTGCCTACCCGTCGCCTGCAGGTGTAAGGAGCCGACCATGTGCGGAATCACAGGCTGGGTGGACTACACCCGCGACCTCACCCAGGCCGGTACGGCGCTGGGTGCCATGAGCGACACCCTGGCCCTGCGCGGCCCGGATGCCAGTGGCCACTGGCAGTACCGGCATGCACTGCTGGGCCATCGCCGGCTGGCGATCATCGACCTCACCGGCGGCGTGCAACCGATGACCTTTCGCTGCGCAGGTGGCGCAGAGGTCACCCTGGTGTACACCGGCGAGGTCTACAACCACGATGCCCTGCGCGAGCAGCTGCGCCTGAAGGGGCATCAGTTCCAGACCCGCAGCGACACCGAGGTAGTGCTGCATGCCTACCTGGAGTGGGGCGAGCAGTGCAGCGAGCACCTCAGCGGCATGTTCGCCTTCGCCGTGTTCGACACGCGCGATGGCCACTTCCTGCTGGTGCGCGACCGCCTTGGGGTCAAGCCGCTGTACTACGCCCGGCACCAGCAGGGCCTGCTGTTCGGCTCGGAGATCAAGGCCATCCTCGCCCACCCTACGTTCAGCCGCGCGCTGGATGTGGTCGGCCTGGTGGATGCCTTGAGCCTTTCGCGCGGCACCACCCGCACGGCCCTGCAGGGCATCAGCGAGCTGCCGCCGGGGCACCGGCTGTCGTGGCGCCCCAGCGGCCAGCCGAAAATCACCCGCTACTGGCAGTTGCAGCGTCGCGAGCATCAGGATGACCTGCATGGCACCGTGGCGCGTACTCGCGCGCTGCTGGAACACGCCCTGGGTGAGCAACTGCACGCCGATGTGCCGGTGTGCTCGCTGCTCTCCGGCGGGCTGGATTCGACCCTCCTCACCGCCATGGCCCAGCAGCGCCTGCGGGCGGAGCAGGGCGGTACGGTCAACTCGTTCTCGGTGGACTTCGTCGGCCAGGCCGAGCAGTTCCAGGCCGACGCGTTCCGCCCCGAGCGCGACCAGCCCTATGCACTGGCCGCGGCCGAGTACATCGGCAGCCGTCACCAGACCATCCTCATCGACAACCGCGAGCTGGTGGCCGACCCTGCGCGCCTGGCGGTATATCGGGCCAACGACTCGGCGGCCACCTTCGGCGACGTGGACACCTCGTTGTACCTGCTGTTCAAGGCGATCCGCGGGCATTCCACGGTGGCCATCTCCGGCGAGGCGGCGGACGAGGTGTTCGGCGGCTACGCCTGGTTCCGCGACCCCGAGGCCATCGCCGCCCAGCGCTTCCCCTGGTTGTCGCGCATGCAGCTGTTGCAGCCGGCGCTGATCAACCCCGAGTTCAACCGCTTGTGCGATTTCGGCAGCTACCAGGACAGCTGCTATCACCAGGCCCTGGACAGTGTCGAGCACCTGCCCGGCGACAGCCCGCAGGAGCGGCGCATGCGCGAGCTGTGCCACATGCACCTGCAGCGCTGGCTGCCGATCCTGCTCGACCGCAAGGACCGCCTGAGCATGGCCGCCAGCCTGGAAGTACGCGTGCCGTTCACCGACCATCGACTGGTGGAATACGTGTACAACGTACCCTGGGCGATCAAGGGCAAGGATGGCGAGGAAAAGTGGCTGCTCAAGCAGGCCTGCGCGGACATCCTGCCGCCGGCGGTGCTGCAACGGCGCAAGAGCCCGTACCCGACCTCGGCCAACCTAGCCTACGAGCTGTTCCTGCGTGAGCGTGCGCGGCTGTTGCTCGCCGATGGCGGCAGCCCGGTGTTCCAGGTCATCGACCGCGGGCGCCTGGCCAGCGAGCTGCGCCAGCCTGAGGGGTACTTCAACTCGCAGTTGCGGCGCAACAACCTGGAGACGGCCCTGGCGCTGGAAGCCTGGCTGCGCGACTACCGCCTAGCGCTGTAGCTCGCGCTGATCGCTGCCATCCAGGATCACCGGATTCTGGATGGTATCGGCGAAGCGCCGTGGCGCGCCGAGGTCGAGCATGGAAATGAAACTGCCCAGGGCCGGCGAGGCATTCTGCAGGTTCCAGTTCATGTACAGGCCCATGGTCGGCGTGGGCTGGTCCTTGATCGGCCGGATCGGGCGGAACTGCACGCGCTCGCGCAAGGTGGAGTAGGCGATCGACTCCGGCACCAGGGCCACGCCGAAACCACAGGCCACCAGGCCGATCAGGGTATGGATCTGCGCCGCTTCCTGGACCACCTTGGGGTAGAAACCCGCCGACTCGCACAGGGCGATCAGCTGGCTGTGGTAGCCACTGCCCAGTGCCTGGGGGGTGAAGACGAAGTCTTCCTCGGCAAAGTCGCGC
Organism: Pseudomonas sp. NPDC089401; assembly: GCF_044749485.1. NCBI lineage: Bacteria > Pseudomonadati > Pseudomonadota > Gammaproteobacteria > Pseudomonadales > Pseudomonadaceae > Pseudomonas > Pseudomonas sp. NPDC089401. Next base: position 251,021 of record NZ_JBIVIA010000009.1, on the reverse strand, counting down.
AGGTCGACCATCTTCTGCTGGGCCCTGGCATGGGTCGCCGGCAGGGCCATGACGATCTGCTCGTTGAGCAGCAGGCGCGACTCGATGGTGTCCGGTGGCATCGGCAGCTTGCGCATGAAGCCGATGTCCGCTTCACCGGCCATCAGTGCCTTGGCCTGGGACGCCGACGGCATTTCCCGGATGGTCAGGCGCACGTTCGGATAGATTTCGCGAAATTTCTTCAGGGTGTTGAGCAGCGATTCGTAGTAGGCGATGGAAATGGCGGTGATGGTCAGCTTGCCGCAGATGCCTTCGGAAACGTTGCGCGCGTACTCGATGCCCTGTTCCAGCTCCTTCAGGGTGCGGTAGGCGGTTTCCAGGAACGCCATGCCGGCAGCCGTGAGCTTGACCCCGCGCTTGTTGCGCAGGAACAGGCTGAAGCCGAGCTTTTCCTCGAGTCGGTTGATCGCCTGGCTCAGGGGCGGCTGTGCCATGTGCAGGCGAATGGCTGCCTTGTGAAAGTGCAGCTCCTCGGCCACGGCGATGAACTGCCTGAGCAAACGTGTCTCGATCATTCTACGTTCCTTCATCGAGTCGAACTGGCGCCGGGAGGGCGTTCTCCGGCGGCCGACCGCGCAAGGCGGCCATCATACGAGGTGGCATCGCGGCGACAAAGCCCCCAGCGGCACATGCCTTCTGTGGGGCTTCATGGGGGTTGGCTGAGGCACATCGGCAGGCAGTGGCCGGGAAGTGATATCCAACAGATATCAAAGTTGCATGCTTTTAATATTAAGTCATTGATTTTTTTATTGTTATCGTAAAAAAAGGAGAATCGGAAGGGCTCTACAATGCCAATTACAGACCCATTCAAGGGCAGAGTCGCCATCGTCACCGGCGCCGCCCAAGGCCTTGGCCTGGACTACGCCATGGCCCTGGCCGAGCGCGGCGCGCACCTGGTGATCAGCGACCTGGGCACTGACCGCGCGGGCGAAGGGCAAGACCCGAACGCCGCCAATACCGCGCTGCAAGCCATGCAGGCCCGTGGCTACAGCGTGGTCGCCCACACCGGCCAACTGGACAACGAAGAGGGCTGCCGCCAGCTGGTGGAGCTGGCCATCGAGCATTTCGGTGCGCTGGACATCCTCATCCACAATGCCGGCTGGGTCGATTACCAGGGCATCGAGAGCCAGGAGCAGGCCTTTCTCGAGCGCGCCCTGGGCATCAGCGTGCATGCGCCGGTGTGGCTGGCCAAGCATGCCTGGAAGTACCTCAAGCAGTCCCCCGCGGCGCGCATCGTCCTGACCACCTCGGACCGTGCCATGTACCAGCGCTATGCACAGCCGGGCCTGGTGGCCTACTCGGCGGGCAAGATGGCCCAGGTCGGGATCATGAACGCGTTGAGCATGGAAGGGCAGGAACACGGCATCCTGGTCAACGCCATCTCGCCGGTCGCCAAGACCCGCATGTGGGGCGTGACCCAGCCACCGGAGGAACTCAAGGCCGAATGGGTGACGCCGGGGGTGTTGTACCTGGCCAGCGCCCTGTGCCGCGACACCGGGTACATCCTGCGCGCCAGCAACGGCCAGTTCACCGCCACGCGCTTCAGCGAGAACAGTGGGGTCCGCTACCCGCGCGACCTTGCCCGGGTCGAGGCGTCCAGCCTGGCCGAGGTGGCCGAGCGCTGGAGCCGCATCAAGGAATGCAACTACGTGCCGGTGAAGATTGCCAACACCCGCGCCGACCTCGGCGAGAGCCCGGTCTGGGATGCACAGAGCGGCACCTTGTACTTCGTCGATATCACCGGTGGGCGGATCAACCGCCTGTCCGCCGAGGGCGAGGTGGAGCGTCTCTACGAGTCTGCCGCGCGCATCGGCGCGCTGGCACTGACCGAGCACGGCAACCTGATCTTCACCGAGGACGCCAGCGTCGCCATGCTCGACGTCGGCCCGGGCAAGGTCCGGCAGTATTCGGTGCCGGTGCACCATCGCTCCAGCTACCGCTTCAACGACGGCGCCTGCGACCCCCAGGGGCGCTTCGTCACCGGCCTGATGGACGAAGGGCCGAGCGGCAAGACCGGGGCCCTGTTCCGCTTCGATGCCGAGCTGCACGACGAGGTGATCCACGACGGCCTGGCGCTGCCCAACGGCCTGGCCTGGTCGGCGGATGGCAAGACAGTGTTCTTCGTCGATTCGGTCGAGCGTGCGATCTACCGCGCCGAGTACCTGGAAGAAGGGCGACTGGAAGAGCCCACGCTGTTCGCCGAGACGCCGGCCGAGCTGGGGCGCCCGGACGGCATCGCCCTGGACCGCGAAGGCGGCCTGTGGGTCTGCCAGTTCAACGGCAGTTGCCTGCTGCGCTTCGACCGCAACGGGCACCTGACCGATCAGGTGATGATGCCGGTACCGCGCCCGACCAGCTGCTGCTTCGGCGGCGAAAACCTCGACACGCTGTACATCACCACGGCGCGCGTCGGCATGTCGCCGGCCGAGCTGCGGCACTTCCCGGACGCCGGCGACCTGTACATGATTCGCCCGGAAGTGGCAGGCATTGCCCGATACGCCTTCAAGGAATGAGCGTCTGCGCCTGGCTGGCCGGTAACACGGCCAGCTCGCCGAAGCGCTGCGCCGCGTCGATGTAGCGCAGCGCCGACTTGGCATCCTTCCAGCCGACGTAGCTCATCAGCGATTTCAGCTCCCAGCCGTTGGCCGTGGCCCAGGTGGCGAAGCCCCGGCGCAGGGAGTGGCCGGTGTACAGGGCCGCAGGCACCCCGGCGCGTTCCAGCATGCGCCGCAACAGGCCGATCAGGCTGTTGCTGTTGAGCGCTGCCTCGCCCAGGTTGCCCCAGCGGTCGAGCTTGCGAAACACCGGGCCATGGGCGATGCCGGCCACCTCGATCCATTGCAGGTAGGCGCTGACCGGGCACAGCGCCTTGAGCGCCGGGGTGCGGTGCTGCACGCCGATGGCGTCGCGGTCGCCCTTGCTGCGTGGCAGGAACAGGCTGATGCCGACGCCCGCTTCAGCCTGGATATGCTCGACGCGCAGGCGCGCCAGTTCATCGCCGCGAAAACCCCGCCAGAACCCCAGCAACAGCAGGGCGGCATCCCGCCGGGCCCGGCGCAGGGCAGGCAGGTCGTGGCATTCGCGGGCCTGGCGGGCTTCCTCCTCGAACTGTTCTACGGCGTGCTGCAGGTGTTGCAGCAATAACGGTGCGGCCTGCTTCGGTGGGGTCGGGTGCAGGGTGCGGATGCCGCGCAGCACCTGGCGCACCAGCGGGGCCTTGGTCGGGTCGGGAAAGCCCTGGCTGACATGCCACTGGCTGAGGGCCGCCAGGCGCTGGCGCAAGGTGCTGACGGCGTGCTGCTCGGCATGCTCGGCGAGGTAGCGGGCGATGCTCTCGGCGGTGGCCGGCAGGAACCCGCCCCAGTGCGCCTCGAAGTGCTCGATGGCCGCCTGGTAGCTGCGCCGGGTGTTGTCGCGGGTGGCGGCGCGGACGTAGCGCTCGATGTCGGTCATGGTGGTGGGGCCGGTTGCTGATGGCGACACCATACCGCTAAAGGGTTGGCCTGTCCCGGCCCTTTCGCGGGTAAACCCGCTCCCACAGATACTGCACTCGGCTCAGAATTCAGAGACCCTGTGGGAGCGGGCTTGCCCGCGAAGGGGCCGGTGCAGGTCAGCGGGGCAAAGCAGCATCCATCATTTTCTGCAGCGGGTCATAGTCGGCCTGGCTCACCGGCACCAGCCCGCTGGCATCCTGGGAGGCGACGAAGCCCGTCAATGCCTCGGGGTCGTCGAGCATCGCCTGGCGGATACGCTGCTTCAAGGCCGGGCACAGGCTGGCACTGAACACATACGGGTCGTATTGGATCGGCCGCGAACGCCACAGCACCTTGAGCGTGGCCGGCGCCAGGGCATGCCGGGCCAGGTAGGCGTCGACCCGCTCGCTGGCGACGAAGGCAGCCTCGACGCGTCCGTCGAGCAAGGCTTCCAGCGCCTTGTCATGGGTCCCGGCATAGACCAGCGAGCCAAAGAACTGCGGCAACGGCGTGCCGACCTCGGACGGGAACTCGACGCTGGGCACCAGGCTGCCGGACGTGCTGGCCGGGTCGCTCAAGGCCACCCGCTTGCCCCGCAGCGCATCGAGGTCAGCGCTGGTATCGCTACGGGCCAGCAGCAACGAATGGTAATGGCTGCCCGCCGGCGTGAAGGGCCCGGCGCTCAAGGTGAAGGTGGCGAACGGTTCGATGCCTGGGTCACGGCGGTGGGCCAGCACATAGGACGCAGGGCCCAGGCGGGCGATGTCGGCACCGCCGGAGACGACGGCATCGACAACGGCTTCATAGGAGGCGGCGATCACCAGTTCCACCGGTACGCCGGCGGCCTGGCTCAGGCGCTGCAGCAGTGCCTGGTGTTCGCGGACCATCTCCTCGTTGCTCTTGATCGGGATCACCGCCAGGCGCAGGCTGCGCGGCGTGCAGTCGGCCAGCGCGCTGCCGGCCAGCAACTGGGCCAGCAGCAGCCCGGCCAGCAGCTTCAGTGCACGCATGGCTTTTCCTCGATACCGTTGAAGGGGGGATATTCCAGCAACTGCCCCGGCGACAGGGGCCGGCTGAAGTAGTAGCCCTGGGCGATATCGCAGCCGGCGAGCTTCAGGCACACCACCTGCTCACGGGTCTCGACGCCTTCGGCCACCACTTCCAGGCCCAGGCGCTTGGCCAGGATGATGGTCGAGGAAACGATCGGGCTGTCGTCGTAGCTGTTGGACAGCGGCGCGATCAGCGAGCGGTCGATCTTCAGCTTGCTCAGCGGCAGCGACTGCAGGTGGGCGAAGCCGGCGTAGCCGCGGCCGAAGTCGTCCAGGCTGATGCCCAGGCCGGCCGCACGCAGGCGATGCAGGTGCTCGATGGCATCGCCTTCGGGGTCGAGGATGGTGGTTTCGGTGATTTCCAGCTCGAGCCGCTGCGGGGCGATGCCGTAAAGGTGCAGCTTGGCCAGCAGGCGGGTGCTGAAGTCGGCCTGGCGCAACTGCAGCGCCGACACGTTCACCGCCAGGCGCGTGTCACGGCCCTGGGCATCCCAGCGGGCCAGTTCCTCGCAGGCCAGGCGCAGCACTTCCCAACCCAGTTCGACGATGAAGCCGCTGCGCTCGGCCAGGCCGATGAAGCGGTCGGGGTAGAGCAGCCCGAATTGCGGATGGTCCCAACGCACCAGCGCTTCGTAGCCGAGCACGCGCTGGCTGTCGAGGCGGATCTGCGGCTGGTAGTGGAGCACGAACTGGCGTTCCGTCAGGGCGCTGCCGAACGCCTGTTCGAGGGTGAAGGCCTGGATGTCGGCAAGGTTCAGCGACGGGTCGAAGAAGCGGTACTGGGCGCGCCCGGCCTGCTTGGCCGAATACATCGCAGCGTCGGCGCTGCGGATCAGGCTGTCGATGTCCTGGCCATCGCGCGGGCAGATGCTGACGCCGACGCTCGGGCTGGTGTTGACCTCCTGGCCGTCGAGGGCATAGGTGGCCGACAGCTTCTGCACCAGGCCGCGCACCCAGCTGTTGATCTGTTCCTCGCTGCGCTCGCCCGCCAGCAGCACCACGAATTCATCGCCGCCGAACCGCGAGGCCTCGTCGCCTGGCTCCAGCAGGCGCTGGATACGCCCGGCCACGGCCTGCAGCAGCAGGTCGCCGATCTTGTGCCCGAGCGAATCGTTGATCGACTTGAAGCGGTCCATGTCGATGAACAGGATGGCCATCAACCTGCGCTTGCCGCGCTGGCGGGTCAGTGCCTGCCCGGCCACCTCGACGAACTGGCGGCGGTTGTGCAGGCCGCTGAGGTGGTCGGTGGCGGCGGCGTGGCTGCTGCGCCGGTGCTCGTCTTCGAGGCGGCCGATCAGTTGCTGGTTGACCTGCTGCGCATGCTCCAGGGCGCTGAACGCTTCCTGGCGCTTGCGCAGCAGGCGCAAGGTCCAGGCCAGGCTGGCGAGGATCATCAGGGTCATGCTCAGGTTGAGCCAGAACTGGCGCGAGTAGGCCAGCAGCGAAGGGGCGAGAATTTCAGCGTGGCGTTGGCTCACCACGACGCTGAAGCCACGCTCGGCGACGCGCCGGTACAGGCTCTGGTAAGCGTTGCCGGCGGCATACTGGGTCAGTTGCCCGGCTTCGCTGCCGGCATCGCCCAGGGCCGGCTCCAGGCTGTCGCCGGCCACCACCACGCCGCTGGTGTCGATGCGCAGGCGCTCCTGGCCATCGGCCTGGAGCAGGCGCACCAAGCCGCTGTCGCCCAGGTCGATGTGCTGGAACAGCACCGCCAGGTAGCCGATGTCCAGCTGCACCACGAGGATGTTGTCGATCTGGCGGCCTTGCAGGTCGGTGAGCGGCAACAGGAACGGCAGGCGCCAGTTGGGTATGGCCGATGGCGCGGTGTCGGGCGCAACGCGGGGCAGGAACGGTTTGAAACCGTAGTGGGCGACATGCACCTTGAGCTGTTGCAGCCAGTCGGCGGGCAGTTGCGCGGCCTCGTCCGCATGGCTGGACGACAGCAGTCGGCCCTGGCGGTCGTACAGGCTCATGCGCTTGAACACGGGGTCTTCGGCCAGCAGGCGGGCCAGGCTGAAGCTGCCCTGGCGCAAGGCTTTCATGTCGTCCTGGGTGACACGGCCGACGGCCTGGGCGCGGTCCACCAGCTGGCGCAGGCTTTCGCCGACGATGCTGGCCAGGTTCAGGTGTTCGCCGGCCTTGGCCGCCAGCGCATCCTGGCGCGAGGCGGCCTTCTGGGTGAAGTACAGCCCCCAGAGAAAGGCCAGGGTGGCGGCACAGAGCATCAGGATCAACAGGCGCAGCAGGCCTGCGGAGGACAGAGAACGGCGGATCACTGCGGGTATTCCCGACCGTGGGGTGAAGGTCGAAAATACGACAGGGAGATGACAGCCTAATGACTGGTGGCGATGTGCCGCTAAGGTTTTCCCCGATCTGCAAGGGGGGCCTGCTGGCGCGCAGTTTCTTCTTCCAGGTAGCTGATCAGCGCGCCGACCTCTTCATCGCCGAGACGCATGTTGGGCATGGCCAGGCGGTTGTATTGCTCATACAGCAGGGTGGCGAGCGGGTCTTTTTCCGCCAGCATCTGGTCCGGCTCACGCAGCCAGCGATTGAGCCAGCTGGCCTCGCGCTGGCGGGTGACGCCCAGCAGGTCCGGGCCGATGCCAGGTTGCCCAGGCTCGCGGTTGCCCACGGTGTGGCAGGACGAGCAGCGGGTACGGAAAATCTGCTCGCCGCTGCTCGGCGGGCGGATTTCGGGGGCATTGGCGTAGTCGTTGGCCATGGCGGTGGCCTGCTTCCAGTTGTGCAGGCTGTTGCCCAGGCGGTCGGCGAGGATGTACGGGCTTTCGAAGGGCGAGGCCTTCATCCAGCGGCCGGTGGCCTGGTTGCCGATGATCAGGCTCAGGTTGTGGTCCTTGGAGCGGCCGTTCTCCAGGCCATCGATGTACAGGCCCAGGCGCCGGCGCAGTTGCTCGATGTCGGCAGGCTCGCCGGTGAGCAGGGTCCAGCCGGGGCCGATGTTGAACTTCTCGGCGTAGCGCTTGAGGGTGGCCGGGGTGTCGTTGTACGGGTCGATGCTGATGGAGTAGAGGAAGATGTCCTTGCCGACACGGTCGCCGAGGATCTTCTGTACCTGGCGCAGGCGCGCGGTTTCCACCGGGCAGGAGTCGGAGCAGCCGGTGAAGATGAAGTTGATGGCGACCACCTTGTCCTTGATCAGGTCGTCGAAGAAGCGCACCTTTTCGCCGTCCTGGGTCACCAGTGGTGTGTTGGGGAAGTAGTCGGCGCCCCAGGGGGTGCCGGACCCGCTGGCTTGGGCCGATTGCGCCGGTTTGATCGGCCAGTAGTGCAGGCCGGCGGCGAACATGCACAGTGCAAGCAGGACACGCCATGACCAGGCCATGATGTCATTCCTCGGGTTTGCTGTGATGGGGGCCGCATGGCGGCCCCGTTTTCAACAGTCGATCACTTGACGCTGACCGGCACGGTCACGCTTTGCCCCAGGGACGAGCGCACGGTCACTGTCGCCGGTGTCGCCAGCGTGCCGCCGGTGGTGGTCACCGACAACCGCCAGCGCGCTCCGCTGGAGGCAGCGCTCAAGGTCGCCGTGCCCAGGTTCACCGGCCCGCTGGTGGTGGCTGCGGTGACCGTGATGCTGTTGCCGGTGGCCACCGAGGTGGTGCCGGACAGGTCCCAGGTGTAGCGGTTGCCACTGCGCACCTGGACCACGGCACTGCTGACCTGGATGTCGTCCATGGCCGCCGCCGGGCTCACGGCGATGCTCACCGTGGCCGGGGTCAGCGAGTCGGCACCCTTGGCGTCACGCGCGGTGTAGTTGAAGCTGGCGGTGAAGGGCGTGTCGACGGTGGCCGGCGGGGTGTAGGTCACGCTACTGCCATCGGTGCTGGTCGTGCCCTTGCCGGAGTCTGGCTGGCTCAGGTCCTTGACGGTCAACGGCAGGTTGCCTTCGGGGTCGGTGTCATTGGCCAGCACATTGAGCACGATGGCTTTGCCCGCCGTGGTCGCGGCACTGTCGTTGTTGGCCACCGGTGGCTTGTTGGCCGGGTCCTGGCCGCTGTTGCTGCTGGCGGTGCGGAAGGTCGGCAGGCCGACCGAGGCCATGTACTGCACGCCATCCCAGCCTGGCAGCGGGGTCGGCATCACCTGGAATTGCCCTGGGTGTTCGATGTCCCAGCGCAGCAGCATCGACGAGTCTTCGTGCTGGGTGTTGTGGCAGTGCTCCATGTAGGTACCGGCGAACTCACGGAAGCGGATGGCCATTTCCACCTCGCCCGAGGAGTCGGCGTCCGGGCCGATGCGGTAGACATCCTTGCGCGCCCATTTTTCCCATTCCGGCGGTGCCTTGCCATCACGGCTGAGGATCACGCCTTCCTCGAAGTGCACGTGCACCGGGTGGCTCCAGCCGTTGCCGCCATTCTTGATCTTCCACACTTCCAGGGTGCCGTCACCGCTGAAACCGCCCTGGGTCGCTTCGCTGGCCAGCTGGGGCGCGGCGCTGATGCGGCGTGGGTCCATGCTGTAGCCAAAGCCGCCGTCGGTCTTGATGGTCCACGGGGTGGAGTCGGTGCCGTCGGAGCGCCCGAAGATGAACTCGCGGTGGCGGGCCTTCTTGATTTTCTCCTGGTCGGCGGCCGCAGTGCGATCGATCGTCAGCGGGATCATCTTGAGGCCTTCGGCCTTGCCTGGCTTGGCCGGCTCGTAGGCGCTCGGGTCCATGCTGACGTCCTGGCCGCTGTAAGGTTGCACGATCAGTTGCAGGAACTTGCCGACGACCGGGTCGCCTTTGTCCCACTCCGGCCCCTTGCTGGTCTGCTTGATCACCGCCTTGTACTTCTCCGACAGCACGTCGGCCAGCGAAATGACCTGTTTCGGGCCTTTGCCGGTGTCGTGCTCCATGAGGTTGACGAAGTACAGCTTGTCGCCAACCTTGATCCCGTTCTTGGCGAAGTTGACGATGATGTCGTAGCGCTCGGCGATGCCCTGCAACGGCATGATGCCGTTGTTGTCATCGAGCTTGCCGTCGCCATTGAGGTCCATGGTGCCGTCGAACGGCACGGCGTGTTCCATGATGTTGCCGTCGTTGCCGATCATGTGGAACGGCACCCGCGCATACGACACGTTGGAGCCGGACGGGCCCTTGAACTCGCCGCCGTTGCCGGCGATCTCACGCACCACGGCAAACTTGAAGTAGCGCGACACCGAGCCGTTGAGGATGCGGAAGCGGTAGCTGCGCGCGCGCACCTTGAGCTTGGGCTGGTACTGCCAGTTGACCAGGATCTGGTCACCGAGGAAGCCGTCGGTGTTGAACGGGTTGAACCACAGCTGGCCGTTCTGATCCCAGGCCTTGTCGGCGATCAGCAAGTTGACGTCGTAGTCACGGTTGCCCCAGGGCATGCCAGTGCCGCTGGGGAAGCGCAGGTTGACGCCGTCCTGCAGCGCTTCGTTACCGCGGTCGAGGGCGCTGTAGTAGTTCATCATCACGGCGTTGCCCTTGTAGACGTTCTGCGCCGTGAAATCCATCATGTGGTCGTGGAACCAGTGGGTGCTCATGGTTTCGTGCCAGTCGCCGCGAATCTTGATGCTGCCGTTGTCGCAGGTTTTCAGGCCTGGGTTGGCGTCGTTGACGAACAGGGTTTCGCCAGGCGAGCACGGGAAGGCGGCGCGCGGGTCCTCGGCACGGGTGTTGATGGTGTCGTAGCCGGCCAGTTGGATCGGCCAGCGGTAGTCGTAGTACTGGCCAGGGAAGAAATAGGCGTTGGCGAAGCCGTCGCTCTCGGCTGGCGAGTGGCCGTTGTGCTCGTGGGTGGAGATGGTGTGCAGGCCAAAACCGGCGTTGGCCGCCGGGTCGATCGGCAACGCGTTGTAGTGGCGCATCAGCACCGGCTGGCCATAGCGCACCATCAGCAGCTTGGCCGGGAAGGTACCGTCGAAGGTCCACAGCGACTTGTGGTTCTGCAGCGGCATGTTCGGGTGGAAGCGGGTGTCGATGCCCTTGGTGGTGCCGAGCGTGGTCGGGATGTCAGAGGTCTGGTAGTACAGCCCGCCCGGGGCGAATTCGCCCACGGCATAGTTGTGCAACTGCTTGCGGTCACGCAGCCCCTGGTTGATGCGCGCGCCGGCTTGTGCGGTCTTGAACGCGGCCTGGGGATAGAACTCGTTCCAGCGCTGATGCGACCAGCCCTTTCCTGGTGGCCGGCCTTCGGCGGGCGAGCCCACCGAGTTGCGGTTCAGGAACATCTCGATCTGCGCCTTCCAGGGGTTGCGGTCCAGGGTGTTGGCGTACTGCGTGGGGAACGGGTAAAGCCCCGGTTGCTTGAGGAAGGCCTCCAGGGCATTGCCGCTCGGGCCGCTGCGGGCGACATTGTCAGGGTCCTGGGCCGGTTCGGCGCCCAATGTCGGCACCGGGAAGGTCAGCGCCGGAGGCGGCAGGCTGGGGTCGAGCTTCTCCGGGCCGAATTCTTCGAACAGCAGCAATTGCTGGGTGAAGGGCTGGGCACCGAACAACGGGCTCGGCTTGCCATTGGTAGGGTAATTGCGTGAGGTCTGCAGCGCCGGGGGCAGCACGTTGTCGACACGGTTGGTCGACCGGTCGCCGAACACCCCGTCCTTCAGTTCCAGCGAACCCTCGTTGGCCTCGGGCAGGTTGAACAGGTTGAGCAGGGCCGGGTTGGGGTCTGCCGGCTGGTCGTCGAAGTGCGAAGGGTCCGTCGGCGGTGGCTGGCTCACGTCATCGAGGGAAGAGGCCATGGCTGAGATCAGCCCGAGGCTGAGCATCAGCGCGGTCACGGCGGACAGGGTGAAGGCAGGGCGGTTGGGGTGGGTCATGGCAGATGTTTTCATTGCCGGGTGCCTCGCTCGCGGCTAAATGGCTAGGGGCCATCAATGGCGTTGTGCCTGGGTGGAACGGCCGGAGCAATGGATGTGCCAACAGATGTTTCAGTAATGCTTTGTTAAACAAATCCTTGTGGCGCCTGAGGCGCGCTAAATAACGGGGTGTCAAGGAACGGGTGTAAGTCCCCGAAAACGGGTGGGGAAGGCCCAGGATCGGTGCTGGAGAAGGTGACAATTCCCATTCAGGTCTGTATACCTGTTGCCCACCAAGGGGAGCCCGGCAACGGGCTGAGAAACCGCTGGCAGTAGCAGCGCGGTGACCCTTCGAACCTGATCCGGATCATGCCGGCGAAGGGATGGGACTGCCGACCTGCCTTTTTGCCGGCCTCATTGCGAGGCCGCTCCATGCCCAGCCACAACGGTCTCGCTGTCACCCTATGGAGGGCAGCAACATGACCGAACGTTTCAGCCAGACCTTGCGCGAGCAGAACCAGCCAACCTGGTCCGCCGCCGTTGGCCACCGCTTCGTCACCGAACTCTGCGCCGGCACGGTCGCCGACCCGATCATGGTCCGCTACCTGGTGCAGGACCATCGCTTCCTGGACAGCTTTCTGACCCTGCTGGGCGCCGCCATCGCCACGGCAGACACGTTCGAGGCGCGCCTGCGTTTCGGCCGCTTCGCCGGGATGATCTGCAGCGACGAGAACACCTACTTCCTGCGTGCCTTCGAGGCTTTGGATGTCAGCCCCGAGCAACGCGGCGCCCCCGCCGACACGGCTCCCACCGCCGGCTTCAAGGCGATCATGCGCGAGGCGGCGGCCACCCGTTCCTACGCGGCCGCGCTGGCGGTGCTTAACGTTGCCGAAGGCCTGTACCTGGATTGGGCGGTGAAAGCGCCAAAGCCTTACCCGGCCAGTTTCGTCTACGCAGAATGGATCACCCTGCACGACAACCCGGCGTTCAATGACTTCGTCGCCTTCCTGCAAGCCGAACTCGACCGCGTCGGCCCTCAGGAAGCCGCACTGGCCAGCGACTTCTACGCCCGCACCGTGGCGCTGGAGCTGGCCTTCTTCGATGCCGTCTACGCCGAGGAGGCTTGAGCATGGATATCTTCGAGCGCCTCAAGGCCGCCACGGCCGGCCAATGGTCCAGCTACGTCGACCACGCCTTCGTCCGCCAGATGGGCGAGGGCACCTTGCCGGAAGCAGCGTTCCGTACCTACCTGGTCCAGGATTACCTGTTCCTCATCCAGTTCGCTCGCGCCTGGGCGCTGGCCGCCTACAAGAGCCGCCTGCCGGCCGATATCCGCGCCGCCCAGGCCGGGTTGGCAGCGATTCTCGACGAAACCGAGCTGCACCTGCGCCTGTGCGCGCGCTGGGGGCTGTCCCAGGCCGATATCGAGGCGGCGCCGGAGCACCAGGCGACCGTGGCCTACACCCGTTATGTGCTCGACTGCGGCGCGGCGGGGGATTTGCTGGAACTGCATGCGGCCCTGGCGCCGTGCGTGATCGGTTACGCCGAAATCGGCCGGACCTTGGCCGAGCAGATTGGCGACCTGAGCGAGCACCCGTATCGGGAGTGGATCGGCGAGTATGCGGGCGAGGGGTATCAAGGCGTGGCGGCAGCAGCGCGCAAGCATCTGGATGAGCTGGCGGCACGGAGCATGACGGAGCAGCGGTTCGTGGAGCTGGCGGGGGTGTTTGGGCAGGCTTCGCGGTTGGAAGCGGACTTCTGGCAGATGGGGCTCGATAGCCTGGCGTGAGGGCGGGCGAGGCGGCCCGGGTTTGGGGTCGCCTCAGTTAGAGATGTTTCGAGTGGTGTACCAGTAGGCCGTGCACAGGTAGCGGATAGCGACCTTGTCTGTCGTCGAAAGCTCGCGGAATTGCTCGACCAGGCGGGCTTCTTCGCGGGAGAGGTGGTGGCATTTCGGGAAAAGGCGTTGCTGCAGAGCGCTGAGGGTTTGCAGCGTGCGGTGGAGGAAGGAGTCTCGGATCATTCAGGGCTCGCTTGAGTTTCTTGTAGGCCGCTGGGTGCGGGTCTTTGAGACTTTTTACTGGGTGAAGGTGCCAGGGGCAAGGTACGAGCGCCTCGATGTGAGGTTTTGCTGATTTAGGGCAAGAAAAGGTCAAGTTTTATCGTCAGTGGCGAGCGCTCCTTGGCAAGGATGATTCAGCGGGATTGCTTGCTTCCTCTTGGTGGCTTGGATGGGGCTTGTTCGAAGGCTTCGGGTGGTGCTGGCGCTGCTTGGACGTTGAACAGACGGCAGATGACTCACCAGCAGATGGCTAGGTCGGCGTTCTGATGTCCTCGTTTGTCTGTGGTTTTTGGAAGTCTTTTTATTTACTTTCGATTTCAATTATCCAGTGATGAAGGTCATCATTGGTGTATAAATAATCTCGGTCTGAAGAAGGTAGATCAACAGCCCCTGGTAGCTTCAGGTATTTCCAAGTCACGGGGTCATCGATATTAATGGGTTATCATTAAAAATATCAAATGCCCATGCCGAAATATTTCCTCTATTTTCATTTGAGTTCAATATGCTTGATACTTTATTTATTAAGTCAGTTCGCTAGGGTTGGCTATACATAGTGCTATCTCCTTCCGTGGTAGTTGCCATTAATATGGAATATGTAGTGGTTCTTTTCGTGGATGACAGGCTTCGGGGCCGCACTTCTTACCTTTCCCGTGTTCCTCCTGGGGGGGTTAAAGATGCACCATGACTTTCTGGGACTGAACACCTGGGAGCTTGGGGGTGCTTTTATAGGCTCGCTGCAGGATAATGCTCTAGGAAAAGCACTTCAGAAACATCACATTCCGGATAAATCCATTTTTCCCAGTTAGATATCAGCCATTCGAGGCGAACACCTCGCCCAAACTGCGATTCTGATTCGCTTGGTAGCTTGACTAAAACTAGACCCGCCTTTTGTCCTGTGGTAACGACAAGCCCGAATTCGGATTCATGATCTGGCATGCTAGTAAGCATTAGATCTACGACGTCTTCATATGGCCATTTAGCAGGGAAGCGTAGAATGGCACCATTTGACACAAAATTTCTAGGGTGCTCAATCAGTCTATTCATTTATTTAACCCTCAGGTCATGTCCGCCGCCTGGATCAAGAGAATTTAATATGGGCCTTAGGCTCATGTCAACTTCTCCCAGATGTTTGCCACTTTTTAAGCTTGTTCGCTCGAATCGTCCGTGCTGAGTATCTATAGAATAGTAGTGTTTTCCATCGGTGTAAATTGTTCTGCCTCTGTTGAATTTCTCAATATTGGTGGCCCTCTTCCAGTTGTGCGCGCTAGCAACTTTGCTGGCCATATCTTTTACCATGGCTACTCGTTCATTTGCAGGTAGCTTGGCAAGGGCCCTTTCGAATTCGAATGTTTTAGTTCCATTCGGCAGTAAGTCGCAGGATGTCCATCCAGACGGATCAATCCACAATATCGGATTTGGAGCGTATAGGTAAAGATTAACCCCGCCTTTAAGACCGATCGGATCGTACTGCGTAAATCGCCCGATATTTGGATCAAAATATCTAAATGTGTTGTAGTGCAGGCCTGTCTCTCGATCAAGATACTGCCCCTGAAACCGCAGATTCTGCTCTCGCGCCTGCCTGGGACAGTGCCACTCATCCCGCGTACCACCCCATCCCTGATTATCACTGCGCCAGAGTGTCTCTCCATCAGCCCCCGTCAGTTGCTCGGGCAGTCCCGCAAGGTTGGTATGGAAATACTGAACATCTTCTTGTCCAGGCTTCCCGTCGATCCTTGCCAAAGGCTCGTAGCTATCCGAACTGGCATAGACATAGACGCTCGACAGTCCTTTCTGCTCTTCTTGCAACAACCGTAGCCCTTGCCAGTGAAATAACGTGCACCGGACCGGCTCGGAATTCTCTTCCCGATACACCTCCTTGCTTATTCGTCTGCCCAGCGGGTCATAATTGAAAACTACGCGCTCGCGCAGCGTGCTTTTGCATTGGTCAACGCAGATTAATCGGTGCTCGGCGTCGTACTCGAAGTATTGCACCCAATTGCTGCCGATGCGCTTCTCGCGCAGGCGACCGAAGCGGTCGTAACGATAGCGCTTGTCCTGATACACCAGCACGCGGTTGTGCTTGATCAGACCGTTGAGCTTGGAGCCGTCGAACAGGTTGCCGGCCTTGTCGTACTTGAAATCTTCGACTTGCGTGGCTTGCCAGCTGGGGCGCGACTGCTGAACGGTTTGCAATTGTTCGTTCAGGTCGTAGCCGTAACGGTTGCGTCCTGAGTAGCTCTTGCTCGTGTGCGGTAGGGCAAGGAAGCGGCCGATGATTTGTTCGAGATGGACGGTGTTATCGTTGGCAGTGTTGGTCGTGCCGCGACGCTGGGTCTGGGTCAGTACTTCGCTAATCATGTTGTCGCTGGCATCATAGCTGTAGGCCTTGTCCAGCAATGGCAGCACTTCAACAGGGGCGTCGCGGTAATGGATGGCCTTACCTGCCAAGCGACCGCTGCTATCGTATCGCGTACGTGTAATCAGCTTGCCTTGGGTGCGCATGACCTCATCGTGCACCGCATCGCGCTCGAAATCAGTGACGACGCGACCGTTCAAGTTGATCTGGTGCAGGTGGCCGTTGCCGTAATGCAGGTAATTCAGCTCCCGCTGATCGGGCAGGGTCAAGGTTCGAAGGTTACCCAGTTCGTCATAGCGATAGTGCAGCAAGCCAGCGTTGCAGGTTTCGCTGAGTAACTGTCCGTTATCATCGTAGGTAAAATCCAGTTGCTGTTTCGTGCCTTCGGTATCGGTGAAAATAATCGAAAGCAGATTGTCGGAGTCGTCATAGCGGTAATCGGTAACGCCGTCATCGGTTTGTTTGCACAACAGCCGACCCATTGCATCCCGTTCGAAGGCATGAACGATGGCAGTGTTCCGGGTTGGCGGGGCGTTTTCGGACAGTGGCAGCTGTTCTTCTGGCGCAGGGAGATGTGTAAGCCGGGTTACGGCATTCAACACGTTGTAATCGTATACTCGTCCGCTGCCATCGAGATCCTGTTGCGCAACGAGTCGGTCTAGCGCGTCCCAGCCGAAGCTATAGGATTCGTCGTTTTCATTTGTGAGTTGGAGCAAACGGCCATAGGCGTCATAACTGAACTTCACGCGATAGCCCATGGCATCTGCGCGTTCGATCAGACGGCCACTGCCATCATAATGAAACTGCAGCTTCTTCTGCGCAGGGTCGATGTAACGTGTGAGTTGGCCTGCGACATCTACCTCATAGCGGTCTATGCGGCCATCGGGACGCTCGCTTTCTAACAGGTAGCCGCGTGCGTCGTAGCGGAAGAGGGTTTGCTCACCACGAGCATTGACACGTTCGCGCAAGCGGCCATACAGATCGTAGTGATAGAGGATTTGAGCGTTGCTGCAATCGCGGTAGCTGAGCAACTGGCCCCGGGCATTCCAACTGAGATACTTGTTTTTTTCCAAGGCGTCGGTGACGCAGATCACGCGACCTTCTCGATCGTATTGATACACGGTTTCGCGATCCAGCGGGTCCTTCTCCCAGAGCATGTTGCCATGGCTGTCGTAAGCAAATTTTTGTATCCGGCCTGACCCATCCGTTATCTGAACGGGTAACGCCCAATGCTGCAAATACTCGATATGCTCACTGCGTCCTAGAGGATCACGGGTCTCGATCAAACGGCCGAGGTCGTCGTAGCTATAACGCCATTCTCCTCCTTGAGGGTCGGTACTCTTGGCCAGTTGGCCGGCAATGATTTCCTCTTGCCAGCAATTACCAAGTGGGTCGATGTACTTGTACACCTCGTACATCGGCCCCCAGTAATAGCGGCTCTGGCGGCCGAGGCTATCGGTGACGGCTGTTTCACCGTCTTCCAAGTTATACTCGAACCGGTATTCCTCGCCATCGCTCCCCCAGTGACGTACCACCCGCCACTCGTGGTCAGATTGTTGCTCAAGCAAAGGCGGCAAGGAGTAGGGCGTGCCATCGGCGCGTTTAGGCGTTGGACGCTTGGAGGGAATACTGAATTTTTCCCACTCGTAGTGGCGCACAGCGCCACTAGCCAACTGATGACTGTTGAGATAACCCTCGGTGTTGTAGGTAAAGCGGCGGATCAGTTGGCCAGTGGCATCTAGCACTTCGTGCAACTGCCCGTGCTCGGTATACCGGTAGCTCGCGAGTGTTTCGTTACGTTCTATGGCAAGTGGTTCGCTGTTCTTTAGGAAAGCTTGTGAAACCTTGTTGACCCGATTTGGGTGACGCAGGTCATAGTGCAGTTGAACAATGGTCCGGCCATATTCGTCGTATAGAACCTGCAATCGGCCCTGGTCGTCGTACAGTAGGTCGATCACGTTGAGGTTGCGGTCACCGAGGCGTATCAGGCGTGAGCGCTGTGGGTTGAAAGGATCGCTGTCAAAGACTTGATAGCGTCCTTCGTTGATGTCCTCGACGACAGTCTGACCGCCTTCCAGTTGGAAGAATGCAAGACCGTCGGTGACACTAACGAACGCATCGCCGGCGCTGAGGCGCCCCAGTTCCAAGCGGTTGCCTTCTTCGTCGATGTAGATCCACAGCTGGCCGCCTTGAGGGTGCGGGACGCGTACCAGCTCTACCTCGTAGGGGACACTCCAGCCCATACCGAAGAGGCCGTCACGGCGTTTATCATTGCTGTCGTAACCACGCGCCCATTCGATTCCCAGCAATCCCGGAAGGTTGAAGTCAACATCCTCAGGTCCACCGAGCACTTTGCTGCCAGTCGACACGATGACGGGATTGCCTACGCAGCGTTTGAACAGCGAGAAAGGAAACATGCTCTTCAAGGGGCGGGGACGGAATCGTATTCGTCGTGAAATTAGGATCCCGGCAATAATTCCCGTAAACATCGCCATCTTGCTTTTGCCATTGCGAATGTCACGAACCGTCGCCGTGCCGCCCCCGACGCGCACATTCGGCGACACTTTTTCATTCACATCGATGGTGGCATCGCAGGTGGTCTTGTCACCTGATCGGGCAGCGGGTTGGCCGTTGATGAAAACCTTGTCCGATCCCTGGGCGATCTGGTTGTCGGGCAGAGGTGGGTGGCGGCTGCAGGAAATCGTATCTTCGTCCCTGGGTTTTGCACCAGGATCCTTAGGTGTCGTGACGGGCGGATTGAAGATGTCACGTATCGCCATGCCCAGTCCCAAGACCGGGAGCAGGTAGGGCGCCGCAGCCATCGCCATGGACCCCACATTTTCCAAGATGGAAGGTTCTGCCTGTTCACCTTCGGCCGCTCCGCCGCCCGGTGGGCCCGTAATACCCGCTGCGCGAGCGGCGGGCTTGTCGTTGATAAAGACATTGGCTGACCCGCTTTCAATCTTTCCGTAGGGATCGGGTGCGTCGACACTGTTGCCAAGGTCGTCGCAGAAACTGGAGATCGCACTTCCAATAGACTGCTCTTCGCCGACCGAAAGGGTGCTCACTGCACCGACCGCCACGCCGGCGACGGCAGCGATAGCGATGCCGGCTGCGCCGCCGGTCGCTACGGTACCTACAACAGCCAGACTGATGGCGGCGGCAACGGCAGCAGTTGCTGCTGCATAGATGACAGCTTCGGCGATTGCGCTGAGCATTTCGGCCGCAAGCGAAGGATGTAGAATTGCATCGCCCTCACGGGCTGCATGGACGATTTGCGCCATAGGTTTCAAGCTCTACGTGGTTAGAAAGGAATTGACCTGAGGCGAAGAGGGGCTCAGGCAAATCGGAGCTTTTGTTTGATCTCGCGCCAGTGCTCGATATCGCTATCACTTAATGGGCCGGGCTTGCTGTAGTTGAGCACTAACAAGCGTTGCTGATAGGGCACCAGGCAGGCCGCTTGGAGTTGAAAGTTGGGCTTGTCGCCGACCATGAATTGAACGGCCATCTCGCGCGCCTCCACGAACTGCTCTTCGCCCCCCAGTCGTGCGACCTGGGTGGCTGTGATGGTCAATGCCTTCGATTTTTTGCGGAGCACGTTGAGTTGCTCTTCAATGGCTTCGTCCAAGGTCTTGTTGTGTGTGACCGGGCTGCGAGCCACTACCAATGTCGTTCCCCGGTTGGCGAAGCGCAGCATGTTCAGTGTCAGGTCTTCGGGTGCTTCCTCGCCCAAGTCGAGGAGCACATCTTGAGTCATGTATTCAGTCATGCGGGGGAGTCCTTTCTGGCGTCTTCTGCGGTTACCGGTTGCATCATTCGAAATGCCCATCTACGTCGGCCTTCAGTCCACTGCTCGTGCGGCCATTTGCGGTAGCGCCCGCCTGCCCGCCCTCAGGGTTGAGATCGAGCTTCGCTGCGGACGTATTGATCTGCCCGCTCTGCTGGCCGGTGAGGTTGAAAGTCTCGCAGGTGATATTGAGGGTGCCGTTTGCATGCATTTCGATAAGTGTCTTGCCGCACTTGAGGCGTATCGTGTTGCCGGCTTCCACTTCGTAGTCGCCGGCAATGAGGTCGTTCTTGCCGCCACCGACTTTCAGGGTGTCGTTCGCTTTCACTGCGCGTAGGCGGTTACGGCCGATGGCGATGGTCTCGTCCTGACCAATCTTCTGGGTGCGGTCCACGCCAACCGTGAGTGATTGGTTGTTGTTGACCTCCGTGTTCTGGTCCTTCTGGGCATGGATGAAGACTTCCTCTTTGCCCAGCTCATCCTCGAACCGCAGCTCGTTGAAGCCATCGCCCTTGTGGGTCTGGCTCTTGATGGTCATGCGGGTCTTGTGGTCGGGCAGGTCGTAGGGCGGTAGTTGATCGCCACAGTAGGTGCGCCCAGTGATCAGCGGCTGGTCAGGGTCGCCATTGACGTAATGGATGATCACGTCCTGGCCGATGCGCGGGATGGCCATCGAACCCCAACTGCCCCCGGCCCAGGCCTGGGACACCCGCACCCAGCACGAGCTGAATTCGTTGTTGTTGCTCTCCCGGTCCCAGGGGAAGCTGACTTTGACCCGGCCCCATTCGTCGCAGTAGATTTCCTCGCCCGGTGGCCCGACCACGGTCGCCATGTGTGGGCCGTCAACGCGAGGCTTGTCCAGCGGAGCAGGGCGCCACTCGGTTCTGCCGGGAACAAGTTGAGCCGTCTGCTCGTAGCGTGTGCTTTGGTCGAGGCCGGCGGCTTCTTCCTGCAAGCTGGTGAACTGGCTGCCCCTGTGAACCACACTGTTCACGCGCCAATGGGCATTCAGATCATCACGGGGGTGGCCTGTGAGCGTGAAGCTCAGGCCAGGTTGCAGCCTGACGTCGTCCCCCTGAACTTCTGCGATGCGCACATCATGGCGCAGGGCGTTGATCCGGTTCTCGGTGAATGGCTTGCCCACGGCATCGCGTTTGTAGCGGCCGGGATAGTCGAAACGTTCGTATTCGGTGGACTGGTGCTCCAGAAAAGGGCCGCAAGCACGGTGCTCCTGGCGATACGCCGGATGAGTGAAGGTGTAGTCGCGCTGGACCTGTCGCGAGGTTCGCACTTGCTCGCTGTAGCGCAGGCGTCGCAAGCAGGGTCTGGCCTGATCGCCACCACTGTTGGCGTGATACAGGACGGTATTGGGGTGGATAACGTCCTCGTCTTCGAAGAAACCCTCGTCATCGTTCTCGGTGCTGGGCGCGCCATGGCTGATCATCCCAAGGGATTGCAACTGATCAGTGATGATCAACTTGTGCAGTTTTTCGCGGTGCTCGAAGCGATAGACGAAGCCCTCTTCAGCCGCCAGGCGGGCGATGAAGTCAAGGTCGGTCTCGCCCGCTTGCACACAGAACTCGCGCATGGGGTGGGCCATGTTCGCGCGCAGTTCGTATTGATCGATACCCTGACGCTCGAGCATCAGCTCAAGAATCTGCGGGACGGTCTTCTGTTGAAAGATGCGCCAGTTCGAGCGCAGTCCGGCGCGGGCCAGGATGGGTTCGACCAAGGCGTGATAGTAGGTACGGTAAAAGCCGCTTTCGCCCTGGCTGAATCGGCTGACCAGACCGTGCACGTAGCGCACCGGCCCTTCGCCATCCCAGATCGTGAACACGCCGGGTTTATCCAGCAACTGGCCGAAATCGATATCGGGTTCGAAGCTGATCAATTCCAGTTCGAGGGTGAACGGCGCGCTGATTGCTTCCTTGAGTTCGAACGACACCACTTCAAACTCGGTATTGCCAACGAGTGGCTCGAAGCTATACCGCAAGTCAGATTGGCTAGGCATGAAAAGTCCTTCCCCGTCTGTGAGTTCAAACGCCCCTGGCAGGACCTGCCCGCCAGGGATGTTCGGCCGGGTTAGACGATCGGTTTACGCCAGTCGTCGGAGCCTTCGGTGCCTGCGACTACATGGGTCCAGGATATCTTGCGATAAGACATCGCCACCTCGATCAACTGGGTGAAGTCAGCGTTCTCCTTGTTCTGTGCGTGAGGCAAGGTGGTGTTGATGTCGACAATGGTGGCGTCCTCCAGCTTGGTGGTGAAGAAGTGCTCCTGCTTGCCCTCCACGGAAGTGCGGTACCAGTTGACTTCAACGGTGGGCAGCATTTCGCCGCTGGACAGCGCCTGATACATCAGTGGTGTCGCTTTGTTCAGTGCGCTGGTGAAGGTGAAGGGTTTATGTACCCGTTGGCCTGCAGGCTGGCCGCTCTGCGGGTCGGTAGGTACGGTTACCTGGTGCTTGATCTCCTGCACCAGGATCTCGTCTTCGTGGCCCTCGACAAACACGTTGCCGACCGAATCGGAGGTGAAGGCGCCCGCGGTGATGTTGCCCTGGGTCTGGCCTTCGATCTTGATGTAAGCGGGTGTTGGCATGGCAGTTCTCCTGCGTCCATGTGGATGAAGCACGCGGACCAGAGGTCGCGTGGCCATCGGAATCGATGGGCTTTTTCAACGAGGCAAGCGCCCCGTCAATTCGTGAATACGGTTATGCCGAATGCCGGCGGTCTACTGCTGCAAGATGCCGTTGAGCGACTGCAGCACTTCGCTGGTGATCAGGTGCAGGCGGTAGCTGTAGATGCCGTAGGCCGTGGCCATCGCAATGGCGGAAATCACCAGCGGGCTCCACCAGGGCCACTGCCGGTTAATGCGGAAGTTGCGCGGGGCAACATTGGTATAGGGGTCGCAGACGGTTGTCGGCGCAGGTCCACGTAGCTCACGGATGATTCCGTGGAGTTGGTGAATGAGGGTGTTCAGTGTTTCTTCGCCCTTCGGCGCGAGGGCGTACTTGCCTTTGAGGCCCAGGCACAGGATGAAATACATGAACTCCAGCACGTCCTTGTACCGCTGGGGCTCTTGCATCAGGCGCGAGATCACGGTGAAGATCTTTTCGCCGCCGAACGTTTCGCTGTGGAAAATGCTGAGCAGCGGCTCTTGGCTCCAGTGGCTGCTCTGGCCCCACGGCCGTTCCATCACGGCCTCATCGATGAACAGGCACAGGCCGTACGAGTACGCCAATAGTTGCGTGGTTTCATAGCCATGCTGACGCATCTCTTGCTGGATGTTTTCAATCTGGTTGCGCAGCTGCTGGTGCACCTCCTCGATGTTGGGCAACGTATCGAGCGTGCGTATGCGCATGACCAGGCCAAACAGCGGTGCGGCGGCGTCCAGCATCAAGTTGCCGTAGCCGCCTCGCAGTTGAAAGTCCGGATCTGCGGGATAGCCTTCGCCAACCAACTCCGGCTCTGGTGTGAAAGCCTCAGAGGCTGGGGCGTCAGTGGGCAAAGACTTCCCAAGCATCGATTGCAACTGCTCGGCTTGAGCAGATGCGGTTGCATTGTGTGCGTGGTTGTTCTCTGGCATCTCACTCACTCCTGATCGCCCAGAACTGCAACTCAAGGCCAGGGAACTCCCCCGCGATATGAATCCCGAAACCGTTGGCGGTCTTCATGCAGGCCCAGGCCTCGTCGCGTCGGTCGAGCTCGAAATAGCTGAAACCTGCGTGGAAGGGCAGGTCGCGAGGGGCTACTGGCAGTGGTTGTAGCGCGATACCGGGCAGCTGCTTATGCACCAGGTCATTCAAGGTCTCCAGGGACGTGACCTTGGCTTTCTGCAAGAACAGCTGGCGCAATGTCGGCGGTGGCAGGTCTGCACGCACGGCGAGGATGAAGTCAGCGTCATCGATCAGGCGGCGGTCTTCGAGTGTCGTCGTCATCACCCCGTAATCCCGCAGGTCCAACGGCAGCGAGACGGCCCGCGGTTGCAGGACGGTACCCAGGGCGCGACGCAGGGTGTCTTGCAGTGGCTTGAACGAGGTGCGCAAAGCCGTGTGCTGATAGGCGGGGTACTCTGGGGGCAGCCGGCTCTCGTCGGTGAAGGTCACGAACTCGCCACAGGCCTGGCTCATGTGCAGGTACAACTGCTCGGGGTGTGTCTGCCCCTGCCTGGCCAAGTGCTGGAAGCATGGCCACCAGCGGTTCATCGCCTGCAGCAGGTTGAAGTCGCGGATATCGGCGATCCCGGACTGGCCCGAGGCGCCAATCCGGCTAGCCAGGTTGCGTGAGCGTTCGCGCAGGGTGTTGGTGATCTCTTCGAGGTAACGCTGCAGTGCCGGCACCGCCCGTACCGAGACGCTGGTCGGGTAGAACCCTTCATCCAGTCGCAGACTGCCATCGGGGCGGCGTTCCAGGATGCGCGCCATGGCGAGGCGGGTGTAGGCGCTGCTGTCGTCGGCCCTGCGTTTGAGCTGCAGGTTGGGCACTGCCAGATCGACCTGCGCCAAATCGCCGTCGGCGCTATGTGTGTCCTTTATTTCCTGAACCTGGGCGCTGTAGCGGAAGTTGGCAGCATTGTCGGGCCAGCTCACCTCTCGGCCACCCTCGGTGCGCAGTGGCAGGCAGAGATAGACCTCGCTGTCTTTCGCGCCGTCGTCCTCGATCTCCAGCGGCGGTGGTGGCGGCAGATCAGCCGGGATATCGAACACCGTTCCGTCCGGCATGATGCCGCGTGCGCGGGTGATGGCGATTTTGCCCAGGCTCAGGTATTCGTCGTTCAGTTGCAGTTCGCTGAAGCCATAGAAAGCTGCGTTCAGGCTGCCGAGCCGTTGATGCAGGGCCGCTTCAGCGGCACGCGCAGCCTGCTGGAAATGCTGCGGCTTGACGAACAGGCCTTCAGGCCACAGGACGGGATTACGTGAACTCATGAGCGCTCCGTGTCAGTGTGAGTAAGCGAGAAGGGCTGGGCAACCATCAGTCTTCTTCCTTGAGCAGGACCTGCGTGTCGTTGAGCAACACCGACAGGATGATTCGGTGGCCGCGGGGAGGTATGCGCAGTACCTGGCTCCAGGTGGCGTTTTCCTGATTCCGGTAGTCGGCGATTACCGCGACGAAGCGGGTCTCGGGCTCAATGGCGGTAAAGGGAATGAACTTGAACTGCCCAGGCCGTAGCAGGTAATCGTCATCGCGGATATAGGTACTGCGCAGCGCCTTGGCGGGGTCTTTGTCCAACAACTCGTAGAGGCTGTTACGCAGCAGCGAGTCGTCGCGCAGTTGCAGGATCTTGATGGACATCGGGGTGGCGACCGGCTCGGCGGCGGTGGTGATTGCACGCGGTAGGGTCAACACCACATTGGAGTCTTCGTAGCGACCAGGCGCGCTTTCCTCGAAGGGCGAGCGAGCTGGCTCGTCGGTCTCTTCCACTGGCAACTCGACGGGCGAGCTTGCCGGGAACTGCTCCTGAAGAAACTCGAACAGGGTCGCGACTTTCTCGGTCAGGGCGTAGGGGTCGCCCGCGCTCAAGTTGACCGCGTAGGGGCTGGGCTCCAGGCTACCATCTTGTTCGGCCGCTACAGCCAGACTGTTTGGATTGCTGTTGAGGGTGGGGCTGGCGTTGATGCTGAACGCGACTTCGGTAGGATGATCCTTGGGCGGCCCGACGGGTATCGATGGGTTCATGACCACTTGGCCAATTTTGCTCAGGGAGGTACAGCCCGAGAGCCCGACCAGTGCTGTCAGAAGGCCGACCACCAGTGAATGACGCATCATGGGCGGTCTCCTGTCATCAGGTGGATCAGCGGGGTCTCTTGCGTGGGCTCCCTCACCGCGTCCAGCGCTGCCAAGGGATCGTTGCCCATACCCGGATCGAACACCGAACAGATCTCAGCGACTTCTGGTATCGGTGTCGATCTGGGCAGCCAGCACTGCGCTGGTGCATCCAGGATGAGTTGGTCGAGTACCCGCGAGTCGGATTCGAATAACGCCTCCAGCGAACGGGCTTCGTCTTGTGAGAGCTGAGCCAACAGTCGATAAGCGCCAACACGAAGCTGGTCACCTTCGAGCAGACGCCTGGCCAAGAGTGGGCCCAAGCTTTCGAGGTTGTCGTTCAGATAGGTGCGCTGGCAGCAGTCGATCACGCAAAAGCCGTCTTCGATCCAGCGGATCTCGCAATGGATCGGCGCTACGCTCTGCTCACGATCATTGATCAGCCACGTGGCCCCCACGCTGCCGATGGTGCCACCTGCGCGATTGAACTGGTGCCGGGCTGTGACGTTGTGCTGCAACTGGTCGAGGTTGGTGATGCTCAAGGTCAATGTGCTCATGACCGCCCCCGAAACCGCACGACGGGGCTGACCTGGCCATGGCGGTCATCGACGAAGCTGGTCCAGCCCAAATGAGCGCCTTGGCTCGGGTGCAGGCAGAAGGGCGACAGCGCGTTCTGCTTAAACCGCAGTTCCAGGTCGTACGCCAAGCCATCGCGCAGCAGGAAGTCGATCAGGGCACGCAAGCGATTGAAGTTGATGCCGCTGGGCAACAAACCACGCAGCTGTGCCTGGTCAAGCTCGCTGATCACGATGGTGAACTTGCTGCTGCGAGTCCGCGTGCGGCTGCCGATCATGAAAGAATTGCCCAGCTCACCGTTGTTGCGGCCAAGGCTTACCTGCTGCTGGATCGTCGTAGGTACCGAGCGGGATTCGAACTCGCGAATCTGCACCTGCTTCAGGTCGAAGCAGTGGGCAATGATGCCGGCTACGGTGCCGGGGGCGCGGCTGCGACTGGCGATAACGCCCGCAAAGCTGAGCAACCGGCTCCAGGGCAACGCCGTGTCGCCCCGTAGTTGTTTGTCGTTCAAGCCGAGCAGGGCAAAAATGTACTGGGAGAATCCGTCGCGGGCACCCGGCTGGAAACGAATGTAGTAGCGGTACTTGCGCCAGATGCGGTGCAACAGGCTGAGCAGGTAGTGATTGAAGAAGTCGAAAAAGGCCGGGCGCACGCCGACGCCCTGTGCATGCTCGTATGCCACCTGCTCCAGGTAGTAGGACGGCAACGGCGAGTCGGTGCCATGCAGGCCCATGAACGTGGCGCACACGCGATAGCGGTTGTCCGTCTCGGTCATGCGCTCGGCTTTGTAGATGTCCGAAACAGGGAACGTCAGTCGCGGATCGCTGCCAAGCCGCACGCGCGTCCGGGCGTCCTCGCTGGGCCAGCGGGGTTCAAGATCGTCTCCGTGAAGCCCATGAAGGCGCTCCAGCAACTGGTAGAAGTTGTACCGGTGCGCGTCCGCGAGCAACTTGTCGGCTAGATCAGCGGTTGCTTGCCGGTCTGGATAGGCCATGTGTAGTGCTCGTTGTTGGTGATGTTGATCACTTCCAGTTGATGGAAGGAATTGATGCTGGCGTACAGGGCGAAGAAGTGCGCGAGCACGCAGCCGAACAGGTACAGGTCGCCCTCGCAGAGAAACGCGGCCTGATCGAGCTTCAGTTGCGTGCGCAAGCCGCGAATGGGTTGCCCCTTGATCAGCCAATCCAGAGGCGCTGTCTGGATATCCCGGATGCCATCGAGGCGTTTGCGGGTGGTGCGCGTCTGCTGGATGTCGTGCAGGGCCGCAAAGTCGTAAGCGCGGATGACCGCCTTCAATGGCTCGGCCGCGAGCAGTGACAAGTAGTTGAGCGACATGTTGGATATCAAGGCCCACTGCAGCTGACCGTCCAGCACCGGCCGACAGGGGCGTGTCGGTGTACGGATGTTGGTGTAGGTGGTCAGCGGCGGAGTGACCTCGCAGAGCACGTTGATGTCGTCGACGCCCAATGCCAGCGGCAGATCGCGGTTGGTGCAGGTCAGGTCGATGGACGCCGTCTCCAACTCACCGATGTAGGCGTTGGCATCCCCACGCACGAAGGCGATGCGGTGGGTGACGCCATCTCCACGCAGTGAGTCTTCAAGGGTGTAGCGGTAGTACAGCGCCGTGCGGCCTTGGACATGCTCGATCTCATGGGCAAACGACTCGAAAGGGCGGAAGGTTCGCAGGTGTTTGCCGGTACTGCCGTCTGTTGTCGTACGGGTGCTGATGACCTGATCGACACTGAAGATTTCATAGGCATGCCGCTCGTCACCTTTGGGCGTGAGCTCGACCTGGGCGGCTTCGTTGGAGAGGTCGATGGGCTCGGCACTGTGCTTGAACAGGTTTACCGCGGGGGCGCAGAACAGGCCGAAATCCGATTTGCCGATCCGCAGCGAATCAGGTAACTGGCGGATGAAGTGGAATTCGAGGCCCACATGCCGAGCCGTCTGATCAGGCCAGATTTGCTCCAGGCCCGTCAGGGCGAAGAAGTGGAAGCGCTCAGGGAAGATGAAGTATTCCTGCAGGATCCGGTAGCCGTCGAAGACATTCTGCGGATAAGGCAGCAACGCGTCGTCTGGGCTGAAACCTGGGAAGGCGACGCTGCTGGCCGGCAGCCGGCGGACCTGGCCATTGATGTTCACGCTGACATGGCTAAGGTAGTGAGCGAGCCACAGGTACAATGTGCGCGCTGTCCGGGTGGCACCGCTCAAGTGAAAGTCGAAGCGGGTGCAGCCCAGCGTATTCAATGGCCGCTCGACCAGGGTTCGCAGGTCGATACGAACCACTGAACTGTCGAGCGTCTGGGTTGAACCGATCGCGTCGATCTCGAACGGATGAATGTCCACATCGGTGCAGGTGCGAAACTCGCAACGAATCCCGTCCACTGGCTTGGAGAGTAGCCGCGCTCCCTTTGGCACGCATTGCGACTGGCTGAGTGCCTGCTTGCGTGGCGTGAACTGGATGATCGTGGCGCTCGGCAGCGGCCGCAGATAGTTGGGCCACAGCAGCTGCAACATGGGGTGCGTCAGCTCTGGGAGGTCGTCCTCCAACTTGAGGCGCAGCTTGGCGGTGAGGAACGCGAAGGCCTCCATCAGGCGTTCGACATCCGGGTCGCTGCCACCCTTGCCGAGCAGCCGGGCAAGCTGTGGGTTGTCTTTGGCGAAGTCATTCCCTAGCTCATGCAGGTAACGCAACTCTTCGCTGAATCGATCCTTGAGTGACATCGGTCACCTCACTCGGGTATGGCGGTTGTGGCCATTGACCAGCAGTTCCAATTGCAGCTGCTCCGTGTGATTGTTCACCTGCACCTGGCAG
Organism: Pseudomonas sp. NPDC089401; assembly: GCF_044749485.1. NCBI lineage: Bacteria > Pseudomonadati > Pseudomonadota > Gammaproteobacteria > Pseudomonadales > Pseudomonadaceae > Pseudomonas > Pseudomonas sp. NPDC089401. The sequence goes on along the minus strand of NZ_JBIVIA010000009.1, from coordinate 222,337 downwards.
TCCAGCCTGAAATGCAGCTCCTGTGGGGCGTGGCAATCGGGCACGGCCTTGAGTGAACGTACGTGCACGCGAGGCTCGAAGCGCCGAATGGTGCGTCGGATGTCGGCGCTCACTTGCTTCAGGAGGTCGCCACTGTTCATGTCATGTCCATTGAAATCACGCAGGCCCAGCTCAGGGCTGCTCTGTGAGCAACCCTGGCGGGCGTTGAGCAGTGTTTCCAGGTGGCGCTTGATGGCGGCGAACTTGTGGGAGGCGTTCTCTTGCCTGGACGGCTCCCGGATTACGGACTGGTCCGCAACCAAGCGGTCGAAAAGTCCGGTCATTGGGTATCAAGCCGGCCGACCAGCGAGATCTCGAAGTTCGCGCCCATGTATTTGAAGTGCGGGCGCACGGCGAGCGAAACCTGGTACCAGCCTGGATCGCCGGCCACATCGGATACCTCGACCTTCGCGGCTCGCAAGGGGCGACGGCTGCGTACGTCGGCCGAGGGGTTTTCCTGGTCGGCGACGTACTGCTTGATCCATTTGTTCAGCTCGGATTCAAGGTCGCGACGTTCCTTCCAGCTACCGATCTGCTCGCGTTGCAGCACCTTGATGTAATGGGCCAGGCGGTTGACGATGAACAGGTAAGGCAGCTGCGTGCCCAGCTTGTAGTTGGTTTGTGCTTGCAAGCCTTCCGGGGTCTTTGGAAAGTTCTTAGGCTTCTGTACCGAATTAGCCGAGAAGAAGGCGGCGTTGTCACTGTCTTTGCGCATGGTCAGGGCGATGAAGCCTTCCTCGGCCAGCTCGAACTCCTTGCGGTCGGAAATCAGCACCTCGGTGGGGATCTTCGCTTGCAACTGTCCCAGTGCCTCGTAAAGGTGTACTGGCAGATCCTCGACGGCGCCACCGGACTGCGGGCCAATGATGTTCGGGCACCAACGGTAGCGGGCAAAGCTGTCGTTGATGCAGCTGGCCAGCAGGAAGGCGGAGTTGCCCCACAGGTAGTTGTCGTGTCGGCCGTCGATGTTTTCTTCGTAGTTGAAGCTCTTGATCGGCTGTTCCTGGGGGTGGTAGGCCGAGCGGAGCATGAAGCGTGGCCCGGTCAGCGCGGTGTGGCGGGCATCTTCGCTTTCGCGGAAGGCGCGCCACTTGGCATGACGCGGCCCGGCGAAGATGTCCTTGATTTCTTTCAAGTTGGGCAACTCTTCAAAGCTGCTCAAATTGAAGAAGTCGGGGGAGGGGGCAGCGAGGAAGGGCGCGTGAGACATGGCGCCGACGGCAGCCATGTAGCTCAGTAACTTGATGTCGGGAGACGAGGGGCCGAAGTTGTAATTCCCCACCATGGCCGCCACCGGCTCACCACCGAATTGCCCGTATCCTGCGGTGTAGATGTGTTTGTACATGCCGCTGCAGGTGATGTCTGCTGCATTGTCAAAATCATCGAGCAAGTCTTCTTTGCTGACATGCAGAACTTCAAGCTTTATGTTTTCGCGGAAGTCCGTGCGATCCACCAGAAGTTTGAGGCTGCGCCACGAGGATTCAAGCGCCTGAAAGGCCGGTTGGTGGAGGATGGCATCCATTTGTTTGCTGAGCACACGATCCAGCTCTGCAATCATCTGGTCGACGCGGTGTTTGTTGATCAGTTGCTCTGGATCATTGTCTTTTAGTACTTCAGCAATAAAGGCCGATACGCCTTGGCGAGCGACTTGATAGCCTTCTTGAGCGGGCGCCAGTCGGGTTTCGGCCATGATCTGGTCGAGCAAGGTGGCATTGTTCAGTGTCTCGCCGGAACGTTCGCCGGTGAGGGGAGTGCTGGTAGGTTTTGGCATGGGACGCTCCGTTGTCTCAATCTTCTTTTGGCGCCTCGAGCACCAGGTCCAGTTCTTCTGCGAGTTGTTTGCGGGCAAGCGGGTTGCTCAACAGCTGCTGCAACTGCTTGCGGAAAGCTGGCACGTTGCCCAGCGGGCCTTTCAGCGCTACCAGTGCCTCCCGCAGCGCCAATAGCTTGCTCAATTCGGGCACTTGGCGGGCAATGCCGTCCGGCCCGAAGTCAGTGATCGACCTGAACTGCAGGTTGACCGCCAGCTCCGCATCGGCTGCTGTGCTGAGCATGGAAGGTACCGACATGGCCAAGCTGACATCGGCGTCGTTCAGCACGTTGTTGAAGGTGTGTTTATCGATGCGCATGACCGACCGGTCTTCCAGCGCACGGGCGTCATCAAGCCCGAAATCGCCCATCACCAGCATCTTGTGGGGCAGCTCTACTTCGGCCTGCTCATCACCTGTGGCAGGTACGTACTTGATGTTTATGCGTTCTTTGGGTGCAACCGACCCTGTGGATTTTGACATCGCAGAATCTCTCCTTGGTTGGTGTGGATAATTCCTGATAATTATTTTTTTGGTGTCGGTTTATTTTGTAGGAAATTTCCCTGATATTGGTGTGCGGTATAAACAAATGGCAGGCGTTGTTATCGCTCGCCTAAAAACCATGCCTTCGATTTTGTTATCTAGTCGAGTGCGAAAATGTAAAAAAATATTTGTTTGTGCTCATTGATTTTTATGGGCTAGGCTCTTGCCGTTTTCGGGTTTTGGAGTGCCCGTGAGAGCGGCTTTTGATTGGTCGGTCTGAATAGGATGTATGTACTGTCGAGAGGGAATTTACTTGCGATGCTTGGTAAAAATACATATGGCGTAAGTCTTTTGCTGATACTCGGCGGCCTGCCAACCCCTGTTTATTCCGATCAGGATTGCCCGCGGATCGTGTCTAACCTGGAGCGCTTGGCGTGTTTCGATAAATCAGCCGGAACGCCCGCACACCTTGTGCCAGCGCAATGGTCGGCGCCGGAACAGGACTCACCCACGGTGCGTCGTGTGCTGACCCATGAAGCAGGGCGAAATCACGATGACCTTACGTTTCGCCTCACCTCGGAAAAGCACGGGCTGATGATCGCGGCGCCCGCGATCGCTTCGATCGCACCGCATCCCTACCTGGTGATCAGCTGTGTGCAGAACATCTCCAGGTTGCAGCTGATCACGCCACAACCCATCGATGCCGGACGGGTGACGGTCCGATTGCAGGCGGCGCTTGGCGCAACAGCCCCTACGCCCTGGCAGGTGACGGAGAACGGTCAGGTGCTCGACGCCGGCAGAGGTTTGCCGGGAATCGAGCAGATCAAGCAGCTGATCGGAGCTCAGCGTATTCAGGTGCACAGCGACAACCCCTCCATCGATGGGCTGGTATTCGATGCTCAAGGCTTGGACCCACTCATCGATGAGGCGCGCAAAACATGTCGCTGGTAGCAGAGGTCGACGCGCAGGAAATTGCCCGGCTGCTGGCACCCATCGATGCGCAGGCGCCCGCAGGCCTGTTCGATGTCGAGGACGAAACCTACCAGGCCATTGACCAGGAAATGGTCAAGCTGGGCGGGCTGCAGGCGTCCTCGATCGACTGGGCCTACATCGAAGAAGCGTCCCGCCAGTACCTGGGGCAGCAGTGCAAGCACTTACGCATCGCTGCGCATTTGAGTGTCGCCTGGCTGCGCAGCCGATGCTGGGAACGCTGGGGTTTTACCTTGGCGCTGCTAGCTGGCGTGGTCGAACGGTATTGGGAGAGCTCACACCCGAAACCCGGCCCCAAAGGTTTCCTGGGCAAGCGCAAGCTGGCTGCCCTGATGCTCAACCGTTTGATCGAAGCGCTGCCACGGCTGGACCGCTTCACGTACAGCCCTGCTCACGCGGCAGCGGCCCAGGACGCATTGCAACGGTTGCGACAGCAGCAGGCTGCTGCGCAGTTGGATGAAGCTCTCTTGGGCGAACTGCAGCATCTGCTTGGCCAACACACCGAGATTGCCGACGGCGTGGGCGAGCCGGCCACAGCCTCTGCGGCAAGCATCAAGCCTGTACCGCTGGCCGAGGTCATCGCTACACCGATACCGCGCGTGTCGCTGGGCAACGAGCGTGAGTCGCGACGGGCCGTGCTGAGCATGGCCGAGCAGATCAATCAGCTGGACCCGTACGACCCGACTGGCTACCAGCTACGTCGGTTCGGCTTGTGGGCCCATATCCAGGCGGCGCCTCAAACCAGACAAGGTAACCGTACAGAGCTGATGGCCGTGCCACAGGATATTACCGGCGATTATGAAGATGCCATTGCGGGCAGTGCGATTGACGCGGCATTGCTCCTGCGCATCGAAAAAAGTGTAACGGCGTGCCCCTACTGGATACGCGGCAGTTTCCTGGCGGCAAGTGCGGCCACGCGGCTGGCCATGGGCGAGGTGGCTGAAGCCATTCGCGCTGCGACCGCGCGGTTCGTGCAGCGCATGCCGGCACTGCAGCAGTTGTGTTTCAGCGATGGCCGGGTATTTGTCGATGACCAGTGCCTGGCGTGGCTGAAGGGAACCCAAGGCGTATCCGGGGCGGGGGCCACAGCCCATGAGTTTTCCAGCCTGCGCGAGGAATTGGTCTGCCAGCTGGAGGCGGGCGGCGTGGAACCGGTCTTGCTCCGCCTGCAGGGCATGCAGGCGGCACTGCAAGCCCCCCGCGAACGCTGCCATACCACTGTTATCGCGGCTGAATTGTTGGCCGCACGGGGTGTGCCCTGGCTGGCTCGGGACTTGTGCGCAGGTGTCGCCAGAACGATGCAGGAAACCACCGCAAGCACGTGGGAACCCGAGGTGTTTCAACGCCTTCAGCAGTATGCCGCACCGCCAGTGCAGGCTGATCGGAACAAGGAGCGGGAGTCACGATGAATCAACTATGGAAGCACCTCAAGCGTTGGGGCTTGCCCCTGGTGACCCGTATCGGTCTGGCCATGCCGGTGTTGCTCGGACTGGGTGCTGCACTGATGCTGATTGCCATCTGGTGGCTCGGCCCGCAATGGACATGGCGCGGGCAGCAACCGCTGGCCAGCATGGCTCATCGTGGGCTGGCAAGTCTGGTGTTCGCGCTGCTGCCACTGCTGTACTGGCTCATCGTGCTGCGCAAGCGCTATCGCCACCTGCAGGCAGAACGCATTCAGGCAATGGCCGCTGAACTGGACCGAGCGTTGCCATTCGTTCAAGCGCAAGAGAAGGCGTTGGAGCAAGGGCTGTCGCGATTTCTGCACAATGCAGGCGGGCGACGCACTTTGTACCGATTGCCCTGGTACCTGGTACTCGGCGACCAGAACGCCGGCAAGTCGAGCTTCATCGACCGTACCGAACAAAATTTTTCTTTGACCCGCATCGACAAGGCACAGGCGCGCGGCCAGCAAGCACAAGCGCTGGCCTACCCGATCGGTTGGTGGGTCAGCAACGACGCGGTGATCATCGACCCACCGGGCGCCTTCATCAGTCAAGAATCGCGGTCAGCTTTTTCAGCCGAGGAAGCAGACGCATTGCAAGTGCCGCCCGCTACTGCGGCCAGGTTATGGCAGCACCTGCTCGGTTGGCTGCTGCGCAACCGCAGCCAGAGAGCCCTCAACGGGATGCTACTGGTTGTCGACCTGCCGGCATTACTGCACGGCACGCCTGAATACCGCGTTGCATTGGCGCATGTCTTGCGCGCGCGGCTGTACGAAGTGAGTAGCCAGCTGGGCTCGCGCTTGCCGCTGTATGTGGTGCTGACCAAGTTCGACCTGCTGGATGGTTTTGATCAGCTTTACGCCGGGCTTCCTGCCGCTGCGCGGGAAAGGATGTTAGGTTTCACCTTCAAGCTCGATGTGGCCGGAACATTCGACGCCTGGCTGGACGAGTATGGCGATCACTACGATCAATTGATCAGCCAGTTGTTCGAGCAGGTGGTGGACCGGCTCGACACGTTGGGCGGTGCACCACAGCGAGCGCGTGTCTTCTCGCTGCACGCCCAACTGGTCGGGTTGCGCCCAATACTGCTGGGCTTCCTGAGAGAAACACTGGCAAGTGACCGTTTCACCACGCCTGCCTTGGTGCGTGGTGTGTACTGGTCTTCGGTCGTACAGCAAGGCGATATGCTCAATGCTTTCGTGCGTGAAGCAGCACAGCCCTACAAAACGAAGCTCCCGTTGCTTGAAGGCAAGGCGCAGGCCAAGCCACTGGCCTATTTCATCCAGCACGCATTCACGCGCATCATCCATAGGGAGGCCGGGCTTGCCGGGGACAACATCAGGGTGGCGCGCAACAAGCGCCAGTTGCTCTGGGTTGGCACAGGTGTAGGGCTACTGGCTCTTTCAGTCGCGATCGCCAGCTGGCAACGCTATTTCGATATCAATGGCGCCAAGGCCGCCAACGTGCTCGCCAAGAGCAAGGAATACGGTCATCACCAAGTGGATCCGCACCTGGACTCGACCGGGCGCAACTTGCTGGAGCCGCTGGACCAGATCCGCGACGCCGTGTCGGTGTTTGGCGACTATCGCGCCGCCTGGCCGGGTATTGCCGATTTAGGGCTGTATCAAGGACGTGCCATCGGCCCTCGCGTCGATGAGGCCTACCTTGGCTTGCTCTCCAAACGCTTCTTGCCGGCCTTGGCCAGTGGGGTAGTCGATGCCATGGATGCGGCACCGCCAGGCAGTGAGCAGCAAATGGCAGCCCTCAGGGTTTACCGGATGCTGGAGGACCGGCAGAATCGCCGGCCCGAATGGGTCGAGGAATGGATGGCCCGCCAGTGGCAGCGAGAATTCCCTGGCCAGGGGCAACTGCAGCGAGACCTCATGGGGCACCTGAAGTACGCCTTGGCCTATGCCGATACCGAACTCCCCCAGTACAACCAACGTGTCACCGAAGTGCAGCAGGCTTTGCGCAGGCTACCGCTGCCAGAGCGGGTCTATGCGAGCCTCAAGCAGCAGGCGGTGGAGCATTTGCATGCCGGCCTGGACCTGCGTCATGAGGTCGGGCCTGCCTTCGATGTGGTGTATCAGTCGGCTGCTGGCGCCAGGCCGGGTGAGGATGTGGTGTTAGCACCAATGCTCACCGCCAAAGGCTTCAAGGAGTACTTCGAACCACGCAGTCTGCGGTTCGCCGAATTGGCGATGATCGACGAGTGGGCGCTGGGTGAGCGTCGCCAGCTCGATTACTCGGATGCCGACCGCGAGGCGCTGGGCGAACGGCTGCGTAACTTGTACAGCGCCGATTTCGTCGACAGTTGGCGGCGTGCCCTGAACGCTTTCTCGGTGGCGGATTTCCGCGATCTTGATCACGGGGTCGCGATCCTGCAGCAGTTCACCGGGCCAGCAGCCCCCCTGCATCGGCTGTTGGCTACGGTAAAGGACAACACTTCGCTGCCTTCAGTTGGGGACGCTGATGCATCTGCAGCGTCTGCGGCGCTTGGGCCGGCAACCGGCAAGCCTGAGCCACAGCAGGCGTGGGCCATTCAGCGTGCCTTCGCAGGGTTGAGCGCCATGCTGCGGGGAATGGGTGAAAAGCCCAGCTACTACGATGAAACCCTTGGCGCCATTGCCGCTGTTCATGATTATGCCAAGGCGGTGCAGGACAGCCCGGACAGAGGCAAAGCTGCACTCCAGGCAGTGCACCAACGGTTCGCGATGACAGGGCAGGATCCAATCGGCACCTTGCAGCGAGTCGCCACCGGCTTGCCAGAGCCGATCAGCCACCAGGTCCGGAAGCTGGCCGATCAAACGGCACAGGTGCTGAACGTCGAAGCCCTTCGCGAGCTGGAGCGGCGTTGGGATGCCGAGGTGTACAGCTTTTTCCAGCAGCGTCTGGCAGGGCGCTATCCCTTCGTGGTGCGGGCACCCGATGCGTCCCTGGACGACTTCGAGGCGTTCTTCGGGCCGAAGGGGCGGCTGCAGCAGTTCAACGATCAGTACCTGAAGGTCTTTCTGAAGGACAACCTCGAAGCCCTGCAGGCCGGCCGGCAAGGGCGATCGTTGATTCGCAACGATGTGATCGAGCAGCTGGAGCGGGCAGATCGCATCCGTGAAACCTTCTTCGATCAGCGCGGCAACCTGAGCGTGCAGTTCAGCATCGAGCCACTGGGGCTCAGCGCCAATCAGCGCACCAGTCTGCTGGACCTTGATGGGCAGCTTATTTCCTATACCCACGGTCCGCGTCAGATCACTGGCATTGTCTGGCCCAATACCTTGGGGCAGCACGTGCGTAGTAACCTGACCTTGCTCAGGCAGAGCGGAAACAGCAGCAGCCTGGAGTACCGAGGTCCGTGGTCGATGTTCCGCCTGCTCAGTCGCGGCTCGCTCAACGGGCGCACGGCTACCAGCGTGGACCTGAGCTTCCGGACTGGCGATGGCGTCATGCGCTATCGGCTGAACGCCGAAAAGGCCTTCAACCCCATTACCCAGCAACCTTTCAAGGATTTCAAGTTGCCAAGGGGCCTGCTGCGAGAAACCCAGGTCAACTGAATACCGGCTCCAGGCAAGCTGATTGAGAGCCGCGTTACGACTTCAGAGCCTCTATCGCCAACCGCCTCATCGTACTGATGCCCGCCACGTTCTTCGTTGCGGGCTTTTTTTGCCTTCACATTCGATAAGCCGTGATTATTACACCTTAGTTTTTGCTTGATATGGCCATGTGAAATCAGGAAAATACACGCATATTTACATGTTACGTACCATAGTACGAAATCGTAGGAGCAGACATGGCCCGTGGTGGTATCAACAAGGCGGTAGTGCAGCAGGCGCGGCAGGTGCTGATCGCCCGGGGCGAGTACCCCAGCATCGATGCGGTCCGTATCGAGCTGGGTAATACGGGCTCGAAGACCACGATCCACCGCTACCTGAAGGAACTCGAAGGGCCCAAGCCTGCCGCGCTTCAGGGGCAGGCGGCGTTGAGCGAGTCGTTGACCCGGTTGGTGGCGCAGTTGGCAGAACAGGTGCAGGAAGAGGCAGATGCACAGGTCCTGGAGGCGGAAACCCTGTTCACTGAACAGCGCGAGCAGTTGCAGGCACAGCTGCAGGTCGCCCAGCAGGCACTGGCGGCCGCCAACCAGCAACAGCAGATCCAGGCGCAGGCGCTGGCTGCTGAATCCGAGCGTCTGACGACCACGCAGAACACCTTGCAGGCCGAGCAACTGCGCAGTGCCAGCCTCAACCAGTCACTCGGCGAACTGCAGTTGCGCCTGGCCGACAAGGACGAGCAGGTGAAGTCGCTGGAAGACAAGCACAAGCACGCCCGTGACGCCTTGGAGCACTACCGCTCGGCCAGCCGCGAACAGCGCGAGCAAGAGCAGCGGCGCCATGAAGCGCAGCTGCAGCAGTTGCAGGTCGAGTTGCGTCAACTGCAGCAGGGCATGATCGTCAAACAGGACGAGCTGACCCGACTGCATCGGGATAATGAACGCCTGCTCGGCGAGCACCGCCAGGCCGCCAGCGAATGCAAGGTTCAGGACGAGTTGCTGGAGCAGCGTGACGCGCAGATTCAAGGGCTACGCACGATCCTGGCGCAGGCACAGGGGGCCAGTGACGAGATGCGCAGGCAGTTGCAGGAGCAATCGCTGCAACTGGAGCAGCAGCGCGCCATGGGAGCGGAGCAGGGGAGGCAGTTGCAGCACCTGCAGGATGAATTGTTCAAGCGGGATGAGGCATTGAAGGCGAGCAGGACAACGGATGACACGTTGGCCTTACCGGCGTCTCGCGGCTAAAGCCTCTCTCGCCTGCCCGATACCCAGGCCTGGCTGTTCTCTGGACTATAGTCATAGGCGGCGAACGCTAGAGGGCAAGGACTTCCATGGGTGCGGCCAGGAAACAGGACGAGGACGGGCTGTACGCGATCACCAGCGAAGGGCGCGCCACGGCGCTGTTCCGCCTGGTGCTGTCGTTCATCGCGGTGATGATGCTGGCGTTCATGCTGGTGGAAGGATGGCGCATCTGGCGTGACTACCGGCACGCTGTCACCAATGCCGAAAACATGGTCCTCAACCTGGCCAGGGCCACCGGCCAGCACGCCGAGGACGCCATTCGCCAGGTAGATGCCATGACTGCGGCACTGGCCGAACGCCTGGAAGGCGATGGTTTCGAGCACCTCGACCGGCCGCGCCTGCATGCCTTGCTGGTCCAGCAGAAGGCGATCATGCCGCAGTTGCACGGCCTGTTCGTGTACGGCCCGGACGGCAGCTGGATCGTCACCGACCAGGCCAGCATCGCGCCCGACGCCAATAATGCCGACCGCGACTACTTCATCTATCACCGTACCCACACCGAACGCAGCGTGCGCATCGGCGAGGTGGTGCGCAGCCGCTCTTCCGGCGAGCTGATCATCCCCATTTCGCGGCGCCTGGACTATCCCGATGGCAGTTTCGCCGGCGTATTGCTCGGCACCATCAAGGTGGACTGGTTCGTGAGCTATTACGGCGACTTCAAGATCGACGAACGCGGCGCGCTGGTGCTGGCCATGCGCGACGGAACCATCCTGGTGCGGCGGCCCTTCGTCGAACAGGTGGTGGGGCGCAGCCTGGCCAACAGCGAGGTGTTTCGCAACCATCTGCCCCATGCCAGTGAAGGGCTGGTCGACGCCGTGGCCGTGGTTGACGGCACCCCGCGGCTGTATGCCTACCGTGCACTGGCGAGCTATCCGCTGGTGGTGGAGGCGGGGCTGTCCTGGCAATCGATCATCGCGCCCTGGCGGCACGATATGATCAAGTCGGTCGCCGTGATGCTGCTGTTGCTGTGTGCAGTGGCGGCGTTCGGCTGGATGGTGCTGCGCCAGCTGCGCGAGCGCATCGCCATCGAGCGGGCGCTGCACCAGGCGCACCAGACCCTCAAGGCCCTCGCCCTGTCCGACAGCCTCACCGGGCTGGGTAACCGCCGGCGGCTGGATGCGGTGTTCGAGACGGAAATCCAGCGCGCGCGGCGCCATGGCTACCCGGTGGCGCTGGTGATGCTCGACCTGGACTATTTCAAGCGCTACAACGACCTCTATGGGCATCCGGCAGGGGACCAGTGCCTGCGGCGTTTCGCCGACGTCTTGCAACAGGCGTTGAAGCGGCCGGCGGACCTGGCGGTGCGCTATGGCGGCGAAGAGTTCACCTTGCTGCTGCCAGGCACCAGCCTGCAAGGCGCCGAGCAGATCGTTGAAGACATCCTGCAACTGCTGCGCCGCCAGGCGATCATCCATGCCGGCAGCCCTTCCGGGCTGGTGTCGGCCAGCGCCGGGGTCGCCGTTGGCTATCCAGACCGAGATGGGAGCACCCCGGAAGCCCTGATGGCTGCGGCCGATGGCGCGTTGTACCAGGTTAAACGGCAGGGGCGCGATGGGTATGCCGCAGCAACCACGGTCGATGCCCATTTCGAAGGCAAAGAGCGCCAGGATCAGAACAGGCGCCACCTTCGCGATGAGCGCTAGTGCGCTGCCAGGGCACCGAACTGACGCCTTTTTCCAGGCTGCCCCGGCAACATGACAAGGGATTCATCTGGAAAACAGCTGCAGCAGGTCAGCCCGCGTGGAAATGAGCGCCGGGAATCGGTACCCTTTGCGCCTTTCTTCGCCATCGCTCGGAACCGTGACATGCTGTTCAATCTTGCCGTGCTGTTCGGCACCCTGGTGGCCATGGAAGGGGTTGGCACGCTGGCGCACAAGTACATCATGCATGGCTGGGGCTGGTGGCTGCACCGCTCGCACCACGAGCCGCAACTGGGCATGCTCGAGACCAACGATGTCTATCTGGTTGCCCTGGCATTGATCGCCGCCGCGCTGGTGGCCCTGGGCAAGGCCGGCTACGCGCCGCTGCAATGGGTCGGCGGCGGCGTGGCGGGATATGGCGTGCTCTATGTAGTGGCCCACGACGGCTTCTTTCATCGCCACTGGCCGCGCAAGCCGCGGCCGGTGACGCGCTACCTGAAGCGCCTGGAGCGTGCCCATCGGCTGCACCATGCGGTAAGCGGGCGCACGGGCAGTGTGTCGTTCGGTTTCTTCTATGCACCACCGCTCAAGGTGCTCAAGCGTCAGTTGCAGGCACGCCGCAAGGCTAGTTGACAGTTTCGGCGGCAGGTTCGCCAGCCGTGTGCCCACGGCTCACCCACCAGCCGAACCCCGCTGCGGTGAAGAACATGATCAGGCTGTACAGCGCCGCCGGTACGGCCATGGTGGCGTTGTTCAGCAACGACGGGCTCAGCGCCAGGGCAATGGCGAGGGTGCCGTTGTGGATGCCGATTTCCATGCCGATGGCAATTGCCTGGCGCTTGGGGATGTTCAACAGGCGCGGTACCCAGTAGCCCACGCCCAGGCTCAGCAGGTTGAACAGCAGCGCCGCCAGGCCCACCACCGGCGCATAGGCGACCACGGTCTGCCAGTCCTTGGCCAGGGCCAGGACGATGGTGAACGCCAGAAACAGCGCGGCCACCAGCTTCATCGGCTTCTCCATGCGTGCGGCAAAGCCTGGCGCCCAGTGGCGGATCAGCATGCCCAGCGCAACCGGCAGCAGGACGATGGCGAACACCTGCATGACCTTGGCAAATTGCAGCGGGATGGCCTGGTCCGAGGTCATGAACCAGCTCAGCGACAGGTTCACCAGCAGCGGCATGGTCAGGATCGCGATCAGCGAATTGACTGCCGTCAGGGTGATGTTCAGGGCCACGTCGCCGTGGGCCAGGTGGCTGAACAGGTTGGCGGTGGTGCCACCCGGCGAGGCGGCCAGCAGCATGAGGCCCACTGCCAGGGCCGACTCCAGGCCGAAGCCATTGGCGATCAGAAAGCACACCAGCGGCAGCAGCAGGATCTGGCAGCACAGCCCGACCACCACCGGTTTCGGGTACTTCACCACGCGGGCGAAGTCCGCCAGGGTCAGGGACAGGCCAAGGCCGAGCATGATGATGCCCAGGGCCAGCGGGAGGAAGGCAGTCAGCAGCGGCGAGGCGGTCATCGGCGGTCTCTCGGGTGAAGGATGCAAGCAGTCTAGGCCGGCCTCGCCGTCTCATTGATCGCAGTGCGCCAGTAGTTGGTAACCGTTTGTTACTGCGTTTGCCTGCACGGGCCTGCATGCCGCGTTGCGATAGGCGGTCGCGCGCAGTAGCATTCCCGCTTTTACCGAGGATTAGCCTGTCATGCCGTTCCAGAAAGGTCTGCTTGCCACCCCGGTGCCGGCCCACGCCCGCCACCTGTTCTTCGCCCTGCAGGCGCCCGAAGCGCTGCCCGCTGCCCTGGATGCCCTGTTGCCGCACGTGGACGGCGAGCGCCTGATCCTCGGCATCGGTGCGCCGCTGGTGAAAGCCCTGGCCCGCGAAGTACCTGGCCTGCGCGCATTCCCGCAACTGGATGCGGCGGTGGAAAACCCGAGCACCCAGCACGCCCTGTGGCTGTGGTTGCGCGGCAACGAGCGCGGCGAACTGCTGCTGCAGGCCCAGGCCCTGGAAAAAGCCTTGGCCCCGGCCCTGCGCCTGGCCGACAGCGTCGATGGCTTCCTGCACCGTGGCGGCCACGACCTGACCGGTTATGAAGATGGTACCGAGAACCCGGTCGATGGCGCCGCCATCGAGGCCGCGATCGTGGCAGGCGATGCTGCCGGCCTGGCGGGCTCCAGCTTCGCCGCCTTGCAGTTGTGGAAGCACGACCTGGAGTACTTCAAGTCGCTGCCCCAGAACGACCAGGACAACATCATCGGCCGCCGCCTGAGCGACAACGAGGAACTCGACGACGCGCCGCAGTCGGCACACGTCAAACGTACCGCCCAGGAGAGCTTCGAGCCGGAAGCGTTCATGGTGCGTCGCTCGGTGGCCTGGGCCGACAGCCGCGGCGCCGGCCTGGCGTTCGTCGCCCTGGGCCACAGTTTCGATGCCTTCGAAGTGCAACTGCGGCGCATGAGCGGCCTGGAGGACGGCATCATCGACGGCCTGTACCGCTTCAGCCGCCCACTGACCGGCGGTTACTACTGGTGCCCGCCCATGGCTCACGCCGGCCTGGACCTGAGCCTGCTGCTGCAAGCCTGATAGCTAAACATCCAGATACAGAATCACCCGCCCGCGCGGGGAAGAGCGGCTAGCCTTGAAGGTTTCCGATTCATGACGGGAGCTTTTCCATGTACAGGCGTCGTGAAGTCTTACGCGCGGGGGCGGTTTTGGGCCTTGCAGCCGCTGCACCCTGGCTGCATGCGGCAACCCCGGGCGGGTTGCTGACCCGCAAGATTCCGGCCACCGGCGAGGCTTTGCCAGTGATCGGCGCCGGTACTTCCGGCAGTTTCGAAGTCGAACCGGGATCAGCGGACTACCAGCAGTTGAAGGCGGTGCTCAAGGCCTTTTTCGACGGCGGCGGCAAGGTCATCGACACCTCCCCCAACTACGGCGGCGCCGACAGTATCCTCGGGCAGCTGCTGGAGGAGGGCGGCTGGCACCGGCAGTGCTTCATCGCCACCAAGATCGCCGCCAACAGCCGCAGCGAGGCCGAGGCGCAATGGGCCGGCAGCCTGAAAAGCCTGCGCACCGACAAGGTCGAACTGTTGCAGATCCACAACCTGCGCGACTGGCAGACGCAACTGCCCTATGCCCGCGAACTCAAGCAGCAGGGCAAGACGCGCTATGTCGGTATCACCCACTACCTGAACAGCGGCCACGAAGAGGTCGCCAGCATCGTGCGCAGCCAGCCGCTGGACTTCATCCAGATCAACTACTCGGTCAATGCCCCGCACGCGGCACGCGAACTGCTGCCCCTGTGCCAGGACAAGGGCGTGGCCGTGCTGGTCAATCGCGCCTTCGACGATGGCCGCCTGTTCGGCCGGGTCAAGGACCAGCCCCTGCCGGCCTGGGCTGCCGAGGCGGGCATCGGCAGCTGGGCGCAACTGTTCCTCAAGTTCGCCATCAGCCATCCGGCGGTGACCACGGTGATCCCGGCCACCGGCCGCCCGGACCGCCAGCTCGACCAGCTCAAGGCCGGTCATGAGCCGCTGCTCAGCCAGGCGCAGCAGCAAGCGCTGATCCAGCAGTTCGCCTGAACCATGGCCAATTGGCGCAAGCGCCTGGGCCAGGGGATGAATCTGCAGGCCGGTGAAGGCCCGGTGGTGATCGCCGGCCTGGCGCTGTTCTACCTGCTGTTCACCGGCTATTTCATGTTGCGCCCGGTGCGCGAAACCATGGGTGTGGCAGGTGGCGTCGACAACCTGCAGTGGCTGTTCACTGGCACCTTCATCGCCACCCTGGCGTGCTTGCCGGTGTTCGGCTGGCTGGCCTCGAAGGTGCAGCGGCGCTACATCCTGCCGTGGACCTACGGCTTCTTCGCCAGCAACCTCTTGCTGTTTGCCGTGTTGCTGGCCCGCGAGCCGGACGATCTGTGGACCGCGCGCGCCTTCTATATCTGGCTGTCGGTATTCAACCTGCTGAGCATCTCGCTGGCGTGGAGCGTGCTCGCCGACCTGTTTACCAGCGAGCAGGGCAAGCGCCTGTTCGGCCTGCTGGCGGCAGGTGCCAGCCTGGGCGGCCTGAGCGGGCCGATATTGGGCACGCTGCTGGTCGCGCCCTTGGGGCATGCCGGCCTGGTGATCCTGGCCGGGGTGTTCCTGCTGGGCAGCATCGGCGCCTGCGCCTACCTGCAACACTGGCGTGATCGCCATCCGCTGGCCGCTTCCTGCGCGCAGCCCGCGTCCCGGCCCCTGGGCGGCAATCCGTTCGCCGGGGCCACCGCGGTGCTGCACTCGCCTTATCTGCTGGGGATCGCCTTGTTCGTGGTGCTGCTGGCCAGCGTCAGCACCTTTCTGTATTTCGAGCAGGCGCGCATCGTCAGCGAGACCTTTACCGACCGTACCCGGCAGACCCAGGTATTCGGCCTGATCGACAGCGTGGTGCAAGCGCTGGCGATCCTCACCCAGGTGTTCATCACCGGTCGCCTGGCCAGGCGCCTGGGCGTGGGCGTGCTGCTGGTGGCCGTGCCGCTGGTGATGGCGGCAGGCTTCCTGTGGCTGGCACTGGCGCCGGTGTTCGCCGTGTTCGTGGTGGTGATGGTGGTGCGGCGTGCAGGCGAGTACGCGCTGGTGCGCCCTGGGCGGGAAATGCTCTTCACCGTGCTGCCCGCCGAAGACAAGTACAAGGCCAAGAACTTCATCGACACCGTGGTCTATCGTGGCGGCGATGCCCTCGGCGGCTGGGTCAAGCGCGGCCTGGACCTGCTCGGGGAGCACCCGCAACTGGCGATGGTGATGGGTGCCGTGATCGCCCTGGGCTGGGGCCTGACCGGTGCCTGGCTGGGGCGCAGTCAGCAACAACGCGAGCAAGCGGCTTCTGGCGCGCCAAATACACCACCACCGCTTATTTAACGCCACCGGTCCGAACCCGTCGCGATAAAACGAATCCTCCCGAGGCGCCGAACTCCGAAGCTATGTACGGCGCCTTTGCCGTGCACCCTGAAGTCACATGAGGTTTGCAGACCATGGCCAACAAAGAGAACAGCCGTACCGGCAGCCAAGGCAGCCAGGGCAGCAACAAGAACCCAGGCAACTTCGCCAACGACCGGCAGAAGGCTTCCGACGCAGGCCGCAAAGGCGGCCAGTCCTCGGGGGGCGGCAACATGACCAAGGACCACGAGTCCGGCCGCAAGGGTGGCCGCTCGTAAGTGACGACCACGCAGTGCCGGGCCCTCCTGGCACTGCGCACGCCAACCGCGACGCGGTCATCGAGGGCTTGCAATCAGATAGCGTTTGCCGACAATGGCAGCGCTCCTCGCCAGCCATTCGGACCCGTCTGCACCATGATGCTCATCCAGCAATTCCCTGACATTTCTCTCGACGACACGCTGTTCGTCTTCGCTCTCGAAGCCGAGGCCGGCAGCGTGTTCGCCGAGGTCAACACGGTGTTCACCGGTATTGGCAAGGTCAACGCGGCCATCGCCTTGACCAAGGCCATCGCCCGGCGCCGGCCCAAGCTCATCGTCAACCTCGGTTCGGCCGGCAGCCTGCGCCACGGCAAGGGCGAGGTGGTGTGCTGCACGCGCTTCGTGCAGCGCGACATGGACGTGACGCCGCTGGGCTTCGCCCGTTACCAGACGCCGCTGGCGGACATCCCGCTGGTGCTGGAGCAGGGCGCCGTGATTCCGGGGCTGCCGGTGGAAACCTGCGGCAGTGGTGACAGCTTCGAGATCAATCACGGCGATGCCCCGTATGACGTGGTCGACATGGAAGCCTATGTGTTCGCCCTGATCGCCCGTGAGGAAGGCATCCCGTTCGTGTGCCTGAAGTACATCTCCGATGACGCCGGCAGCGATGCGGCGCAGGACTGGGCGGTGCAGGTGCACCTGGCGGCCAAGGCGTTCGAGCGGGTGCTGTTCACGGCCGTGGATTGACCGAGTGCCGCACGGCGGGCGGGATAAACCTTCGCCATGGCGCGCAGTCCCTTGAGATAGGCGCCCGAAATGGTCGGGCCAGGCTCAGGAGGCCACCCATGGCCAGGGCAATCTGGAAAGGCGCGATCAGTTTCGGCCTGGTGCACATCCCCGTGTCCCTCAACACCGCGGTGCGCAGCGAGCGTGTCGATTTCGACTGGCTCGACAAACGCAGCATGGAGCCGGTGGGCTACAAGCGCATCAACAAGGTCACCGGCAAGGACATCGACAAGGACAACGTGGTCAAGGGCGTGGAGTACGAGAAGGGCCGCTACGTGGTGATCAGCGAGGAAGAGATCCGCAAGGCCCGGCCAGAAGCGACCCAGACCATCGATATCTTCTCGTTCGTCGCGGCCAGCGAGATTCCCTTGCAGCAGTTCGACACGCCGTATTACCTGAGCCCGGACAAACGGGGTGGCAAGGTTTATGCGCTGCTGCGCGAAACCCTGGAACGCAGCGGCAAGGTGGCCCTGGCCACGGTGGTGCTGCACACCCGCCAGCATCTGGCCTTGTTGCGCCCGCTGGAGGAGGCGCTGGTGATGATCACCCTGCGCTGGCCTGATGAGGTACGCGGGCTGGAGACCCTTGAGCTGGACAAGAGCGTGACCGAGGCCAAGGTCGACAAACGTGAGCTGGACATGGCCAGGAAGCTGGTCGAGGACATGAGCGGTTCGTGGTCACCGGACGAGTACCAGGATGCGTTTCGCCAGACCATCATGGACCTGGTCGAGGAGAAGGCCAGCAAAGGCAAGATTGCCGTGGTCGACAAGGACCAGGGCGGGGCGGACGAGAAGGGGGCCGATATCATCGACCTGACCGAGCTGCTCAAGCGCAGCCTGGGGGGCAGGAAGGCGCCTGCCGAGAAGAAGCCCACCAAGCGGACGCGCAAGGCTTCCTGATAGCCGCAGCAGCGGTTCGACGCCCGCACGTTTCTTGTAGGAGCGGGTTCACCCGCGAAGAGGCCGACGCAGGCCTTCAAAGATTGGCCAGGTAATCCCCAAACCCCTCCGGCGCCCGGCTGTCGCAGCGGCTGCTGGTGGCCACGCTGTGCCGCGCTGTCCACACGATCTGCGCACCATCGGCCTCCAGGTCGTGCACCAACTGCACATCCTCATGTGCCATCAGCGGCTGGAACCCGCCCACCCGTTCATAGGCCCGCGCGCACACGCCCAGGTTGGCCCCATGAATATGCCGATGCCCCTCGCGCGCCTCGTAGCGGGCCAGGTACAGCTTGCGCAATGCCGCTGGCTGCCACGGTTGCCAGCAGGTGATGTGCACCGTGCCGCAAACCACCTCTGCCGTACAGGCCAACTGCGACAGCAGCCAGTGCGCCGGCACCTGGCTGTCAGCATCGGTGCAGGCCAGCCAGTGGGCACCGTGTTCGAGCATCAGCGCCGCGCCCAGGCGGCGCGCCATGCCCACGGAACCGGCATCCACCGCGAGCGTCTGCACGCCATGCCGCGCAGCGACCCTGGCGCTGCCGTCAGTGCAGCGGTCCAGCACCACCAGCACTTCGACCTGCTGGCCCGCCTGCCGCGCCATGGCAACTGCCGCCGCCATGGCCTTGAGGCAGCGCCCCAGGCGTCGCGCTTCGTTATGGGCGGGGATCACCACACCGATCATGGGCAGGTCTCGTCCAGGTCGACCACGCTGGGCTGGCATGACCAGCATTCGAGCACGAAATCGGCCTCATCGTGGCGAAACACCGGGTAAAGAGGCAGGTGCCTGGCCAGCAGCTGATGAACCTCACGGCCGTTCTGCGGGCATCCGGCGATCGGGTGTTTCCAGTGGCACGCCAGCAGCTCGCCCTCGCAACTCAGGCTGGCCGCCGACTGCTCGATGACCTGCAGCCAGTCGGTCGGATCCAGGTAGTAACCTATTTCGCTCAGCACGATCAGGTCGAAGCGCCCGCCTGGCCAGTCTCCCGGCAGTCGCGCCGGCTCGACCGAGGCGTTGCCTGCACCTGCCAGGCGCTCACGGGCCAAGGCCACGGCAGTGGGGTCGAGCTCCTGGCAAAGCAGCTCGCCGCAGCGTTCGGCCAGCAACGCGCTCAGCTCGCCATTGGCGCAAGCGGGCTCGAAAACCCGCGGGTAGCACTGCCGCGGCAGGCTGGCCATCACCAGCTCACGCTTGCGTTTTTCATACCAGCGGGTACGGAAGGCCCAAGGGTCTTCGTTGCTGGCGTACAAATCGGCGAAATAGCGTGCGTCGAGGCTCATGATGGCTCCGTTCAAAGAAACACCAGTTCGAAGGGTTGCAGCAGGCAGTCCTGCAGATTGGCCGGCAACACCGGTGGGCGCGGGCCATCCGCTTGCAGCTGGCTGACGTGCGCGGCCAGGGCCTTGCGCTTGCGTGCCAGGCTGGCCTCGTCGAGTTGCAGGCGATGGGCGCGCGGCCAGGGCAGGCGCGGGTCGTCCGGCTGCGCCCAGTGCCAGGCCCAGACGGGTACTTCGACCAGCTGCGCCTTGCGCGCTGAAGCTGCCTGCGCCGCGGCCCTGCCGACCGCCTCGTGGTCGCAGTGGCCGTCGCTGCGCCATGTGGCGACCAGCACATCGTCGGGTTGCAACGTCTGGCTCAAGTGGTTGACCAGGAACGCTTCCTCACGCGGCAGGCCGCCGTCCTTGAGGTTGAGCCGGCGCCAGTCCAGGCGGTTCAGGTCGAGCTCCAGCTGCTGCAAGGCCTGGCGACTCTCCAGTGGCCGCTGGCGACGCAAGCGGTGTTCGGTCCAGTGCTCGGAGCCGGGGTGGCTACCTTCGCCGTCGGTGGCGGAAATCAGCACGAGGTCGTCTTCACGCCCGCGAAAGCTGGCCAACAGCCCGCCGGCCATCAGTACTTCGTCATCCGGGTGTGGCGCGATCAACACCAGGCGCCGGCCAGGAGGGCACAACTGCCGGGGCGTCGTCCAGGTTGCCCGCGCCAGGTGCGCGGCATGCTGCCAGGCCGACCAAGGGGTGCCGCAGCTGGACTGGATCAGGTTGTCGTTCATAGTGACCAGGCTCCTGCGGGAACGTGGGCCAATTGCTGGCCGAGCACAGCCAGGTCGCGCTCGCCATGGCTCTGGCGCATGAATACCGGCAAATCGGCGCTGAGCCGGGCGAAGTGGCTGCTGCGACAGAACGGCGTCGCCCCGAGGGCACGGCCGACGTGGTGGATCACCTGTTCGACCGCTTGTTCCACCTGGGCTCGGCAGCGGCGTACCTCGAAGCTGGCGTCGGCATCGGGCTGCCGGTCGATCCACCCGGCACACTCGCGCAACGCCGCCCGGGCGCCGTACAGCGCCGCGTCGACGGCACCCAGGTGCGCATCGGCATGGGCGTCCGGGCGAGGCTTGCGGCAATGGGCGCGCAGGTAATCGGCCAGGGCTTCGGCGGCGCCATACCAGCAGGCAGCGATGCCGGCGCCGCCGTGCCAGAAACCTGGCCGCGACAGGTACTGCCCGGGCTGGCCGATGGCAACGCCTGGGGTATCGGCGAAGGTCACCTCGATACTGGCGGTGATCGCCATGCCGACGGCCTGCCAGCCTTCGATCGCCAATCCCTGGCTGGGCTGCGACAGCTCGATGGCGACCAGTTGGGGCTGGTCATCGCCAGACCATGCGGTGATCAGCGCCCGGTCGATCTGCAGGGCGCCCGAGCACCAGGCCTTGCGCCCGGCCAGACGCACCTGATCGCCTTCGCGGGCGACGATGCGTGCCCGCGCGTCTGGCGGCTCGGCGGCCCAGACGCCCCAGATGCCCTCGGCGACAACGTGGACGGCGGCGCATTCGGCGAGGATTGCCAGGGCATCGGTATGCCCTTCGTAGAGTTTCGCCAGGGCCAGGTCACAACCGGCGACCCGCGCCAGGGTCTGCCAGCGCCTCAGCGTGTTGCCCTGGCCCGGCAGGGGCAGCAGGTCCAGATGGTCGGCCTGCAGCGCCTGGATCAGCTGCGGCAGCTGGGTGTCGAGGTTCAGCGGCTGCGGCCGTTCGCTGAACGCGCGCAGCAGCCGGTCGAGGTTGTTCAGGTCGAAATCCTGGATGATGCTCATGCCAGCCCCATTTGCTTGCGCATGTGCGCGGTGATCGATTGGCGGGTCCGGGCCAGGTCGGCCCATGGGTCGTCGAGATCGGCCAGGCGCTCGCGCAGGTTGCCGATATGCCACTGGTTGGCGCCCTTGAGCTGGGTCAGCTCCTCGCGCCAGATCGGTACCGACACCGGCAAGCCTTCGCGGGCGCGCAGGGAGTAGGCGCACACCGTAGTGGCACCCTTGCCGTTGCGCAGGTAGTCGATGAAGATCCGCCCGACCCGGTTTTTCGGCCCGGATACCGCGCTCAGGCGCTCGGGAAACAGCGTCGCCAGGTAGTCGACGATGGCGTGGCTGAAGTCCTTCACCTCGTCCCAGCCGGCTCGCCGGGTCAATGGCACCACCAGGTGCATGCCCTTGCCGCCGCTGGTCTTGAGAAACACCTTCAGGCCCAGCTCGTCGAGCAGGGTCAAGGTGAGCTGGGTGGCTTCGAGCATGGCCTTCCAGGGCAGCGCCGGGTCCGGGTCCAGGTCGAGGACGAAGCGGTCGGGCTTGTCGAAGTCCTTGTCGGTGCCATTCCAGGTGTGCAGTTCCAGCATGTTCATCTGCACCGCGCCGAGCAAGGTGTCCGGGCGGTTGATGACCATCGCGGCCTGGCCCGCCTGAGCCTTGTCGTAACTCAGCACATGGGGGAGATGCAGCTGGCCGGCGTGCTTCTGGAAGAACAGCTCGCCCGCCAGGCCGTCCGGCGCGCGCACCAGCGCCACCGGGCGGTTCTTGAGCTGCGGCAGGATCCACGGGCTGACTTCGGCATAGAACTCGGCGACCTGGCGCTTGGTCACGCCGCTGCTGGCATCGACCACCCGCTCGGGATGCGTCAGGCGCAGGTCGTCGAGATCGTCCGGCAGCTCATCCTGCCTGGGTTTGGGTAAATGCTTGCCGGGCATGGCACGCTCCAGCGCGATGGCGGTGGCGGGTTTATCGTCACGCAGCCCCTGGAACACCGAATGACGCACCACGCCATCGCGGGTCATCTGGGCATAGCTGACTTCAGCCAGCAGCTGTGGCTTGAGCCAGTGCACCCCACGCGCTTCGGCGCCGGTCGGCGGCTTCGCCAGGGCGGGCCTGGCGACCTCGAGGGGTTTGAGGCGGGCGTGGATGCTGTCCAGCGTCGCTGCGCTGAAGCCGGTGCCGACCTTGCCGGCGTAACGCAGTTGGCCAGATGAGTCGTCATGCAAGGCCAGCAGCAGGGCACCGAAACCGCTGCGGCTGCCCTTGGGGTCGGTGAAGCCGACGATCACGAACTCCTGGCGCTGCTTGCACTTGAGCTTGACCCAGTCGGCGCTGCGCTTGCCCAGGTAAGGGCTGTCGGCGCGCTTGCCGATCAGCCCCTCGAGCGCCAGCCGGCAGGCACTGTCGAGCAACGCCTCGACGGGCTGGTCGAAGTCTTCGGAAAACTTCAGCAGCTCGGTATCACCGTGCTCCAGCAGCTGGCGCAGCGCTGCCCGGCGGTCCTGCACTGGCAGCTCGCGCAGGTCCTGCCCGCCAAGAAACGGCAGGTCGAACAGGTAGTAGGTGATCTGTTCGTCGTTGGCGGTATCGAAGGCGTTCTGCAGGGCCTGGAAGTCGGCCTTGCCGCTGGCATCGTTGACCACCATTTCGCCGTCGAGCCAGGCCGAATCGATACCCAGCGCGCGCAAGGCCGCACGTTGGCGCGGCAGTTTGGCACTCCAGTCATGGCCGTTGCGGGTGAACAGACGCACATCCTTGCCCTCGATGCGGGCGAGGATGCGGTAACCGTCGAACTTGACCTCGTAGCGCCAGTCGCCACTGGGCGGTGAGTCGACCAAGGTGGCCAGTTGCGGTTGCAGGTGCGCCGGCAGCGCCGCCTGCTTGCCGCTGCTCTGACCTTTGCACCTGGGCGCGGAGCGGCCAGGTTTCACTGCACGCCGTGGCAGCAGGGTACGGTCGCTGACCACGCTGTCTGGCCGGGCCTCGACAATGTCGTAGTCGGCCTCGCTGCGCGCCGCTGCATCGTGGGACTTGACCAGCATCCACTGTTCCTTCTTGCCGGCCAGGCGGGTACGGAACAGGTTCCACACGCCATTGAGCTTTTCGCCTTGCAGGCGAAAGCGCAACTTGCCTTTGGCGTAGGCTTGCCTGGCATCGCCTTCCGGCTCCCAGACGCCGCGGTCCCAGACGATCACATCGCCGGCGCCGTAGTGGCCTTCAGGGATATGGCCTTCGAAATCCGCGTAGTCCAGGGGATGATCCTCCACATGCACGGCCAGGCGCTTGACGCTTGGGTCCAGCGACGGGCCCTTGGGGATCGCCCAGCTCTTCAGCGTGCCGTCCAGTTCCAGGCGAAAGTCATAGTGCAGGTGACTGGCATCGTGTTTCTGGATGCAGAACTGCAACGCATGCGCCCGCGTGCCCCGGCTGCGCTTGCCAACAGGCTCGGGCGTGGCGTCAAAGTCACGCTTGCGTTCGTATTCATCAAGGGGCCTGGCCATGGCGGGCTCCGCGCAGGTTCGCTGTTATAGCTGGGAGGTGTCGTGTTTCAGGGGAGTTCAAAAACTCTGAATCTTGCGCGGCTTGGCGCAGTCGACCTTGTGTGTACCCAGTCGATGGAGAACGGAACATGACCAGACCTGATGATCCCAAGCCCTACACGCCAACGGAGATCGATACCACCGAGGACCGCATGGGCAGCGTCCATGAACTGGATTTCAACGATCGCGACGACGACGGGCCTGGGCGCGCCGGCGGCGATACGCTCAGCGACTGCCCGCACGAGGACAACGTCACCTACGACGACCTCAGCCCCGATACGCTGCTGGACGAGACCGGCGCGCGCGACCCCTATGAACCTGGCGGCCCAGGGCCTGCCGACAAGGCGTTGCGGCATGTGGATGCCGACGAGATCGGCGCTGGAATCGGCCTTGACGAAGCGGAACTGGCGCGCTCCGCGCCGCTGGATGGCGAACCGTGGACCGATGAGGTCATCGATGACGAGGGCAAGGCGCCCTGAGCCCTGGGGCAGCCCGAGCCCGCCGGCCTAGGCCGGCTTGTCGTGGCGGCGCATGGCCCGGGCACGCTTTTCCAGCAGCAGGTAGGTGGCAACCGCCAGCACCAGGGGAATCAGGTAGTAGAGCGTTCGATAGCCCAGCAGCGCCGCCACCAGGCTGCCCTGGCCCACCTGACCGTGCATCAGCGCCAGGAATATCGTTTCCAGCACACCCAGCCCGGCGGGAATGTGCGCGACCACGCCTGCCACGCAGCTGATCAGCAGAATGCCCAGCACCGAGGGGTAGAACGCCTCGCCAGGCAGCAGCCAGAAGATCAGCAGGGCCATCACCGCCCAGTTGCTGGCGCCCAGGGCAACCTGGCACAGCGCCAGGCGCAGTGAGGGCAAGGTGACCTCATGGTCGCGCCAGCGCCAGGTGCGGTTTTTCGCCGTGCCACAGGCCAGCAGGTAGCCACCGGCGATGGCCAGCAGCAGCAGTCCGATCACGCGCAGGCCGCCGCTGCCCACTTTCCAGTTCTGCGGCAGGTCGACCAGGCCCAGGGCGAACACACTGCCGGCAAGCAGCATGTAGCCCATCCAGTTGGTCAGCAGGCCGAGCGTGAGAATGCGGGTGATGGTCGGGGTATCCAGGCCCAGGCGTCCATACAGCCGGTAGCGCAGGGCCACGCCACCGACCCAGGTAGTGAAATTGAGGTTGAAGGCGTAACAGACGAAGGCCACCGGCAGCACCTGGCGGGTTGGCAGGCGATGGCCGGTGTAGGCGCGTGCCAACAGGTCGTAGCTGGCGAAGATCAGGTAGCTGCACAGCGCGAAGGCAAGGCCGAGCACCAGCGTGCCCGGCTTGTATGCCAACAGCGACTGGCGTACCTCCTGCCAGTCCAGGTTGCGCGCCAGCGTATAGAGCAGCGCCGGGATCAGCACCAGGAAGAGCAGGGTGAACAGGCGCTTGGCCCAGGTCTGCCAGGTTGTCCGGGCCATTACGTATTGCCCTCGTGCAGGTCGCCCGGCGCTTGCACTTGCGGTTGCAGCGAATGCAGGCGCTGGCGATGGGCCGGAAACCAGCCGGCGATGCGCGGGAAGTGGCGGATGACGTGGAAGCAGACGAAGATCAGGGGGGCACGCCACCAATAGCCGCGGACCATGCGTTGCAGTGTCACCGGCTTGCAGTGCTCGCTGGCCAGTGTTTCAAGGTGTTCACCGAGCTGGTGGTTGAAAGCCGGATCGCGAATGAACAGGTTGGCTTCGAGGTTGAACGACAGGCTCAAGGGGTCGAGATTGCTCGAACCGACGGTCGCCCAATCGTCGTCCACCAGCGCCACCTTGCCGTGCAGCGGCCGCTGGCAGTACTCGTGGATACGTACGCCATCGCGCAGCAGATAGTTGTACAGCAGGCGGGACAGCGCCCGTACCCAGCGCATGTCGGGCTGGCCCTGCAGAATCAGGCTGACCTGCACGCCACGCCGGGCGGCATTGCGCAATTCGCGCAACAGCCGGTATCCGGGGAAGAAATAGGCATTGGCCACCACCACGCGCTGGCGCGCCGAGCGCAGCGCCTGCAGGTAGCGGGCCTCGATGTCGGTGCTGCGCAGTCGGTTGTCGCGCTCGATCAACACCGCCGTCGTATTGCCCGCAGGCGCCGTCACCGGCCGCACGTCGCTGGGTGGCTCCAGCACGGGGGCCAGGAGCCTGCGGCTGGCGGCATGCACCTGCGCCACCACGGGCCCGGTGACCTCCACGGCGTAATCCTGCTTGGCCATGGGGCCATAGTCGCCGAGGTGGTCGGCGCTGTAGTTGATCCCGCCGATGAAGGCCCGTTCGGCGTCGATCACCACGATCTTACGGTGCAGCCGGCGGAACAGGTTGGTGCGCATGCCGGCAAGGCGAGGCTGCGGATCGAACGCATGGAAGCTCACGCCGGCATCGGTCAGCGCCGAGACGAACGCCTCTGGCAGGTCGGCGCTGCCATAGCCGTCCGCCACCACTTCGACACGGACACCACGCCGCGCCGCGTCGATCAGCACCCTTTGCAGCTGCTGGCCGACCTTGTCGTCGAAAATGATGAAGGTTTCCAGGAGGATTTCTTCGCGCGCCGCAGCCATGGCGTCGAACACGCGGGGATAGTACTGCTCGCCGTTGATCAACAACTCCACACGATTGCCGTCCACCCAAGGTCTGTTCACAGGCTGATCTCCGCGGCCAATGGGGCATGGTCGGACAGGTGCGACCAGGGGTACATGGACAACACCTGCGCCTTGACCGGTTGGGCATTGCGCAGGTAGATGCGGTCCAGGCGCAGCAGTGGCAAGCGCGCCGGGAAGCTGCGTGCCGGGCTGCCGAAGGCCTCCTGCAAATGTGCGCCAAGCACGGCATCGGCCTTCAGGCGCCAGTCGTTGAAATCACCGGCGATGATTACCGGTGCCTCGGCCGGCAAACGCTCGAGCAGTTCCAGCAAGAGCCGCACCTGCCGCTGTCGATGCGCCTCGCGCAGGCCCAGGTGCACGCAAATGGCGTGTACCTGCTGATGGCCCGGTACCTCCAGACGGCAATGCAGCAGGCCGCGCTGTTCGTTGCCGTGGATGGAGACGTCGAGGTTTTCGTGCTGGGTGATGGGGAATTTGGACAGCAAGGCATTGCCGTGATCGCCCTGGGGATAGACGGCGTTGCGCCCATAGGCGAACTGCGGCCACATGCTGTCGGCAAGGAACTCGTATTGCGGCGTTTCCGGCCAGGCCGGATGGCGCACCGCATGCTGCTGGTGGCTGCCGTGCACCTCTTGCAGAAACACCAGGTCGGCGCCCGTGGCCCGCACCGCCTCGCGCAGCTCGGGGAGGATGAAACGGCGGTTGAACAGGGTGAACCCCTTGTGCACGTTGATCGTCAGCACATTCAGGCGGTGCACCGCGGTGACCTTGTCGATGGTGCAGCGTGGCATGGGCAGCGTCCTGTTCACGGCTACCTCCTCGTTCCCGGGTATTGACGTGCGACCCGGTGGGGGCGGCCAGGGTTCAGTGCGGGCGATCGAAGGGCAGCCAGCGCCGGGTGAAGTTGAACTTTGCCTGCGCGGCGGATTCCACCCTTTAGCAGTGACGTGGCAGAGGAGACTGTCGGCAATGAAATTCGAAGGAATGACCTGCCAAAGCGGAGGCAAGCATGGCCAGACATATCATCCATTTCACCGGGCCGATCAACTCGTCCACCTGCGGCAACCTGATCGCCACCTGTTTCAAGGTGATGCAGCAAGGTGCCGACTTGCTGCAGTTGAATATCGCGACCATGGGCGGGGAGTGCAGCTACGGCTTCACCCTGTACAACTTCCTGCGGGCCTTGCCGGTGCAGGTGCATACCCACAACCTGGGCACCGTGGAGTCCATGGGCAACATCCTGTTCCTGGCCGGTGAGCACCGCACGGCGTGCCAGTGCAGCAAGTTCCTGTTCCACCCGTTCCACTGGACGCTGCATGGCTCGGTGGACCATGCACGGATGGCTGAGTACGCGATGAGCCTGGATTATGACCTGCGGCTGTATGCGCAGATCGTGGCGGAGCGGACGTCCGGGAGTACAGATGTACTCGACGTGCCGCGCTACCTGATGGCCTACCCGCGGATACTGGGGCCGCATGAGGCGCTGGAGAGTGGAATGATCCATGCCATCGACGAGATGGCCATCGAAGCCGAGGCCATTCAGTGGAGCGTTCATGCCTGACGCTCCTACGGGGGGCGTGAACTTCAGTAAGGTACTGAACCGCTAAGGGACTCGATGGCCTCGATCAGTTCGTCATAGCCCACCGGCTTGTTCAGGTGCCGGTCGAAGCCGGACTGGCGCGACTTGTACTGATCGGCGCTGGCGCCATAGCCGGTTAGCGCGATCGCCGGGGTGTAACGCAGGTGCGCATACCCGCGCAGGGCCTTGATCAGCGCGTGGCCGTCCATCACCGGCATGCCGATGTCCGACAGGATCACGTCGTATTCGCCCCTGGCCGCGGCCTCCAGCGCCTTGAGAGGGTCGCTGAAGGCGGTGACTTCGGCGTTTTCCATCTCCAGCAGCTGCTGCATCACCTCCATCACTTCCACCGAATCGTCGACCAGCAGTATCCGAGTGCCTTGCAGGCGCCCATCGCTGAACGCGCTGGGCTCATTGGCTTGCTGGCGAACGCCGGGGTCGCACACGGGCAGCCGCACGGTGAACGTGCAACCCAGGCCAGGCCCCGCCGAATGGGCCTCGACGCTGCCGCCATGGGCCTCGGCCAGCTGGCGCACCAGCGACAGGCCGATGCCCAGGCCTTCGCGGGCGTGGCTGGCCAACGGCGGCGCGGCCTGGCTGAACAGGTCGAAGATGTGCTCCAGGCTGTCATGGCTCAGGCCTATACCCTGGTCGACCACCTGCAGGCGGGCTTCTGCCTGGTCGTGGCTCAGCGACAGGCGAATCTCGCTGCCGGCCGGGCTGAACTTGAGCGCGTTGTTCAGCAGGTTCCAGATGATCTGCTCCAGGCGCGTGACGTCGCCGTCGATCATCACCGGCAATGCGTCGGCCGGCAGCTCCAGATTGACCGTGCAGGGCGGCTGTTCGTTGAGGACCACCGCATGGATGCCCTGCAGGATGGCACCCAGGTCGACCGGCTCGGTCTTGAGCTTGAGCTTGCCGGTGCGGATGCGCGCCACGTCGAGCAGGTCGTCGATGATTCGCGCCTGGCTGGACACCGCCTCGCAGATGGTGCCCACGGCCTTGCTGGCCGCCGCGAGCCCCTTGATCGACGGTAGCCGCCGGAGTATTTCGGCATTCAGCTGGATCAGGTTGAGCGGATGCTTGAGTTCGTGGGACATGATGGCGAAGAACTCGTCCTTCATGTGGCTGCTGCTGCGCGATTCGGCCAGCTGCTTGCTCAGGCGCTCCTCGCCCTGGCGCACCCGCTCCTCGGCAGCGTGGCTCTTGCTGATGTCGACGAAGGTCAGCACGGTGCCGTCGATCTTCTGCTCGCTGGAGCGGTAGGGCAGCAGGCGCGCCAGGTACCAGCGCTCGTCGCGGCCACCGATCTCGCGCTCGATGGTGGTCTCGCCCTTGGCCACGGCGCGGGCATCGTCGGCCAGCGCCGGGTAGTCAAGGCGGTGGGTGATGTCGAGCAGCGAGCGGCCGGTGTCGACCGGCAGCATGTTGAACAGGTCGGTGGCCCGCGGGGTGAACCAGCGGATATGCAGGTTGCGGTCGACGAACACCGTGGCGATGTCGGTGGAGGCGATCAGGTTGCTCAGGTAATCGTTGACCTTGTCGGTCTCCTCGACCTTGTTCTTGAGCTCGTAGTTGACCGTGAGCAGTTCCTCGTTGATCGACTGCAGCTCTTCCTTGCTGGTCTCGAGTTCTTCGCTGGCCGAGCGCAACTCTTCGTTGATCGCCTGCATCTCCTCGTTCGAGGCGGTCAGCTCTTCGCTGGAAATCTCCGATTGTTCGATGGTTTCCTGCAATTGCAGGCGGGTGCGCTGCAGCTCGCGCTCAAGGTTGTGCAGGACCATGCTGTCGGTCTGGCGAATGACCCCGGGCAGCGGCAGCGTAGGGTCCGGCGCGCGCTCCTCGAACACCACCAGCAGGCATTCGCTGGTGCTGGCCTCGTCCTTGAACGGCTGCACGGTGATCTCGACCTGCAGCGTGTGCTCGCCCTCGTCGAGGTCGACCGGTCGCGAGGTCACCGCTTCGATGCCCTGGCGCGCCTGGAACAGCGTGCTGCGCAGGGCCAGGCGCAGGGGCGGCAACACCAGGTTGAACAGGTTGCGGCTGGGCTCGCCCGCAGCCAGTTGCAGGAAGCGCCCGACGCCGTCGCTCATGTGCAGGATATTGCCTTCGGCATCGATGATCAGGCTGGGCGGCATGCGCAGGGCCAAGGCCCGGTGGTGCACCTCAGCGTAGGACGGCTTGCGCCCGGGCTTGGCCTTGGCCGGCAGGTTCTGGACCATGCTGGCCAGCTCCGTGCCCGGCAGCTGGCGGCCGGAACGGCGCCCCGCCGGGCTGATGTCACGGGCGCGGAAGATACGGTTGCGCTTGTCCACCGGCACGAACAGCTCGCCGGCCACGTCGACCGATTCGGACGAGCCGAGAAACAGGTAGCCGCCGCTGCGCAGGGCGAAGTGGAACATCTGCAGGATGTCATGCTGCACCTCGCGGTCGAGGTAGATCAGCAGGTTGCGGCAGACGATCAGGTCGATCTGCGAGAACGGCGGGTCGGAGAGCAGGTTGTGGCGGGCGAACAGCACTTTCTCGCGCACCTCCTTGCGCACCCGATAATGCTGGTCTTCCTTGACGAAGAACTGCCGCAGGCGGGCCGGCGGGACGTCGGTGACGATGGCTTCGGGGTACACGCCGCCGCGGGCGATGCCGATGGCGCGTTCATCGAGGTCGGTGGCGAACACCTGCACCTTGCTCGAGCGCCGCTCCAGGGCCAGCTGCTCGCACACCAGCATCGCCAGGCTGTAGGCCTCTTCACCGGTGGAGCAGCCGGCCGACCAGACACGCACCTCGCGGTTGCCGTCACCCTCGCACACCAGCTGCGGCAGCACATGGCGCTCCAGCGCCTCGAAGGCCTCGCGGTCACGGAAGAAGTTGGTCACGCCGATCAGCATGTCGCCCAGCAACGCCGTGGCCTCGGCCGCGTGCTGTTCCAGGTGGTGCAGGTAGCCGGCGAGGCCGGTCTGCCCGGTGACGTGCAAGCGGCGCTCGATACGGCGCAGCACCGTGGCGCGCTTGTAGTGCTGGAAATCATGGCCGGTGGCATGGCGCAGCTTGAGCAGGATCTCTTCGAGCAACGGCTCCGAAGCCTGGGCATCGCCGGCACGGGTACCGAGCGGCGGCGGCAGGCTGTCGTCTTCGATCTCCGGCAGTTTCACCTCGCGCGCCGTGCGCCACAGCTCCATGAGCTTCTGCGGCATTTCCGCGGCGGGCAGCACCAGGTCGACCATGCCGGTCTCGATGGCGGCGCGTGGCATGCTGTCGTACTGGGCGTCGTCCGGGGTCTGCACCAGGGTCACGCCGCCCTGTTCCTTGATCCGCGACAAGCCCACGGCGCCATCGGCGCCGGTGCCCGAGAGCACCACGCAGAAGGCGTGGTCCTTGTGCACGTCGGCCAGGTCGCGGAAGAACAGGTCGATGGCCACGTGGTCGCCGCGTCGGCGATTGGCCGGGGTGACGCGCAGGTAGCCATCGTTGGTGGACAGCCGGTTGGCCGGGGAAATCACATACACGTGATTGCGCTCGATCGGCACCGGCTCGGTGACCTGGCGCACCGGCATCGGCGTGGCTTCCTGGATGATCCGGTCGGCCACGCTCTGGTGGTCGGGTGACAGGTGCAGCACCACCACGAAGGCCATCCCGCAGTCACCGGGCATTTGCTGGAACAACGTGCGAATGGCCTCCAGCCCACCGGCCGAGGCGCCGATGCCGACCACCGGGAAATCCAGGTGGCTGGGGCTCAATGCGGGATTTTGCGGCGATGCGGGCTGATCGGGCGACGACTTCATGGGGCAGGGCCTTGTGCGGACAGTTCGGCCCATCGAAGCATCGCCGGGCGCATGAACGGGATTATAGGCCGCTCGTCGGGTCATCTGCGAGAAGCAGGCCTACTTACGCTGAGACAGTGCCACTACGGGAAAGTGCTCATGCGGTAACTGGCGCACAAGTATTTGCCCCCGCAGTGTTTCGCGCCGCCGGTCAGCCGCCTGCAATCGGATTGAGCAGACCCGTCGATCGGCTGTTCGGAATCAAGGCATGGCACCGTTCCATGCACCCAACCCAATTGCGACGCAAGGAGAAAGGACATGGCGGGTGATCAGCAACGGACCAGCCAACGCGGCGGCACCAAGGAAACCAACCCGGGCAACTTCGCCAACGACCGTGAGCGCGCCTCCCGGGCCGGGCACAAGGGCGGCCAGGCCTCGGGCGGCAATTTCGCCAACGACCGCCAGCGGGCATCGGAAGCTGGCCGCAAAGGCGGGCAGAACAGCCACGGCGGGGGCCGCCAGGCACAGCAGTAGCAGCGTTCGCTGAGGCCCGCCGGCCTGGCTGGCGGGCCGCCTATCTTCACGTCAAGGAGACTGAAGCATGCGCGCATTGACCTACCATGGCGCCGGAGATGTCCGCGTCGATACCGTGCCAGACCCCGAGATTCGGGACGATGACGACATCCTTCTGCGGGTGACCGCCACGGCCATCTGTGGCGCGGACCTGCACCTGTACCGGGGCAAAATTCCCCTGGTCGAGGCCGGCGACATCATTGGCCACGAATTCATGGGCATCGTCGAGGAAGTCGGCAGCGCGGTGACCGCCGTGCAACCGGGCGACCGGGTAGTGATCCCGTTCGTGATCGCCTGCGGCGACTGTTTCTTCTGCCAGCACCAGCTGTTCGCCGCCTGTGAAACCACCAATACCGGGCCCGCCACGATCATCAATCGCAAGGTCATCCCGCCAGCTGCGGCATTGTTCGGCTACAGCCATCTGTACGGCGGCATTGCCGGTGGCCAGGCCGACTACGTGCGGGTACCCAAGGGCAATGTCGGGCCCTTCAAGGTGCCGGGGCACCTGCCCGACGACAAGCTGTTGTTCCTCTCCGACATCCTGCCGACGGCCTGGCAGGCGGTGCGCAACGCCGAAGTCGGCCAGGGCGCCTCGCTGGCCATCTACGGGGCCGGGCCGGTGGGCCTGCTGTCGGCGGCCTGCGCGCGCATGCTCGGTGTCGAGCAGATCTTCATGGTCGACGAGCACGGCTACCGCCTGGACTTCGCGCACCAGGCCTATGGCGTCATTCCCATCGATTTCTCCCACGACGATGACCCGGCCGACACCATCATCCGGCAGACCCGGGGCATGCGCGGGGTGGACGCGGTGATCGATGCGGTCGGCTTCGAAGCCAAAGGCAGCACCGCCGACGCCGTGCTCAGCGCACTCAGGCTCGAAGCGGGCAGCGGCAAGGCCCTGCGCCAGTGCATCGCCGCCGTGCGCCGGGGTGGCGTGGTGAGCATACCGGGGGTGTATGCCGGCTCGATCCATGGTTTTTCCTGCGGCGATGCCTTCGACAAGGGGCTGACCTTCCGCATGGGCCAGACCCACGTGCAGCGCTACCTGCCCGAGCTGCTGGAGCACATCGAGGCGGGCCGGCTGAACCCTGAGGCCATCGTTACCCACCGCCTGGCGCTGGAAGACGCGGTACGTGGCTACGAACTGTTCGACGAACAGCAGGAGCGCTGTCGCAAGGTCATCCTGGTGCCCGGCGCAGCGCCGGACCCGCTGTCCTGAATTGTTCGACAATCTTTTTGAATCTTTGCCGACCGGCGTCACTCAATGAAGATGTCATCCATGGAGAAGAGGAGGGCTGCGTGATGCCGAGTCCCCAGCTGTACATTATCGATTACCTGCTGCACGGCGAGCCGCGCAGCTTCATCATCCGCCTTGAAAAAATCGATAACGCCGAGGCTTGGCACTGGGCCAGTTGTGATGCGGGTATCGGGATCATTCCCAAGTTCGGCCGGGAAAAGATCAAGAAGGTGAGCCGGCCGATGGCCGAGCGCTACGGCATTACCGGCGTCAGTTGGCGCCTGTCAGGGGCCAGGCCGAATCAGGCCGTGAGCGACACCACCGTGCAAGGCTGAGGCCAGGCTGGAAACTACGGCGTCAGGTACCGCTGTACTTGACCGCCGCCGCCGTGCGTGAGGTGACGTTCAAGGCCTTGAGCAACGACGACACATGGATGCGCACGGTAAACGGCGAAATATCCAGCGCCTTGGCGATTTCCTTGTTGGTCTTGCCCTGGGCGATCAGCCGCAGCACCTCGTGCTGGCGCTGGGTGAGCTGCTCGAGTTCGCTGTCGCCGCCAAGGCTGGGCAACAGCCCGGAGGGCAGGTACCTGACCAGCACGTGCCCCTCGCGGATGGCCAGGATCGCGGCGCCGATCTCATCGGGCGCGATGCTCTTGCCGAGGAAACCATCGACGCCGCTGGCCATGACCTGCTCGACCAGGGCCGGGTCATCGACCATCGAGACGATGATCAGGGTGGTGCGCCGCAGCTGCTGGCGCAGCTCGGCCAGCCGCTCGATGCAGTCAAGGCCGGGGAAGCGCAGGTCGAGGATCAGCGTATCCGGCACCTCGCCCACACTGACCCGTGCCAGCACCTGTTGCAGGTCTGCGGCTTCTTCCAGCTGCGCTTGCGGCAATATCCGCTGCACGGTACGCACCATCGCTTCCCTGAACAATGGATGGTCGTCCGCCACGATGATGCGGCACGTCACGTCCTGACACTCCCTGTGGACCCCGGTTTTCCGGACCATGCTAATTTAGCAGGCGACAACGGCAACCGTCGCGCCAGGGTGGCCGTTCTGCGACCCCGTGCACAAGGACGCGTACATGGACTACAACAAGAACAACGAGCTGGACCAGGCCAACCTGCGGGTGATCGTCGCCTCGATCGCGCTGGCCTACATCACGGTGCTGGGCTTCCTGCCCAGGCATTCGCTGCATGACTACCTGCCGGTCATCTACTACATCGTCAGCTTCATCACCCTGTCGATCGGCCTGCGCCAGGCCATCGCCCGCTGGCCGGGGCATTACCCCTGGCGGCGGGTACTGGGTATCGTCCACGACTACACGGGCACCTGCTTTGGCCTGGTGCTGGGCGGCGAGGCCGCATTGCCGTTGTACGCGGTGATGGTGTGGGTGAACCTGGGCAACGGCATGCGCTTCGGCACCCGCTACCTGGTCATTGCCACACTGCTGGCGCTGACCGCGCTGGTGGCGGTGTACCAGCTCAACCCGTATTGGCAGGCCAATCCGTTCATGGTGCTGATGCTGCTGACCACCAGTACGGTCATCCCGGTCTACGCCCACTTGCTGCTGGAACGTACCCGCCAGGCTTCGGCGCTGGCGATGGCCGCCACCCGGGAAAAGTCGCGCTTCCTGGCCCAGGCCAGCCATGACCTGCGCCAACCGATCCACTCCATCGGCCTGTTCACCGCCTGCCTGCGCGAGGCGCCGCTGGGCGAGCAGGAGCGAGGCCTCGTGGACAGCATCAACCGCTCGCTGCTGAACGTGTCGCAGCTGTTCCGTTCGATCCTCGACCTGTACACCCTGGACAACGGGCGGGTACAGCCCAAATACGAGACCTTCGCCCTGGACGAACTGCTTGGCGAACTGCTGCAGCAGAACGCCGAGGCCGCGCGCTGGGCCGGTGTGGAGGTGCGCTTGCGCCGCAGCCACTACTGGACCCGTGCCGACCGCGGCATGCTTGCGACCATGGTGCAGAACGTGCTGTCCAACTGCTTCAAGTATGCGGCCCAACGGCCGCTGCTGATCGGCGCGAGGCGCCACGGCGACGGCCTGGCCATCGTCGTCTACGACCAAGGGCGCGGGATCGCTGAGGAACACCAGGGCCAGGTATTCGACGAGTTCTACCGGGTACGCCAGGTACGCGACAAGGATGTCGAAGGGGTTGGCCTGGGCCTGTCGATCGTCAAGCGCCTGGGGCGCCTGATGGGGCTTGAGGTGCAACTGCGCTCGCGCCTGGGCCGTGGCACCGCGGTGAGCCTGCAACGGCTGCCACGCCTGGCGGCGCAACCGGCGCCCCGCAGCCACGCACAGCAGGCCTTGCAGGGCGCGATGCTTGGCGGCCTGCGCGTATGCCTGGTGGAGGACGACCATAACGTGCTGCGCGCCACTTCGGCCTTGCTGCAACGCTGGGGTTGCGAGGTGCAGGCCCATGGCTCGCCGCTGGGGCTGGCCAGCCAGTGCGACGTGATCGTCGCCGACTACGACCTGGGCCAGGACGCCACCGGGGTGGACTGCATCGACAGCCTGCGCGCGCAACGGGGTTGGCCAGTGCCGGCGCTGATCATGACCGGGCATGACCTCGAGAAGATCCAGGCGATCGTGCATGGGCGCGATATCGCCATCCTGTCCAAGCCGGTGCGGCCGGCGGAATTGCGCGCGGCCCTGCGGGCCTTGCGCGAGGTGCCGGCGGCGCCAGTGCCATAGCGTGGCGCCGGAGACAGAGGGGGTTACTGGAGGATGATCGCCTGGCCCTCCTTGAGGCAGGACGGGGTGGGCTGGTACAGGCCCATGCTGCCGACCGCGACGATGGCGCCGCTGGGGATCTGGCAGTTGTACTCGCCCTTGGCGGTGGTGGCGGTGTAATAGGTGAGGGTGCTGTCGCTGCGCACGTTGGCGACCTTGCTGACCGGGGTGTTGAGGGCGAACTCGGCGCGTTCCTTGAGGGTCTGGTCGGACGGCTTGATGGTCTGGCAGCCGGCGACGGTGAACAGGACGGCGGCGCACAGCAGAAGGTTGGCGGGTTTCATGGTGGTTGGCTTCCTTGGCGTGGGGTGTGGCGGATGGCCGGACTATAGCGCCGAGGATCGGCTTGGGCAGTAGGGCGGATGTACGAGGTGGCTATGTGCCTTTAGTACTGCCCGTACCGGCCTCTTCGCGGCTGAAGCCGCTCCCACAGGAGACCGCGATCCCTTGTAGGAGCGGCTTCAGCCGCGAAGAGGCCCGTGCAGGTCATCAAGCCTTCAGCACCAGGGTCAGGATGTCATAACTGGCCACCAGCTCACCCAGCTGGTTGGTCACCTCCACGTCCCAGGCCACCACCCCTTGGGGCTGCCCCAGCGGGCTGCTCTTGCCCTGGTCGATCTTGCGCTTGCAGGTCAGCCGCGCCTGGATGGTGTCGCCGATCCCCACCGGGTTGATGAAGCGCAAGGTGTCCAGCCCGTAGTTGGCCAGCACCGGCCCTTCGCCGGGCGAAACGAACAGCCCGGCCGCCGCCGACAGCACGAAGTAGCCATGGGCGATGCGCTTGCCGAACTGCGAGGCCTTGGCCGCGATCTCGTCGAAGTGCATGTAGAAGTGGTCGCCCGACAGGCAGCCAAAGTTGACCAGGTCGGCCTCGGTCACGGTGCGGCGGTGGGTCAGCAGCGACTCGCCGATGCGCAGCTCGTCGAAATGGCGGCGGAACGGGTGCACTTCGCTCTCGATCACCTCGGCACCGCGCACGTATTCGCCAGTCACTGCGGTGAGCATGCTTGGCGAACCCTGGATCGCGGCGCGCTGCAGGTAATGCTTGACCGCGCGCAGGCCGCCCAGCTCCTCGCCGCCACCGGCGCGCCCCGGGCCGCCGTGCTTGAGCTGCGGCAATGGCGAGCCATGGCCGGTCGATTCCTTGGCCGCTTCGCTGTCCAATACCAACAGGCGGCCGTGCCAGGCCGCCGCCACCGGAATGGCCTTGGCCGCCACGGCGCGGTCGGCGGTCACCAGGGTCGCGACCAGGCTGCCTTTGCCTCGCGCCGCCAGGGCCAGGGCCTCGTCCAGGTCGTCGTAGGCCATCAGCGTGCTGACCGGACCGAACGCTTCGATATCGTGGGCGCCGCCGTCGGCATGCGGGTCACGGGCCAGCAGCAGGGTCGGGGCGAAGAATGCACCTTCGGCCACGCCTTCACCTCGCGGGGTGAAGCCGTCGCTGGCGCCGAACAGCTGGTCGCAGCTCTGCAGCAGGCTGCGCACGCGCTCGCCGACGTCGCGTTGCTGGTCATGGGAGGCCAGCGCGCCCATGCGCACGCCTTCCAGCGACGGGTCGCCGACCACCACCTTGCCCAGGCGCTCGCGCAGGCGCGTGGCCACTGCATCGAGATGCCGGGCCGGGACGATGGCACGGCGGATGGCGGTGCATTTCTGCCCGGCCTTGGTGGTCATCTCGCGCACCACTTCCTTGATGTAGAGGTCGAATTCCTCGCTGTCCGGCGCTACGTCAGGGCCGAGAATGGCGCAGTTGAGCGAATCGGCCTCGGCGGTGAACGGCACCGAGTTGGCGATCAGGTTGGGCGTGACGCGCAGCTTGGCGGCGGTGTCGGCGGAGCCGGTGAAGGTCACCACGTCCTGGCCCTGCAGGCGTTCGAGCAGGTCGCCGGTGCTGCCGATCACCAGTTGCAGGCTGCCCTCCGGCAGCAGGCCGGAGGCGTTCATCAGGCGCACCACGGCTTCGGTCAGGTAGCTGGTCGAGGTGGCCGGCTTGACGATGCACGGCATGCCGGCGAGGAAGGTCGGGGCGAACTTTTCGAGCATGCCCCAGATCGGGAAGTTGAAGGCGTTGATGTGCACCGCAACGCCTGCGCGCGGCACCAGGATATGGCTGCCGGCGAAATGGCCCTGCTTGCCGAGGGCGATCGCCGGGCCTTCGTGCACCAGGTTGCCCGACGGCAGCTCGCGGCCGCCGATGCCGGCGTAGCTGAACAGCGTGGCATTGCCGCCCTCGATGTCGATCCAGCTGTCGGCGCGGGTGGCGCCACTGTGGTGGGACAAGGCGTAGAGCTGCTCCTTGCGCTCGGCCAGGTACAGGGCCAGAGCCTTGAGACGCTGGGCGCGCTGCTGGAAGTCCATGGCCATCAGCGCGGCCAGGCCACGGGCGCGGGCGAAGTCCACGGCTTCGGCGAAGTCCGGGCGTTCTTCGTGGCTGTAGGCCAACACATGGCCGTCCAGGGCGCTGCGCAGGGCCTGGGCGCCGTGCTGGCCGATCCAGCGGCCGGCAATGAAACTCTGCAGGGTTGGGGCGTCAGACATGCTGTTCTCCTCGAAGTCGATAGGGCGCTGTTACCACAGCGCCAGGGTGTAGCCGATGATCAGGCGGTTTTCGTCCAGTGCATTGCTCAGGCCATTGCCGGAACGGAAGCTGACGTTGCGCCAGCGCAGGCTGACGTCCTTGAACGGGCCGCTCTGGATGACGTAGGTGAGGTCGGTGTCGCGTTCGCGCTCGCGGCCGTTGCCGACCGTCGCGGTTTCGGCGTGGCGGCCGTCGGTGTAGCGGGTCATGAAGCTCAGGCCGGGGATACCCAAGGCGACGAAGTCGTAGTCGTAGCGCAACTGCCAGGAATCCAGGCCGGCACGGGTGAAGGTGTTGTAGGTCACCAGGTTGACGGTGAACGGGTCACCGCCGTTGACGAACGGGAAGGCGCTGTCGCCGGACATCTGCTGCCAGGCGGCGGTGAACTTGTGGGCGCGCACGCCGAGGGTGAACATCGCGTTGAAGTTGCGGTTGTCGATGTTGCCGGCACGTTCGGCGCCGTCGTTGCGGCTGTCGAAGTAGCGCAGGTCGCTGCGCAGGCTCAGGCCTTCGCCCAGTGGGCGGGTGTCGACCAGGCCGATGAACTGCTGGCGGTAGATGTCCTGCAGCTTGGCGTAGTAATAGCTGATGCTGGTCTGCGCGCTGAGCGCGTAGCTGCCGCCGCCGAAGTCCAGGTGGTCGCTGCGGGTGGCGCCGTAGCCGATGTCGTCGCGGCCGGACGAATCGCGCAGGTTGGCCCGGGTCAGGCGGCCGGCGTTGAAGGTCAGGCCGGCGATGTCCTGGCTGGTCAGCAGGCCGCCCTGGAAGGTCGCGGCGAGCAGGCGGGTGTCGTTGTACACCACCACCGGCAGGATCGGTTGCAGGGTGCCCACGCGCAGGGTGCTTTTCGATACGCGGACCTTGCCGGTCAGGCCCAGCTCGCTGTAGTCGTCGACTGGCTCGTGGCTGTTCGGGCCGAACGGCAGCAGGCCGGTGTTGCGCCGGTCTCGGCTGGAATCGAGCTTGATGCCGAGCTGGCCCATGGCGTCGACGCCAACCCCCACCGGGCCGTCGGTGAAGCCCGATTCCAGCTTGGCGGTGAAGCCCTGGGCCCATTCCTCGGCCTTGGCCTGGGGCGCGTTGCTCTGGCGGAAGTCGCGGTTGATGTAGTGGTTGCGCAGTTCCAGCCGCGCATGGCTGTCGCCGATGAAGTCCGCCAGGGCCGGCAAGGGCAGGGCGAAGGTGGCCAGCCAGGCGGCTGACCTGAGGTGTGCACGGTTCATTGTTGTTATACCCGTCATGGTCGAGGATCAGTGCTTGCTGGCGCCGGCCGCGCCGATGCCGGTCATGGAGCGGATGAACTGGGCCAGGTAGCGGCCACGTTCTTCCCGGGCGCGCTCGGAGCCATCGCTGACCGAGAATGCCCAGGCGCCGAGGAACGCCAGGCTCATGGAGAACAGCGCCGGGTTGCTGTAGGGGAACAGCGCGGTTTCGTTGTGCAGCACGTTGACCCACACCGCCGGGCCCAGCACCACCAAAACGACCGCTGACACCAGCCCGGCCATGCTGCCGCACACCGCGCCGCGGGTGGTCAGGCCCTTCCAGAACATCGAGAGCAGCAGCACCGGGAAGTTGACCGAGGCCGCCACCGCCAGCACCAGGCCGGAGAGGAAGGCGATGTTCTGCGATTCGAACACCAGGCCCAACACCACCGCGAGCAGGCCGATCACCAGGGTGGCGATGCGCGACACGCGCATTTCTTCCTGCTCCGTGGCCTGGCCCTTGCGCACCACGCAGGCGTACAGGTCATGTGAAACGGCCGATGCACCGGACAGCGCCAGGCCGGCGACCACCGCCAGAATGGTGGCGAAGGCCACGGCGGAGATGAAACCGAGGAACAGATTGCCACCCACGGCCTGGGCCAGGTGCACGGCGACCATGTTGCCGCCGCCGATGATCGCGCCGCTGGCATCGCGGTAGGCCGGCTCGGTGCCGACCATGACGATGGCGCCGAAGCCGATGACGATCAGCAGCAGGTAGAAGTAGCCGATGAAGCCGGTGGCGTAGAACACGCTCTTGCGCGCTTCCTTGGCGTCGCTGACAGTGAAGAAGCGCATCAGGATGTGCGGCAGGCCGGCCGTGCCGAACATCATGCCCAGGCCAAGGGAGATCGCGTCCACCGGGTTCGACAGCAGGCCACCCGGGGCCATGATCGCCTGGCCCTTGGCATGCACCGCCACGGCGCTGGCGAACATCGCTTCGGTGCTGAAGCCAAAGTGCCTGAGCACCATGAAGGCCATGAAGGTGGTGCCCGACAGCAGCATCACCGCCTTGATGATCTGCACCCAGGTAGTCGCCAGCATGCCGCCGAAGGTGACGTAGGCGACCATCAGCACACCCACCAGCATCACCGCGTACAGGTAGCTGATGCCGAACAGCAGCTCGATCAGCTTGCCGGCGCCGACCATCTGCGCCACCAGGTACATCAGCGCCACAACCAGGGTGCCGAAGGCCGAGCTCAGGCGCACCGGGGTCTGTGCCAGGCGGTACGACACCACATCGGCGAAAGTGTACTTGCCGAGGTTGCGCAGGCGTTCGGCGATCAGGAACAGGATGATCGGCCAGCCGGCCAGCACGCCCAGGGCATACAGCAGGCCGTCGTAGCCGTTGAGGAACATCATCGCGGAAATGCCCAGGAAGGACGCGGCGCTGATCATGTCGCCGGCGATCGCCAGGCCGTTCTGCATGCCGCTCAGGCCGCCGCCGGCGGTGTAGAAGTCGCTGGCCGAGCGGGTGCGCAGGGCGGCCCAGCGGGTCACCAGCAAGGTGAAGCAGACGAACACCATGAACATCGAGATGGCAGTCCAGTTCATCGCGCGCACTCCAGCTTGACCTTGTCGTTGAGCGGGTCGAGCACGTTGTTGGCGCGGTGCACATAGAGGCCGGTGAGGGCGAAGGACAGCACCACCATGAGCACGCCGACCAGCATGCCGACGGTGGTCACGCCGCCGCTCAGGGACTGGCCGAGGGTGCTGGGGGAGAACGCCACCAGCAGGACGAAGCCGTAGTAGATCACCAGCATGGCCAGGGTCAGGCTGCCGTTGAGGCGGCGCTTGCGCCGGACCAGGTGCTGGAAATCGGGGTGGTTGCTGATGCTTTCGATGTGTTCGGGGGTCATGGATTGCGATCTCTTTGGTTTTGTAATTGTTTTCTTGAGGTCACGCGGTTGTTGCTGCCGATGCGGCTTTTGTAGGAGCGGCCTTGCGTCGCGAAAGGGCTGCGCGGCAGCCCCAGCAATCTGTGATCAGGGCCGAGATCCTGGGGCCACCTTGTGGCCCTTTCGCGACGCAAGGCCGCTCCTACAAAGCCGCGCTGGCAGTGCCAGACGATTTCTTCAGAGCTGGTCGAAGTCGAGCACTACCTTGTCGCTCAGCGGGTAGGTCTGGCACGACAGCACATACCCGGCCGCCACTTCGTAATCCTCCAGGGCATGGTTGCTGTCCATCTCCACCTCGCCCTCGATCACCCGGCACTTGCAGGTGGAGCACACGCCGGCCTTGCACGAGTAGGGCAGCTCGGCACCGATGGCATTGCCAGCATCGAGGATGTTCTGGCTGTTGCGCGGCAAGTCGAAGCTCAGCGCCCGGCCGTCGCTGATCACCGTGACATGGCTGAGCGCTGCATCCACCTGGCGCGCCGCCTCACGCGCCTCGCGTCGGGTTTCGTTGCCGGCGGCGGCGAACAGCTCGAAGTGGATGCGCGCCTTGTCCATGCCGTTGGCCTGCAGGCTATGGCGCACGGTCTCGGTCATCGCCTGCGGGCCACAGATGAACGCGGCATCCAGGCTGGCCACGTCCATCCAGCGGGAAAACAGCTGGCCGCACTTGTCGGCGTCGATGCGGCCGTTGTACAGGTCCACGTCCTGCTGCTCGCGGCTGAACACGAAGACCAGGTTGAGGCGGTCGAGGTAGCGGTTCTTCAGGTCTTCGAGCTTGTTGCGGAACAGTGCGCCGGAGCTGGAGCGGTTGCCGTACAGCAAGGTGAAGCGGCTGTGCGGCTCGCTGGCCAGGGTGGTGGCGATGATCGACAGGATCGGCGTGATGCCGCTGCCGGCCGCCACGCCGAGGTAGTTGCCCTGGCGCGTCGGCTCCAGCGGCACGAAGAAGCTGCCGGACGGCGGCATCACCTCCAGTTGCTGGCCGGCCTTGAGCACTTCGTTGGCAAAGGCCGAGAAGCGCCCGCCGGGCACGCGTTTTACCGCCACCCGCAGCTCGCCGTCCTGCACGGCGCTGCAGATGGAATACGAGCGGCGCACCTCTTCGTCGTCCAGCCGGGTGCGCATCACCAGGTACTGGCCCTGGGTGAAGCGGAAGGTGTCGCGCAGGTGCGCCGGCACGTCGAAGGCGATCGACACGGCATCACGGGTTTCATTGCGCACTTGCTTGATGGTCAGGCTGTGAAACTGGCTCATGGGTGTCTCCACGGCTCAAATGCATTTGAAATAGTCGAACGGCTCCAGGCACTCGCGGCAGCGGTACAGCGCCTTGCAGGCCGTGGAGCCGAACTGGCTGAGCAGTTCGGTGTGGGTGCTGGCGCACTGTGGGCAGCACACCTCGGGTGCCTCGCCGAGCAGGCTGCGCTTGCTGGCGCTGCCGTGCGGTGGCGCGATGCCGTAGGCGCGCAGGCGTTCGCGACCCTGGGCGCTGATCCAGTCGGTGCTCCAGGCCGGGGTCAGCCGCCGCTCCAGCGCCGGCGCGGCAAACCCGGCCTGCTCCAGCGCCTGGCGGATATCGCCTTCGATCACCTCGGTGGCGGGGCAGCCGGAGTAGGTCGGGGTGACGACGAGGTGCAGGTGGCCGGCGCGCCAGCCCAGGTCGCGGACGATCCCCAGGTCGACCACGCTGACCACCGGCACTTCCGGGTCCATTACCTGGCCCAGCACGTCCCAGGCATGGGCCAGGTCGCCGCCCTGCAATGCCCGGGCACCGCGGTCGCCGGCGATCAGTTCACCAGGTTGCATCGGGGTAGGCCCTTGGCAGGAACTGCATTTCGGCCAGCAGCAGCCCCAGGTGCTCGCTGTGCAGGCCTTGGCGACCGCTCAGGTAGAAGTGGCTGGCGGCCTTGGGCAGTGGCAGTTCGACCGAAGCGAAGATCGCGCTGACCTGCTCGAGCCAAGCGGCGCCGACTGCCGCGGGGTCGGCACCGATACCGGCTGCGGCCAGCCGTACTTCGTTGTCGCTGCCTGCGGCCAGCTCGACGGTAAAGCGCCACAGTGCCGGGATCGCATGGAGCATGCGCCGACGGCTCTCGTCAGTGCCACCGCCCAGGCGCTGCACCCATTCACCGGAACGGCGCAGGTGATAGGTGACTTCCTTCAGGGCTTTGGCGGCAATGCCGGCGATACGTTCGTCGGTGGACGCGGCCAGCCGCTCCAGCACGGCATGGTGCCAGGCGTCATAGAAGAACTGCTTGGCCAGGGTGACGGCGTAGTCGCCATTGGGCTGCTCGACCAGCAGCAGGTTGCGGAACCCACGCTCGTCGCGACGAAAGGCCAGGGCATCGGCGTCGCGGCCGTCATCGAGCAGTTCGGCGGCGTAGTCCAGCCAGTTGCGCGCCTGGCCGACCAGGTCGAGGCCGACGTTCATCAAAGCCAGCTCTTCTTCCAGGGCCGGCGCATGGCCGCACCACTCGCACAGGCGCTGGCCCTGGACCAGGGCGCTGTCACCGAGCAGCAGCAGATAGGGGATCAGAT
Source organism: Pseudomonas sp. NPDC089401 (assembly GCF_044749485.1). Taxonomy (NCBI): domain Bacteria; kingdom Pseudomonadati; phylum Pseudomonadota; class Gammaproteobacteria; order Pseudomonadales; family Pseudomonadaceae; genus Pseudomonas; species Pseudomonas sp. NPDC089401. The sequence continues at coordinate 177,800 of NZ_JBIVIA010000009.1, read as the reverse complement.
CGTGCTTGTGCATGGCCAACCCTCACATGTGCCCGACTTCGTCGGGCAGTTCATAAAAGCTGGCATGGCGATAGACCTTGTCGTCCGAAGGGGCGAACAGCGGGTCTTTCTCGTCCGGCGAGGAGGCGGTGATCAGCGCCGAGGGCACCACCCACAGGCTCACGCCTTCGCTGCGGCGGGTGTACAGCTCGCGGGCATTCTCGATGGCCATCGCGGCATCGGCGGCATGCACGCTGCCGACGTGTTTGTGGTTGAGGCCGTGCTTGCTGCGCACGAACACTTCGTAGAGGGTCCAGACAGACATGGTCGATCTCCGCATCAATCGCCGCTCAGGCGGCGTTCTTGTTCTGTTGCTTGCGTGCATAGGCCACGGCCGCCTCGCGTACCCAGGCGCCATCTTCGATGGCCTGGCGGCGGGTGGCGACGCGCTCCTGGTTGCACGGGCCGTTGCCCTGGATGACTTGGTAGAACTCCTCCCACTGGATCTCGCCGAAGTCGTAGTGGCCGCGCTCGGCGTTCCACTTCAGGTGCGGGTCGGGGGCGGTGCAGCCGAGCAGCTCCAGCTGCGGCACGGTCTGGTCGATGAAGCGCTGGCGCAGTTCGTCGTTGGTCTGGCGCTTGATCTTCCAGGCCATCGACTGGGCGCTGTTGGGCGAGTGCTCGTCGCTGGGGCCGAACATCATCAGCGATGGCCACCACAGGCGGTTGATCGCGTCCTGGACCATGTCGCGCTGGGCCTGGGTGCCGTGACGCATCATGGTCAGCAGCAGTTCATAGCCCTGGCGCTGGTGAAAGCTCTCTTCCTTGCAGATGCGCACCATGGCGCGGGAGTAGGGGCCGTAGGAGGTGCGCTGCAGCACCACCTGGTTGACGATTGCTGCGCCGTCCACCAGCCAGCCCACCGCGCCCATGTCGGCCCAGCTCAGGGTCGGGTAGTTGAAGATGCTCGAGTACTTGGCCTTGCCGCTGTGCAGCTTGGCGATCTCTTCGTCGCGGTCGGCGCCGAGGGTTTCCATGGCGCTGTACAGGTACAGGCCGTGGCCGGCCTCGTCCTGGATCTTGGCCATCAGTTGCAGCTTGCGCTTGAGGCTGGGGGCGCGGGTGACCCAGTTGCCTTCCGGGAGCATGCCGACGATTTCCGAGTGGGCGTGCTGGGAGATCTGCCGGATCAGGGTCTGGCGGTAGGCCTCGGGCATCCAGTTCTTGGCTTCGATCTTGATTTCGGCGTCGATCTTTTCCTGGAAGTGGCGTTCCTCGGGGGACATTTCTTCCAGCGACTTGACCCGCTTGACTCCGGTTTCCACTAGCTGTGCGTACATGTTCCGACTCCTGCTAAGGCATGAGTCATTTGTAAGCGATACAAAACATAACGTCAAACAGTTTTATGTGTATCAAATAAGAATTGTGTATCGCTTTGCCGGCCCTTTCGCGGGTAAACCCGCTCCCACAGGATTTTTGTGGCCTCGGGTATTCACATTGCCTGTGGGAGCGGGGTCACCCGCGAAAGGGCCGGCAGAAAAAATGCAAAAAAAAGCCCCGAACCAGGTCGGGGCTTGCCAACAGCAGGCGGGTCAGCTGGCCAGACGCTTGTCGAACACATGACAAGCCTTGCCTTCCGAGCGCTTCAGCGTGCCGCAAGGCTGCAACCGCACCTGGGTGCTGATGCCGATGTAGGTCTTGATCTGTCTGGCCAGTTCGCCGGTCAGCAGCTTGCGCTGCCCCTCGTCCAGCCCTTGGCACTCGCCGCGCAGCTCCACATGCACCTCGACGCTGTCCAGATTGCCATTGCGATACAGATGAATCTCATAAAGCTCTGAAAGCTGTTTTATTTTCAGCACCTGCTCCTCGATCTGCGTGGGGAATACGTTCACCCCGCGGATGATCAGCATGTCGTCGCTGCGCCCGGTGATCTTGCCGATGCGCCGCATCGGCCTTGCCGTGCCCGGCAGCAGGCGGGTGAGGTCGCGGGTGCGGTAGCGCACCATCGGCAGCGCCTCCTTGCTCAGCGAGGTGAACACCAGTTCGCCCAGTTGCCCGTCCGGCAGCACCTCACCGCTCACCGGGTCGATGATTTCCGGGTAGAAGTGGTCTTCCCAGATGGTCGGGCCGTCCTTGCTCTCGATGCACTCCATGGCCACGCCCGGCCCCATGATTTCCGAAAGGCCATAGATGTCCAGGGCGTCGATGCCCAGGCGCTGCTCGATGGAGCGGCGCAACTCGTCGGTCCAGGGCTCGGCGCCGAAGATGCCCAGGCGCAGCTTGAGGTCATGGGGGTCGATGCCCTGGCGTTCGATCTCGTCGGCGAGGTTGAGCATGTAGGAGGGCGTGACCATGATGATGTCCGGCTGGAAGTCGCGGATCAGCTGCACCTGCTTCTCGGTCTGGCCGCCGGACATGGGGATCACCGTGCAGCCCAGGCGCTCGGCGCCGTAATGCGCGCCGAGGCCGCCGGTGAACAGCCCGTAGCCGTAGGACACATGCACCTTGTCGCCCTTGCGACCGCCGGCGGCGCGGATCGAGCGGGCGACCACATTGGCCCAGGTGTCGATGTCGTTCTGGGTATAGCCGACCACGGTCGGCTTGCCGGTGGTGCCGCTGGAGGCGTGCAGGCGCACCACTTCCTGCTGGGGCACGGCGAACATGCCGTAAGGATAGTTGTCGCGCAGGTCGTTCTTGCCGGTGAAGGGGAACTTCGCCAGGTCGTCGAGGGATTTCAGGTCATCGGGGTGGGCACCGCAGTCATCGAAGCGCTTGCGGTACAGCGGCACGTTGTCATAGGCGTGCTTCAGGCTCCAGCGCAGGCGCTCCAGCTGGTGCTGGCGCAGGGCGTCGACGCTGGCGGTTTCCATCGGGTCCAGCAGGGCACGATCGGCATCATGGTACATGTTCATGGCTTCACTCGAATTGTTCTTGTACGTCGGCCGCACCGATCAAGGGCGGCTTACCGTGAGTGTCATGGACGCAGCATAACCGGCGGCGTCGTGTTCAGTCACAAGCCTTTGGTCAGAGACGCTCGATGACCATGGCAATGCCCTGGCCAACGCCGATGCACATGGTGCACAGGGCGTAGCGGCCAGCGCCTTCCTCGAGCTGGTGCAGCGCCGTGGTGACCAGGCGTGCACCGCTCATGCCCAGCGGGTGGCCCAGGGCGATGGCGCCACCGTTGGGGTTGACCCGCGGGTCGTCGTCGGCCAGGCCCAGCTCGCGCAATACGGCCAGGCCTTGGGCGGCGAAGGCCTCGTTGAGTTCGATGACGTCCATGTCGGCCAGCGACAAGCCGGTCAACGCCAGCACCTTGCGCGTGGCTGGCAGCGGGCCGATGCCCATGATCCGCGGCTCGACGCCGGCCACCGCCATGCCGACGATCCGCCCGCGGGCCTTGAGGCCATGGCGGCGGGCGCCTTCACTGCTGGCCAGCAGCAGGGCGCAGGCGCCGTCGTTGACCCCGGAGGCGTTGCCGGCGGTAATGCTGCCGCCCTGACGGAACGGTGTGCCGAGCCTGGCAAGCTGTTCGAGGGTGGTGTCCGCCCGTGGGTGTTCGTCGTGCTCGACGCGCAGCGCCGGGCCTTTGCGCTGGGGGATCTCGACCGGCACGATCTCGCGTGCCAGGCGCCCACGGGCCTGGGCGGCGGCGGCCTTGTGCTGGCTGCGCAGGGCGAAGGCATCCTGGTCGGCGCGGGATATGGCGAACTGTTCGGCGACGTTTTCCGCGGTTTCCGGCATCGAATCGATGCCATGTTCGGCCTGCATCAGTGGGTTGACGAAACGCCAGCCGATGGTCGTGTCGAACAGCTCGGCGCTACGGCCGAAGGCCTGCTCGGCCTTGCCCATCACGAACGGCGCGCGTGACATCGATTCGACGCCACCGGCCAGCATCAATCCGGCCTCGCCGCAATGCAGGGCACGGGCGGCATTGCCGATGGCATCCAGCCCGGAGCCGCACAGGCGGTTGAGGGTGCTGCCCGGCACGCTGATCGGCAGGCCGGCCAGCAGGCTGGCCATGCGCGCGACGTTGCGGTTGTCTTCACCGGCCTGGTTGGCGCAGCCGAGGATCACATCGTCGATCGCCTGCCAGTCCAGCTCCGGGTGGCGCTGGATCAGCGCCTTGATCGGCACCGCTGCCAGGTCGTCGGCGCGTACCCGGCTCAGGGCGCCGCCGTAACGGCCGATCGGGGTGCGCACGGCATCGATGATCAAGGCATCGAGGGGCTTGTGTTCAGTCATCTGCGGTCTCCTGCGCGAGCAGCGTGCCGCGCACTTGGTAGGATTTGCCGTGGAACAGGGCGATCAGCTCGCCGTGCTGGTTTTCGATGCGCACGTCATACAGGCCGGTGCGGCCCTTGCGGCTCAGCTCGATGGCGCTGGCGGTAAGCCGGTCGCCCTGCAGCGCCGGGGCGACGTAGTCGATGCTGCAGCCCAAGGCCACGGTGGCCTTGTCGTAGCTGTTGCAGGCAAAGGCGAAGGCCGAGTCGGCCAGGGCGAACAGGAAGCCGCCGTGGCAGGTGCCGTGGCCCTGCAGCATGTCGGCGCGAACCGGCATGCTCAGCCGGGCCCGGCCCGGGCCGACGTCCAGCAGGTGGATGCCCAGCGCTTGCGTGGCCTGGTCGCGGGCGAACAGGACATCGGCGCAGGCCTGGGCCAGCGCCTCAGGGGTACGTGGCAGGTCAGTCATGCAGGCGGGCTCCTTGAGCATCGCTGCGGCGCAGCAACAGGGAGGGGCGGTAGCGGCTTTCGCCGTAGCTGCGTTGCAGGTTGTCCAGCACGCGCAGGGTATAGCCGACGCCGATCTGCTCGGCCCAGGCCAGCGGGCCCCGTGGGTAGTTGACCCCGGCGCACAGGGCCAGGTCGATATCGGCAGCGCTGCCGACGCCTTGCAGCACGGCATCGGCAGCTTCGTTGGCGAGCATGGCCACAGTGCGCAGCACCACCAGGCCGGGGAGGTCGGCGACGCCGGTGACCCGCAGGCCTGCGCGCTGCAACAGTGCCACTGCCTGGTCGCGGGCCTCGGGCGTGGTGTCGGCGGACCAACTGATGGCGATGCGGGTTGCCGCCTGGTAATCCAGGGCGAGGTCGATCAGCACCAAGTTACCCAGGCCGTCCTCGCGGGCCCGCTGGCTGGCCAGGCGGCCGTCCGAGAGCGCCAGGGTGGCGTCGCCGACGCGCAGCAGCCCGCTGCCGGCACGCTCGGTGATGGCCACGCCACGGTCGCGCAAGCGCTCAAGCAGCGGCTGCATCACCCCAAGATGCCCTTCGGCCACGCAGTGTTCGGCGCTGGCCAGGGTGTGCAGCTCGGCGGCCGGCGGGCGCTCGGCACCTTCGCCGTAGCGGTAGAAACCTTGGCCGCTCTTGCGCCCCAGGCGGCCGGCGTCGACCAGTTCCTTCTGCAGCAGCGACGGTTGGAAACGGAAGTCGCCATAAAAGGCGTCGAACACCGAGCAGGTAACGGCGTAGTTGACGTCATGGCCAATCAGGTCGGTGAGTTCGAAGGCGCCCATGGCAAACCCGCCGGCCTCGCGCAGCAGTGCATCGAGGGTCGCGCAATCGGCGGCGCCTTCCTGCAGCAGGCGCAGGTTTTCGGCGTAGAAGGGCCGCGCCACGCGGTTGACGATGAAGCCTGGGGTGGAGCGTGCGTGGACCGGCTGCTTGCCCCAGGCCCTGGCGGTTTCATACAGGGTTGTGGCGATGCCAGGGTCGGTGGCCAGGCCGCAGACGACTTCCACCAGCGCCATCAACGGCGCCGGGTTGAAGAAGTGCATGCCGACCACTTGCTGCGGGCGTTGCAGGCCAGCGGCCAAGCGGGTGATCGACAGCGACGAGGTGTTGCTGGCCAGGATGCAATCCGGCGCGCACAGGCCTTCGAGCTGACGCAGCAGCCCTTGCTTGACCTGCAAGTCCTCGACGATGGCCTCGATCACCAGGCGGGCGTCGGCCAGGGCTTCGATGGCTTCCACCGGCTGCAGGCGGGCACTGATGGCTTCGCGTGCTTCAGGGGCCAGCTTGCCTTTTTCCACCAGTCGGCCGAGCTGGCGATCGATACCGGCCACGGCCTGCGCGGCGGCACCGGGGCGGTTGTCGTAGAGTTTGACCGGGTGACCGGCCTGGGCCGCCACCTGGGCGATCCCGGCACCCATGGCGCCGGCACCGATCACGGCCACCAGGGCATTGCTGTGAAGTGCTTGCATGCTCAGCACCCCTTGAATTCAGGCGTGCGCTTGTTCATGAAGGCGCTGACGCCTTCACGGTAATCCTCGCTGCGCCCGGCCAGGCGTTGCAGGTCGCGCTCCAGCTCCAGCTGCTGGTCGAAGCTGTTGTCGAAGCTGGCATTGAGGCTGCGTTTGATCAGGGCCAGGCCGTAGGTGGGCTGGGTGGCCAGGTGGCGGGCAAGGGCGAGGGCTTCGTCGCGCAGGGCGGCATCCTCTACCACGCGATGGATCAGGCCCCAACGCTCGGCCTGTTCCGCGCTCAAGCGTTCGCCAAGCATCGCCAGGGCCTTGGCCCGTGCCATGCCGACCAGGCGCGGCAGTTGCCAGGTACCGCCGGAGTCTGGCACCAGGCCGATCTTGCAGAACGCCTGGATGAAGCTCGCCGAGCGTGCGGCCAGCACCAGGTCGCAGGCCAGCGGCAGGTTGGCCCCGGCACCCGCGGCCACACCATTGACCGCGCAGATCACTGGCAGCGGCAGGTCGCGCAGGGTACGTACCAGCGGGTTGTAGAACCTGTCGATGGACTCGCCCAGGTCCGGCATTGCCGCTCCGGGTGCGACGTTGCGGTCGGAGAGGTCCTGGCCGGCGCAGAAACCGCGGCCTTCGCCGGTCAGCAGCAGCACCCGTACTTGCTCGCTCTGGCGCACCTGCTTGAGCGCTTCGCGCACTTCCAGGTGCATCTGGGTGTTGAAGCTGTTCAGTTGCTCGGGGCGGTTCAGCGAGAGGAGGGCGACGCCGTCCTCGATGGAAAACAGGATGTGTTGGAAAGCCATGGCAGACTCGCTCGATCAGACGATGGGGTAGGGGCGGCTCAGCGACCTTTGAACTGCGCCGGGCGTTTTTCCTGGAAGGCACGGATGCCTTCGTCGCGGTCGGCGGTGCCGGCCAGCAGGGTGAAGGCATGGCGCTCGAAGCGCAGGCCGCTGGCCAGGTCGGTGTCGCCGGCCTTGAGCAGCGCTTCTTTTGCCAGGCGCACGGCCAGGGGTGCCTTGGCGGCGATGCTGCGGGCCAGCTGCAGGGCGCGCTCGACGGCCAGTTCGGGCTGGGTGACTTCGCTGACCAGCCCGGCCTGCAAGGCATGCCGGGCGCTGATGGCTTCGCCGGTCAGCACCATCTGCATGGCCAGCGGCTTGCCCACCGCGCGCAGCAGGCGCTGGGTACCGCCGGCACCCGGCATGATGCCGAGGTTGATCTCTGGCTGGCCGAAACGGGCGTCATCACCCGCGACCACGATGTCGGCGCACATGACCAGTTCGCAGCCGGCGCCCAGTGCGTGGCCATTCACGGCGGCGATCAAGGGTTTGCCGAAGGCGGCGATGCGCTGCCAGTGGGCGCTGCGGGGGTCGTCGAGGATGCCGACCAGGTCGCGTTCGGCCATCTCGTGAATGTCGGCGCCGGCGGCGAAGGCCTTGCGGCTGCCGGTGATGACCACGGCGCGGATGTGCTCGTCGGTGTCGGCGCTCGTCAGCTCCGCAGCCAGTTCCGCCAGCAACTCGGTGCACAGGGCGTTGAGTGCCTGCTGGCGGTGCAGGGTGATCAGGCGTACGCCGGGTTCTGGCGTCTGCACAGCGATGAAACGCGGCATGTCGAGGTCCTCTGGCTGCTCGCACGGCACTTCGGGTGGCCGGCGTTATTGGAATTGTCTGCAGGGGCGGCAGTCGAGTGCGCCCAGGTGAATCCAGTATAAGCACCACATGATACGTAATTGCAACAGTGAAATATGAATTGCGTATCTCGTTAGCGGAGCTGACGTATCGCATATCAAGGAATATCCATGAGGTTAATGGCTTAGGCCCGGATTGACGGCGCAACCATTTGCGATACAAGATCCATATGAAAACCTAATGGATTGAGGAATCATGCTATGCCTTGCTACCGACTCGATGGCCTCACTCCTGTGGTCGACCCCACCGCATACGTGCACCCGAGCGCCGTGCTGATCGGCGATGTCATCATCGGCCCGCGCTGCTATGTGGGGCCGTTGGCGTCACTGCGCGGTGATTTCGGGCGCATCGTCCTGGAAGAGGGGGCGAACCTGCAGGACACCTGCGTGATGCACGGATTCCCGGGCGGCGATACCGTGATCGAGCGCAACGGCCACGTCGGCCATGGTGCGGTGCTGCATGGCTGCCGGGTGGGCGAGGACGCGCTGGTCGGCATGAACGCCGTGGTCATGGACGGCGCCCATGTCGCAGCGCGCTGCATCGTCGCCGCCACGGCCTTCGTCAAGGCCGGCTTCGAATGTGCCGAGCAAAGCCTGGTGATGGGCGCTCCAGCCCAGGTCAAACGCCCGTTGACCGAGCAGGAAGTCAGCTGGAAGCAACGCGGCACGGCCGAGTACCAGCAGCTGACCCTGCGCTGCATGGCCAGCCTGGTGGAATGCCCACCGCTGGCTACCGTCGAGGCGCAACGCCCGCGCATGGGCGATGGCGGCTTCAGGCCCAAAGGCGAGGCGGGCGCATGACCCTGCCTGCCTCACGTCATGGCCAGGCGACCCGTCGCACGGGTATAGTCGGTGCTTTCTCCGCGCGCAGTTCGTCCATGAGCACTCTTGCCCCGCTGAACACCTTGATCACCCGCTTCCAGGAGCAGACGCCGATCCGCGCCAGTTCGCTGATCATCACCCTCTACGGCGATGCCATCGAACCCCGCGGCGGCACGGTCTGGCTGGGTAGCCTGATCAACCTGCTGGAGCCGATCGGCATCAACGAGCGACTGATCCGCACCTCGATCTTTCGCTTGACCAAGGAAGGCTGGCTGACCGCCGAGAAAGTCGGCCGGCGCAGCTATTACAGCCTCACGGGCACCGGCCGGCGGCGTTTCGAGAAAGCCTTCAAGCGCGTGTACAGCCCGAGCCAACCGGCCTGGGACGGCGCCTGGACCCTGGTGCTGCTGTCCCAGCTCGAGGCCAGCAAGCGCAAGGCCGTGCGCGAGGAACTGGAGTGGCAGGGCTTCGGCGCGATGGGCCCGAACCTTCTGGGTTGCCCGCGCAGTGACCGCGCCGACCTGGCAGCCACCTTGCGCGAACAGGGCGCCGAGGACGACAGCATCGTCTTCGAAACCCATACCCAGGAGGTGCTGGCCTCCAAGGCATTGCGCGCGCAGGTGCGCGAAAGCTGGCGGATCGATGAGCTGGCCGAGCAGTACAGCGAGTTCATCCGGCTGTTTCGCCCACTGTGGCAGGCCATGAAGGACATCCAGACGCCCGACGCCCGTGACTGCTTCCTGGCCCGTACATTATTGATTCACGAATATCGCCGGCTGTTGCTGCGTGATCCCCAGCTACCTGAAGAATTGCTGCCAGGCGATTGGGAAGGGCGCGCGGCCCGTCAGCTGTGCCGTAATCTCTATCGTCTGGTACAAGGTGAAGCGGAAGCATACCTGGAACGAACCCTGGAAACCGCCGACGGGCCCTTGCCGGATGCCAACGAGAGCTATCATCGGCGCTTTGGTGGTTTGACCTGAGTTACCGCAGCGCTTGAGGCAGGCGCTAGACCGCGGTTTCCCTCGGATTGACCAACAATCTGCAGGCCGCATGGCAGACGACTCGCTTGAGTTTGCCCAGCTCCGCTAGCGCGTGTCTGTGGTGCCTTTCATAGCTGGACAGCCTTTTCCATTCGTGTGGCAGGAGCGGGTGATTGATCACCTCGACACCCAGCTCTCTGGGACCGGCGGACATGTTCAACAGGTCGCGGTATTGCCGCATTCTGCCGCGCTCGCGAAACGCCTTGCGAATCTTGGCGTCCAGCTGCTCGATCACGAATTCGGCATGCATGACGCCGAACTGCAGCTCTCGGATGAGATCAGGTTTCGATGTCCTCTTGGTCTTATAGAGGTCTTTGGCATTCTGATAAAGCCATGAGAACGGCACGTACGCAGGTGGCGTTGCAGCGCCCAGCGCCGAAAGACCTGCGTTCACCGCCCTGTTCCCGGCCTCGTTCATGACCAAGTCCCTGGCTTTGCCTCGGTGAAAGTCCCAGGTGGCGAACTTGGCAGTCATCGACCCGTTGGCCTTCTTGGCAATCAATGCGCCCGGATCGGTTACGGGGGCAAGGTTATATTCCGGCAGTATTTCACGTGTCGCAGTCGCCGCCAGGAAGCCCCCGGCGAGCGTTCCTGCCACCGGCACGACGGAGCCCGCTGCCGCGCCGCCCAGCCCCGCCAGCATGACAATGCTCTCCTTGGCAGCCCTGCCACCCATGCCGATGGCCACTGTCGCGCGTTTGCTGGTAAGGAAGCATTCGGTCTCGATCCTGCAATCACGCAGAATTCGGGCTGCTGACTTGATGGCTTCATAGTCGTAGTAGATGCCTTCGGCGGCCGGGCGGGTGGTAACGTCCATACGCTGTGACTCCTTGCTTCGAACAAAGGAGCTGCACTATTTATTTATTTTCAATGCGCGATAAGCAGCCGGCAGCACAAGCACTTGAAGGAAATGTCCGGCCATTCTTCAGCGTTTTCTGGCCAACTTGTGGGCCATGAACTGGTGTGCAGGCGAAAACAGCCGGTTGAAGGTCATCAGGACAGCACTGACCGTGCCCAGCGCCGAGGCCGCAGCAATCAGGAACATGATGACGATCTGGTAACGCACCGCATCGCCGGGTTGCTGGCCGGCGAGGATCTGCCCGGTCATCATCCCGGGCAGGCTGACGATCCCCACCACCGACATCTGGTTCAGGGTTGGCATCATCCCGGCCTTCAGTGCCTGGGTGGCGGCAGCGCGTGCCGCTTCCCAGCGAGTACCGCCCAAGGACAGGACCATGTCCACCTGCGGGCGTTGGGCGCTCAGTTCTCGGGTCATGCGGTCGATGCCCAGGGCCACGGCAGTCAGGGTATTGCCAAGGATCATGCCAAGAATGGGAATGGCGTATTGCGGTTCGTACCAAGGGCGCACCCGCAGCACCACGAATAGCCCGATGGCCGTTACCAGCCAGGCACTCAAGCCTACCGACAGCACGCTGTCGGCCAGCAGCCCGCGATGGCGCTGCTTGCCACGGCCGGCAGCGGAAACGCCGGCGATCAGGGTCATGGTCAGCATGAGCGGCAGCACCACATACCATTGGGCATGCTCGAATACCCAGCCAAGGATGTAGCCGATGGCCAGGAGCTGTGTCACGGTGCGCAGCGCTGCCCAGAGCAACTGGCGTTCCAGCTGCAATTTCAGCAGCAGCGACAGCAGGCCATTGACCAGGATCAGCGCGGCGGCGATGGCCACGTCGGTATAGGCAAGGTTGTGGTAGTTCATGGCTGCTGCCCGTCGAGCAAGCAGCCTTGCTGCATGCGCAGCGTCCGCGTGCCAATGCGTCTGGCCTGTGCCGGGTCGTGGGTGACCCAAAGGCAAGCGCGCGCCTGTGGGTGATCGGTGAACCAGTTCATCACCAGGGTTTCGACCGCGGCTACCGATTGCGGGTCGAGTGCCGACGTGGGTTCATCGAACAGCATCACCTGGGGCGTGAGCAGCAGCGCGCGGACCAGGGCCACCACCTGCGCTTCGCCACCGGAGAGCTCGGCGCCGGCCTTGTCGACAAAGCTCTGCGGCTTGCCGGCCAGGTCAAGCAGCTCGGCCGCCAGGCGGGCATCGAAGGCGAGCTGGCGATTATGCCGAAGAGAGAAGGGCAGGCGCAGGTTGTCCATGACACTGCCTTCCATCAGCGCTGCACGCTGCGCCAGGTAGCAAACGCGGGAGCGATAGCGCGGAATCGACGGCGCCGTGACCGGCTGGCCCAGCCAAAGGACCTCGCCGGAACTGGGCGCGTCGAGCAACGCCAGGGTACGAAGCAGCACGCTCTTGCCGGAACCTGACGCACCTTCGAGCGTGATGCGTTCGCCGGCGTGTAGCGAGAGGTCGGTTGGTGCCAACAGGGTCACCTGGCTCAGCGGATCGATACGCGCCAACTGCCTGGCCGACAGCAAGGCAGCAGCGCCTGGAAGTTCGTTATCGGGTGTCACAGACTCTCCTTTTGCTCTTCCTCATGCTGTTTAGTGTATCGGTGGTACGCGGTTGCAGGCGGGAAGGGGGCGAAGATAACCTGGCCACTTAAGGACGAGCAGTATCAACTCAGGACGAGGAATAGATGATGGCAGGTGAGCCTTTAGATCAGCGCAGGATGGTGCTCGGCAAATATTTCAGAATCGATGCAGCGATTTTCTTGGCGAGCATGATCGGCGCCTTCACCTTGTGTGGCTACGCCCACCTAGAGAAGTTCTATCTGACGCTGGGCGTCTCTCCCAGCCGAATCAATATCAGTCCACAGCAATTCGTGGCCTACGGTGCCGCCAATTTTGGCTCCATCGTGACTTCCATTGCTTTCGCCATTGCACTGGTCGGGCTCATCACGCTGATTGTCGTATTGCTCGAGCGACCGACCACGGCGGTGCCTGGCCCGGGGCGACCGATTGCCTGGGTAGCGCGAGCCCGTGACAATGTAATCAAGCACCGCGCGTGCTTTGCCGCCGTGGCGATCATTGGCTTGCTTGCGCTCAGCCTGTTCCTGGCATCACAACTGCTCATACAAATGCCGTCGAAGAGCGGTAGAGCATCGGCTTTGCGGTTTGTGGCGGAGTGCACCGAACGGCGTGCCATTTATACCAACCTGGACGAGTTCAAGGGCTGCCAAGCGGGCGAGTCTGACGACATGCTGTATCTGGTTCAGCGACTACAGGCCACTTCTGATGGAGTTGAGTTCCGCGCCTACGAGCTGCCCAAGGCAGGCTTGAAGGCCATTGTGTCAGAGCCTCGACACTTCAGTTGGCGCGACAAGGCCAATTGAATGGGGGTAGAGGGGTGCAGTTTTCCGGAAGCCTTATTATAACTACACTAAATGACTATTTAGCGTAGTTATAATACTAGAGCATAACAGTCAGGGCAGGCGACGCCCAAGCCAAACCGTCTGGCCACCGCATTCCGCATCCTCAACGATGTGCTCCAGCAGCTCGAAGTCGTGGTCGGTCAACTGGTCGATGTACTCCTGCGGATCGAGACTTGCATGGTAAAGCGTTTCACCCTCGAACACGCCCAGGGCTTCGCCATGTGAAGGCCCGCCAGTGAACATCAGCAAGGTCCCAGGTGCGGCATGGCGCTGAAATATCGGAAACATCTGGCGCTGATCGTCAGGTTTGAGATGGAAAAAACTGTTCCATGCCAGAATGGCGGCGAACTGTCGATCGAGCACCAATGTGCGCATGTCTGCGTGAATCCATTCCTGCGCTGGAAATTGCGCACTTGCACAGAGCAAGCATCTGCGCAGACGAATCCACACCGACGACAGACACGCCAGCATCGATCAGATAACGCGCCACAGGTTGACCGGAACCGCAGCCCAGATCCAGAACGGTTGCAGACCGCGGTAGCAGCGAACGGAAGCGTTCGATCCATTTGCGGTCGATGAAATGGTTGGCGCGCAGATCGTTCCAGGCGGCCGCGTGGCGATCGTAGAGGCTGATGATCTGATCCGCGGAGGGATGGTGAGACATGAACTGGGGCATCCTTGATCGGCTTTGAAGGTTGAACGTCCATAAGGGGGTTGCTGAGGTTGAAATGTACCCCGGGTGTGGCTCGCATGGAAAATACTGATCTGCGCATAATGCATATTATGTTAAATTGCGTATCAAGAAAAGTTCGAATCAGTTGTCGGTTGCACCTAAAATTCGGAGATTCAGAACTGAAAACCGGATCTACTGAAATCAAAGCCTTACGCATAGATTCTCCACTGCTGCTTAAGGTTGTCCAGCTAATCGTGCTCTCTGGATAGCCTTAAAAACCGGAAGCCAGTCTTCCTGCCGCAAGGGCTCTGTGCTGGATCTGAAGCTTCCACGACCGCCGCTTCCTGCCGTCCTCGCTTAACTGAATGGGCTGGCGTTTATCAACCATCAAAATTCAGCCAGACCTACAGAAGCACTGCTAGTATTTAGTTCTTACAGTCTAGCTTGGACTGGCGAATCCGCATGCCTGGCCTACGTTTACCTATCCCAATGCTGTCTCCGCTTGGCTGGGGTTCATCTAGTGACCTCGGCTTGCCTGATAACGTGAATGTATTGGCGGCGCTTGAGTCCTTTGAAAACAATGTCCATGCCATAGAGTCTTATAAGGCAATATCATTGTTCTGCCACTTCAAAGACATATCATCCACCACGCCGCGAGGCCATAGGCCGCAAGTTTACCCAGAGTCTCTTGAGCGAATTCTGAATTGGAGCCTTATAGTTTGCCGAAAGTCAATATTCGATTGGGCATCAGAGGATATAAAGAACTGTTTGTCTTTCCTCGAAACGCCAGATGCTTCATGGATTGCCTCAGCAAGTCATAGCCGCTTTGTACTTGATCGAAGATGTTCGCATGCGGAGTGGCAGCTTAATAAAGCTTGGCGGCCATTTAGACGTGTGGCCAAGAATGGAGCTTTTATAGAGGAAGCTCATTGGAGTAGATTAGACATGGAGCGAAATTTGATCTTGGAGCTTTTTGAGTTCCTTGCTTCAAATACGTCATGTGTACTCCCTAATTTATCAATAGAGTCCATAAAGCAATTGCGCGACTCGATCCCGAGGAAGCGCCCCGCGAGAGCCGATCGGAGGGCGCACAGTGAGGGGTTGCCACGGTTGCATGCACACGAACTCGATTGGATTTTTGGGATAACAGCAGAATTACGAAGCTCTGATTGGTATTACAATATTATCCTGTTCGCGATGGCAGTTATGCGCTACACCGACATCCCTCTTAGAGCTCTCTGCCGTGGCTATGGCAATACTGGAACATTATCTCAATTTAAGATTGGGGCTGACAATATTTGGCGCTTTACTGATCATCCAGGCCTCGCTTCGGAGAAAATCTATAAGCTAGATGGGAGGATGGAGGTTTATCTAAAGATGCATGCTGACTACCTGTGCGTACCTTTTGAGAAAGAATTGCCAGATGCTGATATATTTACTCGCCCAAGATCCGATCATGGCTTTGGATATTATTATCTGCTTAGTCTGATGACAGGGTTTCGTGACGAAATATGTCAATTGATTGAAAATTGCAACTATCCTGATGCTTTTGCCCGCAAAGATATTTTCATGGGGCTGTCATTCACACTGATACGCAGGTCGAGGAAGCGTGGTCGCCCACGTCAGATCTAAGCACCGGTGACTGCAGCAAGGAGCTTCATAGCTACCTTATTGCTTCTGCCCTGCCCCTGTAAAAATCTAGATTTTTCATTGGAAGCAGGTCATCGACTCAGATGGCGCTCAATCGTGGCATGAAGGTTTCGTAAGCGTCGGCGAGGCTGTAGAGAGCCGTGAGGCCCTGAAGCACCTGGTTGATCCAGCCCATAGAAAGGCTGATGTCTGATATAGCGTGGCCCGTTGGGATGGCTATCGTAAACAGTGCTACCGGCTGCTCCGGCCCGCCGGGCTTGCATCTTTACGCCATTCAAGGCCATGAGAGTCAAGCTCGAGCCTAATGCCACCCTCGCCTACGGCCTTGGACGAGGAGCGCTAGCGCTCCCCCTTTTCATTCCGCTTCATGCCCATGCACACACATTTTCACTCTGGTTCAAATAGGACATTGCCAATATTGTGACCGGCATGATGATTACTCATCAGCCGCCTGAGGATCTTGCAGTTTTTTTGGAAGTGCTCTGTGAAAGCAGCGAGAGTCATGACGTTCGGTTTTGACTTCCTGCTATACCGTAACTGCCTCATACGCATCCCTAATGTCGTGAGTTTCTGAAGGATCCGCTCAGCCGATCCCCCTGCCATGGGGCGGGTGCTGTAGGTGACATCGACCCCTGCAATCATAGCCATTCGGATCAACCCATTTGACCTAACGGAACGATCAATCTGCAGCTTGCTGATGTGGTATGGCAGGTAATTACGACTCTCGTCGGTGCCCACATGTAGAGTCGAGCGAAGAGCGTCGGCTAAAGCGTTGACCTCCAGAACGCCTAGATCATCGGCCAACGAAATAGCGCTTCCCAGGACAGTTCCAGAGGGAATGTGGACGACGACAGCTACCCAAGGGCGAATAGCTGAACCGTCATCCCTTTGTACTAACTGATTCACTCGCGTGACTTCAAGAACCGCGGTGATGTCCTCGACTGGTTTGTCCCTCAAGACCAATCCAGAGCGGCCAGCTTTCGCATGAGTGAGCAGCACATTGACTTCCTGAAGCTCAGCATCAGGTGCAATGTTCTGCAATGAGACTTCGGCATGCACCTGCCATGAACGACGCGCTTCCCAGATTGGGTCAGGGCTCAGCTTGTACCTCGAGCTCCAATCTGGCCCAAGGTGCAAACCCTGACGCTCAAGGTAAGCGTCCACGCTTGGAAGAACCTGAGTTGGCAGGCATTCCTCCAGCGCCGCTATGCACTTGGGCAACACCTCACCTGGAAGCTCGAACAGCTCAGCAGCACGCAATTCGCCAAGATTCTGGTCGAGAACGATGAACTCTGCATCGGGTAGATGATACTCAAGCTCTTGGTCATCCTCTTCATGCTTGAGTGCACGATAGGTGTGGTAGCCAAGGAGCGCAGCCAAGACTTCCAGGAGCTTCGCATGCCCCACGTCAATGCCTGCAGCGAGGAGTTCCGCTTTAGCATGTCGGGCAGCATGGGTGAGTATGTTGGCCATCTCATGATCCTCAAGCGCTGTCTTTGCTGCTGGTCGCTTTATCTGTCGCAAGACAGCTGAGTCACAAGATGCTGGAAGGATGTGATGGGTGAAGAACCTCTTTGAGTCGACCAGAGCTGAGGTGAGGCAACCTTGATTAACCGTAGTACAGAGGTTGGTCTGAGCACGCAGTCGCCGACGGGCGGAATTTGGCTGCAGGCCCTTCAATCATCTAAGATCAGTCCCGCTCAACTCAGCCACGAGGCAACCTGCGTCATGAGCTTCATGTTTCGTATCCGGGATTTCCTCTTTCCTGATCGTAGGTCAGAAGCCGAGATAAGGCGTGAGCGCGAATTCATCAAGGCTGTTAACAAGCTTAAAACGCTGAAGGTCGAGCGTGGTGTGATGTCGATCGATCCGGAAGAAATCCGTGACCAGGTCTTGCGGAGCCGTGAAGCTGTGAAGCATTTAGTGGATCCTGCGCACCGGAAGCGCCCAAGAACAGGGGCTGCAGACTGACAGCCTCATCAGAACCCTACCGTAATTGCCCTCTTTTCGCGTGCCCCTACGGGGTCGGCTGTTGTAAACCAAGCCACCGCTAGGCGGCCGTCTTGGCCCTTCGGGCTGCCATCCTCACGCCTTCGGCCGTAGGCCTGCGCGCTCCGCTTGCATGAGCTCGCTGGACATCTTTCTTAATCATTGTTAGTCATCTTCTGAATCTTCAAGGCCAGTGTCGCGGCTGTCCTGAACATCCTTGTCAGGGTCTGAGTCTGAGAATTGAGCACTTTCACCAGTCTTGTCCTTCGGTTCTAGCATTGTCAGTGAGTTGTCGTGATAAACGGCGGCCCCAATAATTTCATTGCTCAAGCTGTCTGTGGCAACAACTACATGGGGCTTGGAATTCTCACGGAAAGCTTTATTTCTTTTTTTCTTCATAGCGCGTTTCTCTCACGATCGCAAGGTTGCCGTTTGCCATCTCAGCATAGCTATGAATTACGTATCCATATGATTTTTTCTACCTTTCCAGAAGGGCGTGGCTCAGACGTAGGGGGGCATTTCTGGTATGAGCTCTGGCTTGCAGCTCAATATTTAGCTAATTGCTAATCGTCAGAATTAAGCATTTTGGTAAACTTTTGACTTAAAGCGAAATCTGCACTTCCTTCGCATTGCTCGACGTATCTGGTGTGTTATCTTAGCGACATCGACGAAGACCCCAGAATAATTTCATTAGAAACACGTAGGTGGTCTGAAAAATCCTCTTTCAGTAGAAGACAATCAATGCTCACAACAAACGCAGTGTTTCAACGCTTCAACGGTGCTGACGAATCCGGCAGTGTTCGTATGCCTCACAAGCAGCTAGACGCAACGCTGCACATGTTCCAGGTCGACATGCTTGCAGCCAACCTCGAAGCATATTCGGCAGATCCTGAACAGGCTCGCGCTAAGTACCCATGGGCAACCCGATTCGCCATGGGGCATCCCCTCGCCCCCTGGCAGCGTCCGGCTGTATGGACAGACGAGCAGAAGGTCAGGTTCATTACCTCGATTTGGATGGGGGCAGACCTTGGCTCGTACCTCGTCAATGAGTGGTATGCGTATGCCGATCGCACCGGAGCGTTTGCGATCAATAGTGAGGTGCTGCTGGACGGCCAACAACGCCTTACCGCTCTAGAAGGTTATCTGCTTGGGGAGTTTGGCGTGCCCGATGCCCTAGGCCAGGTGAGGTTCTGGTCTGAGTTGGGCAATGCAGAGCGCCGGCGATTTCTCAACACTCCGTTTGCCCAAGCCCGGGTGCACTCGGATGATGAAACGGCACTCAGGCAGGCTTACGATCTTAGGGCGTTTGGTGGCACGCCACACACCGAAGATCAGCGAGCATCTGCATAACCGGTCATAGCTATATAGAGGGCTCCTGCAAGGCGCCCTCCTCTTGATCTGCAATGCCACCTGGTTCCCGCGCGGCCAGAGATCACCGGTCAGTCCGACAGGTCTAACATAAAGCTGCCTCCTAGACGCTGTGCCAACGAATCGACTTTCCGTTGATCTCCCACGTCCTGTGCTTCAGACCGAAAGCTGCGCGTGCAAGCCCAAGATACAGTAGCTCAATCTGTGTCAGGGACAGTTGGTGATGCGATGCCCCCAGTTCGAGTACAAACTCATCCCGCTGGCTGACCTTGATGAAGACCACGTTCTTCGGAAATTCAGGGTCTCCACCCTCACCCTCATAAAGCCAACCCATCGCAAGAAATTTCACATCTCTGAAGTCGACTGAGCTCACTTCACTCACACCGAATTTCTTTGATTGAGACACAGGTGTGGGGGTGACTGATTCAACCTGACACTCTGCCCAAGGGGTGACGGTGTCCGCTCCTGAACGTAAAGCGGCTTCGTAAAGGCCTGATGCAAGCGCGTCTGCTTGTACCGCGGTGAGGTCGTAGCTCATGCCCTCGAGCGTCAAGGATTTTGGGGTGAGCCATTTATGTAGTCAGGGCTCCCAGATCGGCAGCGTCGACTTGCCGGGCTTATCGATAACGATTGCTAGGCTCTGCTTTGCACGCGTTGCCGCTACGTAGAATGCTGCCGCAGACGTAGCTTCAAGGCAGGCTCCCTTCTGAATGAAAGCAGTGATTGGCCCTGTAGGTACGACTAGCACACGCTCGAACGTAGCGCCCTTGGAGACCTTGAAGTTCATGTAGTCCAGGGAAAACTCCTTGCCTGAAGACGCCATGGAGCGAAGGCACTGAGGGCGGTACCGCTCAACGTATTCGATAACGTTCTTCGAGTGCACCAGGAACACACCGTCATGCTCAGACACCTCGTGGTTTTCTGAGGTGGTGCCAGGGAAACCCCAGGACGCATCAAAAATGGTGTCGGAGAACGTTGCGATCTCGGTTCGACAGCGATAAGTCACCGTTGCGTAATTGATACTCAACAGCCCTCCTTGCTCGCGTTCCTGAAACCAGTCAAGAGCGCCGGCGTAGCCATACTGCTTATTCTTCTGCCCCCGTGGGTTGGTCGAGAGCACGGCCTGGCGAACATCACCAACCATGCGAACGTCGATTCGAGATTGCAGCAGATCATGGATGATCTCCCAGTCGTAACCACTCAGATCCTGAACCTCGTCGATCAGAATCTCGTCGTAGAGATGCTCCAGGCGGCGAAGCAACGCAGGTGTTGCAGCCATTAGCTCGCGCGCCAGGCGGCCGAGCTCGCAGCCGTAAACCTGGTTGCTTCCGTCCATGAATCTTTGCTTGCCCTTGGCGAACCTGTAGGGGCGCCCTTCGAAATTGAAGCCCCCTACCCGTTCACCGGGAAATTTCACCGGCAGGAACGGCTTCGCAAAGTGGCGAAGTAAAAACGTGTACCAACCCAGCACCTCGATGTTGTGGAGATCACCAGCCTGTGCTCGAAGCCGATGGGAAAGCTCTTGCTGATTGGTCTGGGTAAACGTGGCGACAAGGACGCGGCGATCACTGGGCAGACCTTTGCAGTGATCTACGAGGCCTTGGGTTTTTCTCCCTCCGGCGACCGCCAGGGTCAGATGGTTAGGCATTGTGAATGAACTCCGCCGCGGCCTTCATATAGGGAGGTGGGCTGAGGGCTTCGTCAGACTCGGCAATTCGAATCGCCCCCTCCGTTTTCTCACGTGTCATCCACGTCGCCAGGTTAGCTGCATCGGTGATGCCGAGGGTCTTGCGCAGTTGAGGCTCGCCATTGGCAGTAATGAGTTGAGGCTCAAGAGTCGCGCCGTCGGCTACCTCCCCAATGAAGAGATCTCTGCGCTTCGCTTCCAGCCATTGCTCAACTGGTTTACGGAGCTCAGTCGGGTCAATGCCATCGTTGTCTCGCATTACGGCGACCGGCTTGTTGATCGCAGCACAAAGCTCTAAGCACCGAGCCAGTGCTAGCCCGCGCATGCTGATGACATCAATGCCATGGGCCATCGGGCGAGCCCCGTACAGATCCTTATAGACACGCTCGAAGATGATCTCATCGGATGGCCCCTCAACCAGGACGACCTTTTTCGCTAGCACGAGACGGAGGGTGTCGTAGCCTGGAAGCTTTTGGAAGTAGCTCACCGTTGTCGGATCGAGCTCCGTGATCTTGGCCGCGCTGTTACGGTGGAGTAGTAGCAACGCATTGAGGCCAAGCCGGTTCAAAACGTAGGTGCTGTGGGTAGAGATGAAGAGCTGCTGCTCCTCCGTGGCCAGGTCTTCAATACGATCGAGCAGTGTCGTTAGGCTGGTGTGTGAGAGGTGGTTCTCCGGCTCCTCGATCATCACGATTTTCACGCTTGAAGAATGCCGTTTCATCGCGAGAGAGATCTTGATAGCGGCTTGCTGTCCTTGGCCGGCTATCGCGAATGGGAGGCCATCGACGTGTGGAGTGACCACGCTATCCCAGGATGTACGGGACGTTTGATCCATTGCTAGCGACATAGGCTCAGACTGCAGGGCAGCACCAAGACCCTCGAGGCGCTTGTTCACCGGCGCCAGCGCTCCTTCAGTCATGGATGCTTTGACGCCTCGATAGTCCAGCGAGATTTGCGCCTTCTCAGCTGGCTCCAGGTGATCGCTCAGAATTTGTCGTAGGTGATAATCAACCCCAGCAGCGGACTTGACCGTCCGAGAATCGATCGTGGCCACCGAAAGCGCCCGCGGGCGCCGAGTGAGCTCGTTGTCAGCAAACGACCGCCATTCATAGGTGTAATACTCAACGGGCAGCAGGGGTGACGGATCCTTGAGCCACTGATCCAGCTCATCCTGGTATTCCTCGTTCGGGAAAATGGAGAGGAATACCCCCGGACACACGTTGGTCGGCACGTCCGCATTCACCGCACCGAGTAGCACCTGCAAATCGGCTACATCTTGCAGATAAAGCTCAATCAGGATCTCCGGGAGCTTAGGCGTCTTCCCTGCGTCCCTTAGGGCCAGAAACTCAGCCACCATTTGAGTGTTGAACCAGTGTGGGTTCAATTCTTCGAGAATCCCTCGCCCACCTATCCGGCCGTTCAGCGCCAGCGAGATGGCCTCCATCAATGTGGACTTCCCTGCGTCATTGTCACCGACGAGGATGTTCACGCCCGGGTTGGGTTTAAGCTCGAAATCTTTGTAGATGCGGTACCCACGGATGCGGATTTTTGTGATCACAGTCGACATTCCTTGGCGAAGTGCTTTTGTATGGCGCTTTGATGGCCGTGTGGCCTGATGCTATAAGCGAAGCGCTAACGTTGTCGACTCCGTCACGTTCCGTACGTCCCTCACCACTCCTTCCGGCACTCCACGCACAGGATCTGCGTATGACTACTCCTTACTACCCAAGCCGCAAAGCGTTCATAGAGTCCTTGGGGGCGACGTGTAACAACTGGACTTGGAGCTGGTCGTTTGTGAATCACCAGGAGCGCAAGATCATTTTTGGCGCATGGGATATCCACATAAGTGGCGGTCGTTCGCTCATCCTCAGCGAGGATTGGGAAATCGAGAATGGGCGTCGCAATCATGGTTACTCGCAGAGCGTCGAGCATCTCAGGTTGGTTGGAGAGGAAAGATACGAACTCTATACGTTCAAGATTACACACTCGGATGAGCGCCAGGATGAGGACGGTGCTGGCCCTGCAAAGATCAAAGATTTTGAGCGCTCCATCACGCGTAAATGGCTATTGAAGCAGGATGGCGACTGGTTTGCGTACGACGAGCTGCCGATGCCTGCACTCCCTGAGGAGGTCAGTCAGCCCGAGTTATACATTGAGGGCGCTGTCCGAGAGGTAACGGTTAATGCCTATGAGCGTAGCGCTCAGGCTAGGGCTGCATGTATTGATCACCACAAGGCGGTTTGCGCTGCGTGCGAATTCGACTTCGGACTGGTTTACGGCGAGGTTGCCGAGGGGCTTATCCATGTCCACCACATCGTTCCTTTGAGTACGATCGGCGGAGAGTACAAGCTTGATCCAATAAAGGATTTGATCCCGCTGTGCCCGAATTGCCATGCGGTGGTGCATCGTGGATCGGAGGTTATGAGCATTGCGAAGCTTAAAGAACACCTGGCTGAAGCAAAGAGGCGCTCCGCCCCTGTGGCTTGATCTCATGGTTTGTAACGCGGTTTTTGGAATGTAACGTGGTCGACGTTACATTCCAAAAATTACGTTACAACCCCCAAGCCTCGGGCTTCTAAGCCTATTCGTCAGCCATCGCTGCGAGGTTTCCGGCGATCTGAAGATTTTCCATCAGCCATAGCGCCTCTTCTATGCTCATCGGAAAGGCTCTGTTGTCGATACTGATACAGGGAAGGCCTACATCTTCATCAAGTGCGATTAGCACGCGGTGATAGAGAGAGGCGCTTGCAGATGGTGCATTGCTCTGAAAGTACGCAGAAGCGATGAACTCGTAACCTCTCTACTCCTGGAAGACAGCTACCGCCTCATGGGCGCCAGGGCGGAGATGAGAGAGAGCCTACACAGCTGTCTGAGTTGGCGCTCTCGTTCAATCAGGCCGGGCATGGTCTACTCCTCCCTCTGCCCGGCTTTCGCCTGGTTGGCTTTGATAGCTTTTGCCGCTGCCTTCCCTCCTCGCTTGGTAAGGTCAATGCCGATGACCTTGATGTCGGCTACGTTTGGATATTTAGGGGCCAAGGACTGCCATTCATCCTGCAGTGCCATAACGAGCTCGTCAAAAGCTAATCGGCCCTTCGGTGTCTCCCAAATTCGTCTGCCTCCTTGATTCACCACTAAGAATATCCCGCAGCTAGAGCGCGTGTCGCGCAGGTAGTCTCCGCCCAGCTGATTCTCAAGTCGCTCGAACAACCGCGACCCAGGCCATTTGTCAGCAAGCTTCAGCTCGATAGGCACTGGTCCATCGAATCGGCTGCTATGCATTCTGAAGTCCGGGCGTTTGTCATCTGCGAGCTGCTCCTCCTGCGGAATGACGTAGCGTGCGCCCGCACGATCTCTACACCAGTTTCCGATATATTTGCGAAGGGCAGTCTCTTGGTTAGCGAGCAGCAGGATTTCCGCAATGCTCGAGTCTCCATTTTCGAGGTCATGCTTCAAATCGTGGAGGCGGTCAATCGCAAGGCTCCATAGCTCGCGGTGGTTAGCTGGTGCCTTTTCAAGTTGGTTTTGGAAGTCGACTACATCCGCGGGTTCCCAAGGCGAAGATTTTGAATCTGCAGTGGCTCTTTGCTCCGTGTAAAACGCGCTCCAGGCTCGTAGACGTTGTGCTGGATGTTCAAAAGCAATTTTCTCGAGTGCGAGAAAAGCTTCATGTCCAGAGGTGTCCCGAATAATGTTTAGGAGACCATTTCTTACGTCCTGAGCGTCATCGCGCAGACCAGGCGAGTAGACGCCCTTTCCTAGGCGGTCGATATCATCTTCAACTCGTATGTACTTGCTGGCCAGTAGATACAAATCCGCAGCTTGCTCAGGGGCTTTGTACTGTTGACGGCAGCGGCTACCGTTGCGGTTACCTGCAATAACCGTCAGGCAGAGCATCATGAGTTTTGTCTTGTCCTCCTCAGATGTCAGTGCTTCGAGGTATTGCGCTAGAGCCGGGATTGCAACGATTGGCTGCGTCCCGATCCAAGCAGCAAACCATGTGGCTGCTATCTCAGGCGCGCTACTGGGGAGAGCCATCACACTGGCCAACCTCGAAATCGCGTCATCAGCAATGGACGAATCATTCAAGATGCTCAGCGCCAGCTGAAGACCGGCGACGCTTCCGAGTGGTTTCTCCAGCCGCGAGATGAGTGACGGGGCGATATGGTCGGACATCCAGGCGCCACCCCTTCGCACCTTTTCTAATATGCAGTGGTGGTGCGACTCACCTGGAGCAGCACTGAGTTCGCTCTCAATCTCCTGGAGAGCGAGTCCCGCAACGGCACCAGGATGGTAAGAGAACAGGTTCGATAGCCAAGTCGGGAAGCCGAGATCGAGCAAGCCAAAACGCGCCGCTATGTCAGCCTCGGCGACGGTCATAAGTGAAAAGAGATCTGGCTGTTCTGTGGTCTCTATCGCGAGTCCAGTTAGGCCGAATGATACAGTCGCTGATGGTACAAAGGCGTGCCCTCCTTCGCTTGGTAACTTCTGAGGCGCAGTCCTCCAAAACCTGATGGCGCCTTCTCGGAAGGCCTTAGCAATTGGTTCTCCAAACTCTGGAATCAGGGAAGCCCAGTCACCCTGTGAGCTCTTGCCTGTGCCTGTCGCCAGTGAGCGCCTCTTGCGATCAAGAGTATGTTGGGCGTTGGTGATAGCGCCTGGTGTGGAGGAGCCAAGCAAGCATGCGAGATTTCCGGCTAAACCCTCTTTCCAAGATTGCCACTCTGCTTGCTCCTTGGCCTCTCGACGTTCCTGCTTCTCCTTCAGCTCCGCTTGACGACGCTCAAACTTAGTCATCTCGCTCGACTGAGGTTTGCTAAGGGACTCCAGCTTTGAAAGGAGCTCCAGACGCCCCCCACACGAGGTTTCAAGTTGCTCGGGCCAGGTCGCAGGACGACCAGCTTCCTGGTAGATGTGAAACGCCAGACTCAATGCCATGAGCTGATCATCGAGTTCTGTCTTCTGTGTAATGTCAGCGCATGCACGCTCAAAATTTTGGGTGTTGTATGTCCATAGATGCCGGAAACCGCCGAGATCCCAGGTGTCGGCAATAGCCTTCTCCGCGCTTTTGCGCGTTTCGATGACATCATGCCAGAACAGTAGATGATCCATTTCGGGCCAAATCGGCACGAGCTCCCTCACTTCCGTGATCGCATTCCTGTCGGCAAGGTCGTTGTAGCTGTCTAAGCGAGAAAGCTTTCGCAGTACAGACAGCACGCGCGGCTCCATAGCCTTCGCATCTTTGGATTTCAGGAGGCGCAGCGCGGCCTGAGCGGCGGGTTCTGCCAACCAGGAAAAGCGTTTAGAGATCTCGCAGTAGCCGCGATCAATTGCGGGAGCCTTATCAAAAAGCTCATCCACGCCTTCAAGAAATAGATGAAGGAGCTCTGTTGGGGATGCGTCCACGACGTCCGAGATCGCGAAAGCGAGCTCATCGCTGCTGCTGTAGCTGGGCTTACGTGCAGAACGTGACAGAGAGTCTATAAGCCACCGAATCCACACCTCATCCATCGGGAGGTTTTCTAGAAGCTCTGCCAAGCAGTCACGCCCGAATTTGGAGGTTCGCGCCAGCATTTCTATTCGCAGGCTAGCGAAGTCATCTGCAGAACCTGCCTCTTTGACTGCACGGATCGCAGCCACCTTGACACGGTTATCTTTGGTGTTAAGTGCGTATTGCACTGCGTCAGGAACCACAGCGATCATCCTGGCCTGGGCAACCATATCAAGCAGAAACGAAACGATGTGGCTCTGGTCGCGATATTCGGCAAGGAGCTCATTTACGACTTCCGCAAGGTCGGTGTGCGCGAACAACTGAACAGCCGTGTGCTCAGTGACTGTCCAATCGTGTGCAGGCCGGGCCAGCGTCTTACACACTCGCCGGAGAATTACACGCCGCGAGTCGCTCGGGAGATGCCTAGGATCACCGTCCTCGAAGAAAATCTCCGGAGCGACACGGATAGCTCGTTCCCGGATGCGTTCATCAAACAATGCGAGCCATGGCAAAACAGGTCGCATCGTTGGCTCTATGACCTCACGGCCGTAATGCGTCTTGAAAAAGAGGCCTTCAACCCTGGCACGCGAGGCTTCGCTTAGGATTTGATGGTGTAGCCACTCTGCAGTGAGGTACTCCCTTACTGAGCGATGGTGAAAACGCGTGGTGCCATAGATTCCTTCATCGAAAATAGGCCGGCTGAGCAAGGCCTCGCATTCGACCTCAGTCCAATCACCGAGAATTCCATCTAGCGGCATCCCTCTAGTGTTTCGGTTTCCATCAGGGATCCGAATAGCGGACGTTTGAGCCAACGTAGTAGCCAGGGCAGCCAGTCTTGCTCCGTGGCGGAGTTTATTGGGAGCTATCGGCTTGGCATGTGATCTGTTCGTATCATGCTCCTGGAGCCGCCGTTCAATGCTGCTACGCATCAGGTCGTAGCGAGATCCAATCTTTCCCTGAGATTTCCAGAAGAGGACGAGTTCAAGGAAGTCCAACGGGCGGGTTGTGAGCCCGTTCGCTTCGGTTCGCTCAATAGCAGCTTTGAAGCTATCCACGTCCTCAACGCCGTTAGCTCTCAAGAATGTGTCAATTTGCTCTCCCTGGATGTCGTCCAAGGTGACCAGCATGAAGGGGCCTGCAGTGTCTGTGCCTTCTGCTGCATCACCGGAGCCGGGTGCGAACGGAAACTCTCTTTGGCACAGCGCAAGATCAGTTTTGGGGCGCCAGGCAGAAAGCCTACTGGTGATAACGATGTGAGCATTGTCACCTACCTTCTTTGCATACAAGCCGAGCTTACGTATGGCCACCTCAAAGTCGAGCGGGCTTCGCAGCTTCGCTTCATCAACTGAATCCATAAGGATCCAGCCTTCTGTACCCGAGCTGCACCAGGTGATGAATTCATCGTGTGTACCTTCTTCAAATGCGCCTTCGAAGAAGTCTTTGATGTGCTCAATTCGGAGAAAAAATGCTGGCTTTCCTTCACCCCGGAGCTGTCGAGCGACATTCCTGATCTCTTCAGTCTTACCTGAGCCTGCCTCGGATAGCAGGATTACGCGGTGATGGCTCAACAGGTCAGGCCAGAAGAGTTTTCCTGCTCTGTTGTGTCTGGCGTTTAGGTCTGCGTCGTCGTCGATATCTGCATCGAGGACGATTTTGGAGAAGGTACGATTGAGTTGAATGAAGGCGTCCGAATGCCCAGTCATAGAAGGATCTCAAGCAGGTCAGGTACAGTCCCGAGATGGGCTGCAGAGGCTCTGCCATCCTACCTGATTGGCGCCAGCATCGGTGCCCATCGCGGTCGTGCGACAAAGTTCCGTGAGCGCCACGTTGATCGCCTCAACTACACCTGCGAATAGCTGGGCCGGCGGAACCGGCCAAGCTAGCAGTCAGACCAGGACAGCACTCCAAGCCCACAATTTCCCACGTTCCAGAACTTGGGGCGCGCCCTGGGCCTATTTTTTGGAGTTCTCATCCAGCCATTTGATCGCCTCCTCGGCTCTGGCTTTGGTGGCTATGGCTGCGGTCTCGGAAAAAATCTTAGCGATGTTGCCCCAATGCCCCCCCCATAGACCAGTTGTTGGCAACCCTAGCGCTTGTTTAATAAGTGTCGAGTCGCTCTTCTCTAGGACATCCCTTGCGACCTTACAGAGCTCAGCATTCCTAACCATCGCTAGTCTGACGTTCAGATTCTCATCGCTAGCGAGAGCGACTTGCATGTAATCGGGAAGCCCTGGTCGGCTCGCAAGATCCTTCTTGAACTCGACAGATTTTTCATCCAACTCCTTCAGTATCGAGTTGTCATCAACCACTCGAGCCATGTCCAAATACGTACTGACTTGCCCATGATTGGACTCAAGCACGAGCGACCGCGCGGCCTCGGTAAGCCGCGGATTGTTGGCAAGTGCATCAAGGACTCCATCGTCCTCGTCCTCGGCGAGTGTCATCTGGAGACTCTCCGGTAGATCGGAATTTCCTGCAACAGACTGTCTCACCAGTTGGTTGTCATCCTCCGCTAGGGCCATCATGGTGTCGTGGCTTAATCCAGCGCATTTAGCGAGGTTTATTTTTTGCTTATCCCGGAGTCGGGGAAAAATGTTCTCCATTGCCGCATTGCAAAGGCTTGGATTGGCGGCGAGTGCCTCTCCGACTTGGTTGGCGTACTCATAGCTGAGCTTGAGTTGATGTGCCTCGGGTAAACCAATGCACCCAGCGAGAGCCGCACGGACTTTTACGTCATCATCAGCGATGAGAAATTCAGCCAGCCCAAGCGCATGCCCACTTTTGGCAATTGCGAAACGGATCCCTGCTTCAAAGCTTCTGTCCTTAAGATGGTGCGAGAGGAGATCCAGCGGGGCGTTCTGATTTTCACTGGCTAGCTGGAGCAGCTCCGAATTGAAGTCTGGCGCCCCAGGCCGGATGTTGATCCGAATTGACAGCAGGCGCTCAGGGCAACGCGGATTGGCGTAGACCGCCTTCTGAACGGCAATCTGTGGGTCTGTGACCAATTTTTCGAGGAGGTCAGTTGGGCAATCTCTTGATTTAGCCACATCCTCACGTTTGAGCTGGTTAGGGTCGTCCGCCATACGAATCATCTGGGCGACGCTCATGCCTCCCTGATTAGACGCAGGACGTAATTTCAGCTTTTCGAATAGCTCCTCATAGCGACCTACTTGCTCCCGGAGCGTCTCTCGCAGCGACACAGTGGATTGAATTGCGTTGAGCAGAAGCTGCTGATCCAGAGCTTTGTTGTCAATGAATGCGGTCGTGACTGCCTCCCCAACCGCATTCTCAATATCCGCTCCGCAGTAATCGCGGCAGGCATCCACTAGCACATCAAGATCCAGACCTTCGCTGGTCTGCTTCGCTTTGGTCAGGTGAATCTCAAGGATCGATTTCCGCTCTTCTCCGCTAGGAAAGCCCACGTAGAAAATTTCATCAAACCGCCCTTTCCGAAGCAGCTCTGGAGGAAGAGCTGTGATGTCGTTCGCTGTAGCGATGACAAAGACTGCTCCGGACTTTTCCTGCATCCATGTAAGAAAATAACCCAAGAGCCGCGATGACACCTCGGAGCCTGAATTGCCCATACCGACGAACGCTTTCTCGAGCTCATCAACCCAAAGGATGCAGGGACTGACTGTCTCCGCCATCGACAATGCACGACGCATATTGTGCTCTGACTCGCCTACGTACTTACCGAGAAGGGAGCCAATGTCCAAGCGCAGCAGGGGCATCTGGAACAGGTCAGCTGCAACCTTTGCAGTTAATGATTTGCCGCAGCCAGGCATACCGGCGATGAGCACTCCTTTGGGTGGAGTAACGCCGCTCGCGAGTGCCTGATCCAATCGCTGGAGTACCTGGCCACGTTGCTGCAGCCACTCCTTGAGTCGGTGTAGACCTCCGATATCAGAAGCACGTACGTTCGCGTCGACCATCTCCAGGACACCGCTCTTGGCGATGATCTGCTTCTTCTCGGAGAGAATCATAGCGAAATCGGATTGAGTGATCGGCTCACCTGGTCTCACGGCCATTCTGAGTACCTGCCGCACCTCCCTAGCGGTCAGCCCGCTTAAGCCAGAGATGATGCCTGCACTCAAATGATCGGGGATAACCGCCTCGTTCTCTGTGAGAATCTCACTGAGTAATTGGCGAATGGTGCCACGGTCTGGCAGGGGCAAATTCAGCAATGTGACTAGGGACTCAAGCGAGCTAGGGATCGCGAATGCCACTCCTACCAGAAGCACAACACACTGGGCGTTGTGATGCCGTTCAATTCGATTTAACAGCTGCTTGAGGCGAGCCGCGGCGAGAGGGTTCTGCTCAAGTGCCTGATTCGCGTCCTTTACAACGATGAGGCAGCCATCGAGTTCGTCATCATCGAGTAATTCGAGCAGGCACGTCTCGAGATCTGTCCGCGCTGAACGCAAATCAGAAGCGAGCGGTCGTTTGGTATCAAATTTTACCCATCCGTGCCCCATGTTCCACTCTTGGACGCGCCTCATGGACAGTGCTGGTACTAGGTCTCTGATGAAATCATCGACGCGCTCTTCCTCGGTGCTGACAAGATAGATTGCTGGGGATCCTGCATGGACATGCTGACAGAGCTGTTGCTTTAGGTTACTCATCATTGATCACCAGAACTTTAATGCGTCGAAGACTTTGTTTGCGACACGGCTCGCACCTTCGCAGACTGCAGCAACGGTACTAACGACTACCTTGGCGCCCGCCTTGACGATTCGTTTGCCTGCCTCGTAGATCGCCTCCCCAGCAACATTTCCTGCGAGGCCCCCAACAACGCCGCCAATTACCCCCCCGGCGGCGATACCGACAGGGCCGAAGCAAGCACCAAGTGCAGCTCCCTCCGATGCCCCTTTTGTTGCAGCCAAGAGTGAAACTACCCCGCTGGTACTGACCTGCCCCATTGCGTCTACCGCCTCAGTACCGCTGAGCTCGCCCTTCGCAAAGCGGTAGAGACACTTGGCATTTTCCAGACCGAGGTGTGCCATGTTCGCGATTACACCTGCTGGGGTGTTCTTACCAACCTTAAGCCAGCCATTTTTCACTGCGACGACTAGCGCGCCGCTTACAGCAACTTGAACCCCGGCCTGCGTTGCTCCCTTGGCACTGCTGCTCAGGAACTCCTGCAAGTCTTCTGTCAGCGCAGCGTTTTCTTGCCCACTAAGACCATTCCAGATTCTGCGTCCTAGGACTCGAATCCCTTGTAAGCCAGCAACGAGTCCAGCACTGATCAATGCCTGTTTGCCGATCTGCTTTGCAACCGTCAGTCGGTTAGCATCACTCCATTCGTATTGACGTGCTTCTTGCTCGCGCTGAGCACGCTCCTGCAACTGCTTGGCTTCTTCCTTGGTGAGCGGCCGTGAGCTGACGCCATCGATACTGATGGTTTCGCTGGAGTTATGTACTTCATCTCCGTGCCCCTTGGGTACGAGCTTGCGCTGCCCTCGGTAATCGCCCTTCTCGAACAGAGCGCCGGTGGACTCAGCGTCCTGACCGTACTTGGACTGATAACGGCGAACCAGCTTTCCGTTCTTATCGTAGATCCCAATATCCATCGAGTTCTTGCCGAACCCACCATTCCCGGCTTCAGGCGTTAACACCTTTGCTCGGTATGAGCTTCCTTGGGCAGCAGCGTCGATATTGAAGGTCGAAGCATGGTGTTGCTCAGCAATGAAGCCATCAAGGTTATAGGCCTGGCTGACCCCTCCGTCCTTACGAAGGATGGTGCTCAACGCATCATTGGTTGCGTCCGCTAGGGCACGATCAATACGAGCCGCATAGGCTGTCAGCTCTACGTTGCCTTGAGTTGCGGCGCTCTCCTCAAGGCGTCGAGCTAACCAGCTGGATTCGCTGTTACCCTTCTCGAGATGGGTTTGAAGCGAGCCATGGAGCCGATTTGCGACCTCAGTGCTTTCAATGATCTCAAGTGCAATTTCCCGAGCTTCCCCAGGATGATTCCAGCTCAAGACATGTCTCTGAAGCTCTTGAGTCAGCCAATGATCTAAGGGAACGAGGTCTTTATGCTTTTCGTAGGACTTGAGAAACGAGGTGACCATGGCCCCCGTTTGCAGAGCGGCTGCGTCATTGGAAAACCCTTCAACTCCAAGACGGTCTGCTTGAAGCTCTTGTTGCCCTTGATCCTGCAATGCTTCTGGATCGACGAAATGCTGATGTTGATGGAGGATAGAAAGATCAGTCATTTGTGAGTCCGTTCCCATGATGGCAAATGGCACTATTTTAACATCAAATAGACACTATCGACGCACCGGTGTTAATCCGCATGCGGGCGTCGGAAGCTCTAAGCTTCTTACTCATTTCACGGATTCTTTCCTCCCTCGGACGCGCTTGTCACGATGCGGTCGATCGGCTTGGAGGGATTTGGGTAAGGGCGGCTCCCGAAGCGCGTGTGCTCAAATCGCCAGCTCAGTACACAAGTAGCAATGTCCTTTTGCTATCGTGTGCGTCATTGCTAATGGCGGACAGATAATGGATAGAGCTGTAGCGGAATTTCTGCGGAAGAAGAAAGATGATCTCCCGTCTCTTTACGATTGGACGTTCGATGACCACTTCGCGAGCTCAGAGTTTGGTATCGATTTTTCAGGAAAAAACTCTTTCGAACGCACCCTTGAGCTGAAAGCAGGTCTTAGAGATCTTGTGCTCTCAACCTGCTGCGAAGCTGAGCATGGCCGAGTAGCGACCTATTTCATCAAGGTGTGGGGTGGCATTACGCGCTTTTCGAAGGTCAACGAGACGCTGGAGCTCTTCTCCTCTCACCGGGGCTCCACAACGATGCCAGCTGGGTTTAAGCCGTCCTTCAAGCTCATCAGCAGTTGGTCAAAATGGGCGTCTATAGTCTGCCCAGATTGGGCATGTATCTATGATGCTCGCGTTGCGTACTCTCTGAACGCCATCAATTACCTCACAGGTGCGAAGCATCCTATTTTCCCGATGCCTGAAGGTCGCAACACGCGGCTGAAGATGCTGGACATCACCACACTGCTGCTGGCAGAGCGGTTGATCCCTGGGGAAGGCAGTGATCCAAAAAGCATGAGAAAAAAGCATTTTGTATCAGATCAAGATGCATACCTTCTGTACCTTTCCATCGTGCGCAAGGTGAGCAAGGATCTCTGGGGAGATGACAGGCACATCCATGAGGTAGAGATGCTGCTCTTTGCTTTGGCTGATGGTGAAATCTACCGAGAGGTATTCAACCGCCTCGCAATGAATTGAAATCGATTCCCCAAACGTACCAGAGCAAGGGCAATGGTTAGCAGAATCCCGAATGCTTGCGTGCCCCTTCGAAATCGCAAACGCCCCGTTTTTCTTAAGCGCCAAGCAATTGGTCGAATTAACGATGATCACGCGGGTGACTTGAGCGGGTTCGACAAGTCAGGGAGAGCTTTTGGGGGGCCACGTATTAGCCGACCGCCGTCGATTCAACGTGCCGCTTTCTCCCCTAACGGCGCGCCGCTATTGATTTTTCGGGAGCGGCCCTCCGAGCGCACCTAGCTGATAGTCTGTCACCGCTTGGAACTGTAGCTCGGCAATCATCCGTAAGCGCTCCAACTCCACACCCGTGACGCCGCCGGATTGAGCCTCGTGATACCGCTTCAAGGCCTCGACGGCCTCGGTGTACATCGGGTCATCCGGCATCAAGACCTTGCTGAGTTCCCTCGGCTTCATTTTCACTTCCCTCACGTTGGGATAGGCAGACTGGAGTCGATGACGACAACCTGATGGTTTTCGGAGCCAGGATCATCGACCTCTCCCAGGAACCAGCTGAGAGACTCGTAACCCATGATTCGCCCTTTGCGCACGACGTCCGGGTTACACGCAATGGCGTCTTCCAATGCTGAGCAGTCAGATCGCGGAATCAAAACTTGTAGGTCAGGGTCGTACTTGCGGAGCTCTTCGATCAACTCGCCCACATTCACATTCTTGTCCTCAAGTAGCGGCCCAGTGGAGACCGATGGCGACGTCATTCAAGGTATACGCATGGACGCTCTCATTTTCCAGCCGTGGTAGGCTGGAAGCTGAATACGTAGCCTCCTATCGAGATAGCCATCCGACGAGACTGAAGCATGACGCTCAAAGCCTCCTTCGCCAGCGTGCTTCGTGCACTGCGTAGCAAGCGCAATATCACCCAGAGAGATTTCGCTGACACTACTAGCCGTACCTACCTTTCCAAGCTGGAGCTGGGTAAATCGAGCATCACTCTGGACAAGCTCGATCAGGTCAGTCGGCGCCTGGAGCTCAGTCCAATTACCCTCCTCACCCTAACGCTCAGTGAGGAAACCGGTAAGCCTCCTTCTGAGCTGATTTCCAAGCTGCAGTTAGAGATCGCAGGTCTGCAGCAGGAAGATGGCTTGCCTGGCCTTCGAGTGATCCCAGAGCTGGGCCACCAAGTGCGTCTCTTGCCTCGTAGAGCCAGGAGCGGTCATGAGTCGAACTGCATGCAGGCAGAGCTCGCCTTCGTGGATTGACCGTCCGTATCAAATGTACGTGTCGGTAGGCCAAGCATCGCCTTACCGTCATCACAAGTTCAAAGTGAGAGCTGGTGAATAGCGGATAAACCACAGAACGAATCCGTACCGCCAATTACCGCGGGAAGGTATCAAGCAGGGCCGGCGCCCTCAACCAGGTAATGCGCATCTCAGTGCGCATCTCATCATGACGTTGAGCCTAGATCTGCAAGGCATCGCCGAGCATCTGGGCATCCATCCCTCACAGTCATGCATGGACGAGATCGAGACTGCTCTGCATGCAGAGATCGACTCCATCGGGGCATACTCTGACGCGATCAAAGTAACCGTCATGCTCCAGGAGCGTGGTGTTGTTGTTGGGATTTGCAGCAACCTCGTCAAACCCTACGGCGCGGCGGTGAAGCGGCTTTTCACGAGGCGGAGCCAAGGTGTAACGATAAAAGACATGGGCTAGTCGACGACGACCTTGAGGTTGATCACAAGCCAATAGACTGCTAGGGAAGAAGCCACAATAGGGGAAGGTAGCACGGCGCCAGGCGCTTCTGGCTGGGAAACCGCTCTATCTTGCCGGCTGAGAGCGAGTTGATACTCAGAGAGGGTATTGCCAATGTACGCCCCCTGCCCTATGATTGCCCCGAGGCGGTGATGGTCGCCTGGCGCCTGTTTCGCGAAGCAATAGCCCATCAGATACATCCTTCCGCATCATCTCGGCATGTCCCTAAACAGACGCTGCCCGGTTAACAGGCAATCGGTACCCAAAGCGTCGACGGTTTTGGAGCTATTGCCGTGTCTGACTTTTCCCCGCTCAACATTTTCAAAGATCAAGCCAAGAAGCATGCTCGTAAGTTCGGCATGAAGCTTTCTACTGCTCAGATTATGCTCGCACGGAAAGCTGGATTTGCTACCTACCACGAGCTCTCGGTCGTCGCTAAGCGGAACGCCCAAGATCCTCGTTTGATGCTCGCTGCGTTCGGCGTTACTGATTTCGCTAGAGCGATCCATGCTGACAATGTTTACTCCAAATTCGAGTTAGAGCTTGAAAGACAGCTCTCAGTGGAGATTTCGGAAACCAACGCAAGCGCCTTCACCATCACTGAACTCTATACGCATACCCATTGTTACAATCAGAGAATGGGCTTGCTGGACTTGCACGTATCGTTCTCTTACGGGGGAAAGCAAGACCCCAACCTTCCCTATTATGGGAGAGCCTTCTTCGTACAGGCAGCGATTGACCTTGTGCTACGCGATGGCAAATGGTCAATTGCAGAGGACGGCGTAATCATCACCCATCTGGAGAACGAAGCTGATCATGACCAAAAATTGGGATGGGACGCTTGGGGGCACACGAACGGGGTCGACGATCATCACCGCCCTCACGTGACCCTGGCTCAAGCCTTGTCTAACGATTTGTGCCTCTCATTCACTGACGCTGAGAGCACGGCAATTGCCAAACTCACTGCCAACGCGTTGAAAGACGACAAGGGCTCTTATTGGATTGATATTGAGCCCGTTTTCAAAGGAGCGACTAAAGCACTTCTGCTGGGGAAGTACGGTACGTTTAAATTTAAAATCGATCCGAAATCTTTCGGCGATGAGCTACCAGGCATGTGAGGGCTCTACTAGCATGGCCGGCTTCTAGACAGCCGGCCATCAGCACAGTCTTCGGCTTAGAGCGACCGTATCCAGCTTCACGGTAGTGAGTGCTAACCAAGTCAGCCGCCGTCTTGAGCTGAGTCCGCTGACGCTCTTGAACCTGAGTCTGAGTGAAGAAAGCCGAGAGCATCCTGACGATCTAATCGCGTGCGTGCGCGCTGAGATTGCAAATCTGCAGCACGGTGGGAGGCTCGGCCTACGTTGGTCAACCTCGGCTTGGTTGAAAGCTCAGTTGCAAGAATGCGTTGGGCAAGAACTGGTGAAATCGGCGCAACTGAACAGAAAGGCCATCCTTACGTGTCGTTGTTGTAGTGCCATGGCCTTGTACGCGATCTGCTTGAAGCAGAAGGTCAGCGCCTGATGGCCCACTCAAGCAACTTCTACCCGGGATAGTCTCATCCTGGACGATCAGTGTGCTGTATTGCCTGCTTGAAGTTGATACCTAGCCTTGCTCAACTCTGCCTCAGCCTGCTGAAGCTCGTTC
The DNA here is from genome assembly GCF_044749485.1 of Pseudomonas sp. NPDC089401. Classification (NCBI taxonomy): domain Bacteria; kingdom Pseudomonadati; phylum Pseudomonadota; class Gammaproteobacteria; order Pseudomonadales; family Pseudomonadaceae; genus Pseudomonas; species Pseudomonas sp. NPDC089401. The sequence goes on along the minus strand of NZ_JBIVIA010000009.1, from coordinate 141,298 downwards.
TTGATACCTGTCCACGTTAATACCAATGTGGCGATCTTCTCCCGAGAGGCCGTCAGCTCTTCTCCCATAAGAGCGAGCTCGCTCTCCAGCAAAAGGCACTGATGCTCGAGCAGCTCCTCTCGGGAAAAAAAGGAAAATCGGTCGTCGGCGGCTTGTTCTGGGTTCGTCATAACGGTCATCGCTGCTGAGGATACAAATGTTCTCCTGGCGAGCTTAGCCGCATATACTGTATGTATCAACAGTGTCTTGGTGTTGGGGCGACCTCTGCGTCCACGCTGCCACTGTCGAAGCAGCCGGTTTCGAATCTGTAAGTGCAGAAAATCGACGCGGGTGGATGCAGGCTGTCAGCTCAAGCGGAGGAGCTGTACATGTCACTAAAGTCATCATTCGCCATTGGTCTTCGCGCGCTTCGCAGCAAGCGGAACATCTCGCAGCGAGATTTCGGTGATACGAGCCGGACGTTCCTGTCCAAGCTGGAGGGTGCTCGAGCAAGCATCACGTTGGACAAGCTCGAGCAGGTGAGTCAACGCCTGGAGTTGAGTCCATTGACCATACTGACCCTCACCCTGAGCGAGCAGACCGGTAGGCCTCCAGTGGATCTCATTAACAGCCTGCGCTGCGAAATCGAGCACCTGCAAGGTGATGGCGGTGTACCTGGGCTGGACGTTGCTTCCGATGGCCGCTCACGTTCCCCTGATAGCTGCGCGACAGTTCGTCTGTGCGGTGGATTACTCTGATGATTCAGGGTAGACGATCAGAGCAATCATCTCAGGAACCAACGCGCGCGCATCCTGCTCGTACCCTTCCCCCCACCGGTGCGACCAATCTTGAGGGGATCCGTCCTGCTCCCACTCGGCCAAGGCAAGGGCATTGAGGATCTCCATCTCAAACCAGAGGGCCTGCCACCCTTCTCCATCTGTTACCAAGGCGGGGTGTTGCCAGACGAACTCAGTCTGCGCCACGAAGCGCGACCAGCTCATCAGATCTTGAGGTGCTTCATGAGCCAGTATCCTTAGCGCCGAAAATGTCAGCACGAGTTTCCCCCAGAGAAAACGAACACACTACTCTGCATTCTGCCAGAGAGAGCGCTCTCTTCACGATCTCTCCCTTTCGCATGGCTATCCCATACGGTGCCATGCCAGCATGGCGCAACCCAAGCAACGTAAGCCAAGGAAGGAGAGTCAATGAAGAACGTCAGGCTGATACGCCACGGTGAGAGCGCCGCCAACGCTGGCGAGCCAACTAGGGATCACGCAAGCATTCCTTTGACGGCAAAAGGCCTGGAGCAAGCCCGCAACGTCGCGCAGTCGATCACCAGCGCCCCAGGGCTCATTCTCGCCTCACCGTTCCTTCGCGCCCAAGCTACCGCGCTGGCCACCACGGCACTCTATCCCGAGGCTGCTTTCGAAACTTGGCCGGTTCACGAATTCACCTACCTGGCGCCAGCACGCTGTGTAGATACGACGGTCGCACAGCGGCGGGGTTGGGTCGAGGCTTTCTGGCAGAGATCAGATCCTGCCTTTTCGGACGGTGTAGGAGCAGAGTCTTTCCATGATCTCGTGGCCAGGGCTGTGCATTTCCTTGACCTAATCGCAGAACACTCGGCCAATGAGATCGTGGTGTTTTCGCATGGTCAGTACCTTAACACCGTGCGCTGGCTACTCGAGAAAAAGCCGCAGGTGATTGACGGTGAAGCAATGCTGGATTGGCGTGAGTACGAGATAGCGAACCATATCCCGAATTGCCAGGGGTTCTCGCTCAGCCGGCATACGGACGGAAAAAACTGGGCTCTCGGTCGTTGAATACGTCAACTACGAACGTCAGCTTTTTGCTGACCTTATCTTCACGCCCTTTTCACATGCGATGCCTGCTCGAGCAGTTGGTCAATCGTCTCATTCCACTGTTGGAGCGGTGAAATGTCCGGTGCGCCATACCGTGCAGCTAGCTCCGACTGAGCATTGGTTGTCGTGTGAATCCTCCAAATTAAGACGAAATATTTTCGTCTGAGCGCCAGCTCAGCGCTCTCCATAATGATCCCTTTTGGGATCATTAACCCCTGAAAACGCCCTTAATGTTCCCATATGGGATCATTACGCGGGGCGTTGCTGAAGGGGCCGTTTTCCTCGACGAATGAGTTCCAGGAGGGGAAAATAGGTGGGTTATCGACTTAACGATAATGGCACCAGAGACGTACCCTGCCCCATGAATTCTAAGGTTCTCCAGTTACCGAAAAATCTCCACGGTCGTGACTTTGTAGTCGGAGACATCCACTTCAAAATCACAGACCTCCACCGCGGGCTGCACGCATTGGGCTTCGATAAAGCTAAGGATCGGCTGATCGCTGTGGGCGATCTGATTGACCGCGGGCCTGGTGTATTGGATGGGCTGAAGCTGCTCGGCGAGCCTTGGTTCTTCAGCGTCCAAGGCAACCACGAGCGAATGCTGATCGACGCTTATGAGGCTAATCCCAACGCTCGCTATTCTGCGCATGGCGCGGGCTGGTGGATGACGATTGCTGATGAGTCCAAAGCGATGATCATTGGGAAGCTCCGGAGCTTGCCGATCGCCATTGAGGTTCAGTCGGATCGAGGTGTTGTGGGTGTCGTGCATGCTGATGTGCCGACGGGCATGGCCTGGTCTACCTTCCTTGAGCAACTCGGGAATCCTGCAATGGAGGAGATCGCTCTGTGGGGGCGAGATCGGATCGTTAAGCACCATCGTGAAGGCGTCCCGGGCGCATGGCGAGTCTGCACCGGCCATACATGGATTCCACGGCCATTAAGGTTAGGCAACGTGTTGGCGCTGGATGTCACCGGCGGCGGCGATGGCTCCCTGGCCATCTACAGCATTCAGGAAGACAAAATCTTCATTGATGGTGTTGCTACCTCTATCGACCAGGCTGATTGCCTGAGCGAGCAGCTCCAGGAGCTTGAGCGGCGTGCCGGGGCTCTCAAAACGACGGTGAACAGTAACAAGCTCATCGAGACGCAGGTAATGGCGGCGGAGCTGGAGTCGGTTGCGAAGCTGGTCAATTCGATGTGGCAAGACGTTCGCGAAGGTGTTGAGGAGCAACAACGGCTGGTAAACGCGCTGCATGGGCTGAGCCTTGCGACTGGTGAGCGCCGGGGCGCCAAGCTCGACGAGCTATGTGCTAGGCATGAGAACACTCAGGTCGAAGCGCTTCTTCGACGGTTGTTAGGTTGAGAGGTTTGCATGGAGTACGTGATGAGCATAAGCCAGGCGCGTCGGCGTTTTCGTCGTGTGCTCAAGCTTGCAGAGAAAGGCAACACGTTCATTCTGACAAGGTGCGGCAAGCCGGTATGTCGGCTTAAGCTCTACGAATAGGTATCTCGAGCATTTCTGGGCGTGCCCGTTGGGCCGGCTCTCGTGAACCAAGCCGCCCGCTTCGCATACGTCTTGGCCCGGAGGGCTTCGATCCTCATGCCTCGCGTGCTCCGCTTGCACGCGGTACGTGTGCCAGATTCAGGTGGAAAATTTTCGGAGATTATTCAGTGGCGACAAGGCCGCAAGCGCCAGCGATTGATCAAAGGGGCAGATCCTTGCCTCTTCGCCAGCACGTCGCCTAGGAACTCGGACAGTTCTTTCCCAGAGAATTGGTACGTAAGTCATGCTCGGCAAAGTCATCTGCCCTGCTGTACTTGCCGGTTCGACTCGACACCCTGCTGCGTCCTGCGCGCAGCTCCAAACATACCCTTCAGTCTTTCAATGATTTCAGGATACCCAGAGTGACGTGCTGTCTCGAGCCTCTGGATCTTTGCGATCATCCTCGCGATGCTTTCCCTTGCGCGCTGCCGACTTCCTGTCCTTTTCATTGGTGCCTCTAGATGGGTTGGATGGCGTCTCGAGAGCTTCACCCTAGCATCTCGGAAAACGAACCGGCTACCCATCGGACGCAATGATTTGTCCGCGTGCAGCATGTGCTGTATATGCATACAGTATCTATCTCCTGTGCGCAAATCTGATACTCACTGCACGCTGCCGTCTTATAAGTGTCCAGAAAAGGCAGCTCAGTTAGCCTGGGAGGCCCGTGTTCTGGGGCTTACGAGAAAATGAGGGCCTGCGCGGGGATAGTCTGCTCCGTGCTGCTCAATCAGCGCCAGCGATGCAAAATACGCCCAATTGGTACGAGTTTCTCCGTAGCTAATAAATGCACTGTATGCATATACAGCTATATTTGATGTGAGCAGCACTCTCCCGTCCTTACCTGCGCCGTAGCGCCAGCTTAGTTTTCTGGACAATTTTGCGACTCTTCGTGAGCGCTGCTGCTTGCCCCCCTCACTGCCGCGCGATGACCAAACAGGCTGGCTCAGGTAACCTCCAGGAAACGAGTTTCCAGGATATCTCAATGCCCCTCAGTACCATCGTTAAGCTGTTGCGGGAAGCAAAGCACGTCGTCATTTTCACCGGCGCCGGCGTATCCGCTGAAAGTGGAATCCCAACGTTCAGAGATGCATTGACTGGTCTCTGGTCTCAATTCGACCCTGCTCAATTAGCGACAGCCGAAGCGTTCCGTGCGGATCCTGAGCTCTGCTGGGGTTGGTATGAGTGGCGTAGGTTGAAAGTGCTCCAAGCGCAGCCGAATGCAGCTCATCTCGCTATAGCAGAACTCGCTAAGCACGTTCCTAAGCTGACAGTCGTGACCCAGAATGTGGATGACCTGCATGAACGGGCTGGGAGCCAGGACGTGATTCATGTTCACGGTAGCCTTCATTCACCTAGGTGCATTGACTGCGGCAATGCCCACATAGCGCCCCTTCCTTCTGATGACTTACCCGTGGATGGTTGCCGTCTTGAGCCACCGCGGTGCGATGCATGTAATGGGTACGTCAGACCTGGAGTCGTTTGGTTCGGAGAAATGCTTCCGGAAGCAGCCTGGAGCGCTGGCCTTGCGGCTGCAGGTGACTGTGACCTGTTTTTCTCGATCGGTACGTCCGGGGTCGTTTATCCAGCCGCGGAACTGCCCTTGCGTGCCCTAGGGGCTGGTGCCACGGTAGTTCATATCAACCCGGTACGGTTTGAGGTCAGCAGCCAAGAACAATTTCTGGAGGGGCCCGCGTCTTCCATGCAAGCGCTGGTCATGGAGGCTTTCGGATGAGCCCTAATTTGCCGGAATAGGCTGATAGCGTTACCCCATCGGAACGAGTCGCAGCACCCATCACAGGAAAATGGCAGAGCGCTCGACCTCAGACTTGAGGTGGTTAGGGATGTTATTCGCGACGTTGATATCAACCGGTATCCCCAGCATCTCTTCCAGGGCCGACTCAAGATCCAAGATGTCGAAGAGGGAGATCCTCCCTACCCGCTCAGCTGGTATGGTCACGAGGAGGTCGAGGTCGCTGCCTTCAATGTCTTCACCGCGGCAAACGGAGCCGAATATCCGGACGTTCACGAAACCGTAGGACTCGACAGCTTGCTTGATGCCCTCGGTTTTCCCTTCGATGGCGTCGGATGGCTTCATGCTCTGCTCACGTGCTCATCATCCGGAAAAGTGTTTGGCGTAGTAGTCGATCAAGGCGGAAGCTTGGGAGCCCTGTCGAAAAGCCATCTGCCCCTCAATGTCTAGCGAGGGTAGCATGTGTATAAGTTGATCCGCGGCATACAAGCTCAGCACGGCCTGGGGATCAAGGCCATCATTGATACGATTGCTCAGTCGCTTGGCCACTTCAACCACTGCACCAATCATAATATCGGCTAGCTGTACTGCTGGGCTGCTCTTCGAGTCCACTTGGGTCACTGCCGTAAGTTTTAGCGGAAATCGGATACTCGCAATTTTCGACTGTCGAAATTCAGCATGATGAAGGTGGTCGATCTGCTGCTGCAGAAGGTGATGGTAAGTCAGAAGGTTCTTCGACTGATCATGTTCCACACGGTATGCACCATCAGTCATGGCTTCCATCCTGGTGATTAGGGCAATCACAATTTCCAGCGCGATATCTGTAGTCACGCCTGGTGTGGCTATTGCCGCGAGGCATTCTGGTGCAGCGAAGTGAGCCAATGGGCCCATCGCCTCAGGCAGAGCCTGCCATCTGGTTTGGCGGACGCTCGCTACAAGGTTGGCCAGTGCTGCGGGAGTTTTGACCTTTATCGCGTGTTGAAAAGCTCTCTCCAGCGACGCCATGGCCTGCTCGCCTAAAAGTTGCGGGGCGACGTAATACAAGATGGACGCAAGCGAATAATTCTGGCCATTTTTGTAAAAATCGAGATTTCTCTCGTAGTAGAAAGGCTCCACCGCATAGTCAAGGAACTTGAGTAGGAGCAGGAAACGCTTGTTGCATAAATGTGTTGCGCATTTGTGATGGGTCAGGACGTCCCGCATCAGGGCAAGCAAGCGTGGGTGGTTGGCTTTTCGACGGGAGAGTGCTCGGTACTTCAGCTCAGGAGCTTGCAGCTTAGGAAAGTGCTCACGTATCAGGCTAGCAGCCTCATCGTCCGTGATGGCTATGGCTGACGCTCCCTGAAACGGTTGTTCTTGGTTCAACAGGTCGAACCCCGTATAGCCACTCTCGTCGATACGGAAGCATTCCATTGCTTAGCTCCTGGTTGAAGGGAGAAATCAATAATGCACGCGCTGGAGCGCAGAAAAGAATTTCTCTAGGTATGTGCCACTGCCGAAGCCAAATCCTGCGTCGGCTAACGGGGCCCTGAACTCAGGGACAGCCATCTCCTCTGACAATCGCCTTCTTGCTGAGGAAATCATGCCCAAGCGCCCGTGAACCCATCGTTTGAACTGATTTACCCTGATCCCATCGGCTAACGACTCCTCATCTATGTCACGGTACTTGAGTAGCTGAAGTAGGCAGAACAATTCAAAGCGCTCGTAAAGCTGGGTTGGATCGGCAAGCCCTGCGAAGCTTGGCGCCCAAGTTGGCATGAGAACCTCGGCTACGCGATCGTACAGCGTTCTGGACGGAACCAATGACTCCCAAGACCTGCTTCCGGTAAGGTCTTCAAGACAATATGGAGAGAGCTCCTCCGTGAGGGGTATCCTTACGTTGGTTCGATTTGCAATGGGATGCTCCATGAGCGCATACAGGTCAGCTAACCGCCCTGCTTGAGTGAGGCCCAAGCCGTATCCGTAGAAAACAAGGGCAGCCGGATAGCGTTTAAGCTCAATCCATCCTTGATGCCCCACGCGCCTTGCATAAGCCCTAGATAACAGTGTCTGGATCACCTCAAGAATTAGGTTGTGTTCATGCTGTGAACCCCAGCGTCCGATGACTCCGGCTATGCGTGCCAAGGGGTCAGTTGCAGCCTCGTAACGCAGCACCCAATCTCCAAACTCCCCCGTTCCATCGCCATCTGAGTCATACATGTCTGACAATGCAAATGTGGTGCGTTCGACCTCTTTGACGATAAGGTCATCGAGCTGAATGCGATATTCGGATTTGGATAGGTATCGCTTTGCCATCGCGACCGTCAGTTCCACACTGGCGGGGTTGGGCTGGCGAGATGCGTGAATGGTTGCGACCTTTGAGCTGAGCTCCTGGAAGAATGTATCGGCGTCCGGAGCAATTGCGGGCGTAGCTCTTCGATGAGAGACCAGCTCTTGTGCACGCTCAGACAGCTTTCCACGGGTTAGCCAGTAAGATGAGTAGCGTCGGTTGGGCGCACGCATTATTGCTGCACGAAGAGCGCGATCCCAATCGCCAGACCAGCCAGCAACGATCAGTCCGAACTCATCGAGAATTCTGTCAAGCAGGGCATCGAAGGCTGCCGGATATTCACTCAGCTCAGAGTCTGTGTTCAGGATGCGAGCATCCTTGAAATCACCATGAAGCTTGAGGATGTAGCAATCTGTATGGGTTAGCGGTTCCGCGCCAGCAAAGCCATCGGCGGTACTCACTACGGTCGGCTCTAGACCAACATCACGCAGGGCGTTCTCCATCAATCTGTCGAAGTTGGTGGTGATGATCACGCGTACGTGGCCAGACTTTACAAGGTCAGCGATTGCGCGATGGGCCGGAGTGGGAAGCTTGAGACCTTGTTCAAGCTCATCCTCGGTAGGACTGAGAAACCCTTCGATCAGTCGTTGCCGTTCTTTAGGCGTGCTACCAAGCTCTTCCAGCAGGGTGGAATAGTTAGGTTCCTGTTTATGGCGATTGACGTACCAGCTATGCCAATTGCCTTGCTCTCCAGCACCAGCAGCGATCCCCGCCCTCCTCACCAGATCCAAGGTGATTTCCCAGCCAGTTGGAATGCCAGCGCTTCGTGAAACACCCGAGCCCAGCAATACCGCATAGACGCCTGGGTTTTCAAACATAGAAAAAGCGAGCTGGGTGGTCGCGTCAGTGTTGGTGATGCTCATGTGAAAATCCTTGATCAGTAAGCGTCAGGTCTGGTGTTAACTCGCTAGGCTTCAAGCGAGTTCAAATCCCAATCGGGTGAGGGTGTCTTTGTCTGTAGCCTTGAGTTTCTTAACTGCCCAGATGAGCATATGGCGCGGGCGTGAGCTCGCCACGTAAGCGAACCGCGCGCCCTCAGACTTTGGATCGGCAAGCCACTCCTTCCAATGGGAGAGGTGAATGCCCTTTTTAAGTGACGACACGACTATCGTCGCATCATGGGTTTCGCCTTTAACTTGATGGATGGTTTCGTAGCGCAAAACATCTACAACGGCTTGCTGACCAACGCCTTTGCTAAGGCGTGCGCCAAGTGGAGTACCCCCTTGATTGTCGGGTGCTCTCAGGGGGAGATCCCTGAGTGGCTCAAGCTCTGACTTAATTTCTGCCAAGACGAAGGTCTGATCTGGAAGCGCATGCAAAGCTCGTTTGGCAGTAGCTGCCCACTGCTTCCAGGTCAGTGCTAGATTGCCAGCGCCAGCGGCCACTAAGTATTTCAAGCATTCGTGAATGAATTTGCGCCAGGCTAGCTTGGACTCGATGGCCACAGGGCAGTAAGGGCCTGACCTAGTAACCTGAAGAGATATTTTTTCTGTCAGCCACTCCGAAAATAGACCAATGGCGACGTTCAACTCAACGTTGCTCCCGCTCGTGGCCGAAACGCAAGCGAGCGCCAAAGCTTCAGTTCCTTTGAAATCGTCACCTTTCCGAAAGCGCTGCAGGGTGCTGTATCCGCGAGCGACAACGACTACCTCTTTGTACCCCTTGGTGAGCTCAATGATTTTCGGAAGAAGCTCTGAAGGACATTTTTCGTATTGGAGCAGAAGAGGCCTCACGGGTGAGATGGTTGGGTTGCCCGAAATTCGATTAACCTGCACTAAGTCACTGCACAGATCCACAATCGGTTGCCCGCTTCTCCAGTTCGCAGTCAGGGGTAGCTCTGCGAAATGCAGGTCAGCAAGGAGAGCTCTAACATTTTCCGGGTTGGATTTTCTGAACCCATAGATCGACTGATTCAGATCGCCTACGAAATGGAATTTGACGCCAAGCTCATCTAGCTTACGCACAATTGCTAGCTGTTCTGCTGAAAGATCTTGGCACTCGTCGACAACGACCAAGCGAAATCGCTTCGCCAAACGCTGGAAATATCCCGCGAGAGTTGGTCTCTTAAGAGCCGCTAAGGCGATGATGTCTACGTCTGCATAAGTCGCAAAACCCGCAGCCCAAAGACGCTTCTTCGTGTCGATCAGATCATCGCGCGTAGCCTTACCGATTTTCTCAGCGTTGAGCTGCGTGTCCCTGGTACGCACCCCGGTGGAAAACTTGAACCGATTGGTATGAAGGTCGTAGCTGTACTTGCAGGCGGAAATTGTACGACCACAGATCTTGGTGCGCGTATGGATGATGTCCGCCCTGTTTTCCAAGATCCTAATCCGCGAGTCACCGTCCCTCCCGGGGAATTCAGTGACCTCGCTGGCGATGCTTGCGACCATCCGAGAATGGACAAAACTGTCAAAGGTGGAAACCACATGGGGAAAGCCTAGTGGCTCTCCTAGGTGTCGTGCCAGCCTGTCCTTCAGCTCGTCCGTTGCGCTATTAGAGAAGGTTAAGACCGCGATCCCTGCGGGGAAATCAGCCCACTCCTCGACGACCTTGGCGACCATAGCTGCGACAACCTCAGTCTTGCCACTGCCGGGGCAAGCGTTGAGGTAAATATGCTGGTCTAGTGGCGCGCCAACGTAAGCTCTCTGTTCGTCAGTAAGCTTGATCATTTGGCTGGTGCTTCATCAACTCCACACGCCCAGAGAATGGCGTCACGGATGTAGGCTGGAATGACGAAGTCGCCGTCATGAGTCTGTATCGCTTCAGCGAATGATTGGGCGTACATACCCTTACCAATATCGTCTGAATCGATGCGGTCAAGCAGGGAAAAAGCGAATTGAGCCCGCTCAGGGCTCGTCATTTCGTTAAAAGGCAGCTCAGCATTTGCTCGTAATGCAGGTGCAACCGTGCCTCGTTCTCCTTGGGTTGGCCACAGGTCGGCAGCTACCTTGAACATAACCTGAAGGTTCGCACCTTCCATCGCGATGTCGTATTCGAAAGTCTTGTACTTGCCGGCGTAAAGCCGACCGAACTGCGATTGAGCAATTTTGGCGGTCAGGGCGAGCGCATGGTTATCACCATCCCTCAGATCGTCGTCATGCGGCACATAGTCAATCGAAATCTTCTTTTCGCCGTCGCCGTCAACCTTGATTGTCTTGGGCGGGTCTTTATCGGTCAGACCCGCACAACGCACCGGCACGTTTTTGCCTGTGCTCTCCTCACTCACATCGCAGAAAAGCTGCATGAAGTGTTTGAAGTAGATGCCGCCCAGGTTGATGACGGAGACTCCATAGTCCTCAAGGGTGTTCATGCCCTCGCCGTACTGGGCAAGCACTCGCTTGGCTAGCTCTGGGATCACCATCGCTTCGGCAATCCCCTCAACGAGGATGGAGCCCTTAGAAAAAAGCAGGTTTGACTTGGTGACATCGAGCCAGCGGTCAATGAATTTTCGGCTGGTTTCGGGAAGTCCGCATGTTCGAAGGGGAACCGCGACAGGGCAGCCGGCATTGGAGAGATGAATGATTTCGTCGACCGATACTGCTGATGAGATGACCGTGGAGTGGGTAGTGATGATCACCTGGATGCCCTTATCCTTAGCCATGGCACTCAGATGCTTGAGTAGACGAATCTGCAACTGGGGATGAAGATGAGCCTCGGGCTCCTCAATCAGCAGGAGGCGCAGGTAGGTTTCCTCTCCCCGTTCCTCCTCTACTTCCAAGGTCAGCTCTGCCAAAATGGAAGCGATGTAAAGCAAATTGTTGTAACCCAGGCTGTTCTCTTCCAGCGCGCGGAATTGAGTAGCCTCGGCTTTGGACAGGTTCGGGAAATAAAGCAGTCGCAAGCCTTCAACGATGCGAGAGAAGCTAACCTCCGAAAACTGGATCAGTGTGCTCTGAGACAGGTGCATTCCCAACGCAGCCCTAAGGCTCTTGCCAATGCGCTCGTTGGCTTGCTTGATAGCATATTTATCGCTTTCGGAAAGCTCTTGGTTGAACGCTCCGACTCGCTCCTCCAAAGGGTGAGGTTTTCCCTCCCTCCTCGCTATATCGAGCTCTTTGCGGCACAGCGCTTTTAACAGTCGGGCCAGACGAGACTGGCGACCATCCCTAAGCTTTGTTTCGGCATCACGTAGCGGAGGCAAGTAAATGCAATGAATGAGGTCGAGAGTCTCGGCTTCTAGCGCCGCCCCTCGCATTTCGCCCCCATAGAGATTGGTTTTAAATCGGCCGCGGGATTCCACGTTGAGGGCGGTAAATGTGAGCTTCGCTTCGTCCCGTGTGCCGCACCAGTCGCGGAACGCGACGGCGTCATCTTGATCCAGGTCAGAGAAGGTAGCTTGGATCTCGATCGATTGTGCTGCTACTGACGCCTCATCGAACCCGCGGTGAAAATCTCGTTCGTTGATGAGTCGTTTTCCAGACTCTGAGTCATTGAACAACTGGCGAACTGCAGCAATCACACCAGTCTTGCCGGCCCCATTTTCGCCCACGAGCACGTTGAGACCGTCGTGGAATTCGATCGTGAAGGGTTCACCAAAGCATTTGAAGCCCTGAATGTCTAGGGTGCGTAGGTACATGAAATTCCTTTCCTAACCTAAAAATGGAGTGGCGCACACGGCAAATTGGTAAAGGACTCGAGTCCAACTGACAAAGCGATATGAATGATGATGCCATATAGCCTTCATTCCAAGAGAGACGACATTCGTTTATGAATGGGCCTTTTTACGTGCTGCAGTACCTGCTGGCGTGGTTTGCGCCAGCGATGGCCCTGCTGATCTAGGTTTGGGGCCACCCAGCATCTGTGAGCTCAAGGCAATGTCAGCAATATTGCCTTGCAGCCCTATGGCCAGCCAACCTGGCGCTGAGTGCTCATACCGATGCAAGCGCCTTCTCGACCTCCTTGATGGGGGCATCACTCCAAGCAACCCCAGCATGGAATGAGTTTTTACTGCTTAGGGCGCTAGCGATCGGGGTCGTCAACTTCCTTGGCGGTACGGTAGGTGCTGAGCTCCGCTTCAGCTTCATCAAGCCTTCTGACCAATTCGCTTTCTCGCTGCTGGCCTGCTGTAGCATCCGATCGTACGTCGATTACTTCCTTGGTTTTCGCCTCCAATTGCTGTGTCAAAAGCTCCTTGGCGCCTTCGCCTCGAGCAATTGCTGCGTTGGCGATGTCGAGATCTCTTTTCAAGCGCTCGAGAGCATCTCGCTGCTGCGAAACCTCTTTGGTCTGCTGGCGACTCTCGCCAATCAATCGCTCATTGTCACGAATGAGTCGACTGATCTCCTCTTGCTTAACCATTAGTGTCTGCTGGATGACTGTCAGCTCTTGCTGAATCTGATAGACCTGGGATTCATGGCGGCTCAGATCCTGGTCTCGCTGCTCCTTAACTGAAGCACGATAGTGTTCGAGGGCCTCCCGGGCGTGTGTATGCTTTTGCTCCAAGGACTGGATCTGCCCATCCTTCTCTAGTACCCGCACCTCTAAATCAGTGCAGCTCTGGCTGAGCCTAGCGTTGCGCGTGATCTCAGTCTGCAGTGTGGACTGAGTGGTTTTGAGCTCTTCAGTTTGAGCAGTCAAGACATCTCCTTGCGCACTGAAACGGAGCTTGAGTTCATCGAGCTCGGTCTCAAGTGCCTCGGTTCGGGAGACCATTAACTTACGCTCCTGCTCGAACTCTGCTCGTGCCTCAAGAAAGGCCTGGCTGCCCTCCTCCTGGACTTGATCCAACAAGCTTTCGACGACCCCGCGCAGCGCGCCGCTCATGCGTTCACGAGGGTTCGCTTCTGATCCTGGTGATTCCAGCTGCTTTAAATACCGAGCGATCGTGGTCTTTGATCCCGTATTTCCAATCTCAACCCGGACTGCATCAATGCTGGGATAAACACCACGCATTAGCAGGCTGTTCCGCGCCTTCTGCACCACCGCTAGGTTAACGCCGCCACGGGCCATACGCCCTCCGAACTATTTCGTGTCATGTCACATGTCATGCGATTACATAATACGAAAATGATCAAACCTGCTGGGAATTTGCCGACAACTGGCAAGATATAATCGAAGTTTATGGCTTGTCAGGCCTTGGTGGAGGGGTAGAATGCCCAAGAAGGCGGTACAAATGGCGAAAGCGAGCCACCGATGGCTCGATACGGGGAAATCAGGTGGTAGGAGACGTGAGCAAGGCAGATAGATACCTAGAGGCGAGCGTTCGTCAGAACACGTCCAAGAGCTACGCGGCCGCCCTCAACCACTACGAAGTCACCTGGGGCGGGTTTCTGCCCACTACCACCGAGTCAGTCGTGCGGTACATCGCCGAGTACGCTGACCAGCTGGCGCTCAGTACGCTCAGGCAGCGCCTGGCTGCGCTTGCCAACTGGCACCAAAGCAACGGATTCCCTGACCCCACTAAAGCTCCGAAGGTAAGGCAACTGCTGAAAGGCATTCGGGCGCTTCATCCTGCTCAGCAAAAACAAGCTGCACCACTGCCTCTGGTGCAGCTTGAGAAGGCCGTAGCTCACCTCGAAGACGAGATTGCTCGGGCAAGGGCCGACGGCAACATGGCTGCCTTGCTGAAAGCGACTCGGGACATCGCACTGCTCACGATCGGATTTTGGCGGGGCTTCCGCGGGGACGAGCTCTCTAGACTGACACTCGAAAACACCCAAGCTGAACGCTACGTGGGCATAAGGTTTTACTTGGGATCCAGCAAAGGGGATCGACAGAACATAGGTCGCGAGTACAAGACCCCTTCATTGAGCAAGCTCTGCCCCGTTGAGGCCTACCTGAATTGGATTGAAGTCGCCGGCCTGACAAGCGGTGGCGTATTTAGGGGGATTGATCGCTGGGGCAACATCAGCGAGAGACCGCTTGCCGCTCACAGCCTCATCCCTCTTCTTCGCGACACACTTGAACGCTGCGGCTTACCATCCCAGATTTACAGTGCTCACTCGATCCGACGTGGCTTTGCCACATGGGCAGCGAGTTCGGGATGGGACATCAAAACACTAATGGAGTACGTGGGTTGGAGTGATATGAAGTCAGCACTCCGCTATGTGGAGCCCGCTCAGCAGTTTGGTGGGCTCATTAGAAAGCTGGAAGGATGAACGATGCTAGGTGACAAGACTAACGCAGTGTACCGCAAGATCGCCGAACTATTTGCGGTGAGCGTAACCCGGAGTTTCGATATGCAGAAGTAGTCGCCTTCGTACTTCATAAATTCAGAGGGGGGGGGGTGAGCATTGTCACAAGCCCGTGCCATTTGTAAATCTAATCGGACTGACTTTTCTGGAGGCGCCTCATGTCAAGCGATTGGCCTTAGGTGGATTTTACATAGTAAGCAACCCAGTGGTCGCGTGCCAAATCTGCCATCGCTAACTTAGTTAGGTGGCTCGTAGTAATGAGCTAACCGATAGGCTTGTACTCACAAGCCGACCGCTTAGGGAGGGATTCTAAAGTACGACATTCAGAACAATATCTTGGTTGTTAGATGCGCCTAAATTTTGCCTCATGTATCAAGATTAATTCTTCTTAAAAAGCTCGTTTAGAAACATATATTCTATAGCTGCAAGCTCTGCCTTCCTGTAAGATGATACTATTTTCTGGAATAGCTCAGGTTCTCATCCAATGCTTGGCGTTAGCCTAAATACCAGCAGTAAAGCTACGTACAACCACCTAACTCAAACCATCGTACTCAAGCGGGTTGAAGAGCCGCACTTGGCGAAACTCGTTAAATCGATTCGCGAGCCGGAATGGGATGCAGGCCTAGTCATCGCCGATGGTGCAGAAAATATACTGGCACCGCTGGTTCACGAAACGCGCCATTGGATAGATATGAATTGCTCGATCCGAGGGTTAGCCACGCTTAAGGCAATTTTTCGACTTCTTGAAAATCCTGACGCTGGTAATGCTGCGATCAAGACGCTAAAGCGAGACATTTCGCTAAATCACTTTATTGAACGAAGTGTTAAACAAGATTTATCCAACCGCTATCCATGGCAAGTTGATTTCAGTCACAGTGTTCCCAATCATCACGAACGCATCGAGCATATTTCCTTGTGCTTCTTCGGCAAGGCCGATCGTACTAGAAGTAATGTCTTGTTCAAGTCGCCGGTTTATCTGGGGAGCCTGTTAGAGACCTGTGCCGTCTACCAGGAGCAACGGGACGTGTTGCCACTGTTTCTGCAGGAGGGCCTGCCGCATGGAGCGCGCCGTGAAGCTGAAGGTAAAGCGCTCATGCTCATGCAGGACTCAACTGCCCCTGAATACCACGCCATCACTCATGCGGTATCGATTGCAGCACGCCAGCCTGAGGGCGCTCATGGAATTTCGCTTGCCGCGGGAATTTGTACATTACTGCTTAACATGCCACCTCAAATGCTGAAAGAAAGTTGTCGGCGGGTCGAAAATGGGCTGGGGAAGAAGCGATACGGAAACGGTGCGGTCGTTGCTGCTGAGCAAATGCGGCTTATAGCTGGTGTCAGCCCTGAGGCGGCGTTGATTCATAACGCCGTGGCTGAGCTAGCACATCGTTCACATGGTGGCTCACTACCTTTCAGTGATGACTTAATTTTTGACCTGGTGGCATTCTGGCGCAAACGCCAAGCTGAATTTTTTGAGCGGAGCCACGACCATTTTGTATCTGAAATAAAGCAGATTAAGGGGCCTGATTATTTCCACAGCGCAATCCCTGCTCTGATCGAAAATAATCGCTGGCTTATGGAGCAGAGAACCCTGGCCTTTACCCAAATTGGCCTACCGAAACGCCCTCCAATCATTCTTGGGGACGACTTCATCTTGAGTGGCGATGAGGCTTTCGGCGGTATGGTGCCAAATTGGCACGCTGCAGATCACTCGAAAGTAATTCAACTGCTAGCTGTCCAAGAGCTGACCTCTCAGTCTGCTTAATTTTTGTGAGATCAGCGTTATGACCAATAGCTTCGACGGCTGGAATGACTTACGCAGTTGCGGCATCACCGTCCGCAAATGTCTAATCTAGCCAGCAGATTACTGATAAATCGCAGGCTTCTCAGGTCTGCGCAGAAGCTCAAGGATCGTGTCGATGTGACCAGCGATGATTGCACCAGCACGATCACCCTCCCCTGACAAAATTGCATCCGTCAAAGCCTGGTAGGTCGACAAGTACCTGTCCCAGTTCTGGATGGCGATGTACCGCGTAAGCTCGCGATGGAAATGGACGTTCCTCATCCGATCGTGCTCCCGGGTGAGGATTGCATTTTCGGTAAGGTGGTTAAGCTCGCGATGGTAGTCACCCAGGGCCAGGAACCAGCTGAGGTGATCCTCCGCCTTTCGGACTTGGGTAAGCCGATGACACGCCGCTGTGAGCGTTTCGCGAAGGTGCGGGTTAGCCGAGTTTCGTGCACATATCCTGGCCGACGTCCAATGCATGCCGGACAAGGCCTCGTAAATCTGGATGAGGTCAGCCTCATTGAGTCGTCGAACTGCGGCGCCTTTGTGGGGAATGATCTCGATCACCCCATCGCCGGCGAGGATGCGCAGCGCCTCACGTATGGAGCTGCGCCCAATATCGAGCTCCGCAGCGAGATCAGCTTCAACCAGGCGATGCCCGCCTGATATCTGCCCCAGACGTATCTGCTCGAGAATGTGATTTACCGCCAATGAAACAGGCGAGTTGGAGGGCATTTCCACCATGAGACTCAAATCCATTGTTATGTGACTCCGAGGCATTGGGTCTCGGCCTGAAATGCCAGTCCAGCAGGCGAGTCACTTAGCTGATGATGTGAAGGTCTCTAGCTAAGGCCCTGACACAGAAAGGCAATCTACTGCCTATACGGTACAACGATTGAAGGGTCACCCACCAGTGGCCATGTGACCCTTGCTTCGCCGTCACTTCAGGTATGACTCTGCCATCGCAACCCAATAGGCAGCGCCTACAGGAAGGTTTTTGTCGTCAAACACGTAGTTCGGGTTGTGCACCATGGCAGTATCTCCGTTGCCCAAGAAGCAGTAGGTTCCCTTCTTCTTCTGCAGCATGAATGCGAAGTCCTCACTTCCGAGAATGCTAGGCCCCGGGTAAACAACATTCGACTCGCCGAAGGCTTCGGTGGCGATCGCTGCGGCCCTTGCAGTCTCGCCTGGGTCGTTGAGCAGGAGCGCACCCGCTACGCCTTCACGGATTTCATAGGTGCACCCAAAGCCTTCAGCTTGGGTTTTGACGAGCGAGCGCACCTTGTCGAGCACCATTTGACGATCTTCATTCGTGGTTGTGCGGATAGACAGTCTCAGGATGGCCTTCTCCGCTACAACGTTGGCAGCGTGGCCGGCTTGAAACGCGCCGATGGTCACTACTGCGCGGTTATACGGTGAGACATTGCGCGAGACGATCGTTTGCAGTGCCATGACCAATGAGGCGCCAGCGACGATGGTGTCGATGCCCAATTCCGGCATGGCGCCGTGGCTGCCTTTCCCCTTCAGCTCGACCTCCCAGTTGTCCACCGCTGCCATGATTTCCCCGTCGCGGAAGTAGAACTTCCCCTGCTCCAACCCTGGCATATTGTGCAAGGCAAAGACGGTGTCCACCGGGAAGCGCTCAAACAACCCGTCGTTAATCATGGCGGGGCTGCCTCCCATGGTTTCTTCTGCGGGCTGGAAAATCAGACGCAGGGTGCCATCGAAGTTTTTGGTTCGAGCCAGGTACTCGGCTGCGCCCAGGAGCATGGTGGAGTGGGCGTCATGCCCACACAGGTGAGCGACGCCATCGTGCTGGCTCTTGTAATCGAGCGCGTCGCCTTCCTGAATGGGAAGTGCGTCCATATCGGCACGCAGACCAATCGATCGCTCGCCGGTGCCTACACGCAGCGTGGCCACTACTCCGGTTTTCCCAACGCCCTCTACAACCTCATACCCCCAATCCTTGAGCAGGTCTGCAATGAATCGCGAGGTTTGGTTTTCTCCAAAAGCGAGCTCGGGATGGCGATGAAGGTGGTGGAGCCACCCCTTCATGTCACCGACGTTCCGCTTCAGCTCTTCGAGTGCTTCGTTCATTACCGACTCCTTCAAAAATCTTATGTAATCGCTACATCAGGCCGTTATGGGTGCTGCTCTGGTGCAACGCTGTGCAGCGACCCTGAATGTTCTGGAGGTACATGGATCCGGATGGTTGGGGCTACCGCAAGCAACGGAAGCAAGTGCTGGACGATGACCGCCCGGTCTGGATGCTTAAGCCAGCCGTCATAGTCCGAAGGCTTGCCCCAGCGTGTGAATACGTAGATTTGATCTTGCTGTTCTGCATCCTGGGCAAGCCAGGTATCGATGGCGCCAGGTACAGCCATTGATTTCTCCAGCACTTTGAGCTCGTCAAAGACATCCAAGAGTTCACGGTACCTACCCGGGACGCTGATCAGGGTCAGGACTACGGTGGTGGATTGACTCGCAGGTGTTGCCGTTTTGCGTTGCATGTCATCAGCCTTTGGGTATCACGAGGGGCTGCAGGGTACGTCGCGGATGCCACCGAGCCTCTGCAGCCAACCGCTCCTAGTGAGTGTGCTTGGGCACAGTGAGCTTTCCGGTTACTGGTGATAGCAACCAGCTGGACTCATCGCGGGTTGCCCGCAGAAATGCGGTATTGCCCTCAGCGCAGCCTGCGCAAATAGGGGACTGATTCGCAGTGGGATCACAGTCCATTTCCAACGCGGTGTAAGAGCGATTGCAGACATGGCATTCGATTCGGGCCTTCCACACGTCATCTACCGACTCCCTGGGGTCGTGAAGACGATGGAGTGGCTTTCCTCCGCCCAATGTCGTGGCAAGGGCATATGCAGCCGATGCAATCAAAGCAATCAGGATTGGCGCAGTGAGCACATACCAGCTTTCTGAATTACCGAACTCGATCAGCCCTATCCCGAATGCAGTCGATGCCAGCAGCGCCCAGGCACCGGGAAGGATGTGTTTGACCCGGCCAGGTCGAAACTCAGGGCCGAATTTCTGATTTCGCGCCATTGCGTAGTGCGTCAACACGATCGCGACCCAAGCAGTCACAGCCACCCCTTGCCATGCCAGCGCTCGCAGCAGGTAGCTGAAGACGTTGGTGAGCATCAGCATGTAAACCAGGACGCCCGATATCCCCACCCAAGCCAGCCTTGGCCATTTGATTCCGAAGGCGCGAGCTGCAAAGCCCTGAAGGTTGACAGAGGCCAGGTAGTAATTGGCTGAGTTGATACGCGTCTGACTGGCGATAATGAAGATGAGACCGAGGAGCCCAGACACGTTCAGAATGGCTTCAGCGATGCCGTGCTCACTTGCTTTCAGCCCTGGGAAGACGGTGTTCATCAAGAAGATGCCAGCCACGCCGTTGATCAAGAAGAGCGCCACGTAGAAGACGGGCCCGAAGGTGACTAACCCATGGAATTTGGTGTCCGCAGGCTTACCAAAGCGGGAAAAGTCTGCAGTGAACATCATGTTCACGAAAACGCCCATGTAGACCACCACCGACCAGAGCCATCCTGGAATCGCCAGCTCCCGAGTCGCCGGTATCGTCAGGAAGTTAGAACTGAATCCATGCTGCTGGCCTGCCGCTACGACGATCATCACAAGTCCGGCAACGCAGAGTGGCAACAGCGCACCGTTCAGCTTGTCTAGCCAAACCTGGACACCACCGATGACCAGCGGAAGCGCGTACAAGACGACTAGCAAATACCACCACCGGATGTCGCTCTCAGGAGACACGTATTGCTGGAGTGCTACCGCAATGATTGAGCCCTCGAACACTGCAAAATAAAGTGTGGTTACTCCAAACAGAAGCGAGGTCAAAACCCCGCCGATATTGCCGAAGATGCCCCTCGACAGTAGCCCGACCGTCAGACCATTGCGGATAGCCTGCAGAGCGATGACGTAGTTGATTACGCCATACACAGCTACCGAAACGACCATGCCAACGATCGCATTCAGGGTACCCACAGCCTGTGCAACTGCCACGCTGATGTACAGGTAGAACAAAGCGCTCAAAACGGCCCACATGGTCATCGCCAAGCTCCAACGACCCGTACGCGCGGTCAGGGGAACAACGTGGCGTGAGTAATCGTCCAGAGCTTGCTCAGCCTGAACACGTGGATCATCCTCATAGGTCACACGCATAGACACCGGTCTTTCACTATTGAGCCCAGTCATCGAGATGCCCTCTCGTATTCTTTATTGGCACCCTGGAAGGTGCACGCTGGGATAGCGGAAGAAGCCCTCATGCTCGGGGCTGTACGACTGGCTTAACGTCAGCGACATGTGGGCTCAGTCGCACTAACGGCTCCCCGCCTGTCGGCCCTTCACATGAAATGGCCGACAGGGTTGATGTCAGGACTTCCGTCAGAAATCAACGCGTAGCGGGTTAGCGATAGAGCAGTCCGCCGTTGACGTCGAGGGTGGTGCCGGTGACGTAGGCGCTAGCCGGAGAGCTGAGGTAGACAATCGAATCAGCAAGCGCTGCGGGATCGCCCGCATCTTTCATTGGAATGTGACCCCATTCCTGGGCACGTACTTCTTCCTTGGTCATGTTCCACTCCTCCGACATCTGTTGGAGCGCGACCTCGTGCATGGCGGTTTTAACGTGACCTGGTGCGACCGCATTCACGCGGATGGCTGGCGCCAACTCGCTGGCCAGGGATTGAATGAAGCCGGAGTGCGCCGCTTTGGAGGAACAGTATGCGGCGAAGTCTGCGCGCCCGGATTGCCCCCAGACAGAGGACACCGTCACGATGGTTCCGCTTTTGCTTGCACGAAGCAGCGGGATAGCGGCCTTCGAGACCAGGAATGCACCGTCAATGTTGATACCGAAGACGCGACGCCATTCGGCATAGGTGGTGTTTTCCACGGAATCGATTTTCTGGACGATGCCGGCAACAAGTGCCACATGATCAAGACGGCCGAACTTGGCCTTGGTTTCCGCGATGAGGTTTTGCGCCGAGGCTTCGTCAGCAACGTCACAGATCACGGAGTGGAACTTACGATCCGGGAACACGGACGCGAGGGTTTTTGCAAGGTCGTGAACGCTCTCAGTGACATCGGAAATCACTACATCGGCGCCCGCTTCGGCAAATCGCCTTGCGGTTGCAGCACCGATACCGCCGGCGGCGCCGGTGACAAGAGCAACGTGTCCAGCTGGAAAATTCATGGTGGCCATGATCATCATCTCCTTTTACGGTTTGCTTTTTGTATTCTTGTCGTGCTGTCGGAGTGGTCGTGGCAACTCCAACAACATCCGAAAAATGGGCAGATGAAAACTTGCATTGAACATTAAGTTCACTCTGCAAGGTATCTCGCTATTTGCGAGTTTTTATTAGAGCTCAACAGGATTTTGTAACTGCGAAGATTTGGCCTCGCTTAACCAATGCCATTTTTATGAGCATTGAAAGTAAAGCCTACATCGGCAAAACGCTTATGCACCTCAGGCCCATATTCGCGCAATTTCTCACCGACGGATGGGGCCATGTCGATGTCATTGAGGTCATGCACGCCACCTGAAATCACTACCTGGAGGATTCCCTCTTCGTCATCGATGCACCGGAAGCAGCGGTTGATGCGAGGCGGGACAGATATGACGTCGAATGGCTCTAGGATGAACTTTTCGGCGCCATCATCGTTCAGACTGAACTCAAAGCGCCCCTTCAGAACGGTGAACGTCTCGAAGGTTTTGTGATGAGCATGGAGCGATGGGCCTGTGCCCGGTGGGCATGCAGCATAGGTGATGGTGATTCCGCCGGCGCCGACGACTGGAGCGTTGGCATTGATAGGCGTCTTGGATTCCTGATCCAAACCAATGACCGACATAAGCTTCCTGGAATAAATCAGGTCTTTCGCCGGTAATGGGATAGATGAATCTTTCTGGATATCCAATGGGCTCAACTCATTGAATCGCGCAATGCGAGAGTTGAGAGCTGTGCGTTCCAGCTCGATGGTTTTCATCTGGCTCTCCTAGCGTTCAGTTGTTATTAGCTATGAACTTCTTTGACCAGCTGGAATGATAAAAACACGAGGGGGAAAGATCGTCAACATCTTTTGCAGACAAAATTGTCAGACAATCCTAAGTCATTGATTTTTACGCATCTGCAACATGCTAGGACTGACAGAAGGTTCCCATGGGGTGCGGAAATTGCGCCCCCATAGGACAGCAATGCAATGGTTAGCGTCGCAACATCAAGATCAGGGCGAGTGCGATTGCAAGGGCAGCAATGGCTGCTCCAACCCAACCCAAGGACGCAAGCCCCAGGTGCTCGATGCTGGCGCCCCCGACGGCAGCACCTAGGGCGATCCCGCCGTTTGCGGCGGACACATTCATGGTGCCTGCAAGCGCTTGAGCCTTCGAGCCTGCAACCATCACCCGCACTTGGCAGACAGGAAAGAGTGCTGTGTAGGCCAAGCCCCAGGCGCACAAAGCAATAACCAATAGGCCCACATAGGCTGCGGATGGGCCTACAGCAGTCATCCCTGCTCCGAGGATCAGAAGCAGAATGATGGTCGCTCGTAGCGGGCTGCGGTCTACCAATTTGCCACCCAGCGCGTTACCGACCATGCCAACCGCGCCGAAGCCCATCAGCCACCATCCCACATGAGAGCTGGGTACATGAGCAAGTCGTTCGAGCATGTCTGCGAGATACGTGTAGGCAGTAAACATCGCGGTGAAGACGATTACTGACAAGACGACATGCAGAATGAACGCGGGGTCTTTGAGAATTACGGTCTGTCGCACGCCATCTTGGCGCTTCGGTGCCTCGGGGAGCGTTGGCAGATAGCGCCATGCCAGGGTTCCGATCACGGCACAAAGGCCTGCTAGCAGCCAGAATGTCCCTCTCCAGCCGACGGTACTGGCAGCCAGTGTGCCAAGCGGAATGCCGAAAACGAAAGCAGCAGTAATCCCCATGTAGACCTGAGCTACTGCCTTGCCCTCATTACCCTTCCCTGCCAACTGCCCAGCAGTTTCGCTTGCGGTGCCCCAAAACACCGGCAGTGCTACCGCAGCCAATAGTCGGGATAGAGCCATCGTCCAAAAGTCATCAGCAATCGCCGAGAGACCGTTCGAGACTGAGAAAATCAACAGAATCGAGACGAAGAGCTTACGCCTGTCCAGGTGTGACAAGGCGGCCGTTAAAAATGGCCCGACGGCCATCACAGCCAGCGCAAAAATGGTGACTAGCTGACCCGCTTTGGAAATCGAAATGTCGAGATCTTTCGCCAGTCCGGGCAACACACCCAGAATGATGAACTCGGTTGTCAGCAAGGCGAAAGCTGCGATCGCAAGGATCAGTATGCTGCCTCGTGCCTGCGCTCCTGCTGCCGCCCCTGCTCGTGCAGTCGTGGAATGCATGAGTGTTACTCCAAATCTATGAATCGAGGCAGCAGACTATCCTAGACAAAAATGATCAGCTGGGGTATTTCGGAACACATCTAGCGGAATTTTATTCAACAATCGGAGGTTGCCTTGTTTTCGGAGCAACGCCTGAAAGGTATCGCGGTCTTTGTGGCCGTTTCCGAAGCAGCCAGCTTCACAGCCGCAGCGGATAGGCTGAGCCTCACAACATCCGCTGTGAGCAAGAGCATCGGGCGGCTTGAGGAACGGCTGAAAATTAAGCTGTTTGACCGCACTACCCGCAAGCTCTGCCTAACAGACGCTGGTGTCACCTATTACCGCACCTGTAAGGAAATGCTGGCGAACCTGGAAGAGGCCGAGATCGAGATGCACAGCGATCAGGCCGAGCCCCGAGGGCGTGTGCGTATCGACCTGCCGGCGTCATTTGGCAAGTTACGCATCCTTCCGTTGATCACTCAATTCCTGTCTGAGCATGAGCTGCTATCGCCCCACATCACGCTTACAGATAGGTTTGTTGATCAGGTCGAGGACGGTATCGACATATTGGTGCGTATTGGCGGCCCGGCTACCTGGCCAGCAGGAGTTGAGCGGCGATTGATGGGCACTCAGCAGCTGATCTTCTGTGCTTCTCCAGACTTCTTGGCCAAGCACGGGGAGCCGACGACGGAGCGTGAGCTGTATGACACTGGCTGTGTGCTCTATGGTCGATCAGATGGCGGTGTCTACCCTCTCCATTTTCCCGGATCTCATCTCGAGGATGGTGAGCAGCGGGTTGTGCCGGGAAGGATTGCGATTGGGAATAGTGAGGGACAACTAGCAATGGTACTAGCTGGTTTGGGCATTGCTCAGCTTCCCACGTGGCTAGTGCAAGATCATTTGCTTTCAGGGAGTCTCATTCAGATTCTGCCGGAGCTTGCCACCACCGGGCTACCGATCAATTTGGCCTGGCTGAAAAGTAAGGCGAGCCTCCCCAAGGTCAAATCGCTGGTTGACGCGATCTACGACGGGGTGACGACCAGTTGCCCGCCTTGGGCGCATATCACCAAGGCTCAAGAGAGTTGAGCAAGCACGATAATGTCCCGCTAAATGAAGCGGACGCCGGAAGACGCCCGCCTCAGCTGAGCCGCTGGATACTTAGCGATCAGATACCAAGAATCTTCTTCGCGCTCAACAGGACGGGGGCATCGACCATTTGGCCCTCGAATCGGAATACCCCCCGTTGACCTTCGGCTGCCGCCAAAACCCGTTTTGCCCACGTGATATCGTTTTCTTGGGGGCGGTAGATACTACCAGCTGTTTCGATCTGGCTTGGATGGATGCCTAGAGGATCTCGCGATCAACTGGTTGAGGAAGGAATGCCCGGATTGAGCGGCGTGTCATCACAGCTTCCATTACTGTGACTTCGGAATCGGCCATAGCTACTCCAAATGGGACAAAGGTACCGGGAGAATCCAACAAGGTGACGTTCTGCGATACCGGACGGATTCAAACGATGTCGACGATGATCTTCCCCACAGCGTTGCCCGAGCCTTGGACAATATGAGCATCCTGCGCGGCTGTAAGTGTGAAGCTGTGGCGATCCATCAAAGGCTTGAGTTTACCTTCCTCTGCGAGACGTGCTGCCTGGCGCAGGATCTCACCATGATGAGTACGCCCTTCCCCGCTCAGCATCGGTAGCAGCACAAAGATGCCCGACAGGGTGACACAGCGGAGCGAGCCTGGAGCTAAATTGTGAGCGGCAAAAGCCGCACAACTTGCCACGTGCCCATAAGGCTTAGCTGCTATCAGCGACTCATCCAGACTCTGACCACCGACAGTGTCGTAAACCACGTCGAAGCCCCGCCCATTGGTGTGGTCGCGAACATACTCGGCAACCGACTTGATCCCGTAGTTGATGGGTGTAGCTCCCAGGGCTGCTACGATTTCCTGCTTGGCCGATGAAGCTGTTGCATAGGCTTTGGCCCCATGTGCAACTGCAATTTGTATAGCCATGTGGCCTACACCGCCAGCCCCGCCCTTCACGAGTACGGACTGCCCTGCATGAATGCCTGCGCGATCCACCAAGCCTTCCCACGCCGTCAAGAAAACCAACGGAATTGCCGCGGCTTCGCGCATGCTGAGGTTTTTCGGTTTCAGTGCTAAAAGCGCACAGTCGACTGCCGCGTATTCAGCCAGAGAGCCCTGCAGGCCCCGGACACCCCCGGTGAGGCCGAACACTTCATCTCCCACCTGAAAGCCCGTCACACCAGGCCCCGTCTCGGCGATCACGCCCGCCAAATCAGTGCCCAATATTGCTGGGAGCTCTGGCATAGCGTAAGGCGCTAGTCCTTGACGAATCTTGTTGTCGATCGGATTTACGCCACTCGCGACTATCCGTACAAGTACCTCACCGGCGCGTGGTGATGGGCGCGGCACAGTCTTCTCCACCAATGTCCCGGTAGCGTAATCGTCCAGCACCATAGCCCGCATCGTGAGGGAACTGCTCATTCGGATCTCCTAACTATTGTTTACAGTGTTTCGCTTAGCGAATAGGGTTAGCTTGAGCCCTTAGGGCAAAACTGTCGATTAGGCACCTTTTTGGATCATAGGCACCTAGAGGTAACCATGAAAAACCCAACTGCTCGCGATCCGGGAAGCCCATTGGTTGTATGTGAGCAATGCCCACCTCGACGGATCCATTTCTTACTGGCTCCAAAATGGTCGTCGATGGTGATCTATGTCTTGAGCTTTGGCCCGCTCAGAACTGGTCAGCTTCAGCGCTCCATGCCCGGCATCTCAAAGAAAATGCTCACACAGACCTTGCGAGAGCTTGAGATTGACCGACTGATTGCCCGCAAGGTGCATGAGGTAGTGCCGCCCAAGGTGGAATACTCGCTCACTGAGTCAGGCCAACGGTTTGTGGAACCATTGATGGCCCTTTATGACTGGGCTGAAGCAAACGCTGACTTGCTGGATGATATTCAGAGCCATCGAGCCGAGGCGGCCAGCCGGGATCTGCAGGTCGGATAGAACAGACGAGCTTTGCATTTACCCCCCACTTGGCTGGCGACAGCCTGTAGGCAAACACACACATGAATATGATCGAGGAAATGGAAATCTTCGTTGCTGTAGTGGAGCAAGGTAGCTACACCCGTGCCGCCGACGCTCTCCAATTGCACCGTCCAGCGTTATCCAAGGCCATCCAGAATCTTGAACAAGAACTTGGTGTGCAGCTGCTCCATCGCACCACCCGCAGGATTCACGTAACCCGTGAAGGTGAAGAGTTCTACGCACGTGCAAAGCAGCACCTGGCTGACCTATCGGACACTCTCGCTTGGTTCTCACCCAATCGCCCACCGCGGGGAAAGCTGCGCGTAGATGCTCCAGTAACTCTGGCGAAGGCATTTATCATCCCTTCCCTCCCTGCATTTCGGGACAAATATCCAGAAATTGAGCTAATCCTCGGCTCGACAGACCATCAAATAGATCTCATCGCCGGAGGTGTGGATTGTGCCATCCGCTTAGGAGAGCTGGATTCTTCGAGCTTGATTGCACGGCGCATCGGAAATGTTTCTATGGTGGCTTGTGCGGCGCCTGTCTACATTGAGCGCTATGGGACACCTACCGGGATAGATGACCTAGCCAGTCATTTCGCTGTGAATGTCCTCATCGACCACCGTCGTCAGATCATGCCCTGGAAATTTCAGCTGAACGGCCAGGAAGGACTGTAGTGGTGATATCGATACGACGATGGCGCTTATCAACGATGGAGAGGTTGAGGTGCTGACTGGTGAAGACATCCAGATCTTCACGAACCTCGCACTGGGCGGTGCTGGCGCCATCTCCGCGTCAGCACACATTCGTGCAGACCTCTACTACGCCTGTTGCACGAGATGGATACCAGTAACCTCATCGCTGCCCGAGCAACGTTCTACCAGCTTCTACCCTGGATTCAGACAGCCTTTGCCGAACTGAACCCTGCAGTGATCAAGGCTGCTCTCAACAGCCAATGGTTCATTAGAAACGAGCTGCGTGAGCCTATGCAGTCCTGCAGTCTCGCGGCCCTGGATCGTCTGCACGGCGTGCTTGAGTCGATCGCCCGTTGAGTGATCCAGCAAGGGTGGTTTTCCGGCAACCACCCTTGTTCTTCACCCGAAGTGCTGCACCGCAAAATCGATGAAAGAACGTACCTTGGGCGTCATCTGGCGATCCTTCACGAATATCAAGTTCATGGGGCGGCTGGGCGAAGGAAACTCGGGCAGCACTTCCACCAGCCTACCCTCCGCCAAGTCCTCCTGAACCAGCTCAAGGGGTTGCAGAATAAGGCCAAGCCCAGCCCGCGCTGCTCCGAGTAAGGCTTCGCCGGTGTCAGCAGAAAGCTGCCCTTGGACTGCAACACTGATTACCTCTTCACGGCCCTGAAAACGCCACTCACGTTTCAGTTCAGGCTGAGCAAATCCCAGGCACTGGCAGGCTTGCAAGTCCCGGGGGTGAGTAATTGGATCAATAGCCTCCAAATAGCCGGGAGCTGCGCACAGAACTAATCGATAGGGCTTAAGCGCTCTCGCCGATAAACCGCTGTCAGTGAGCTCGCCCACCCGGAAAACAATATCCACTCCGGATTGGATCATGTCGATGTAGCGATTGGACTGGGTCAGTTCGACGGATACCCCTGGATTCTGCTTGAGGTACTCCCCTAACCTGGTTGAAAGCGCATGGTTTGAAAATGTAACCGGAGCGTTGATGCGAAGGACACCACGTGGGACGCCCTGAAATTCTGCGGCGAGATCCTCTGCTGCTGCAATCTCGGCCAGTGCAGCTTTGGTGCGGTAGTAGTAGGTCGTTCCAACATCTGTCAGGTGCTGGCGCCGAGTGGTGCGGTTCAGCAAACGAACTCCCAGATGGGTTTCAAGCATGTGCACCTGCTTCCCTACCCCCTGCGCGGTGATTTGCAACGCCTCACCCGCTGCAGTGAATGAGCCCAAATCCACGGTTTTCACGAATGCAATCATGCACGCCAGACGATCCATACGAAACCTATACTTTCAACTGTTGAAATTCTGGAGGTATTAATAGCTCTACGTTTCAAGTCCAGAATGGTCGTCCCTATCTACACTACGAGACGAAAATATGAAAGTCGCAATCATTGGTACCGGGAACATGGCTACAGGTCTGGCGCAGGTTCTCGCCGCATCCGGACATTCCGTATTCATCGGAGCACGCGACTCCGAGAAAGCGAGCGCTCTGGCCAACAGCCTTCCGCAGCCTGCCGAGCACGCTGATGTCAAAACCGCAGTCCAGGTCTCTGACGTCGTGGTACTTGCCGTGCCATACGAGGCGCTGGGGAGTGTCGTTGATGCTGCTGGCGGACTTGCGGACAAGGTCGTCATCGACATCTCCAACCCCATCAGCGCCGACTACAAAGAGCTGGTGATCGGCCACACTACCTCCGCGGCCGAGGAACTCCAAAAACTGGCGCCGAAGGCGAAGGTCGTAAAGGCATTCAACACCGTGTTCGCTCGTATGTTGAGCCCAGAGGCTCGTGCGGGCAAACCTTTGCAGGTGCTCGTTGCAGGAGATGACAGCAAGGCGAAGCAACAGGTGACAGCCTTGGCGGAGAGCGCCGGATTCCAAGCTGTGGATTCGGGCCCCTTGAGCAACAGTCGATTCATTGAGCCGATCGGAGAGATGAACATCCACTTCGGCTACTTCCTGGAAAAGGGCCCAACAGTCGCGCCGGCGTGGATCTCGTACTAACAAGACGATCCTGTCGGGAAAAGGCCTTTGGATATCCAAAGGCCCTCCTGATCACCTCAGTTGGCCGCTAGATGCATTCGAATCAAATCCGAACAGCGCCATTCACCCAGAGCAGGCTGGTTCAAGCGCACTTCTCGATACCACACCAACTGGAGACGAACAAGGCGATTGTCTTCTCAAGGAATCGAGATATCGCTTTGTCGTATCCATTGGACAGCTTGCACTCAGGGCCGAACAAGAGTCCGGGGGTATCTGCCGATTGCGATATCGCGCATACACTCTAATGTGATATGCGACATCCATAGCAGCCGTAAAAAGCCTTCCGAATGAGGCCCTTGGTACAGGGCTTCTTACTGAAGCCATCCTTCAACAGTGTCCGAGCCGTACTGGCTTTTCCAAGCTTTCAACACCGAGTGGTTCCCGCCCTTGGTTTGAACGAGTTCGCCGTTATGCGGGTTTTTGTAGGTCTTCACCTCTCGTGGCTTGCGAGTGCCGGTGGTGCTTGCAGCAGCGCTCACCTGGCGCACGCCAGCCTGCGGATCGAGGATGTTGATGACATCCCGCAGACTGAAACCATAAGTCGCAAGCAGATCGCGGAGTTTGGTTTCAAACTCAATTTCTCTCTGGAGTTCGGCGCTCCCTTTCAGTGCTTCGAGCTCGGCGAGTTGAGCTGCAAGGCTCTGTTCCAGCTTGCGAAATTCTGCAAGGCGAGACATAGATTTCTTCCTTTAGGTCATGATTAAAAGCCCAAGGGGGCATTCTAAACGATTCATCACGGTACGTCGTGTCAGCTCAGTGCAGGGAGCCCACTAGCCCTTCTCTTTAAAGAATTCCTTTGACCGCTCGGAGCACTCAGTGAGCTGTTTCTCGATAGTCGGCATACCCCATTGCATGCCTTGGAACTTGAGCTTGTATTTGTCGCGCAGTGAACGAGAAATCAACAATGCCTCATAGCCGAAATGGCCCACCAGATCCGCATCAGCGTCTAGTGCTTCGTCGGTGTCTAGGTAGGCCTCCCATCTTGCTCGAATACCGTCTGCGCCCAAGCTGACATCGTTCTCAAGCCAGGCAATACGGCAGGCCAGTACACGATCAATTTTGGCAAGCTTCTCCGGCTCAATTTGAAGTTCGGGTTTAGCGCAACCAATGTCATGAGCGTGTTCAGCACCTCTAAGCTGGCTCCACCTGTCGTGGAATTCCCAGTAATTGTTGGCACACGCAACCGCTAAGGCATCCAGTCTGGTTATCAAGTGGATAGCGTCGATCTCTGCTTCTAGACGACGCTGGGCACTCCTCTGACGCCCCTCCTTGATCCAAGTGATTATCGAGCTAACCAAGGCGGCTACAACGCCGCTGCCGGCCGCAATCTTTAGCACGTCCATCAGCGCCAGCTGTTCCATCCATACCGCCTCAAGTGATCGGTTAATCTTGCTCATTCCGAAAACACTTAGCAATGAGCTAAGCGCTTGCTAGTCACTGCAGCATAACCACCAGCATATCCAGACTCATTGCAATCTAACATCACCACAAGCGAAATTCGGATCCAAATATATCTGGATTGGTCACTTGCTAACGGGTGGTGATGGGCAGGATTGGCGCTAACTCAATCACGGTGCGGCTGTTTAAGCCCAACCTGGATCCTGAGGATGGCCTCAGCCCCAAATATGGGCCCAGCGGCACTAAGAAATTGAAGGGGCAGGACTGGGAAGGTGGTGGGGCGGTGGAGCTTTCACAGGATCGCTCCCTGACGGGCGTAAACAGGAGATCGATCGCGCTGCTTGCACCGTGGTCTACGGAATCATGCGATCGCCTTACAAAGGTGGCTCCCTGGGAATCCCGTTTTTTTAGCAAAGTCAGCTTCATGGCCGCCTGTGACCGACTCAGGCGCACGGGTATGAAGATTGGTAAAGAGCTCATCGAAAAGCGTTCGCCGGCGGTAGCAGTCGCCGCCAAGAAGACAAAAGCTAGCCGTACTGCTCAAAAAAGACCGGCTGTAAAAAGGTCAGCGAAGGCATCCAAAGCCCCCTAAACAGGTCGCTGTCACGCTAGCGGACGCATGCCGCTAGCGTGACACCTGGCTCACTGATGGAATGTCACACTACCGGTTAATGGGATCCTACCGACGACCATATTGTTCGCTGCTGCCAGTCGATCCGCATAACCGAAAGAAATACCGAAGAGCATCTTCCATTGCGGATCGATACCGAGGGTAGCTCTCACAGTGTCCGCGTACATGCCTAGCAGTGTCTGCGGGATCCCAGCCAGGCCATGGGCAGTAAGTGACAAAAGGAAAGTCTGACCGTACATACCCATGTCGCTGGCAACCCGAACGCTATCTCCCAAAGGTGGCATGAATAACAACGCCACATGCGGAGCTCCAAAAAATTCCAGATTCAACTGCATCGCTTTATGACGTCCTGCGGCATCATCTCGGTCGACTTGGATGGCGTCATATCTCGCTTTGGCACTGGATTTGGCTCGGCCAGCGTAGAGCTCCGGATAATCAGACATGTCGAAGTAGTAGTCTGGCGAGAAGGCCCCTCTGGCATCCGCTTCGATCAGCGCTGCAGCGAGCTCATCGCGCTTACTGCCCGAAACCACATGAACCTGCCAAGGTTGCGTATTGCAGTTGGACGGTGCCTGCTGTGCATCGTCTAGCACAGCGGTGATCAGCCCTGGACTGACTGGCTCAGGTAAAAATTCACGCATGGAGCGACGGCTCCTGACGATCTGTCCGAACGCTTCTGCTTGCTGATGCATGATGACAAAGCCTTGATAGTTAACGAGGCCGTCAGTCTAGGAAGGTACCGGCGTGCGATAAATGGCCCTTCAGTCGTCTCTATTCTTACTGATAGTGGTTAATCATCTACTCAAGCGCCACGACAGCATCCTCGATAAATTTTCGGAGTTTGGCGCTTCTCTGTTTATCAGCCGGATAGATCAGGTGAACAGGCTTCGACGGGCCACGATAGTCGTCCAATACCTGGACAAGCTCACCGGATCGAATGCTATCGGACACGAGATCCTTCGCTGCCAGCAGGATCCCCATCCCGCATCGCGCAGCATTTAGCTGACCGGTGGGATCATTCACCTTCAATCGGCCACCCACCCGGACATGGAAGTCCTCATTATCTTTGGTGAAAAGCCACTGATCATTGATGACTCGATCCCAGTAGACGTAGCCAATGCAGTTGTGGCTTTCGAGATCCAAAGGGTGTAGCGGCACACCATTGCGTTCCAAATAGCTTGGTGAGGCGCAAGTGATCATTTGGTAACAACGCAGTGGACGCGCTACCAAGCTACTGCTTTCACCAATCCCAGTTTCTCCAATGCGAAAAGCCGCTTCGTACCCCTCCTCAATCACATTGACGGCTCTATCAGAAAGGTTCAGATCAACCTCTATACCTGGATAGCGCTCCATGAATCCAGATACGAACCTCATGAGGCTAAAAGCGCCATATTGATGAGGCGCGCTGATTCGAATACGACCCTGGGGTTCGGCATGTGCTTCAAGAACGAGTGCATCAGCCGCATCTGCAGCGGCCAGCGCTTCTTTGCAACGCTCGTAATAGAGCACACCGGCTTCAGTCAGGCTTTGCTTGCGTGTCGTACGGTTGATCAGCCTGATGTTAAGCCTCTCCTCAAGCGCTTGAATGTGTCGAGCAACCATTTGAGCAGACAGGCCGAGCTGTGCTGACGCGGCAGCAAAAGATCCAGACTGAGCGGTTGTGATGAAAACTTCCATCGAGCGTAATCGGTCGAGCATTTGTGCGAAGCGTCCTCTTAAAACCAGGCCTGAATGGCCGGCCGGCCAACCATGATTCTATCGCCACAGCTCCTAGGTCGAGCAAGTAGCCTGCCTGCTGTAAAGGCGCACCGTGCGATAGATGCCTAAGAACCCCGGTCTAGACGGTCAAGCGACAGCTTTTGGCAGTCCGCACTGATATGATGGCAGTCTGCCAACGTGCCGACCCCAATGGGAATCTAGATGGATCTAGTAGATACGCTTCGGAAAAAGATTGAGGCCTTGGGTGACCAGCACTGTGTACCAGGCCTGAGGGCGGTACTTCTGCACATCGTGACGGCATTCCGTCATCTGTCCCGAGGACAAGAGCATATCGACGATACGGCATTCACCGATGCCATCTATCGTACCAATCAGGCTTTTGAGGGCAGCGTCAAAGAGGCTTACAGGGTTCTAGCGGATAAAGACCCTGACAAGAAAAAGCCATATGAAATCGAGCAATACCTCGAGGAGCACGGCATCTTCAGGTCTCGAGTCCTCTCTCAGCTCACAATCTACCGCACGCATTGGCGTAACCCTTCGGCTCACGACTACCAGCTCAATTTCGACGAGAGCGAAGCGTTTTTGGCGATCATTTCCGTCTCCGCCTTCTCCTGCCTACTTCTGGATCAGATCACTGAGCGCCTGGCATTTATCGCCGGTCAAGCTGAGGCAAACCAGGAAGATCAAGCCGCGGCAGATCAAGTTGATTTAGCTCGCGAGAGGGGCATTTCGTATCTGATCGTCCAAATCCTCCTAAATTTTTTCGCGCACACCTCCGTGTCTGTCGATTCATTTCCTGCGGCACGCGAAGCTCAGATACTTGGGGCGATCACGGGATATGTAACCTCTGCCGCTCCCGATTTATCCGTCAGCACATACGAGGAAGCTATCCAAATCGGTGCTGATCTGCTGGTTAGCGACAGTCAGCACACTGTGGCAGTTGAGGTCACGATGAGCTCTCGGTTTGATCATGAAAATCTAGAAAGCTCGGTTCGTTACTTGGTCACCATCCTGCAGAAAGCACCACAGATCGATTCAGGAATTCTGGTGATCTGGTCACATGAGGAGCTGGTGCAGACGGAGCTCACCATCCCCACCCCGGGAGCCAGGATTACCGTTCTCGCGCCAAAGCGCTTCAAAATTCCCGTTGATTTGGTCGCGCGAAATCGAATGGCTCGCCACTCAGAACAAATTGCAATGGTTTAAATGGAACGGTCAGCTGGCGATAAGCGCTAGCCCAATCCTGAGCGTTTATTAAATGTACAACTGCGCACGCGTCACCTCACCCTCGGGAACCACCGGGGGCCTGATGTAGGGCGTGAACAGGCTCAAGGAGATTGTATGAACACCGATGGACAGAACCCAGGGTTGGATCTTCACGTTCCAGATGAAACGTACGAAGCGCCCGAGCAGGAAGAGAAGCCCGCAGTAGAAGCGTCCAAAGGCGACGCTGAAGGCTTGTATCGCTTGATAAACATCCACCTTGTCGACTCGCTGTCACGTGGTCGGGTTCAGACCATGGGAATTGATGGGGGCATGGCACTGACTGGGCGGAACGGCCGAGGGAAGACCTCCCTACTCTCCCTGGCTCTGTTGTTCGTCGGTGTTGAGCCTCGTGATGTGGTATCCCAAGGAAAAGACTCGTTTATCGACTACTACCTTCCGAATCAGACCTCATACCTTGTCTATGAGTACGAGCGTCCAGATGGCACACGCCGACTCGTAGTCGTGCTCAGTAATTCAACTGCCGACAAGATCCGATTCAGATTCGTAAACAGCCATTTCCGTCGCGAGATGTTTGTCACAGAAGACGGTCAGTTTGTGCTGAACAAGGAGTTTCGTCAGCGTCTGATTCACCTGAAAATCCAGCATGCGGAGAAGCTAGTAGATACCTACACAGACTACAGAGCGATCATCCAAGGATGGCAGCCGCCGCATGTGGATCAGACACATAGGCGTTATCTGTTAGGGATGTCAGATGTGTACGGTTTTACCACCTACAACCGGCCACTGCGTCACCTCGAAAAGCTCACCAAAGGGATGTTCTCCCGCAAAGCCAATTTCGATGACCTTCAGCAGGTCGTGGCTGATTGGGTCTTCGAAGGGAAGCCTTCCGCGGGCATTCATACTGAGCGTAAGCGGGTTGAAACCTGGCCTCGAGATTACAGCGCTTACCAAAGCATCATGAGAATCACCCCTCTCGTGGACGTGGCAAGGATTCAGCGTAGTGAGCTTGAGGCGGCAGAGGATGGCATGCGGGAGATCAAAGAGAAGTTTATTCACCTCAAAGACCACCTCCACTCGAGCAAAACACAGCGTCAGAGCGAGCAATCCCGCAAGCAAACGTACCTAGAGGAAGAGCAGGTTACGCATGATGAGACCTCTAAGACACTGACCAGGTCTATTGAAACAGCTCGAGCCGAGATCGAAGCATGTGATCGTGGCCTCCAGAACATCGAGGCCAGTCGTCTCGACTATGAGGCCAAGGACGTTGAGTCTAAGCGGGCACAAGCAGCACAGCGTGAGCTATTCACTGACGAGCTGCGAAGCATTGACGCCCAGCTCGAGCTCGCTCTCGGAGCCGCGACCGGGATTAAGGCCAAGTACGACAAGCAGATCAACGAAGAGGAACGTCGCCACAACGAGTTCTGCAATGTGGCTATGGAAAAAATCAACCGGCTCAGGGATGCCGAGCATGAGAGCCGGGATAAGCTCGAGGCTGCTTATAAAGAGGCCTCCGAGGTGCTCACCGACTCGTCCGCTGACGAGCTCGACCATCTCTCAAAAGAGAAAGACCGCAATCATGGTGAGTTAGCGCGAGCCCAGGAGCGTGTCGAGAATCCTCCTTTCGACACGGCTGTGAAAAATGCCATCGATGCGAAAAATGGTGAGCTCCGGAACGCCAACAGATCAATCTCAACTGCTCACACCAATGTCATCGATCGCCAGCGGGATGTTGATGGACTGCAATCCTCATCCTCGAGACATGATGAGACAATCGAAGCTCTGCGACTTTCGATTTCCCAGCAGCACACCCTGATCGAAGAGATCAAACGGGCTCATACTCCTGACCAGGATAGCCTTCTGGCTTTCCTTCGAACCAATCGCTCGGATTGGGCAAAAGACATCGCGAAGGTCATCAACCCTGAGCTTCTTCACCGTCACGATCTTCACCCCCAGCTCACTGCAATGGGCGAAAGCCTGTACGGCGTCTTCCTCGACCTTGACTTCGTCGACCCAGTTGACGAGGCAGATGAGTCGAAGCTCAACGAGCGACTTGAGGAAGCCAGCCGAGTCCTGGAAGCATTCGAATCTCAGCTCGAGCGGGCCATTGGGCAACAACTGGAAATCCGGCAGTCCCTGAAGACGGCTAACGAAGAACTCTCGCTAGCCCGTTCCGCACTGACAAAATCGAAATCAGCTGCACAGACGCTGGAGAGAGAAGTTGACCAGCTGAACGAGAAGCTTGAGAAGAAGCTCAACGACGCTCGACAACTTGCCCGAGAGCATTTGGCCGAATGCCAACGCCTCCTGAACCATGCTGTGCAGGCACATGCAGATTTCACTCAGAGGCTAGCGGACAAGCATCAGGCCCTTGTCCTCCAACGGGATCGCGGCATTGCCGAGGCCTCAGAGCTTCTCAAGGCTGAAGTCCGCGAAATTCAAGCTAGCGTTGAGGGCCACAAAGAGACTTGCGACGCCAGCACGAAATTCCTGAGAGAGCAACTGAACAAGGAGCTCGCTGGTGAAGGCGCAGATCTCAACGTCATCTCGGCCCTCGAGGCAAGGCAGACTGCGCTAAATCAAACCCTCGCAGATATTAACTCTTGGAGCGAGCTCCTCGCTCAGTGGCACATCTGGAAGCAACAGGTGCTCCCTGAAATCCCCGTGCTTCAGGCCAAAAGATCCCAAAGACAACTAGACCTAGAGAATGACAACGTTCGTCTGGCTGAAGCTGAGAGTGCGTGGAACCGAAAACGGGAACAAGTGCTCGCTGCAATCACGGAATGCCGTTCCGCGATCGCTGGCTTTGACAGCCAGTTGCTCATCGTCGGCAATTGCCTAGACGACCGCCTAATCGCGTTCGAACCGACTAGCCGGCATGAGGCATATGACGCAGCCTGGGAAGCTCACATCCTGCGCGCGACGATGACCACATTGCTGCAGCAAATCAAGGAAGCCCAGAATCAGCTTCGGAATCTTACCGGAAGAATGCGCACCGCTTTTCATGAAGTGGCTCAAGCGGCTCCCTCTACCTATTTCCACGATCGCCTCTTCAATCTCCAGACGGAGACCGGTGATGAGGTCGATGCTCGCATGATGCTGCGAGTGGTAGAGGACTGGTTTGCAACTGAGCATGATAAGAGCCGGCGTCTGCTGGTTGCGGATGCCAAGACTATCTTTGGCGAAATTCAAGGCCTGCATCGAGAGCTGCAGACCTTCAACAAAAAGCTCACAAGCTTCAACACCGCGCTGCAAGACCACCTTGAACACAGCTCGGCGGTGTTCGATAACCTTTCAGAACTCAAGATCTCGATTTATTCAGGTGTCGAGGAGCTCGATTACTGGTCTGTGATAACCAAAATCACTAATGATCGTGAGGAATGGACTCAAGAGGACGCCTTACCAGGCGCCGATGCTGTGGCTCACCTAAGCGCCCTCCTCGCTCTTTGGGACTCCAAGCGCGGCATCAGTGCCCAATTCAAATCGCTGGTCAGCATCCGTGGTTCGGTGCGCGAGCAGGGCAATTTCCGCCAATTCCGTAATCGTACCGAGCTTGAAAATATCTCGTCGAACGGGCTGAGCTACCTGGTGTTGATCATCCTATTCCTCGGTTTCATCGGGAAGGTGCGGGGTAACGCCCCTGTCCAGCTGACCTGGTGCGTGGATGAACTCAAGGCGATTGATGCAGAGAACATCGTCTCTCTCTGCAACTACCTCGGCCAGAATCGGATTACCCTCTGCACCGCATTTCCTGATCCAGATGCTGAAACGCTGATGCTGTTTGAGCACAAGTACAAATTGGATGCCGAACGACGTTTGGTGCACTGCGAGCTAGCCATTGAAGGGGAAGCGATCGAAGACGGTGAGCTCGAGCTTGCCTGGGAGGACGGCGAATGAGCACCTTTGGACGAGTCGTGACCGCACTCATGCAGGGTGGTTTTGTCTGCGAGATCACCGACTATGACGGTCATCAGTTCCTGGCGAATCCAGTTCACCATAACGATGTTGACCAGTACCTCAGGCGGATCGATCTCAGGTTAACGACAACCCGGGAAGGTGGGGCATTCTTTGCCGCCCATGCAGACATCGATGTGGAGGGGAAGAAGGATGCGAAGAAGCGCTTCGCTGAAGTCAAGAATGTCCTGCGCCCCATGGTCTCTTTTCTTGAGTTGGTGATGCGTATCAGTGGAGATGACGACTCCGTTGCCGCGGGCCAGATTCTGAATCTGAACCAGATGATGGCCAGGATCTCTGACAACCCCAGTCTGTATCTTCAGCTCCGTCAGACCACGATCGACATCAACACCAAGGACGGATCCGATCGTGAGCGCCTAAATAAAATTGTTAGACGCTTTCAGAACGACGGGTACCTACTGCTCGTCAATCAAGAGTCAGAGATCTATATGTTCACGGGTCGTATCGAATGGCTAATGGAGGCTATCGAGTACCTGATGCTGCATGACGAGATCTCGGAGGAGGACAACGAGTACGATAAGCGAGCCGAGTCATGAGTACGCTCGAAGAATCCGTGATGAGACACCTGGAGCTGCTGCATAAAAGCCGCGAACTAATTGCCCAGATGTACTCTGCAGGCTACGTCACCCGGGACGATGAGAATGCCCGGATGCTAACGAAGCTGCAGCAAATCAGAGCGGTGCGAATCAACGCCTCGGTAGAAAACTCATACCGCCTTTCGCCTACCCTGAACCGCCTGCTGAACGAGGCAACCCACCGAGCCCGTAACTACGACATCTCAGCGGACTTTGGCGAGCAAATGGCACGTCTCGTCAAGCTGATGGACGATTACTCGGACGCCTGCCTACAGAATCGCTTCGATGACTCCCTGTTGATCCAAGGTGACATCGACGCAACCTTGTACGAGATGGCGGAGGCCATGAATGACTTCCTCTTGCACGTGCGTACTGCCGCCGAGAACAATTTCGGCAATGTCAGCACCTACAAGGAAAAGGAAAAACAAACCGAGCACTACCTCAACCAGCTTGAGCGCATTCTCAAGGCGCTGAGCATGTTTGACGGTGAGGCAATCCTGGACGAGCTCGTCCATCCAGAACGCGAGAGCCTTGACGCTCTGTACCAGAGCCACATTCTCGACAAGCTGTCGGAGTGGCGCTCCAGGACAGTTGATATCATTCAGGTACTCAAGACCTACCTTTACAAGATCAGGATTATTGCGCCTCGCGCTAGGCGCATCCGAGCACTGCAGCTCTATCTTCAGAAGCATCCTGAGTACGAAGTACGCTCCCCTGATGAGTATCCTACGATCCCAGAGTGGGCATACCATCACGAACCTTTGAAGATTCAGCTTGTGCCTGACCTGGGTAATCAAGACGTGCGCGATGCGCTCGTCGATGTCGCTAAGAGCATCGAAAAGGCAGTCACCGTAGCGGTCAAAACCAGAAAAGCCGGCACCCCAATTGATGAGGTACCTCCGAAGGCTGCATTAATCAAGGGCTCGCCACTCGTGGTGGTGAGTCAGCGCTTGCTCAACGAGGCAGCCAAGTCCCCTACCCAGATCTCGGCCGCAGCGTATTTCATTCAGGCGGAGGAGACCAAGGTCTTGGATCAAGAGTCTTGCATGATGTGCTTCCTGACCTTGATAGAAAAACAAATCAACGCTAACGCCAAAATCATCAGGCGAGTGTCCATGCAGCATTTGGCTAAAAATGAGGACGACAAGCTCAGCGGAAACGTGATCATCGAGGATGTTTTGCTATGCCAACGCTAGCTCTCACCAAAAAGCTCCTTTCTATCTGCCAGTCTGGTGAGCAGGACTTCCGGCCTAGCAAACTGCTTGATGCGTTCTGTGACGATTACGGTGTCGGCCAGCGTGTGGGATCTCTCTGGAGATTCAGCCAGGGCGACAAGGACAAGGTGGCGATTTACCTGATCAACGTGGCCAAGGTCGATCCTAACCAATCACTTAATGCTTGGGATGGCGAGTCTAGACATGGTGCCCTGCAGAAAGGCGGCGATGAGAAATTTGCCACTAAACGCCTCCGAGGTAAGCGAGTCGCAGTCAAAACCCTCCCGGGCCGACCTTTGCTTTTGGGCTCAACCCCAATCCATCTCCCGACCGGCGCCTGTCTGGATCTCGATCGGCATTTTGTGGCTGAGAGCTGTGGCCACGACAGTGTCCTGCTTGTTGAGAATTGGGAGAGTTTTGAGCTCACCCACCAGACGCCACTGCTTGAGCACTTGCCGGGCAATCCACTGGTAGTTTTTCGAGGTGCGCCTGGCAGCTACAAAACCGACAGTAGCAAGGCGTTGCTGGCTGAATTGAACCTGCCGGTGATTGCTTTTACCGACTATGACCCGGAGGGCCTTTGCATCGCGGCCACCCTCCCCGGCTTTTCCCGGTACTTGGCGCCATCGGACGAAATCCTCAAGAAGCTTATGGGCGAGATCAACACCGAACGGCGGTACCAGATGCAGGTGGTTGGAAAGCTGGCCTTCCTCGACGGTCTGACTGATCCCGACCTCGTGAGAGTCTATGAGATCGTTCGCAAGGCAGGTAAGGCACTGCCGCAGGAAAAACTGATCGGACTTAAATTGCCTTGACCTCCGTGTGCCCCTGAAAGTTTGACGATCGCGAACATCAGGGTCGCAGATGCCTTCACCTCTCCCCACGAGGGGAATAACGCCTGACAATCATGGCAAAACAGCGCCTCCCGTTAGGCGCTCTTCCGTCCAACATGAATCGAGACTCGTAACCGTCCGGTAAAGACACCTACCAAACCAGGCAGAAATTGCGTACTGACTAGCAGCAACGCAAAATGGGGTACCCCATCGACGCGGAAGCTTTATCCAGCTACGAAGCAACGATCTGTCATCGTTCGCTACCGTTTGATAGGCTCCTTTGACCCAACGCAAAGATTCGAGCCAAATGCTGGAAGAGCTACGTAGAATCGACCTCAATCTGCTACTGACCCTCCATGCCCTGTTGCTGGAGCGACATGTGACTCGTGCGTCGGTTCGGCTGCACAAGAGCCAGCCAGCCGTCAGTCATGCGCTGGCCCAGCTCCGGGCGCACTTCGACGACCAGCTGCTGATTCGTCGCGATGGCCAGTTGGTACTGACCGCTAGAGCGCAAAGCTTGTTGGCCCCGCTTGAGCAGGCCCTGAGGCACCTCAACGATCTCTTAGGAGCTTCAGAATTCGATCCAGGGAAATCGCAAGCGAGGTTCCGGCTGTCTCTGTCGGACTATGCCACGCGACGTGTACTTCCAAGCTTGGTGCGTCATGTCCGAAGCGTAGCGCCGGGAGTGGATCTGGCCGTCAGCCAGGCGAGCCGTGAGACTATGATGGCACAGCTGGCTGATGG
This sequence comes from Pseudomonas sp. NPDC089401, assembly GCF_044749485.1. Taxonomy (NCBI): domain Bacteria; kingdom Pseudomonadati; phylum Pseudomonadota; class Gammaproteobacteria; order Pseudomonadales; family Pseudomonadaceae; genus Pseudomonas; species Pseudomonas sp. NPDC089401. The sequence continues at coordinate 99,423 of NZ_JBIVIA010000009.1, read as the reverse complement.
TGAACTCGATGTAGCCCTCGGTATCTTTCCGGAGTATCCCGAAGGCATCCAGGTGCAAGAGTTGTTTCCAGAACGCTTTGTGAGTCTCGCCGATAAAAGCGCGCTCCCAGAATGCGGACAGCTCACATTCGAGGAATGGCTAAACCGTCCTCATGTGATGCTAGCCCTGCGTCCTGACGCTAATGACGAGATCGAAAGAGTTCTTGCCAACCTGGGTGTCCGGCGAAGAATCGCCGTTGCGCTTCCTCACTGGAGCGCTGCAATCGAACTGATAGCAGGTACAGATCTCATTTTGACGGTAGCGAGTTGGGCTGTGAGCGGGCTCGACAGATATCCGACACTACGAACATTCGAGGCCCCTCTGGATCTCCCCGTCCTGTCATATCAGCAAGCCTGGCACGTGCGTAAAGAGGCAGATCCCGCGAATCAATGGCTTCGAAAAGCGATCCTGGATTGCAGTCAGAGCACCTGACTATGGCTCATGCTGTTCCTGGTTGTGCCGGGCCTTTAAGCTCAATTTGATTCCCGTCCGGATCGAAGCAGTAGATCGAGGGGCCGACACCTTGTGCTCCATAGCGAGTTACCGCGTTATCGGCAGCGATGCCGTGCCCCTCCAAGTGAGTAAGGATCGCATCCTCATCAAAGGGCTCGACGCGAAGACAGAAATGATCGACGTTGCGACGCTCCTTCCCTGGCGCACCGCCGCCCATCGCACCGAGTGGGCCATGGATATCTACCAGATCAATCATCGAATTCCCCGCCGCGAGATGGATCATCTCGTATTCTTCATTTCGCTTCTTGATCGAGCATCCCAACACCTCTATGTAGAATTCTAGACTTCGCTCCATGTCTTCAACGCGCAGAACAACGTGGTCAATGTGTTGAACTTTGAAAATAGACACTGGGTTGCTCCTCAGGCAGAAAGCGCCCCCGTACCTTCGGTGCGAGGGCGGGTACAACGTGATTAGTTGATCTTGTCGAACAGGGTGGGCATGTCGCCGGAGAAATCCACCCAGGGATTGGTGTTCAACAGTTGCGCGTTGGGAGCTGTTGGCTCGTCGTAGTGGATGTCGAACTCCTCGGGGCCATGAGCATACGCCACGACCAGCCCTTGCTTGGCATCCATGTAACCGGCGTGGATGCCCATGCCTGGATAACTCAAGCGGATCGCTGTTTCCTCACTCGCCGGGCCTACTGTGAGCCGTACTACGACACTGTCCGGGAGCGCGAACATCCAGGTGAACGGCCCACCCGAAACGACTGTCATCACCTCATCGATACCTACGCCGTTTTGAGCCATGTTCACGTGGAAGCGACCGAAAGTTTCCAGCACTGTGGCGCGGTAATCGTCAGGGATGGCCAACATGTCGTAAACCTTTGGGTAAGGAGCGACATTGGGTTGGCGGGTGCTGAGCAGGCCGCCCCGTGGCGTTTCAGGTACTCGGCCAGCCAGTTCAATCTGTTCCAGAAGCTCTGCGCGGTTCAGGCTGAAGAGCTTGATCAGTTCTTTTTGCTCGGCTTCGGTTACAGTCCGCGACTGTGATGCCTTCAGGATTGGCTTGGCAGCGTCAGGGATATCGACAGTGCTGGCACGAACACCTACGGTTCGGAGTACAGCATTTACGTCTTCCAGGCCTACAGCATTTGGACGGCCATCGCTGAATTGCAATTTTACGATGTTCATAGCGCTTCTCCAGTTTTACGGAAATAGGGTGCTGAACCATTGTTCAAACGCACCGTGCGGTGGACGATTCGGCGAACCGCATCGACCTGAATAAAAAAGGCTGGCCACAAGGGAGCGACAACCAGCCGAAAGGGAGGATCTGTTACTTGAGGGCTGCGGTCACGGGGTGCGATGCTGTGTTGGTCAACACCGACGCAGGCGCTCTGTTTGAGCCTATCTGAACCACAATCAGGCCAAACAGAACGATGAGTACCCCGACCAGCCGAATGACGTTGATGGGCTTCACTGCTAGGCCCAGGAGACCGAAGTGGTCGATGAGCATGGCGGCAATCACCTGGCCCACCATGACGAATAAGATGTAGTTCGAAGCACCCAGCTTAGGTGGCAGGAAGGTGGCCATCGCGACATACACCGCGCCGCTGAATCCGCCAATCCACAGCCACCAAGGGCCTCGTAAAGCTTCTGCGATACTCGGCTGAGGTATGCGAAGTACAGCGATGGTCGCTATCAGCACCGCTGAGCTGACGATCAGCGAAGTAAGCGCCGCCCAGAGTGGATGACCTAACTCGCGGCCCAGTGCGCCATTGCTTGAGGCTTGGAGCGGAATCAGTGCTCCGGCGAGTAATGCCAAGCCCATCGGAGCCAATGCGAGTATCGAAATCTTCCCAAACATAACCGCACCTCTCGTGTCTCGGTTTGGATGAGATCGATGTTGATGTATATGGCCTATGAATGGAAATCGATAGTTCGCACGTCGCACATTCGCTTGGCGAATGATTTCTGGAGTTATCCGTCCTTGGTCAAGCAAACCCATTTATGCGGAAGAAGCTGTGATATTGCTGTTGCTCGCTGCGTCGGCATCCGCGTCGGCGAGCCGTTTAGGTGCAGCCTTCAGCGGGACAAATGCCGGCAGCGAAGGTGTTGCGGTATGGTCTCGATAGAGCGGCAGCCATTTGCGGATGACGTTGGCATTGATGCCGTGGCTGATGGCGACACTGGACACCGTTGCGCCAGATTGCAGGCATTCTTGAACGACTTGGGCTTTGAATGGTTTTGGATAAGAGGTTCGTTGGCGCATGGAAATCCTGGCGATAAGGGTGATCGCGTCCGCTAAAAAATACGCGGACACCATCACCCTTAATGCTGGAGTTCGGAAGGTGAGTTCGCCGGACGCTTACCGAGACTCAGCAATGGCAGCACAGGAACACGTCGATCTTCTGGTAGTTCTTCACTCACATCCAGGACAGGAGCAAGAGCTCAATCAGGTCTTAGAAAATTTACGAGATGCCAGTGTCGCGGAACCTGGATGCGTCCACTACCGCCTCGGCCAATCCAGCTCCAATCCCACAGTGATCTTTATCCAGGAACGTTGGGTCGATGCAGCGGCCTTGCGTGATCATGAGACCACTTCGCATTTCTTGTCTGGAGTAGCGAAAATTCAGCCGCTGTGCTCCGTCGTTCAAATCCACAATGTGGACTGGAAGTGACGTAAGCCGCGCCAGACCACTCGCCATGGCTCATGCAGCCCTGGCGAGCAGTCCAGGCATCATTTCACTTGTTCGCAGAATTGACGAACTCTCCCCACGAGCACCTCATCAACTGAGGCTGGCGCCCCAGAATGTGGTCGTCGTTCCGGTGCTACCGCACATCAATGTGGTGACCACAGCAATCGCTTGGCGCACTGACAATGCAAATCCCTTGGTCGAAGCTCTGGTTGGCCAGGCGACCAACCAGATCTCAAACTCCAGCACCGCTGCACATGCAAATCAGCATCGGCCCCGATGCGGGAGCTGTCAGAGGTTCGCCCAGAGGTCGAAGGACACTCGCTCTTCGGCCACGCCAAAGCGCACCAGGTCTGCCCTACTCTTTTCAAACGTCTCGGGCTTCCTCAATGCAATGATCCATCGCACATCCCTGTCTCGAAGCCCGCTTATCAAGGCCTCGAAGTAGGCTTTATCTACATCACCCAATCCATGGCCTAGCACGCGAACCTCAGTAACGGAATCGAGCCCTTGGAAAAACGACTCGTTATCCTTGATGATTTTTTCGGACGGCTTAAACGTCTTATCAAAGTAAGAATCCAGCTCATCCATAGCCTTAGCAATTCGATGGTCGTAGCTGTCAGGGTCTTCGTCTTCCTGGTTCAGCGACGTTCGATGCTGCGCTTCCCACGCATGCCCGAGGATGAGTTCATCGCCCTCCTCCTCCGAACCATGGATGTACAGCACTCGCTCAGGATCAATGCCATAGACCTCTGTCAGCGTATTGGTGTAGTTGAACGTCAGATAGAACGCTTCTGGATCAAGCGTATTGAGTCGACCAGGAGCGTCGCGGGCCTCAGAAATTGGAAGTGAACTGACCCACTGGCTGAAGAGCTCCTGCAATGAGGACGAGAGACCAGTCGCTACACGCCCAATCTCATATTGGAAATCATGGTGACCTGAATCGCTCCAGTCATCAGCCCCAGGCGACCCCAAAAACTGGGTACGTTCGTCTACGATGTTGTCCGTATCAAGGTGAGCAAGTGCCCCCTCCAGATCCCCCCAAAGATCGCCCGCAGGAATGTATTCCTCCACCCATTCGAAAATCTCAGGGTCGTGCGCCCTGACGAATTCTTTGAAAGCGCCGTAGCTGGAAGGAACTCCATGGTGGAGATCGAAACCATTGCCAATCACGTAGAGCGTCTTTGCATCCATTCGTTAAGCTACCTGTTGCGAGGAAACGCAAACATATCAGCCATGCGTTTTCCTTCAAGCGCTTTGGCGGCAAAAAGCTATACATGCATCCTCCACTACCCCTGCCTTAGGTGCCGTGTCACATTGCACACGCCCGTACCGGTAAGTCCTCACCCTCCTAGGATTCAAGGAACATCTAATTGAACTCGAAAGCCCTTACCGTTCGCGAAGTGACTCAGGTGATTCGTGAGGCTGCATCCGGGTTGCGTCCATTGCGCAAAGCAAGCTCCCCGTGGAGTGCAACTGCCCTGGTAGGGGTAACGACTGTCGACATCGATGGGTGGGTGATCACCATATCGCGCGAGGACGAGAAGCTCTTCCGATGTGGCAGCTGCTACAGCCCAGATGGCAGAAGCTACGACTTCCAATCTCCACTCAACCAAGACACTGATCCCTTCGTTCTGCTGACTCCAGTCGAGTTGGAGCAGCTCAAGGAACGCCTATCTGACGTTAAGGCTGGCAATCACTAGCACTGGCTGAACGATAGCTCTGAGCCGTCCTCTGGTGAGAGATTCGGCGTCACCTCTCACTGTTCACTGCTACATCGCTAATTGCCTACCTCTGGCCAGCGATAATTCAAGCCTTATCGTCCAGATTCAAAAGGGTTGTGGTCGCTCGTCCTCCAGTCAGCGACCATTTGAGTCTTCCTTTATCAAGCCTACCCAACTTCTAAGTAAACATCATCTACGAGACTCAGACGCCATACCCGAATCACCATCAAAAATCTAGCTCTGACTGACCACTCCGAAGCTTTCCAACTGAAGGAACTTGGAACCGAAAACATCCGTGGGAATCTTACGCTTGAGCAACCCAAAAAAGTTTTCATCATGAGTAGAAATGATAATTTGCTTGTCAAAGCGAGCTGATACATTCCGAAGCAAATCAATCGTCGCAAGAACATTGATGGAGTCCATTGATTGAATAGGATCATCAATCAAAATCACATCAAGAGGGGCACCATTTTTATCTTTTGCGTGCAAAGCATTGGCGAGGAACACACTTAGACTCAGGATATTCAACTGGGCAGAACTAAAGTAAAGCATTGGAGAAATCACATCCCCGCGCTCATCTTGCAAAACAATATTAAGACCTGGCTTGTCAGTAATATTGAAATCGGCTACAAACTGCACCGTCTTGAAAGATGGATGCGGATCAATCTTGCTGTAAATAGCATTAATCAAGTCAGTGAAGAAAAATGCTTCGACTCTTTCTCTCAACTTTGACATTACAATTTCGCGTTCAGCAGTTAGGCGTTCCTCAACCATTGCATGCTGGGCTAGATCATGCTCAACCTCTTTGAGCCTATCGCGCAACCTTAGACTTTCAAAATACGGCTTAAACGTTTTCAACAGCTCGCCAAGCAAATCAAGGGACTGAATTTTTTTATCCAGCTCAAAGGATGATTTTTCAATGCTCTGAATAGCGCCATGTATTTCAACACTCGCGACGTCAAAATTTGAGATTAGGTCTTTACCAACCAAGGAACTTAAATTTTGCATAAACCCATTGACAACGGATTGCGTGGCATTGAGTTGTCGTGCTGCAGAGTTTTTGGCCGATTCCAATAGCGCGAAATCAACCCAACTGCCCTCCGCGGTCATTATGTCCTGGAGCTCCCTGCACTCAACGAGTAACTTTTCCATTTTTTCAGAAAGCTCACTCAGCTTGCCTACAAGGGTAATTTTCCTCTGAGTACAGTGCTGGCTCAGCTCATCAAAATTAAGTACAGCTTCCTGAGACGCAAATTGCTTGACGCTATTGTAGTCAGGCTTTGAAACGACTCCTTCAATGGAGTTTTTCAAGCTACTGATCTTGAAATCTAGTTCTTGAATTTTGGCTCGCAACACAGAAGCACTACTTTCAGCTGCGGCCAACTGCTGAACCCATATAGGTCTGTTTGCTGACATGGCTGTGAGCTCAGCCTCAACTCTGCGATGCAATTCTTGCGAGTTTACTCCCCAGACTCTTGGCTGAAGAGCTTGGATAGTTTGTTCAGCGGCATTAATATTTGCTGCAAGCAACCCTTTTTGATTGTCGCCCTCAGTGATCTTTGCGCTTAACTCATTAAGCTTGCTACGTAAAACCGCCACTCTTTCTGCATGCTTGTTCTTCGCGAACGTAACATTTGCCTCGATCTGATCAGAGAGCTTATTGATGCGAAGTGCTAAGCCCTCCAGCTCTTGAGCATTTTGCCTAGCAACTTGAGACAGAAGGTCATTATTTTTGACTGCCGACCTCAGGTCTTCTGGCGACTGATGACGAAGTCTGCAGAGCGGGCACGTATCGCTAGGCCATTTTGTGAGATAGGAAATCCCCTCTGAAACAAGCCTCTGCACTGCCTCCATCTGCTGAGACAGTGCCGCCTGCGTAGTTTTTATTCTCTCCTCATGTAGCCGTAAAGCTGATAGCTCCTCATGCGCAGCGTGAGTTTTCAAGATGAAGTCATCTGGCAGGTTGAGATAACTCGTATCTCCACGCAACAATAAATCAACAGTGACTTGAATTGGATAGATCTTCTCAAGGTCAGAGCTGACTTTATTTCTTTCTGCTGTAATCAACTGAACAGAAGTAAACTTGCTGTTTAGATCCGATTTTAATGCCACCAATCCTGCTTCATGCGAGGCGATTTCCGAGTATACTGCCGGGCTATTCGCCAGCATTGATCGCAGGCCAGCTTCCCGCTGGTCTGCTTCAGCACCAGAGCTTCTGAAATGCGCAATGGACGCTTCTGTGGTTTTTAGCTCGGCGGATGCCTGGGCCTTCTGCGCATTTAAATTAGGTAGTTCAGCAGCAGATTCTGCCCGAAGCTTTTCATCTGTTAAAAAAGAAGGAATTTGCGCAGCTATTAGATCCAGCTTCTGGATGTCTGCATTTGCAGCCTGCCAGTCAGCAAGAAACCGACTATGTGCGGCAGCCAATGCATTGTAATTTACTGAGTCCTGAACAGCTTTTGACGTATGCGCTAGGTAGGATTTCTCACTTACTACAGATTCAAGATTAGTTTTTAACTCTGGCAATCGAGATAATTGATCGATCAGTGCGCCGCGTCGTTGTTTTAGAGCAATCTGATTTGCATTCAACGAATGGGTTCGCGTCACAAGCGATGAGAGAATTTGGTGCTCGGCTTGAGCATTGAAGTTCTCATCGACTAGCGAAATACTTTCACCCTCATCATTAAGGTCTCTAGCTAGTTTGTTGTACTCCTCGAAAATACTATCATCTACAGGGTCTTTGAGGTGTTGCTCAATTTCGCCTCGCTCAGATTGAAGAGCATCTATTTGTAGCTTGTTTTCCATTAAAAGCGTTGTAAGCTCTTGGCGGACTTCTTCTGTCTCGCCACCGAAAAAGCCCATGAACAAGTCATAACGCTCTTGGGGTTTCGCTTCGCGAAGGAAACGATCAATGGCATCTTGCGAGAGAATGATTCTTTTGTAGAGGTCTACATCTTCATTTTTTTTGTTTTTACCTGAGGGAAACTTTAAGTCAGCCGAATTTGAATTCGGCTTTTTCAACACCCGTTCAAACTTAGCAACCGTGGTAAAGACAGCTACCTGAGTAGGTACATCATCAGAGACTTCCTTGTTGCGAAGGATTTTCTGAGCAACCTTAGACATCTTGGTGCCTTTGGCGGCGATAGCATTATTCTTTTTATTGTGCTCCCCCGTGTATCTTTCAAGATTATCAGTAAAAGCCCATTCCACAGCGTCGTAAAATGAGCTTTTACCAAAACCATTAGGTGCATAGATAGCTACAAAATTCGAAGGTTTTTCACCATCAATTGTAAAGTCGAATGTCCCATCCTTCTTCAGCTGATAGGCGCGAAAACCCTCGATTTCAACCTTTGTTATTTTCATCGTTTGACAAGAACTCGATTAATTTGTTGATCATCGCGCCTCGCTCTTCTTTCGCTGCGCTTGTGGTCGCTGATGGGGCGCCCTTCACAAACGAGGCGATTGAAATATCTGCGCCTTCCTTGGTGCTTTCCGAGACGACTTTAAGCCTGAGGTCAGTCCCGAGCAATTCGACATTTACCATTTCCTCGACTGCCTGAGAGTCTGGCAGTACACCAAGCCCGTCCAGGATAATTTTTCTGGCGGCGTAACGATCGTTCTGAATCACGTATTTTTCTTTGACGTCGAGCTTGTCAGCGCATAGCAAAACTAGGTAAATGTTCCACTTAGCATACCTGCCTTCAGGTTTGAATTTCACGGACACGATGCTTTGTATCGCCTGCCAAGAATTCACCAGATCATTTGCTGACTGAAGCCAGCAAACAATACAATTAAGAAACGCTTCATCCGAGGCATACAACTCAAACCTTGCCCCTTCAAACTCAGTTGCAAGATAGCTCAAATCTTGCAGTTTATTTGATAACTTCATTGTAAAAATCTCTGAACAGAGGCAGCTGGTCACTTGCTGAGGCGGCGCCGTATACGCGATGCTTCTTCAAAACATACTCATTTCGCAACCCTTTCATATGAGTAACGGTATATGTCCTGTAGACCTCGCTATGTACGTCATCAATTTTTCGCATTGCTCCAATTTTTGGGGTGGATGCAATATCGTCAATCACATCTTCCAAATCATCTTCATCTGGAAGATGAGGAGCCTCTTCTTGAGGTGAATTGATAATCATGACGCCATGTTCGTCTAGCGCTAATCGCGCCGCCTTTAGCATCTCCGACAGATGCCTGATCCAATGTGCGTTGCTGCTGGAATATACGAATCGACGTCGACTTTCCAATCCACTCAAGTAGTCCGCGTCTACATTGTCCGGCTCATCAATAAGTACACAGACAATAACAAACTCAAAGTAGGCGACCCACAAGTCTCTATCTAGCACGGCCCCATGAGGCTCATGACCAACTAAAAGTTTTTTCTGGTGCTTCAGCATGAAATCATGTGGTGGCGGAAGACCAGCATCTACTAGAGCTTGCGCATACTCACGTAGCTTGTTGTTCAGCCGTAGCACATTTTCAGGCCTGGCGGCATTGAAATGAAAAATATCGTCTTTCAATTGAGAAAAACACTTCATGAAGCTAGGAGCTATAAATGCAAGGCTGTGCGCAGCCAATATGCTTTCATATGGCTTGAGCGAAGTGCAACGAATCCGACCCCATCGATGATTCTCATCCTCGTCGTCCATGCGGTACTCAATGCCTATTAAGTAGGGATAGCCGTTGTAAACATGGTATATCCCCCCTCCCGACATGCCAGCGATAGCCTCCTGCTGAGGCCCATTGTCGAGATTGCATACTATCAGGTCGTCATTAACGCTATTGAGTTGGCCCGTGTAGATCTTATACGGCGTTGCAGTACCCGTATTTGTGTTTGGATATCCTACAAATGAGACTGCAGCGGAAGCACTGATCTCACCTATCCAAGGGCGCTGATTAACGTCCGCCTGGAATTCGACTTGTAGTATTGCACAGTCCAAGGTTGGATGCTGGAATGGGCCGTTCAAAACACGGAGCGGAATACCATTACGCGCCACCTGATTTGCGGCGCCTACAACATGCGTGGCGGTGAATACATAAGTGTATTCTTGAGAGAGCGCGCCTACGAGAACACCGCTCCCTCCGTTAACTTTAACGGCATAGGAGACAATCAATTCATCAGACGTCATAATCAAACTCAATCTGGCTGATCACTTCGAAGCGCTTGGCGTAATCAATACGTTCCTTCGGAAGCAGTATTGACTCAGCGATTTTAGGGTAATTAAAACAAATCAACCCATCTCCTGCCGCGAGGATTCTCGCCACAGTTCTTTTGTTAGGGAGACCATGCTTGGATCCATTGGTAGAAATTACATAGCGGTCAGCTGATACAATTTTTAGAAAATCCATACTGGTATTGTATTCGCTGCCGTGATGTGAAACCTTCAACAAGCTCAATTGAAGTTTATTAGCTTCATCGAACTGCAAACGTCTCAAACCATCTAAAACGCTAGCGTCATGAGCATCACCCAGGAACAACATGGCGTGCCCATTGGCCTCAAGCATGAATGCAATTGAACTCCCATTAGCGATGGAGGTATCACTTACAAAATTATCTTCGGCCCATAGCTTCTCGAAACTAATGGAGTAGTCGGTCTCATCTGCTGACGTATCAGGAGATGATTTCTCTTCCGGCCATACACAAAGTAGCTTTTGAAGTTGTTTTTCAGTTGGCGATAAGATGGTGAATGTAAACGGGCCTAGAACGATTTTTTGCCCAGCAATAATCAAAGGGCCACGATCAATGTCAAGATCTTTCAATAGCTGATCAAACTTTTTTCCTTGCCGCACGCTTGTATTGGGCGAGCCATCAGCAAGGTAGATGTCATTCTCTGGAATCTCAGGAGAGTTGAAATGATCGGTAATAAGTTTAGATGTATTAAACCAAATAGATTTAATCATCTCACCGTAGCCAGGCGCTTTAAACGCTCGGAGAAATCCACCAATATGATCGTCATCAATATGAGTAAGTATCACTAAATCAAGATGCTGATTCTTGGCTTTCAACTCGTCGAGGACTTTGCATAGATCGCCTTTGATACGCTCTTGGGGGCCGTATCTGAAAGCGCCTCCATTTCCGCCGTCAATAAGAAGGTTAAACGTTTCATCAGGCCCGTCATGAGAGACTAGGATGCTGTCTCCGTGGTTTGCCTGCAAAACGCGTACGCGAATGCCCATTCAACCTTCCTTTTGAAATGGCCCGCACAAAGCAAGCGCCATGCTATCAGATGGCCATAAAATAGCGCTTTACACGAGATGTTCCAAGGTCAGGGTCACCCAGTGGCACAGAATCCGCGACCGCTAAGGCTGAAGTCGTGAGAGGCTTGGTTGTATGCGGTACCACTGGCGAAGCCGCGGCAATGAGCAAGGATGAGCAGCTCGCGGTACTGGATGCAGTTCTGCAGATCGCCCAGCCTGGCCAAGTGATCATGGGACTTGCGGGCAACAACCTGCAGGAAGTCCTGGCATTCCAGGAGAAGATCCAGAGCCGTAATATTGCCGGCGTCCTAGTCCCAGCCCCCTATTACATCCGCCCCTCTCAGGAAGGCATCGAATTTTTCTTTCAGCGTGTGGCGGACGCTGCGACCGTCCCTGTCGTTGTCTACGACATCCCCTATCGAACTGGCGTGAAGATCGAGCGGGAAACCATCAGACGGATCGTGCGCCACTCGCACATTGGCGCGGTGAAGGACTGCAGTGGCGATATCGAAACGACGATTGCGCTAATCACCGATGGTGAGGTTGAGGTGCTGACTGGCGAAGACCTCCAGATTCTGACAAATCTTGCTCTGGGCGGAGCTGGCGCAATCTCCGCTTCGGCACACGTTCGTGCAGATCTCTATGTTCGCCTCTTGAAGGAGATGGATAGTGGTGAGCTGAAGGCCGCCAGATCAACGTTCTATCGGCTACTGCCCTGGATACAGACGGCCATCTCCGAGCCGAATCCAGCAGTGATAAAGGCGGCGCTTTACGACCAAAACTCGATTGCAAACGAGCTGCTTGAGCCCATGCAATCGTGCTCGACTCAGATGGAAGAGCTTATCAGAATCGTGCTTGTGGGTCTGACTGAGTCACACAATCGTTTGACTGCATAGGCAAGGCATATCCTTTTAAAAACGTGGTGTCCGCCTGTAGGCACCACGCATGAAGGGGGATATGTAGCTGCGCTTTCCATTGACTAACCTAGTCAGTTACGAACAGCCAACGCGGTCAATATTGTCGCGCTCAGGAGCAAAGCACTACTGGTGAAGAAGGCAGCTTGGTATCCATGTCCATCATAAAGCAGGCCGCCTACGGTCGCCCCCAGGGTGATAGCCAATTGGATCACCGCTACCATCAACCCACCACCTGCTTCAGCATCCCGCGGCATAGCTTTGGTCAACCAAGTGAACCAGCCGACTGGAGCACATGTAGCGACTAGCCCCCACAGGCCAAGTAATGCACCAACAGGTATAACCCATGCCCCCGCCTCCACCACTGCAATGGCGAGACCAGTCATGATCAGGGGTATGCCCACGAGCACCCGATTTAGACTTCGGGTCACTAGGGGGCCAACCAACATCGTTCCAAGCAATCCTGCTGTCCCAATGATCAAAAGCAGCAGCGACAACGTGGTGACATCTACGAGCGTTACCGTCTCCAGGAATGGTCTCAAATAGGTGTAGAGCATGAACTGCCCCATGAAGAGCAATGCCACCGCTGCCATGCCCAAAGCTACCTTGCTATTTCCGAGTAAGCGCAGCGAGCCACCAGCCGATCCCGCTCTCCGCTCACTCGTCATCGCGGGCAGAGTGAAGACTTGCCAGAGCAACGCGGCAGCAGCAAGTGGCAGAACACAGAGGAATGCACCTCTCCACCCTATCAAGCCACCCAAATAACTCCCTACCGGGGCAGCGATCGCCGTAGCCAATGCAGTACCGCCCTGCATCACAGCAATCGCCTTGGGGACGAATGCTTCGGGCGCTATACGCATCATCACTGCAGTCGACATCGACCAGTATCCACCAATGGCAATTCCCAGCACCGCGCGCCCTACCATCAACGTCAGGTAGTTCGGAGCAAACGCCACCATGCCACCGGATACGAGCATCAATGCCGTAGTAGCAAGGAGAACAGGCTTACGGTCGAAACCTTGGGTAATCCTCGACAGCCATAGACTTGTCACAACGGCGAAGAAGCCGGATATCGAAATGGCCTGCCCGGCCTGGCCTTCGGTCAGCGACAAATCAGCAGCCATCGGGGTAAGCAGGCTCACCGGTAGGAATTCTGAAGCGACTAAGGCGAAGGCACACAGGGACATCGCCAGAACGGCGCTCCAGACATGTCGGTTTGAATGCTGAAGAGATAATGCTGAGCTGGTCATAGCAGTTCTCGATTTACCATTTTCAAAGACGCAGATGCCCAGACCCTGCAGATAGGCTGGGCGGGAGTAATCAGCGGGTGTTACTTGAGGTTTTCGCGGAAGAAGGTGCTCAGCTTGCTAAAGGGGATCAACTCCACGCGATCGTAAAGATCGACATGGCCGGCGCCTGGCACGATCACCAGCTCCTTAGGTTCACCGGCAAGGTGATAGGCTTCTTCGCTGAACTCGAGGGAGTGAGCATTTTCTCCCGCGATGAAGAGCATCGGACGGGGCGAGATCGTCTCGATGTCGTTAAACGGATAGAAGTTCATGAACCTGACGTTGCTACTCAGCGTCGGGTGCGTTGTCAGCCGTGGCGACAGGCCCTTCGGCGTGAATTCACCCCGAGGCGTCCGGTAAAAGTCGTAAAACTCTCGCTCGATGGCATTGGAGGTGCTGGTCAGCTTTTCAACAGTGCCGCTGGTGTACTGGGTGTCTCCACCTGCAAACTCGACATCTCGTTGAGCGGCCGCGGCAGCGATAGCCTGCTTGCGCTGCTCCACCGTCACGGCATGTTTGAGGCCATTACGGTTTGCGGCGCCCATGTCATACATACTTACCGTCGCAATTGCTTTCATGCGTGGGTCGATCTTGGCCGCGCTGATCGCGAAGCTGCCGCTACCGCAGATACCCAGAACGCCGATCCGGTTGCGATCGACGAAGCCTTGAGACCCGAGGTAGTCGACCGCAGCACTGAAGTCTTCTGCGTAAATGTCTGGCGAAACCAGGTTGCGCGGACGTCCCTCACTTTCGCCCCAGAATGAAAGATCGATCGCCAGTGTCACGAAACCCTGCTCAGCCAGCTTCTGCGCGTACAGATTGGAGCTTTGCTCCTTCACGGCGCCCATCGGGTGGCCGACGATGATGGCGGGATATCGGGTCGAGGGGTTGAGGTTTTTGGGAACAAACAGGTTCCCTACCGTGTTCATCTGAAACTGGTTCTTGAACGAAACCCGCTCCAGTGAAACCTGTTCGCTCTTGTAGAAGTTGTTGGCTCCATGGGACATGTCGGCGGCTCCAGCAGTGAGAGAACTGGCCATCAAGGCAAACGCTATGATCAAAGACTTCATGCATTTCTTCCTGTCTGCTCGAAATGGATTAGGTATGAGTTGCGAACGCTGCGAGGCAACGTACACCTCCCAACTGCCGCCCATCTTCCTGGCTGACACCGCTGGATCAGTAGAGTAAACGGCTAGTTTTCTTGCCTAAATCTCCAAGACTTGCTGACAGATCGTGTACAACCGTCGTGCGAGGCGTACTGTGTTGGGACGAGAAGATTGGAAGCTTGCCCATGTCCACCACTCTAAAAACGCCACTCCTAGATAACCCTATGGACACGCTCTGCAGGGTGATCGGAGCGCACGCAAAAACCGCAGGTGACTTCCCTACAGCCATTGCAGATCTGAGCGTTTACCGGCGCAATGAGCCTGCCCCTCCGATCACATGCATCGTCGAGCCAAGCATTGTTTTGGTCGCACAGGGCGCTAAGGAAATGGTCATCGGAGGAGATGCCTTCCCCTACGACACAACTCGATTTCTGGTCACCTCGCTAAATATTCCCGCTCACTCTGCGGTAACGATTGCCAGCGACGACGCCCCTTGCCTGGGGCTGGTGTTCAAGCTCGATCTTCGGACACTGGCTGAATTGATCGCGCAGGATGGCCGGCTTCCTTCGAGTGGACATGGCCTCCAAGCAAGTGCCGGTGTAGGCGCGATGAGCTCCAAGCTGCTCGAGAGCTTCACTCGTTTGATTGAGCTCCTGGAGGAGCCCGATGCAATACCCGTCCTCTGGCCCTTGATCCAGCGTGAAATCCACTACCGACTGTTGCTGAGTGACCAGGCACCGCTGCTGAGGAACATCGCCTCGATCGGAAGCAAGGGACATAGGATTGCGAAAGCAATCGACTGGATGAAGCTGAATTATTCAACGCCGCTGCGAGTGGACGAACTGGCTTCACAGGTTCAAATGGGGCTCTCAACCTTCCATCAGCATTTTCGTCAGCTCACCGCAATGAGTCCTCTCCAGTACCAGAAATGGTTGAGGCTGAACGAGGCCAAGCGACTGATGCTGAATGAAAACCTGGATGCTGCCACTGCAGCCTTCAAGGTCGGCTATGAAAGCCCCTCGCAGTTCAGTCGCGAATATGGGCGCCAGTTCGGAACACCACCAAAAACGGACATAGCTGCACTGCGCCGCGGCGTCTCAAAGGTCTAGGTTTGATTCCAATAGCAGCTTATTGTGCTTACTGAAAGTCGCTGGGCATTGGTGTCGCTTCGAGAAGCCTCGCTACCCGAGCAACGTGAATCACTCACAAAAAAATGGAGAGCAGAGTGTGCTCGCGGTTTCCTGTGTCGGTGGCCAGTCGTTGGGTAACCAATCCCAGCTTCGAGGGTTCGATGTCCAGCGCATCAAGGGGATCGAATTCGAAGCTGTATTCTTCGAGCTTATCGAAGCGCAACCTACTCAATTTGAGTGATTCCTTTTATGTGGGTGCTACTAAGGCGGCGATCTACCTCGGTATGGACTGTCATTAGGAACCACCACCGAGTCTCGAAAACCTGCCCTGCCCCCGCTCGGGGCTGGTAAAAAAATCAGGCAAGTTAGGGCAGAAAATCAGATCTTTTGCTAAATAGGAGCTTAGCCATGCAGTACACAGCCAATCAACTTACGGGTGATGTAGGAGAACTTATTGTAAAAAAAGCATTTGGAATGCTGTTTGGATGGCCATATAGACGACAAGAAATCGATCTAGGGATAGATGCTGAATTCGAGACTTTGCTTGAGGGGAACTCAGCCTCTGGCAGAATCGTAAAAGTTCAAGTAAAAGCCACATCCGAATCCTTTGTCGACGGCATTAACACCATCTACCCAAAGCCTGAGCACATTGAGTATTGGAAGAGATTTTCAGTCCCAGTAATACTATGCACAGTGAGCACGAAAACCGAAGAAATTCTTTGGAAAGTCATAGACCCAGAGATCGACTATTCAACAATTAAAGGCGCCAAGGTTGACTTCGACAGAGTGGCGGACAAGCTAGACATATCTGCAAAATCTAAGCTCGAGAGTATCGCAACATTCGGAAACAGTATTATACTCCACCTGGCGAGCACCACATCACGTTCCATAGACCGTTTTTTCGATGAGCGCGGAAATGGTTACATTTCGATAGAGAGCCCATCTTCCCTGGAACAGCACGACGCCAATGAAGAAGCCATAGGCATCTTATACAAGCTGATCAGGCTAAACAAAGGCCGTGTACCGCAACACGTTGTTCAAATGGTGGACAATATGAATCGCCTCTGGAATCAATTAGACCTTGAATTGCACAGACAAAAGACGGCAGATTTCTATTGATATACCAGCACCTCCGCCTGGCGTGAGTCTTGAAAGATTGATGATCTTGTAAACGCGGGCATCGTAAGCGGAGCGCGCAGGCCGGCGGCCGGAGGCGTGCAGGATGGAAGCCCGCAGGGCCGAGCCCCGCAAAATGCGGGGCTCGGTTCACGACAGCCTGGCCGCGCAGCGGCACGCCCAAGCTACCAATCTCAAGCAAACCCCCTTACTTATGGAGCTTACTGAAACGCTCAATCACGACACTCGGAGCAACGCTTGGCCAGGCTTCCAGATTCGCTGATTTACGCCAAAAATCAATAGCGCACCAAAGGAAAAACAATCCAGGAATTGCCCCACCCAGCATTGAATAGCTGTGTAAAACGGGTATAGCCCCCGTCGTAGGGTGTTTTGCGAGCACTGGTAGAAGCGCAAGAAGAAACACGGCCACGTAAGCCACCGCGAACCAGATAGCCCCATAAACCATCATGTACACCGGCGTCGCTAAGCGAAGCTTCGTCAGGCTGCGGATCCGACCACCTTCCTCTTTAAATGCATAGATCACGCCCGTGTTCTTAAGCTTGTTTCGAGACTTCTTGTACACACAGTAAAAATCGTAATGCTTGCCCGCCTCAATCTCTTCGTAAAGCTTAATTGGAACGTCAGTATTCGGAATGAGAACACCATCAATCTTCATGATCACTCGAACACTTCCTTCTTTATGCTCGAAGACTCGAATATCCTCTAGCTTCCCAGAGACCTTGATGTAATCAGCAATTGCCACGATATAACTCCTGTCAAGAAAACACCCAGAACCTGGCGATAGGCAAAGGGAGAGCGCAAGCAGCTCCGAACTGAAGCTACTTTTTGAAAAATTTGGACTTAGTGAGCAACTCCGCGAAGCGGCGTGCCCAAAAACGATGTGCCAGCCTACACCATGGTTTTCAACCCACTTCACTTCCATCGTGTACTGGACACAAGGTACGAACCCACCTACCAGACACTCGCTTACCCGGCGCTCCACAATCTCGCAGGTTCACAGAGACAGCTGAGCAGCAACACTCACTGCACCATGGCAGTAGTCGTCGCCCCCGTCGTAGGAGAAATGGAGCTCGCCGAATTTGGACTTGATCTGCGCAACCGTCACCGGCACCACGCCTGGATGCCGATCCGAGTGCTCCTGCAGGGTGTCGCACAGCGCCAAGGAATCCCTCTCCATCCTGGACTGCAGTAGATATCGTCCACACCAGGATCAGAGAACAACCGCGGATACCGGGCCCTGAATTCATCGATCGAAATCTCTGATAGCGCAGCTGGCAACACCATAATTCTCACCTAGCTAGAAGAGTCTCAAGCCACAGCCATCTGCAGGAAATCCCGCAGAGAATTCCGACCGCCCTCTCGACGAAACGCAGCCATCACATAGCGGCTACCCTCCACAGTGGTCAGCACCCAAAACCGTCCTTCCTTCTCCAGCCGATCGACCTTTGCCGTCTGAACGACACGACCATCAGCATAACGGCCTGCAGGGTCGTCACCTTCGAATCCAAACACCACTCCTCCACCTGCCCGAGACATGATGAAAGCATCTGTTAGGTAGGCGGTAACAGGCGCAGCGAACCCTTGCTCCATCGCCCGGGCGATTCGCAGCAGATCGAAGTCAGAGTGCCGCTTACCGTGAAATTTGAGCTTGATGGATGTGGCCATTGAGTGTCCTTACAACCTGGACTCTTAGCACGTAGCTGCGTGAGGAGCGCTCCAGACGCAGTGCCACGATGCTTAAAAGAAAGAGAAGATGGTTTTGAGGTTGGCCTTCTGACGACGTCCAGAGCCTAGCAGCACGTAGACAGTGTTCCTCGTCGCGGCGAACACCCCATCCACGAATGAGGCACACATGGTCGACCGAACCCAGCCACCAGGTGGGAAACGCCCCTCACTGTCGTCAACAACGCAGTGGGCGAATACGATAAGAGGCACCAGGCCTACAGCCTTCACCTTGGCCAACTCATCCTCGGTTAGGTCAGCCTCGAACAGCGTCCAGTCTTCGACGATGCAGTACGACCTACGTGGGAAGCGCTCGACAACCAGAGCACGAGCAGCTTCAACAGACAGCTCAAGGCCCGCGGCCGGAACACAGTTATCTGATAGCAGCTCACTCTCGACTGAGCTTTCGAGCTTACCTTCGCTCATTGCAAGCTCCTCTTCGCGCTCAGGGCGTCGTACAAAACCCGCATCTTGGTGAGCGACGCTACATCCAGATTCGTACGGTACGAATCGTGGTAAACAGAACCACCGTCAACCGTAACGACGCAGACACTGTCACCATCCTGGTCATCTCCGATCGCCAGGCCCTTCACCTTCTCCATCCGCCATGCACCGCTACCATTCATGCTCGCTGGGGTGACAACCTGAATCTCTTTGACGAAAACCTCCTCGTCCTGGGACTGGAGGACTTGCTGCAATTTCAGCTCGTCATTGACCATGAGCTCAAACTCATGGCCCTTGCCCTGCCCGACCATCACTACCGAGAGATGGAACCAGTGCTTTCGGAGCATTCGGGTCACGGCATGCCAATGAGCAAGCCCCTCACCAAACATCCCTGGGAGGCCTGCCATATCATTGTTGTCTGTTCTGAACATCGATCATCTCGGTGAAGCCATCGCCGAGGCGATGCATTGAAAATTTGAGGTCAGTCGCTTGCTGCGGCTGTGTGCGCACTCTTCTCACCCGACACCAGCGGGATCAGGGCATAGGCGCATATGGCAACGCCAGCGGCACGTGGCCCCGAAAACTCAAGACCCCGCGTGCATCATCGAGATGCATGACCGTGAGAGCCTAGCTTGGAAGATTTTCCATAAATTGGCAGAGCCTGAACCGGGTCGCACTGCCCCCGTGTGCAAGCAAAGGGCCTAGGGGATTGCATTTGCAGGGAATATATTCCATGGATTGAAATTAATCAATGTGGCTCTATCCTCAGCTTTGGGGAGTCGTCATGCCACTCAGAGAGTCATTAGCCGCAATCCTCCGGCTTGTGAGGATTTCGCGCGGCCTCACCAAGGACGACTTCCAGGGAGCAGTTGACTCAAAGCACGTGTACAACATCGAGAACGCTCGTAGCAGCGTGACACTCGATACGCTAGAGCTCCTGGCCTCAGTGCTTGAGGTTGACGCCCTCACCCTAATCACAGTCGCAGCAAGCCTAGACCGTGGGTTGACCCACGCAGAACTGCTTAAGCATCTGGGTGAACAAGGAGAGCTATTGGCTGAAAAAGGCGTGCTTACTAAATGGGCAAGTCAGTTTCAGGACGGAGCTCTGATACCCATGGAGGCTGGCAGAAAGACACCCCTTCCCAAGGTTGAGGCTATCCAGGCTTGCCGAGCGAGGGGACTAAATCAGAAAGATACGGCGACTGAACTCGGTCTTTCTACTTCGACGGTGAGCCGGAACTGGAACAAAAGTGCTGAGTAGATGCCACGGCCATCGTTGCCGAAGGGCCGACAGATGTTGTGAGTAGATCATCGGGAAAGGGAATGGGTAGCGCCCTCCTCTCGGTCGAGATGATCATTCCTCTTTCCAGGACTCAACCACCGGGCGACCATGGGTCGCCTTCCACTCCTTGAGCTTTTTGTGGTTAGTCCCCTTGGTCTCCACCACCTCACCAGTAAACGGATTCCGATAGCGCATTAGAGCCCTACCCTTCCGAACATTTGAATTAGACTTCTCTTTAGACGTGAATACTTGCAAAGCCTCAAAAAATTCGCCCGCATCAAAATCGTTTCCAAACAGATGCCCCGGATCCATCATGGCAAAGGCATCATTTAGATCGAATTGGTATTTCTTCCTTAGCTCATTAAACTCAGCAACGAAAGCTATCTCATTTGCAAGCTCGTCGCTTGCCTGAAGGCGAGAGAGCTCCACAAGCTTCGCATCTATTTCTTCTTTCAAGCGAAGTAACCGGGCAGTCGCCGGTTCCGACTCCCCTGATATTGTGGCTGACTCGTGATTAATTGGTTTATTCATGGATTGCATTCTAAATTAATCCAAAAATTCACGAGACTTTCGATCAGCTCTATTACGCCGCGTACGCCGCGAACAAAAATTTTCAGAATAGACCTGAGCTAAAGCCCCTCCTGGAGCTGTAGCAAGACTCTCCTGCACTATCATCTGACGCTTGATAATTCCTATCGCTTGCTGAGGTGCATAGCCATAGCGCTCCAGAAGCACATTGAGCTCGCGATCAAAATCCATATCAAGGTGATAGTTCGGATCACTTGACTCACTTTCAGCAAGGTCATTCAGCACTTGTGAAAGAACAAATTGTGCCTTTTTGTATTTCAGTAGAGCATGTGACCTAGCCATAATGTGTGCCTACTGCCCAAATTAATATAGTGGCCTGCAGATTGGTCAGCCTATGAATAGCTGAATCTCACTATCGACACCCTCCAGTGTGCTTACAACCACCATTCAAACTGTTGTAGCACTGCCTTCCAACCGCATCAATAGTGGCACCGCCATCAATAAAACTGATGAATTAACGTGCCGCTGCCCAAAGCCCATTGCCTGCCGGTATCTATCCTTTCGATAAATAGCCTATGGGAGACCGGATGCAACCCTTGCCGGAACACCAAGTCAGCGGCGGCACTGTCAATTTATAGCATATGTTTAGCTAGGGCGCTCAGAACCCCTGCTTACCAAAAATAGACTCGCGTAGAATAAATTCAGCATATTCAATGAGTTATGCTTCGGCAATACAGTGATATTCTGAGGTCTCGCGGTTACCCTTGCTGAAATAGTGAGAAATTCAGGCGTCCCGCAGCCAATAGAGTCAGGCTATGATGAGGTGAAACGTTAACACAAGGGATCAAGCAGATGGACAAGAAGCAGGCTTAGCAGAGGAAGACCACAGCTCTAAGGGCGCGTAGATAGCAGGCCGGGAATAATCTGTCGCCTAGGCTCACTACACGGAAGTTTATCCGAACAACCAGTGTAGGTGTTTCACATCACCAGCATACAGACGTCTGCTAGCTAAACGTCTAAATTCCAGCAGATGGTATGGCTGAAAACAAACGGCGAGAGCTCGCAACTCCCCTGCGTCTTTAGGGAATGGAGAATTAGTAAAATATAATACCCTGCTTATAAATTGAACATCTTGAGAGCTCAACAACCCGTATGCACATCCAATAAAAAGATAACTTAATGCTACATCCCTTGGGAGTGACATTTCAACTCCTGCCGTAAGCTCCGCCATCGTAGGTGATCTGAACGGCAGCATGGAGATTTCCATAGCAGCTCGACCAGCACTCCAGAACCATTGCCCAACTCCCCCTTTGCACCTGTAAAAAGGGCGAAAAAGGAAAAAACCTAACAAAAATTCCAAACAATATATTGACGGCCGCGCATCAGTTGGCCGTTCAGCAGCTGAGCTTACCCAACGCATCACTCGCCAAACAATTCGACAGAGTCTTTGTTCAACACTTCCAGTATCAGACAAAGACGTCAGTCGCTGGACAAAATGGTTACCGAAAATAAAGTTACCAGTGACGGCGTGCTGACTGAAGGCAAGCCAGGCCCTGCCCATCTGATCCTTGCTAGCGACCGGTAGGCGCTGGAGCAACACCATATCTTCATGTGCAACACAAAAGCAATTTCCGCGGGTTCTCCACGCCCTGCGCCAGCCGGGTGCATGCATACTGGCGATGTCATCAGCCAAACACTGCGGGCAGTAATTCAGGCTCCTAGAATGGTTGACGGTTGGGGCTGGGAGAATAAATGTCGCGGCCAACGCTTGATGATTTCGCTCCGGGAACAAAGACATAAACGCCTTATGCTCGTATAAGCTGTCTACATCTCCGCCGCCCCCCAATTTTGCCATGCCTCGACAGTCATTAAGAAAATCACTGTGTATTTGCGCCACATGGGAATTGGTCGCGTTTCTGGAAAGCCACGACGATAAGGTTTCATCATGGAGCGGTTTAATCAAGTTTTGCATCAGAGCGCGTGCTCTCATCTCATGCCTCCTACACCAATAGCAGCTGGTAAGTCATAACAGCTGAAGGCCAGCGCAAAGGTCTCGCACAACATCTGCAGTGATTCCAATGCTTCCCTTGGAAAAACGGTGTATCGCTGTGACATCCACCATCGGATCTGTCATACCCTGTCCCTGCCGGTAATGAGCGATCAGACCTCCCACGAAAGCATGATAATGATCGTCATTAGGCATCGGCTTGAGATGATAACTAATAGCCATCACTCCCGTTGTTTCGGCCATTCGGGCCACCGGCTCTAGAGTATTGGCGATACCAAACACGAAGACGTGGCGCTTGTTGGGAAACTCCGTGAGTTGAAACAGCCTTTCAAAGTTTCGCTTCTTGACCGTTTTAGCACAGGTAAAATAATCGTGGCCATCATCCACAAAGACAGCTTGGTAGCCTCTAAGCGCCACTACGGCATCATAAGGTCTTGAGGCTAGTTCGTTGCTCCAGAACTCATCCGTCACCAATGGCACTTCCAGCGTTTGCAAAAAGTGATTCCGAAGGTTGGTGTTGCTACCCCAAGGGGTACCGGGAAGCGCTAGAGACCTAATGCCCTGGCGCTTCGCATAATGATGTAGCCTGTTAGCCAGTGCCGATGCGCCTGCTCGAGGTGCGCCCATCACGAAGATCAGGCGCCCTTGCGGCTCACTCACTTCCGTACTGCCCCTCAGGAGTGCCTCACACTCCTGAAGGACGGACTGATTCCCCGAGCAATCAAGCCATCGCGGCCGCATCACATCGTTCCGTTCGGAGCATAGAAAACCAATGCTTCATTGTAGCTGTCTATAATGACCTGTTCATTGATGCATTCGATCTCATGCTTGATCGCGTAAACCGCCGCGTCAGTCAACACCCGCTTGATATCACGGGTGAGTTGCCCGCCCAGCCTCATCAGCAGATTCTGCATTTCCACGCTGTCGATCACAGAAGGCTTTCGCAGAGGAAGCAGCCTCATATAACCATTGAGAAAACGCGAAAAATCAACGGATTCAGCATCCCAATCCACCATATCAATACGACCGAACCTTGAAGGCAGTTGATCGTTCTTCCTGATAAAGCTGATTACGCCCGGGGTGCCAACGAGCATGACACTTAAGCCGATGTCAGGATTGGACATTCCGCGCAGATAGATCCTGTTGTTTTCCGCAAAATAAGTGGCAGCCACCAACGCGTTGGCCTCGTCTAAAATGATCAGCCTCCAGCCAAGCTCTTCGATCTTGGCCCTAATGCGTTTGACCCCGTCAGGATTGGCCATTCTGTGGGCAGGTTGACTGAAGCCGAGCAATGATGGCAGCAACTCCGTAAGATCCAGGCGACGCCCCCCGAAGGGCGCCAAATCCACTGTCACAACTGGTGTGCTGTCCGGCGTATTGCACGCAGAAGCAACGGCTTTGACCAGCGACGACTTTCCGATGCCCGTATTCCCTACCAATACTCGGCAGACGTTGGTACCGCCACGCTCAATGCGAATTATCTGCTTCGCGTCTTCAATGACGCGTTTTGAAAAGTCGGTATAGACAAAGAAGTTCTTCTTGCAATAGTCGATACGCTCTTCGTCCGACAAATTTGCAATAAGGGCAGTTTTGGGAGCAAGATGATCGTACATTTTGGGCCTCCGAGAGGCTGAACGAATCAAGCTAAAAGCGATCCCAGGGGCTGGAGGAGTTTTCCTGACACTAGGATCGCAATTGACGTGGTTAAATACCTGATCAGGGACGAATGCTCCGGGCCGACTCCAAGCATGGAGGCAACCGCTCAGATGCGGGTACAGCCATTTCAGACCCTGCAGCGAACATGCCTCTGCAACGCTCGCTGTCGACGAGGAAGGCACGGTGAACCGAGCCAGTCATTCTACCTCCTCCCCGTCATACGGCTTGACGATACGAGTGAAGTCCCTCCGTTCGGCTTTGATCACCCGAAGAGGAGCAGGACGCTCACGCGGGGTTGGGCCCTCAAGTAAATCCAGCTCATGCGCAATCACTTCACTGGATTTCAGCAACGCAAGCTCCTTGTACTTCTGCAGGGAATTTGTACGGGCTTTGCGTGCAGCGAGACCATGGGCACCAAGAGTTCCTGGCCTCGGACGAAGAGCATTATTGATCTGCAGCTCGGCGAGGGTTTCAGGCGGATTGCCTCTTGCTGCAGCCTCCTCCCACTCCCCCTCCAACAATATGTAAACGCGCGAAAGATTGGCGTTGTCGTATTTAACCCGAACCTTTTTACCGACCATCTCCCTGAGTAAGGGAGTGTGGTAGAAGATATTATGAATACTCACGCCGGCAGACTGCACCTTCCGAGTAACTTCCGGAAGAATTTCGATGACAAAATGGCGCAGGTTGTGCACCAGCTTTGGCGCTACTGGATTACCATCCTTATCCTTCATCCCCTCCTCCCAGCGCTGGCGAGGGGTCTTATGGTCTTCGCCACCAACCGTGTCGTGATACTCGCAGATGCCCAGTGTTAGCTCTCGGATGAACTCGCCGAGCGTCAGCAAGGCATGCTTAGCCGGATCATAATCTCGATCTTTCCGAGGCCGAGCTGCAGTCCCACCAGGAAGAACACGAATCGTACCAATGTTCAACGTACCAAAGAGCCGCTCGCAAATGCCACCTTCCTGCTTCTCCCTGCGATAACGAACTTTGATGTTCTGAAGCACGCATGCACTGTAGAGGTTTTTTGAACGGAACTCCCTAGCGTTATCCATGAAAAGCTCGATCATCACACCCCAGAACGGATACTCATGATCCTGCAGCCCAAGCTTTTTCATGAACTCCTCTTTGCTCGTAACAGCATGCCTCAGGGCACAGGCAACGCTGCCCAGTGACGGGTACCTGAAGCTCACGTAAAAGCCAACAATGACCTTGGTCTTGGCGCAAACTATGAGAGTAAACCAAGGGCGACCAACCACCTTCGAGCGGTCATCCTGTGCGCAGAGGAAGACATCAGCAAGTGTATGATCCATCTGCGCCTGCTCAAGCGGCTTGAAAAACTCTCGGGTGCCGGCCCTGAGTTTGAAGTGATCCACGGCATAGTCTTTGCCATGAGATGACCGAGCCAGGTCAAGATTGGGGTACTCGGCAATTCGGTCGCACACGGTTTCATACGCCGGCGGTGATTCGTTTGCATCGCGGCAAGCTTCCTGCACGCCTTTCCAAACATTCCTTTTAGAAGGACTTTCACCAACCCACCAGATACCAAGTTGCTCCTTGATTATCTGCTCCACCTTCTCCGAGATCATCTGCGTGCCAACCTTTCGGCCACGCGCCTGGCCAAACAATGACGCAACACCAATCTTCGGGTCGTAACAACGCTTGACTTCATAGTATTGGCTAAGAGACAGTTTGCATTTTTTGGCGGCCTCCTTGGCACTAATATCTCCTGCCAATTCAGCTGAAATAGCATTATAACGCTCTTGAGCCTTTTCCTGTCGCTTCAGGCTTACATTATCAGTATCGACGGGCTCCAGAATTTCAGCATGCTCTTCCGCCTGCTTCTGGAAAGTATCCGCCAAAACGTGTGCATCAACCATCCTGACCAAAGAAGGCTCGACCAAAATAGCCTTCTCACTGTCAAATTGACGAAGCACAAACTTATGACTGCTCGGATCAACTGATTGTATTATCCAAAGCTTCTTCTCATACATGCATGCTTGCAACATGATGACCTCCCACTATTACCCGGGCCAATATTAAGTTCGCCAAAAATAATTTGGCGAACTTTAAATAAAATCACGGACAATAAAATTATCCGCACCCAGCCACACAGAGGCCCCATTCAAAACTAGCGCAGCGAGAGTAGCCCGGAATCTTATGCCGAGAGAGTTTAGAAATTACCTTGAGAATTTTCTGGCACATGATGCTCTCCTCATTCCACCCCTATAGACAGGCATATAAGAAGAGATCAGTAGGGAAGCGCCACTAAATGACTAAACGAAACGCTTTGCGAGTGCTTTCACGTAACGCTTGTGCATGGTGTCTTCTAGGTGCCCGAGTACACACCTATAACAGAACCTTAGGGAAAGTCAAATTGAAATTCCGACCCTGAAATAGTAGAATTCAAGATAACGATTTAATACAATAGATTACGTTGTAATACCTGACCGATCGGACATTAATAATAAACAAGAAATTCATTATAGTTTTTTCTGGTTTATAGATCTGACATAGCTGAAAGTGCCTAGCCACCTGGCGGATGGGCGAGTCCGGGGTTCAGAGGCAGCTCACATCAGTCCTGTCCAATCCCACATACCTCCGGTCAAATCCCCACAAACCCCCGTTCCACCAACCCACAATCGATGCGACTAGGCTACGTGCCTTCTCTGGAGGCCCCGGCCTCTCTGGGCTGAGCAGGTATCGGCCATCCAGAAACTGGATTAGTTTGCAGAGCTCGTACTTAAGCGTCCGCTCGACTTAAGTTGTGGGCCTACCTTCGGTCTGTGCTGTGTGATGAGCCCGGATCGCGTGGAGAGCTTGCTGCAACACCTGCCCTCCAAGCTCCGGCATACACAGGATTGTTCGCTTCATAATGTGGTAGGTTAAGTGATTGCGCTGCCTGGAGGGGATTCCTCTGCGTCCCTAGCCTAGTTAGCGGGAGCAAAACACAGATATTCCAACTCCATGCCTGCCATGGACTCCTGCGAAAGCGCCAGCTCTCGTGCCAGCATGTCATTGACCCGTGGGATATTCACCTTCCCCAGCCACTCGCGGGCGACATGCTGCTTTGTATAGTCCTGGGGTTTATCCCACTCCTCGGCAACGATGTCGTCAATGGAGCTCAATGACGGTACTACGATGCCATGTGCCTTAGCTGTTAGGGTATTCATCCATCCCTGCGGATCATAGTCGGGGAAGCAAATGATCTGCTTAACCCCTGAGAGTGCCCTGGTGACAGCTGCCGGTGTGATCTGGGGACTCCCACGAAAAACCAGAGGAAGGTGCTGCACCTCACTGGGCCATCGATATTCGTGCGCTGCGAACATGACAGCCTGGTTCTCTACCAACAGAACCGCCTCCAAACCGTGTAGCTCTTCAGCAGGAACACTGAGGCTGCCGCCAACCGGGTGGCTGAACCTGCCGGAGGCCAATTGCAGGTGGCCTGACACGGATGCAACCATCACAATCCGATCTCCGGTTTTCAGACGAGCAAGTTTCTCATTGCGTGATTTCTTGGCAACGGCGATACGGTCACCTTCAAGCTCTTCAAGGCTGACGATCAACGCATCCACACCAGCCTCCCTTTTGAGCATCATGCGAACGGTGTGCAGCTCGACCTCAGTCAGTGCAAGGTGATTACTGCCCAGCTTGGTGCCGATGTTGTAATCCTTATTTAGCTTCGACCAGGTTGCGTTGATCTGCACCCTACGCGCGTCCTGCCGAATTGCTATCACTACAGGCTTGATTGCTCTGATTGTACTGAAAATGCTCATAGCCGCCCCACTCTCTCAAGAATCAAATCCAGGACACGTCGGTTGGCAGATACGCGTAGATAGGGGGCATAGATCGGGCTCAAACGATAGTTCAGCTGCTTGTGCCGCACCTTGCTAACAGCGGACTGCAGACTCACGTAGCCATCCAGCGCATACAGCCATATGCTCAGGGAAATCTCTGGGTCGCCATGCTCTCTCCAATACGCAGAAGCTGACTGAGGTCGCTTGGTTTCCTTCAAACTCTCGAGCATGCGCTTCAAATGCTCACGTGCGAAGGGCTTTTCGAGCTCCTTGGGAGGCTCGCTGCTGGGGGCTACAAGATTCGACTCACGAGGCTTAGCGGGTTCTTCTACGAGACGCACCTTGGGTGGCGGGAGTGAAGCGATCAAAAGCTCCAGTTCTTGAAGGCTTTCTCCTGCCTCGACATCGCAGTAAACGCTGCCGGCAAGCGCCATCTTCGCTGCAGGAGTCCAGTTCGCTCCGTCCTGTCTGTCGAATAGGGGATCTAGATCGATAGTGTTCCCTGCCTGAAGGAATAGGTCGACAGCGTGAGCTACCTGACGCATGTGGTTGCGTTTTCGAACCGTTAGACTCAAGCGGTCTAGGCGTCCAATCATCTCGTCCAGGGCAAAACGATTGCGAGAAACGGCACTGAGCAGATAATCGATGAGTATTCGCCGTACCGCACGATCGTTGCCAGCAAGTTGGGTTAGCCCAACGTGCGTGAACTTGCCCAGCTTGTCATGCAGCCGCTTGAGACGACCGATTGCATTGTTGATGTCCCGCAAGCGATCCTTGAACCGCGGCGAGAAACCGTAGCCGCCCTCAATGAACGCTCGTGTCTGGGCGTGCTCATTTCGCAGGTGGTTAACTACCTGCCGGCAACTGTACGTCAGACGCTTTAGGTGCCGCTCGGCCTCAGTGTATGAGTCGTTTTCCTTAGCATCATGGTACGCCTCACAGTGAGCCTGAATGGCAAACAACGACTCTGCAAGGTCGGGCGCAATCCGATCAAATCCCTGAAGGGCGATCTGCGCACCAACGTCCAGCAATAAGCTACTGAGGTAGTAGAGCCCATCGTCCTCTTCGATCAAGCCCTTTGACATGAGAAAGGAAATGCCCTTCGTACGCCGATCGGGCAGAGCTATACCCTCCTCGTCAGCAATCGACAATGCCTCGAGGAAAGGGGCATTCCGAGTGAGAGCATCGCCCAGCTCACTCCAGTCTTCCGCCTTCACAGGTCGAGTCCTCCTTGCTGATCCCCATCAGTACGTTCGCTCTCTCCGACGTCCAGGCTTAACGAGTTGTACTCAGCGATCCAAGCCAAGATGGTGTGTACGTAGCCCATCTTCCCTGTGGCCACGTAGTTGGCAGACTCACTGTTACGCTTAACGATATACCCCGCGTCAGCCAAGGCACGCAGCACCAATTTCAGTCGATCGTTATTGTCCTTGCCGCTCTTGGACTTGTTGAAGAAATCGTATCCACTCAAGTCCCAGAGCTGAGTACGGTAAGTAGGGTGGTTTTCGATCGAGTCAAGCATGTCGGCGAACGAGATGACGTCCCCTGGCGCCAGGCAGGTCTCGCTGCGCCCTGCCCGGTTGATCAGGCGGATGAACTCCAAGCACGGGCGGATCTGATCACGCAACTCCACCAGTTGCAGGGTCGCAGACTCTCGATCATCTGCCTCGGACAGATCAACGAAACGCGCAAAAAAGGTATCGGGAGCCTCGGGCTCGCCGAGGGTAGCCAATTTTCTGCCTAGCGGCTTCAATGCCCTCTCAACAGCCTCCACAAATTCTCCGTTACGCAAGTGGCGATGGAACTCTGGGTAGGCGTATTGGCAAATGAAGCTGCCGGCCAGCAGCTTGGTTAGCACATCCCTCAGTGGACTCACAGTGCATCCTCCCCGTCTTCGTGGCCAAGCGCAGCATTGAGGTCATCAAGTTCGTCATGTTCCTCGATGCCGTACTCTTTCACTACGATGGAGTCGGTATCTGGCCGTCGCTCCAGGCTGTATCGGTTGTTGAATTGGCGAAGCAGCTCCGGGGCGCCACCAGGGAAGCACGCCAGCATGGAGAGCCCGCGCTCGTTAAAGTAATTGACCAGGGCAACGTAGTTTTCTGGAGAGAGCTCCAAAGCTTCATCGATCGGGATGGACATCTGGAAGTCAGCTTCATTGCGCAGCAGCTCAAACAGCGAGACGTAGATCATGGCCACGATGATCTTGGTGAGGCCGGTGCTACTGAGATGGATCAATTCAGCGTTGTTTGTCGCGACCTTAACCCGCCCTTGGTCATTGCAGGTGACTGACACATCGAAGCAGTCCGATAGCTTGGACGTGAAGGCACCGTCTTTAATCTGACGCTCGATGGTACGCAGCGCCTCCATAAAGCTGTCCGAGGGGATTTGCTCAATGGGAACAGAGGCCCAACGCCGGTACTGCTGCTCATAGTTTGTCAGATCATCCCAGAAGGACATGTTGTGGATCCGCGAGGTCACCTTGAACTCGAACTGCCGAATTTGCGCAAAGGCGCTGAGGACTTCACTCGCTTTCTCCGTCGCATCGCGGCCCAGCTTCTGAATGCTTCGGTGCAGTTGCTGAAGCTTCGATCGGTTGTCGCAGAGCTCGTCAGAGAGATTCTTTGCCTGGATGATCAGCTTCGTCTTCTGGTCAGGGTGTGAGATCTCGAGATACTCATGAAGGTTCGGAGCGGCCTCTAGCCAAGCGAACTCAAGCTCAATGGCTGCATGCGCTGCATGGTTCATGATTTGTTCGAAGGCAGCACCCTGAGGGGTGTGCATCAGACTATCTCTCAGGAAATGTCTATGCATCTCGCGGTAAAGAGCTGAACCTTTGCGGTGACAGTCATTGCGCCGGTATTTGAGCTTTGCCACCTCATCTTCAATGTCGGACGCTCTCACAGTTGGGCTGAGGTGTGCCTCCACGGCTGACTCAAACTGGCTGAGTTCGCGCTGCACACGTAATGCAGCGCTCATTTCTAGCCCGTCCTCATGCCCTTCAGTCGCCAAAGCTTTTCTGCGGACACTGATAGATTTCTGCACAGCTTGTATTTCTGCTCGCCACTGCTCGATTGAGCGGTCGATTCGTTCAAGCTCGGCCTTGGTGTGTGCAAGCTTAGCCCTGTACTCCGGGGCCGCCGGTACGGAGTCTTTCATCCACAAACGATAACTGTCGATCAACGACTCGACGCCCTGCAGTTGCTTGACCTGCTTTTCTAGCTCGTCAATCTCAGACGCGAGTCGCTTGCTCTCGGAGTCATCCACCCCAGCGGCCTTGAGCCGAGCTTCCATGTCACGCTTTGCTTGCTCTAGCTCTGCGGCCAACGTGGTATCAATGTGCTCCTTTGCAGTAGTCAACTCCAACTCTGCATCTCGCTGAGCATCAGTCAGGTGCTTTTGGGCAGCATCGCCTTCGGCACCAATATCGCTAAGCTCGCGTTCGTGGCGCACATTGAGGGCGGCTATCTGATTCACGATCTGATGCAGACGCGCTTTCCCTTCGGCGACCCGCTCAGCATAAATCTGTAGCTCGCGCTCAACCTCTTCGCGGGCGCGATCCATTAGTCCAGCGTGGTCACCTTTCAATGTTTGCAGCTCAAGGGCTGCATTGCTCAGGTCTTTTTGCGCGGCTGACAGCTTGAGGGCGTGTTGACGCAGGCGGTCTTCCACGTTGCGCTGTTGTTTCTCTAGCAAATCAATCTCTGAGCCAAGTGCTTGGATCTGTGAGGTCAGTGTGACGATCTCGTCCTCAAGAACCTTAATACTCGCGATGGAAGCTTGGGGGAGTACCTCAAGGTTGAGTTCAACGCCGTACAGGCTCTTCTGATCCTGGTCGATCAACGCAGGATTTAAGTCAGTACGCATTAGCGTTTCTACAGGGATTAGCCGAGCGATGTCTTCTTCCCAAGTGGAATGATTTTGCCGGAGAAATCCAAGGAGCGTCTCGGCGCTCGCGTTGATTTGGGCCTTCAGTGCCTCGCGTTGAGCGCCTAGCACCTCCTTGCGGTGTTGCAATCCATTGTATTCCGCAGCCCGGGCGTCACGCTCCTGGTTTAGTGCATTGCCGTCTGTTGCAATCGACGCGACACTCCTCTGGCGCTCTCCGACAACCTCCAGCTGCTCGTTGATAGCCTGTTGAGAGAGATCCAGTTCTCGCTGTGTGCTGGGTAGCGCCGAAAGGGCCTTGAGGTGAGCCTCCTGAGCGATCGCGCACGAATTCGCGTCCGTTGCATTCAGTTGCTCCTGTTGGAGCTCCGTGAGCTCCGCTAATTGAGCTGCACGAGTCTCCTGCAGCAGTTGATCTTGTGTCTCACGCAGTCGCTCACCCCGTGCTTTTAGGGCCTGCCCTGCTCCTACGTATTTCTGGAATGCAGCGTCCCGGGCAGCTGCGGCAGTCTCTTTAACGGAGGCTTCTCGCTCTTTGTAGACGCTGCGGATATCTGCACCTTCGCGATTGAGATTGATCGCGTGATCCCGCTTCTGGTTTAACTGAGCACGGATTTCGGGGAGCTTGTCGAATTTCTGTGAAAGCTCTTGGGTGCCCTCCTGCTCGTACCAGTTTCGCTTGTCTTCGAAGCGAGCGAGCCAGGCGTCGAGGTCTGACAACGTGGCCTTGACTTCGCTTTTCTCAGCATTGAAAACACCCATCCTCAACTGGTACTGATTCTGCAGCTCTTGATCCTCCTCGTTGATCTCCGCCTGTGCGATGTCACGGGCGTTCTGACGCTCCTTCAATTTCTCCTCGATCATCAGCATACGGCGCTTCTGCGTGCCCAATTGGCGCAAGATCGCTCGATACTCATGGGCCTGCAGGTACAGTTCAGAGATACTGGGCTTCAATGACTCCATGAGTAGGTAACCCGCCCGGTTGTCAATCACACTGCGGAAGGGTTGCGCATTGAGCATCATGAGTGTGCGGCTCGGATCCTCATTGTCCTGCTGGAGGATTTCGGACATGGTCGCTTTCATCGTATCGAAGGTGCCACCACTCTCGATGAGCGCTAGCGTGACGTAGTCGATCCCATTGAAGTCCTTGCGCTTGGGCGCAAGCGAGAAACCCGAACGGAGCCCGACAATCAGCTTGCGCTTGCCAGCGTCGGCAATCCTCTCCAGGTGGGCCGTGCCGCTGTTGAACTGGATGATTTGTCGGTAGTGATAAGGCTGCAGCTCCGGAGAGCACATGACGCCTTGTTGCGTCAGATGGTGGTGCAGATCCCCTGGCAGTACCAGATGACCTGACTCGTAATCGCGATAGAGGAGCTCCTGGTGCCAGCCGCTTGAGACGAGCCTATACGAGTAGCTATCCCCGCTGCGATGCATGATGGCGCACCGCGGCTGGTCGGCATGGTTGAGATACTCAAAGACGATGAAACTAGATGCACGCGGCAAGTACCAGTTCGCGAAGCTTTCACGGTTGGCGCCGGCTTTGACCAAACGACCTGGAGAAGCGCCATAGAACACCGGGATCAGCTTGATAAAAGATGACTTCCCGATACCATTCTCACCGGTGACACTGGTGTTCCCTTCCATGACCAGTTCCGCCTTTGCTCCCGCACAAAGCGAATCAATCAGTACGATCTTGACTAACTGTGACATCGAACGCCTCTCTGGCTAAACCGTGTGGCGGTACCCTCTCCTGAGTATTGGCAACCGCTCCTGATACGCGCCAATTGGTTCCCATGGCGCTTGCTCTCGGCATCAACCATATGTAGATATAGGTGACGCATCTACAGTGTTTACGCATACAGGTAAACTTTTCGAGCACATGGAGGGCCTCATGAAACGGGCAAGTACTGTTGCAGCTGTGCGCTGGGATTTGGCGCTGAGGTACAAGTTGATCGAAACTGTCGCTTGGTGGGAAGGACGCTTAACAACGAATCATCTGATGCAAAGTTTCGGCATCAGTCGCCAGCAAGCATCCAAGGACATCAACACCTACATCGATGAGCATGCGCCCAAAAATCTGGTCTACGACAAGCACCTGAAGGGCTACGTAGCCGGAAAGAATTTCAAACCTCTCTTCATGAAGGACAGCGCTAGCGCCTACCTTCACCTCCTGAATCAGAATCACGAGCGAGCTCCGCATATCGAAGGTTTGACGCTCGCGTATGCGCATATCGATGTCCTAGAGGTGCCCGATCGCTCCATCCGACCGGAGGTGCTTAGGCCACTGCTTAAGGCCTGCAGAGAGGGTCAACGGCTCGAGTGTGAGTACGCCTCCTTTAGCTCGCCAGACGGCGAAACTCGGCTTATTGCACCACATACGCTCATTCACACAGGCATGCGTTGGCATGTCCGGGCTTACTGTGAGAAAAACGGCGAGTATCGCGATTTTGTGCTCAGCCGATTTCGCGGCACACCTGAGCTCATGGACGATGTCACTGAGCACACGCGTCTCCTCGATCCTGGCTGGACGACACCAGCCACTGTGATCCTACAGGCCGACTCCAGGCTCAAACCTGCGCAGCGAGCCCTGCTCGAAGCCGACTACGGAATGGAAGACGGGCAGCTTGTGATCGAAACCCGCGGCGCCCTGGTTCAGTACGTGTTGAATCGCTACCAGATCGACACAACCAAGATGCACATGAAGCCGAGCGCACAGCAGCTGATGGTCGCGAACATCGACGAATTAACTGCCTGGCTTTACTAGAAGCAGCATCATCAACTGAGCAGGTACGGCCTAGATATGTAAAGAAATCACTCATATCCATGTGATCGGCACGACCTTCTCTCAGAGAAATTGGTCAGCAAAGTTAGCAACCCTGTCTCAACAGATTGTCCAGGTTTCACCTTCGAGCATCGCATGTGTGACAGGAGGCGCCGTCCTGAGACGCCTCCTCCTCGGAGGCCTCGCAGCCTAAGCTGTCTGGCTCCGAGCACGCGGCGGCCGTTCTGGGCACAAGTATTTGATAGTCGTGATCAGAGAAGCTGAGCATGCAATCGCAGCCAGTTCTCCAGGTGCTCAAACCCCTCTTACCCAAAGCATTGCAATTTGACATCACCCTCATCCAAAATCGGATCCAACTAGGTATCGGCCCAGTAGATCGCGTGGGGTGAACATGGGAAGAAACGGCACCATTAACTCAATCACTGTCAGATTGCTCAAGTCGAGTAAAGTGCCAGCGGACGCCATCAGCGCCACTTACGGGCCTGGAGGTTCTAAAGCGCTAAAGGATCAGGATTGGGAAGGCGGTGGCGAGGGTATCCTTTACTACGGACAGGTATATGATCGCCCTCCTGAATGGCTGAGCTTGCTCCAGTCCTACATTTCTGCCCCTTTCGATGCTCTACACTCAAGCGGCGCCGCTGCAATCCTCTTCCTAAGTATCGAAGGGCGTTGGATGGCCCTCTGCTTTGGGTATGCCCACATCGCACTCGACGACGACGCTTTCGTCCATCAGTTCGGCCTGAAGGTTGCACTCAATACCGTACCACGAGGTAGCTTGCTCAGCCTTGACCTGGCAACCCCTGATGCAGTGACATTCCAGCGACGAGTACAAGCTAGCAAGCTGTCTGACTTCAGTCAGTTTGGCGTCGATACGCTACGTGATCTCGCTCGTGTCGCCGGGGGCAAGCCAGGGAATGATCAATTTGCAAAATTTGTCGCCGGCAAGGATGCGCTCAGCCTTGACACCCCGCTCACACCGACTCAGTTTCACGACAAGTGCCTAGAGATTTTACGAGCCTTTAAGTCTAAGGCCTATAAGCGGGACTACGCCTGGTTTGATAACGTCAAGCTAGAGACCAACGCACAGCGAATTCAACGATTGGACAAGCTCCTGTACAAGGAGATCCAAGCCGTCCGCGGCGGATCGGACAGCCTCCTTCATATGTCTCCGCCGGAGATCCAAGATTACGTTGAAGGCACGGGCTTGGGTTACACAGGGTTTAGGAGTGGCAAGGCGGAATTCACCAAGCTCTCAATTGAGGATTACGCTGAGGAACTCAATCGCCTTAAATGCACCCATACGATGCAAGAGATCAAGGGGGCTCACAAAATCCGCACCGAAAACCTGAAAACCGGAGTCCTTGAGCCCGGCTGGAAGGTTTACGACTGCCTCAATTGGGAGGTGGTTCTCCCTACCCCAAAACCATCAAACTATGTTCTGTTTGCAGGCAAATGGTACAAAATCTCTGACAAATTCAAGGATAAGGTTGAAGAGCACTTCGATAGCATTGACGACGTTGCCATCATCGGCTCGACTCACTGCCAGAACGAGGAAGACCTGATAGCAGAGATTCTGAAGAACCGACCAGACCTAGTGAAGCTAGATCGCACGAAGATCAATCCGGAGGGTGTCATCGCCGCAAACCTGGAGCCCTGTGACTACTACTCCAATGATAAGTACTTCATCCATCTCAAGGACGGTGAGTCATCTGGCCCTATAAGCCATCTATGGATGCAGGGAGTAGTCAGCGCTGAGGCCTTTGTGGCTGATAGCGAGTTTCGGAGAAAACTCAAAGACACCGTAGCTGCCACGAAAGGAGGCAGCGCTTTCATCGGAACACTTCCAGATGGGCGTAAACGAGAGGTCGATCGCGGAGATTACACCGTGGTCTACGGAATCATGCGCCATCGATACGTCGACGGCTCGATTGGCATTCCCTTCTTCAGCAAAGTGAGCTTCATGGCTGCGTGCGATAGGCTACGTCGCACCGGCATGAACATCCGCAAAGAAATCATTGAGAAGCTACCTCCCGCACCTGGCTCAGCAGCTACGAGAAAGAAATCAAAGGGCACCACTTCATCGAAGGCGAAATCTAGCCCCGCTCAGCCCAGCAGATCTCCGTGAAGCAACAATTTTGGGCTTCGCAAAGACGCCTGGGACAGCCTAAAGGCATCGTATTAGGTGTACGGTTCCGGAATGAGATGGTGCAGATTAATGTTGAATCGTCCTGGACTTTTCGTCCAGGCCTCACAGATCACCTTGAAGGGAGTACGCCATCGTAAAGCCTTGAGGTGTCTGGCGAAGTTGTAAGCCATCACGAAGGCCAGTACGTGCGCCTTCAGCGCATCGAAGTCGGGATAGTGGAAGGCCTTGATCGTGGCGTCTTTGATCGTCCGGTTCATGCGCTCGACCTGGCCATTGGTCCACGGGTGGTAGGCCTTGGTCCGTCAATGTTTGATGGCGGTAAGCGTATGCCCAAGTCACCTTGCGTAATGGGATCCCTCAGAGCACCGCCCTAGGAGATGTACCCCGCTGCAAATCGAGACCCTATGATCTGGCTGCCTTTTAGAGAGACTCCGCATCGAATCCATGCCAGCATACGAACGATCACAGGGAAGGATAAAAGAATGCAACTCAACGATCCGTGTGGGGCGTCCAGGTGGAAAACGTATTACGAGCACCACAGAGACCGTCCAGCATCATCGCTTCTTCACACAGCACTTGGACTTGCTAGCACTCAGACGAACTCTAGAAAAGCTGTGGATCTGGGTTGTGGCTCTGGCAACGAGACTCGCGCTTTACTTCAAGCTGGCTGGGATGTTCTAGCTATTGACCGAGAGCCGGCCGCAATCGAAATGGTACACGCTATCGGTCTGGCTCACCCTGGTGCAAAGCTAGAAACAGCTACCCAACTGTTTGAAAGCCTTGAGTCTTTGCCACCCTCGTCATTGATCCATGCAGGAATGGCCTTACCATTCTGTCATCCAGATCACTTTGAAAAATTCTGGTCAGTTGTGATATCTGCGCTTCTGCCGGGAGGCATTTTCGTGGGCCAACTCTTCGGAGACAAAGATGATTGGGCATCCGACACGGCGAGAACCTTTCACTCTGAGCTAGAGGCCCGTGCGCTATTCCGGGGGCTTAGCTTGAAGGTTTTCGAAATCCTTGAATATGATGGGCCCAGTATGCGGGGCACGAAGCATTGGCATCGCTTTGACGTCGTTGCCCAAAAGCCAGCATCGAGCGAGTGAGCTTGGCTACCTTGTATTTTTACCCCAAAGGGTAACGCCAGTTGTGTGGCAGTAAATTGGCAATTTCGCTTGCCTGCTGCTTCGGCAACTGCGTCAGCACATCTTTGAGATAGGCATACGGATCGTGCCCATTGTTCCGGGCCGACTGGATCAAACTCATGATCGCAGCGGCGCGTTTGCCGCTGCGTAGTGACCCAGCAAAGAGCCAGTTCTTGCGCCCCAGCGCCCAAGGCCGTATCTGGTTTTCACACCAATTATTATCAATGGCTACAGCGCCGTCATCGAGGTAGCGCGACAATGCCGTCCAGCGTTTCAAGCTGTAATCCAAGGCTTTGCCAATGGCTGAACCGTTGTGCACGATATCGCGCTGGGCAATCATCCAGGCATGCAATGCATCCATCACCGGTACCGCTTTCTCTTGCCGTATTCGGCGACGTATGTCCGGCTCCAGATCCTTGATTTCCCCCTCGATCTCGTACAACGCCTGCATGTAACGCAAGGCTTGTTCAGCCAGCGTGCTCTTGTGGGTCGCATGCAGTTCAAAGAACTTACGTCGAGCATGGGCCATGCAGCCGATTTCCGTCACGCCGAGTTCGAAGCTGGCCTTGTAACCGCCGAAATCATCGCAGACCAGTTTGCCCTTCCAGTCTTGCAGGAAGTTACGCGCACTCTCGCCGGCCCGGCTGAGGCTGAAGTCGTAAACAACAGCCGATGTTTCGCAAAACGGGCTGGTGGCATAGGCCCAAACATAGGAACGATGAGTTTTCTTCGTGCCCGGCATGAGCATTTGTACCGGCGTTTCATCAACATGAACGACCGGCTGCTCAAGCACCACTTCGCGCAGCGCATCGACCAGTGGCTGCAACTGTATACCGCAGGCGCCAACCCATTGGGCGAGAGTAGAACGCGGGATAGCCAGGCCGGCGCGGCCAAATATGGCTTCCTGACGGTACAGCGGTAGGTGGTCAGCAAACTTCGCAATCATGACGTGGGCCAACAAGCCCGCAGTCGGGATGCCCTTGTCGATCACCTGCGCCGGCACCGGTGCCTGAATCAGTGTTTCGCAACTGTCGCAGACCCACTTACCACGGATATGGCGCTCCACGGTGAACACGCCGGGTGTGTAATCGAGCTTCTCGCTGACATCTTCACCGATGCGTTTGAGCGCGCAGCTTGGATGACCTGGGCTTTGAAAGATTTGCTGTAGGTTCGGCGCTGAGGGTGCATAAGAAATCCGCTTGAGAGGCCAGAAATGGTGTCCGCTTAAATTAGGTGGACATCATGGCCTTCGGCGGTTGCGTCAGGAAGATGTGTTGGCCGGACGGATACCTTCGGAGCGCAACTCCTAAACGCCGAACCAAAAAAAAGGGCGCCATTACAGCGCCCTTCAGGTATCACTCAAAGTTTAGCGCTATCGCCCTTTCGATACGCTGACGGCCCGCGTGGGCAAGCTTACCGACCCCGGCTTCCTTAGCCACTGCGTAAACCAGCCCCTCTCCTACGTGCCCATGCTTGGTCATTTCACCTACCAAGGCACGTAGTTCGGGCAAGCAGATTTCAGCGAGTGGGCGAATGGCATCGTCATCACCCGGCCTACGAAATAAAACGTTCATATCCGAGTCGAGATGAGTCGGCCAGAAGAATGTTCCTGCCTGCTCCTCTTCATGGGATCGGAATCGTGCCCGCGCTATTTGATCGACGCGATCACGAATGCGCGAACCCGTTCTGACCCAGCCATGAGCACGGGCGATACGCCGTGCAAGCGCCATATCGAGCACAGGCCCCTCCTCTGCTACCACATGGGCAATCATCTGCTCTAAGGTAGCCGTGTAGCTCGCTTCGAAGAATCGGTCTGGATCAACCGCTTCCACCGCCTCGGCAGGGTCTGCTTCCTTGTAAACCAGGTGCTCCACTGGCACATAAGAAATCACGGCATTTTCTGCTGCTTGAACCGCGGCAGCTCTCGCGTATTTTAACTCTGGCATTGCGCCAGACGGATCATTGGCTTCGGCAACTGAAGTCGAAGCTACAACAGCCACCTGATCCACCACCTCAATAACTTCAGCCATAGCGGCATCGACTTTCAGGCGCTCCGCCTCATGCGCAGCATCAATGACGGCTTGCTTGGCTCTCGACTCAGCGAGTAGCTCCGTCAATAGTTGATGAACCTTTTCTGCAGTTCCTACGGCATCAACCCACCAGTCGGTCGACCAGATCCGAACGATTTCCCAGCCAAGTCCCCGCAATACAAATTCCCGCAGCTTGTCGCGATCACGCGCAGTCGCACTTCGGTGGTAGGTAGCACCATCGCATTCGACGCCGGCGAGGAATCGTCCTGGAGCATCAGGGTGCACAACACCCAAGTCTATGCGGAAGGAAGAGACACCAATCTGGGTATGAACCTGCCACCCCTTCTTGGCCAAAGCAGCTGCGACCGCCTCTTCGAACGGGCTGTCGAATCCACCTACGCTGCCGAAGTCAGCCTCTGCCAAGGCCTGCGGGCCACGCTCGGCGAACTCGAGGAAGTGTTTTAGGTCGCGCACCCCGACAGCTTGCGTCCGAGCAAGGTCAATGTGCTCTGGACGCAGGGTAGAGAACAGCACCAATTCTTGGCGAGCACGCGTGATTGCAACGTTGAGTCGGCGCTCGCCACCTGGACGGTTCATCGGGCCGAAATTCATCGACATCGCGCCGGTAGCGTCTTTCCCGTAGGTGGTCGAGAAGTAGATGATATCTCGCTCATCGCCCTGGACACTCTCCAGGTTCTTGACGAATACAGGCTCGAGCTCAGATTCAGCGAAGTACGAGTCAAGCGACGGATCCTTCCGGCATGCCTCATCGAGCATGTCCATGATGAGCTTCTGCTGCTCACCGTTGAACGTGACCACTCCCACGGTGCGACGGCTCTCACGGAAGGCCGGCGACTGAAGGCGAGTGACAAGGTCAGCAACTAGGGCTCTTGCTTCGATCAGGTTGGTACGTGAGCCGCCCTTGTCGTAGACACCTGCCACTGAGCACAATCGCACAGCCTTATCAGCCGTGAACGGCGATGGGAAGGTCACCAGCTTCGAGCCGTAGTAACGTTGGTTCGAGAAGGCGATGAGGCTTTCATGGCGGCTGCGGTAGTGCCAGTTCAGATTGCGCATCGGCAGGTTCGCACTGATGCACTCATCCAGAATGCTCTCGAGATCGGCTTCGACATCCTCATCATCAGCCGTAGACTCAGCACGGTCGAAGAACGAGGTCGGCGGGAGCTGTTTCGGGTCGCCCACCATAACGACCTGCTTCCCTCGCGCCATCGCACCAATCGCATCCCAAACCGGAATCTGAGAAGCCTCATCGAAGATGACCAGGTCGAACGGAGTCGAAGCCGGCGGCAGGTACTGAGCGATGGAGAGCGGGCTCATCAACAAGCAAGGCGTCAGCTTCGTCAGCGCTTCTGGTGCTCGAGTCATCAGCTCCCGTAATGGAATGTGCTTAGTCTTCTTGCCCATTTCATGGCGCAACAGGCCCCACTCAGAAGAGCGACTCACGCTGTCCTGGCTTGGTAGGTCGGCGCACAGCCGCGCCCGGAGCCAGTCCTTCGTCAGCTCAGTAAACTTGTCATCTAGCGCGCGGAAGTCGCGAATGCGTTGTTCGTGCTCGACGCTGACGAACGTCCGAATGACCTCTTCGTTGTCGACAGTGGTATTCAGCCACCAGCGGGCATAGTTCACCTCCAGGACGCGACGGACTTTCCCGGAGGTGATCGCTCCGATTTCCATGGCCTGAACAATCGGCGAGAGGCCAACGGCGATGGCCTCATCACGCACCTTTCTCCAGGAGCACCAAGCCTTGAGTCGCGCCTCAGAAGAAACCACGGTCTCGCAGCTTTTCTTGAGGTCATTCAATGGCAGGTGAGCGGTCTCATCTGAACCTGCTTCGGTGAAGTGACCTATCGAAGTCAGATGCGATGAACGCTCCTGAAGCAACCCAAGCTTGTCACGCAGGGCAACACCAGCAATTGCTATCGCCCCCTCCGGTTCCAGAAGCGCGTTGCCATCGCCCAGGAGTGTTTGCAGGGGGGCTTTGTAAGCAGCAATCTGCTCCGGGTTCAGAGCGAGCTTCGCAACAGCAGTCGCTAACTGCGCCTGGAACGCCACGGCCTGGCGGGCTATCTCTAGCTTGGTCTTCAGGTCACTCCAGACCGGAACCAACTCCCGCAGGTCTGCCAGGTCGGAAAGATCACGCTCAACCGCTGCCCGCTGCTTCAACAAATCGAAGTCACTCTTCAACAACGATCCACAGCGACCCTCTTCTACTTCGGGGTGATCATCAACAAGGCGACCGCGCTCTTCGATATCCCGACGCTCGGCCTGGAAGCGCAGCCCTGCGTTAAGGTGGTCTATGTTAGTACCCTGACCGCTCCATAGCTGTTGCGTGCTCGCGCCAAGGTCGGACAACGCGGCCATATCGCGATCAAGGCGAGTCAGCGTGCGAAGCCGCCGGAGCTCTTCCTTCAATGCGTCTCCCAGCTGGCCTTGCTCGACCAACTGGAATCCATCATCGATCCACTCCGACTCTGCTTGCTGGAGCCGAATGGTCTCTTGAAGCTTGATCGACGTCGCGAGCTGCTCAGCGTCAGACTTTGAGCCTTGCCAAACGGCAACGCACTCATGCCCGGGCTCAAGCTCATCAATAGCGCGGCGCACGGCGCGGATTTCTGCCCAGGTGGCCAAATCTTTACCGTGATCGGCCTCGCCTGCAGTGGTTTGAGACGGGGCTAGCAAACCCGCGATACGACGCTTTCCGAACCAGGACTTTGGCCAGAACGACTCCTCAGCCTCCTTCCACTCACGCAGCAACAGATCGATGTCGAGCGACTCGATCGTATCGCCATATGTCGCACTGAGCTGCTGCTTGAGTTCCACTATTTGACCAAGCAGTGCCACCGCCTGAGCAAGCACATCGGTCACACTCTCCGGCCAGGCTGGGCTGAGCTCACCGAAGGTGGTACGACGTTGCTGTAGAAGCTCGATACCCTGCTTGGCATCGGCCACAACGCGAGAAGGCCAGAGCGGCGAAAGCTTAGCGTTGAGCTCTCGGTGTTGTTCAACCCACGTACAGCCATCGCTCAGCCTTTGAGAAATGGAGCGGGCATCAGGC
Source organism: Pseudomonas sp. NPDC089401 (assembly GCF_044749485.1). NCBI lineage: Bacteria > Pseudomonadati > Pseudomonadota > Gammaproteobacteria > Pseudomonadales > Pseudomonadaceae > Pseudomonas > Pseudomonas sp. NPDC089401. Next base: position 56,229 of record NZ_JBIVIA010000009.1, on the reverse strand, counting down.
CGCAGCGCGAAGCGCCAATCTTGTCCTGCTGCCGCTGGTAGTGCCTGGGAAAGAACTGACAACCCCTCAAGTGCAGTCGGGGTGTATTCCGAAGCTGGAAGCCCAGCCAACTCAACGAACCGATCAGTCGCCCGCTGCACATCCAGTACGGCAGGCAACACATCGCGAGCTGCCTGCACAAACTGTTGTTGCCAATGGGGTGACCATTCCGCCTGACCAACCGCGGCTAACGCATTGCCAGCAAGCTGAATGTACCCCACAGCCTGCGCGTTCACTTCGAGGCGATCGCCCAACTCACGAAGCTCTAGCATGGCTTTCTGGTCGTGGGTATCAGGCGAAGCCCAACCAACAGGCGCAACAGCTTCATCGCCACCCGAGGTGACCGTGCCAATAGCATCGTAGATGGTGTAACCGTTGCGATGGCGCCGGTGCAGTCGCTCGACGTAAATGTTCAGACTATCGCGCAGCGTGGCAAGGCGCTGCGCTTCAACCTCCCATGCCGCGGAATCCACTTGCCCCTTGGCTTCCCAAGCAGATTGCAGCTGGGCAAGTACGTCGGTCTTTCGAGCCTTGCTTGAGTGAAGCTCAAGACAGAACTCCCCCAGGCCAATCTCACGCAGTCGGCGGTACACGACATCCAGCGCCGCGATCTTCTCCGAGACAAACAGCACGCGGCGCCCTTGGGCAATCGACTGAGCGATCATGTTGGAGATCGTCTGGCTCTTGCCAGTACCAGGCGGGCCGATGAGCACGAAGTCTTTGCCCTTGGCTGCTGCCATCACTGCCGCGAGCTGAGACGAGTCGGAAGGCAGCGGACAGAAAACATCCGTTGGGCCGTAATCACGATCCAGCGACTGCGCTTCTGGGAACGGGGTGTCCGAAACGAACGAATCGCGCGGTGTATCAAGGAGGTGCTGAACCACTGGGCTCTGCCGCAGGTGCTCGGCGTTCTCTGCCAAATCCTTCCACATGAGGTACTTAGCAAAAGAGAACATCGACAGCACTACATCCTCGTTCAGCTCCCAGCCAGGAATGTCCTTGATAGCATGACCAACTTTGTTCCAGATGCCGGAGATATCCAGACCTGAATCGTCCCGCGGCAGCTCGTGCTCCAGGGAGCCCAATCCCAACTCGAAGTCTTGGCGGAGCATCTCAATCAGCGTAGGGTTGAAGCGTGGCTCATCATCATGGAGCACCATGGTGAACCCGGATCGAGCACTCCTACGCTCCAGCGTGACGGGAACCAGAACCAGAGGCGCCTTGTACTTCTGCCCTGCCCTGTCTTCACGCGTCCAACTCAAGAAACCGATGGCAAGGAAGAGGGTGTTTGAACCACCTTCCTGCAGAGCTGTACGAGCTCCCCGGTAAAGCTCAGTGAGTCGCACATCCATTTCGTTGGATTTCAGTGCAACGAACACCTCTCTACGCTTGAGGGCGTCTTCCGCATGCCGGCGGCGAACATCCTCATGTTCACGTTGTTCGTAAATTGCAAGCTCCCGCGGATCAGCGCCATCCATGAGGTCTGGACGGGTTAGCAGCTTCAACGACTGACCACTGGCCAGTACGTCCTCAAGAGCACCAGGATCTGGCGACTCAAGCTTCAGCGCCCGCTTGCCCGTCTTGAAGTTCAGGAGGTTGTTTCGAAGCGAGAGATCCAGGAGTTTTCGCTGCCACCGGCCAAGCCGATCCGCAGGATCGAGTTTTGAAAGGTCTTCGACTACCACCTCGTGGACTTCATCTGGAATTCCGGCCCCGTTCTCGACTAAGAGGGCTGGAGAATCATCCGCAACCTCATCAGCAATCCGTGCGATTTGAGCTTCAGCACTTGCGAGCGGTTTGATCCGCTGCAGTCGAGCCCGGCGAATGTCGAGCAGCATTTCAAATTCGCTGTCCGCGTCTTCGGCAATCTGTTTTTCCCCCCTCTCGACTGCATAGGAGAAGGTCGGGACAAGATTCTGGGTACTGAGCGTGGTTTCAAAAAGAACGAGTTCCCGCAGCTTCACCCGCTTACGTACCGCCGTTACATCATCGACAAGGGCGGTAGTGAACTCCTCTGGCTTCATCCACAGCCCCGCGAAGGCGTGACCGCGGGTGAAAACGATGACGGGATTGAGCCCGATTTGCTCCAGGGCAGCGCAGAACAACAGGGTAAGATCCATGCAGGTAGCCAAGCCGGTATCGGCAATCTGACTTGGGCTTCGCACCTTTTGACCTGACTGTTCAAAACTCGCCGGCGGCAATGCATAGTCGAGCTTCATCCGAGCGACGGCGCTCCAGACCGCAGACGACAGCTGCCAAGCTCGCTTCGCGCCACCCTCATAGCCATCCAGCGAAGAGGACAGCTCACTTTGGCGAAGCAACTCAGCCGTCTGCTTCAAGAGTCGTTCAACTGCCGGATCATTCGGCTGAACGAAAGCAGCTGTCATGTCAGGAATATGCCGCAAACCACCCCACTGATTTCGGGGCAGAAGATCTACGACTTGCTCAAGACGGGAGACCTCTTTTCTGCCGCTCTGGGCTTCTTTGTCATCCACCTCGAGAACGAAGGTGAATGTCGACAGCTCAGCTTCGGTCAGACGAATAAGCAACGGGCCATCCAGAACCAAGTCGAGTCCAGGAATGATCCGGAAGCTATCTGCCGCAACTTCGTCGATCCGCCAGACCTTGGCCTTGAACACCTCAGGCTCTGAGGTCAATGTCAGAGTTGCATTGACGAAGCGGTCTTCGGTCTCGTTTGCGATACGAAGTTCGCGAATCACGGGAATGGCGTTTTGGAAGTCAGCAAGGTTCAGCTTCGCCACCAAGGTGGCCAGGATCTTGACTTCTTTAGGCGGGATTTCTTCTTGAGCTGTGAGGGGCTGAACGATGTCGTCCATGCGCAACCTTCCTTGTCGTAATGCTCAAGGGAGTGCCGGAATTGGCCGGCCAGAGGGCCCCTCTTGAGCTAGTGGCGGGATGATAGCGCTTCCAGTTAAAGTCGTAATGTGCCTTTGGTCGCGCTAGACGATCGCTAACCATTGAAAGGTTTCAGCAAAAAACAAAATGGCCTATCCGTGTGCCGGATCGCTTCCCTGAAAAGGCACTGAGCGTTTCGAGCCGGTTGCGCATATCTGGACTCAGCGCAAGCAGTCATGGCTTTACTTGCGGAGTAGGTTATTCACGTTCAGCGCCAGCGCCTCAAGTGTGAAGGGTCAGGAGGGATCTGCTTCCTGATCACCATCACAAACTACCCATACTCGAAACGGCTCCGGCGCAAGTACCTCACCTATCGCCATGCCATCCTTGTGGATCTCGACTCGCCAGCTTTCAGTAAGGAAGATAAAAAGCTGTTGCGCAGCTACTTGACTCAGCTGGACGACATTTATCACAGCGTGTGCGATCCAAGCACAACGTATGAAGAAGTCGCGGTTATCGGTTTGAGTCATTTTCAAACCGCCAAAATCCTCGGCAGATTGAATCACCTTGTGTACAAGACGGCGTGATGACTCGCGAGCAATGATGCTTTCAAGCGGAAGTCATCACTCCGCTTGAAAGTGGCAACCCAGCACCCTTTATTTGCCGCGCAGCCGCCTCCAGGGCAGATCTGTCGGGCTCCGCACGTCTAATCGAGAATAGCCACCGCCCGCACAAACCCCGCCGAAGCACGCCGAATCTTGTAAGGAAAACAACTCACCAAAAACCCATCCCCCGGCAACTGCTCCAGATTCGCCAGCTTCTCCATCTGCCCATACCCGATATCCCGCCCAGCCTTATGCCCCTCCCAGATAATCGAGGCATCGCCCGTCTCCCCAAAGCGCTCACGGGTAAACTTGAAGGGCGCATCCCAACTCCAGGCGTCGGTACCGACCACCCTCACCCCCCGCTCCAGCAGGTACAATGTCGCCTCGCGCCCCATCCCCACGCCGGCCTCAAGATAACCAGGCTGGCCAAACAAGCTGCCCGCGCGAGTATTCACCAGCACGATGTCCAACGGCTGCAGTTCATGGCCAATCCGCGCAAGCTCGGCCTCGACCTGCGCCGCAGTGACCACATGGCCATCCGGCAAATGACGGAAATCCAGCTTCACCCCCGGCTGCAGGCACCACTCCAGCGGCAGCTCGTCGATGCCGAAGGCCGGCTTGCCGCCGTCGGTGGTGGATGCATAGTGCCAGGGCGCGTCCATGTGCGTGCCGCTGTGGGTGGTGATCTGCAGGCGCTCGGCCGCCCAGGATTCGTCGCCCGGCAGGTCCTCCTTGCGTAACCCGGGAAACATCGCGGCCATTTCCGGCCAGCCCTGCTGGTGATCCATGTAATCGATCTTCGGCAGCAAAGGTGGCGGATCGGTGTACGGGTTGTTGTCCAGGGTGACGGACAGGTCGAGCAAGCGACGTGTGTTCGAGCTCATGCGAGGATTCCTTTGCCGGTAGCCGCGCGATTGCCGTGGCGCGGCGAGACGTTGAGGGTGTTGCGTAGCAGTCCGGTCACCGAACCGTCGTGGCAGAAGCCCAGTGCGCGGGCGAACGAGGTCCGCAACGGTGGATAGCGGCCGAACAGGGTTTCGAGTTGCGGGTCGGGGTCGAAAGCGATGCGCTCGCGGTTGGCCTCGCCAAAACTGGCCGCCAGCCCGGTCAGTACCTGGGCGATGGTCAATTGCAGCACCGGCAGTTGCCAGACCCGCTGGCTGCCCGGGTCGTCCAGTTCGGCGGCGCGCAGCAGGTTGTCCACGCAACAGCGGGCCGACATCCACCAGGCGCTCGCCTCGGGCGACACCGGGCAGGTGTACGCTTCGCCGGCCGCATAGGCGTGCAACAGGTCGCTCATGAACGCCGAGCGCAGGCCATTGGGCTCGCGCGGTCGGGCAACGATGCCGGGCAGGCGCAAGGCACGGCCGTCCACCTCGCCACGGCGGGCCAGGTCCTGCAGGGCGATTTCCACCATGCGTTTGTGCGCCGCGTAGGACAGCTGCGGTGCCGGCGGCTGGCCTTCGTCCATGCGCGCCGGCAACTGGCCGCCGTATACCGCGACGCTGCTGGCGTAAACCAGCACCGGCGGACACTGGGCATTGCGCAGTTGGTCGAGCAGCTCCAGGCTGGCTTGCAGGTTCACCTGGTAACCCAGTTGGTAGTGCGCCTCGGCAGCGCCGCCAGGCACGCTGACGAGATGGAAGACCACGTCGACGCCGTCGGCCAGCACGCGGCGCAGCAGGGCCGCGTCGGTGATGCTGCCGTGGTGACGACGCAGGCGCGCATCCTCGGGCAAGCCGTCCAGTGCCTGGTCCAGCACCAGCAAGGCGTCGATCGGCTGCCCGCGCACCTCGCCGATATCCAGCAGGCGCTGCACCAACTGGCGCCCGACAAAGCCATTGGCCCCGGTGACTATCACGCGCATGGCCACCCTCCCCGCACCACGCGCTGGTCAATGGCACCGAACAGCACCTCACCGTCCCGCCCGCGCGCTTCCATGCGCACGCGGTCGCCAAAGCGCATGAAGGCCGTGCGCGGCGCGCCGGACGCCAGGGTTTCGATGGCGCGGCGCTCGGCGATACACGCCGAGCCCACGCTGCGGTCGGCGTTGGATACGGTGCCGGAGCCGAGCAGCGTGCCGGCACTCAAGCGCCGTGTCAGCGCCGCATGGGCAATCAACTGGTGGAAACCGAAGTGCATGGCGCCGCCGTGGGGGTGGCCGAACCATTCGCCGTTCCAGTGCACGTGCAGTGGCAAGTGCACCCGGCCGTCGCACCAGGCCTCGCCGAGTTCGTCCGGGGTGACTGCCACCGGTGCGAAACTGCTGGCGGGCTTGGCCTGGAGAAAGCCGAAGCCGGTCTTCATTTCCCGCGGCGCCAGGGCCCGCAGGCTGACATCGTTGAGTTGCAGGATCAGGCGTACATGGTGCAAGGCCTGCTCTGCCGGGCATCCCATGGGGACGTCATCGAGCAGCACGGCGAACTCCCCCTCGAAATCGATGCCGTGGGCCTCGCTGGGCAAGGGAATATCCGCCAGTGGCCCGAGAAAGTCGTCGCTGGCCCCCTGGTAAATCAGTGGCGTGTGCTCGACGCCGTCAATCGGTTCCAGGTTGAAGGCCTTCTGCATCAATTCGCCATGGCTGAGGAAGCACGAGCCGTCCAGCCACTGGCTGGCACGCGGCAGCGGCGCAGCCAGCCGAGCGGGGTCGAGGACAAAGGCACCGGCAACCGCGTTGTCGTTGAGCCGCTGATACAGCGCCTGCAAGCGGGCTTCGACCTGGGGCCAGTTTTCCAGGGCCAGCTGCAAGCTGGTGGCGATATCGCTGGCATCGACCGCATGCCCGAGGTCACGGGCCACCACCAGCAGGCGACCGTCGCGGCTGCCGTCGTCGAACGTGGCAAGCTTCATGGCAGCAGCTCCTCGAGTGCCTCGGCATAACGCCCATCGAGCAGGATGAAGACCATCCGCGCCATCTGCTCGCTGCGGTTGCTCCAGGCATGGTTGGTGCCGCGCTGGACCACGATGTCACCGCGTGTGAGGTGGACCTCGCCCTCGTCCAGCACCAGCCAGACCTCACCCTCGGTCACGATGCCGTAGTCCAGGGTCTCGGTGCGGTGCATCAGCTTGTGCTTCGAATCGGCCTTGCCCGTGCCGGCACTCGCCTGGCCGATTTCGGCGAAAGCTGCGGCCGCTGCGTCGGCACTGACCTGGTTCTGCACGCTGTCCGGCGGAATGTCCACCACCCGGATCACGCTACCCAGCGGGCCAGGGCTCAATTGCAGCGCCTGCGCTGTCGGGTCGTCGCCGTTATCCAGTGGCGCCGGGCTGCCGGCACTGTTCCAGACCTCATAAAACAGGGTGCCAGGCACCGCCTTGAGCGGGAAGTTGTTGGGTGTCGGGCCGGAACTGGCGACCACCGCCTGGCCCTTGGCATCGTGGCCGGTGACCACACGTTTGAATGCAGGAAGCGATTGCATGCTCTCTCCTTTCATTAAGATTCACCCCGCCGGGGAAAAAAGCTCGATCATCGTGCGCCTGCCACGGTCACCGGGGGCCGCTGACGCAGCAGCGTCAGGCAGACAGGCGCCAGCAGCAGTTGCCCGATGGCGACCAGCAGCAGCGCATGGGGCAGCTGCGTAGCCACGCCAGCTGTCAGTGCCAGCACCAACAAGGGACTGACGAACTCGCCCGCGAAAATCGCCGCAGTGAATCCACCCGTGGCACGGCCACGCTGGTCGAAGCCGACCTGTTGCATCACCAGGGTGATCAGGGTGGGCAGCAGCAGGCCGACGCCCAGGCCATTGATCAGCACCGCCAGCACCACGGGCGCGTAGCTGCCGGCCACTGCCAACAGGCCGCCACCGAGTCCCGCCGTGGCAAAGCCCAGGGCCAGCACCCGACCGGCCGGCAAGCGCGCAAGCAGGCGAAAGGCCAATGCGCCGACCAGCACGCCGAGCTGGTTGGCCCCCATGGCCAGGCCGATTTGCCGGGGCGCATCGACCTGCAGCAGTTGCAGCACGTAGCCGGCCTGTACCGGGACGATGAACAGGCTGACACCGGCCAGCCCGGTCAGCAGGTACAAGGGAACCAGGGCAGCCCATGGAAAGCGCGAATCGGCGGTAGCTTCTGGCGCTGCAAGGCTCGCGCGCGGCTCCCACAGCAGCACGGCCATCAACGGCAGGCACAGCAAACCCACCGCATAGAGGGAAAAGGGTGTGCGCCAGTCGCTTTCGCCCAGCACACCGCCCACGCCCATGAACAACGCTGCCGCCAACGAGGTCACCACCATCTGCAAGGCAAACAGCCGCGCCCTGCGCTGGCCATCGAAGTAATCGCCCATCAGCGTGGTGCAGCAGGTCATGATGCCGGCTTCGGCCAGGCCGATGCCGGCGCGGCTGGCGACAATCAGCGCCAGTGAGTCCAGCCACAACGGCAACACCCCGCACAGGCTGTAGAGCAGCATGCTCGCCAGCAGCAGCGTTCGGCGCCCGACCCGATCGGCCAGCACCCCGGCCAGCGGTGCCAACAAGGCGATCACCAGGGCCGGCAGGGTCAGTGCTACCGGCACCAGCACGGCCACGCCTGGCGTCTCGGCAAAATGCACGTGCAGGCGCGGCAGCACCGGTGCGATGAGCACCGCCCCCAGCACGGGCAGGCAGCTGCCGAACAGCAGCAACGCGGCCTGCGCACTGCCGGCGTTGCGTTCAGCGGCCATGGTTCACCTCCTCAAGCAGGCGAAAATGGGCGCCCTGCTCTACCCTGCCTGCACGGTGCTCGGCGCCCGCCGATTGCTGCTCTTGGCGGAGCTGGCGTTGCGGCAACAGGAAGTAGGCCAGCGCCGGCAGCAGGATCAGTGCACCGACCATGTTCCAGACGAACATGAAGGCCAGCAGCACGCCCATGTCGGCCTGGAACTTGATGGGCGAGAAGATCCAGGTGCCAACGCCGATGGCCAGGGTGATACCGGTGAGCATCACCACCTTGCCGGTGAACAGCAGCGCGCGGTAGTACGCCTGGGACAGGCTCGCCCCCTGGCGCAGCTGTGCCAGGACGATACTCATCACATACAGCGCATAGTCCACGCCGATGCCGACGCCCAGGGCGATCACCGGCAGGGTCGCCACTTTCACGCCGATGCCCAGCGCGACCATCAGCGCCTCGCACAGCAGCGAGGTCAGCACCAGCGGCAACACCGCGCAGAGCACCGCGCGCCACGAGCGGAAGGTCACCAGGCAGAGCACGACCACTGCCCCGTAGACCCACCAGAGCATGTCGCGGTTGGCCTGCTTCACCACCTGGTTGGTGGCCGCCTCGATTCCCGCGCTGCCGGCAGCCATGAGGAAACTGGCCTGCTCGCTGTCGTTGGCCTGGGCAAAGGCCTGGACGCTGTCGACCACCCGCGCCAGGGTGTCGGCCTTGTGGTCGGTGAGGTAGGCCTGCAGCGTCAGCAGGCTGCAGTCGTCGTTGTACAGCCCGCGCGGGGCACCGGCGGTGACCATGTTCAGGGTCGCCTGGTTGTTGGCCAGGTCGTACCACTTGGGGCTGCCTTCGGAGAGCCCGACCAGCATCCGGCGGTTGAGCAGCGCCAGCGAGTTGGTCGAGTCCACCCCCGGCAGGCCGCGCAATTGCCACTCCAGGTCGTCCACCCGTTTCAAGGTGTCATAGGCAGAACAGCCGCCGGGGGCGGTGCGCACCATCACCGCGAACACATCGCTGCTGGCACCGTAGTGCCGGGTGACGAAGGCATTGTCGCGGTTGTAGCGCGAATCGGCGCGCAGCTCGGGGGCGCCGGCGTCTAGGTCGCCGACCTTCAGGTGCAGGCTCACGGCGTAGCTGCCGGCGGCCATCAGCGCGGCCACGGCAAGGGTCCCGGCCGCCCAGCGACGCCGGGTGAACAGGTCAAGGAAGCGCCACAGCGCGTGCTTGCGCGCCCCGCTGGCATCGGCCTGTTCGGCACGCAGGCTGCGCCGCGCCGCGTGGGCACTGACCCCCACGTAGGAGAGCAGCACCGGCAGCAGGATCAGGTTGGTGAAGATCAGCACGGCCACACCCAGGCTGGCGATCACCGCCAGGTCCTGGATCACCTGGATCTGGATCATCATCAGCACGGCAAAGCCCACCGCATCGCACAGCAGTGCGGTGAGCCCGGCCAGGAACAGCCTGCGGAAGGTGAAGCGCGCCGCCACCTGGCGATGCATGCCGCGGCCGATGTCCTGCATGATGCCGTTCATCTTCTGGGCGCCGTGGCTCATGCCGATGGCGAACACCAGGAACGGTACCAGCACGGAATACGGGTCGAGCACGTAGCCCAGCATCGGCAGCAGGCCAAGCTGCCAGATCACCGCCACCAGCGAGCACACCACCACCAGCGCAGTGCTGCGCACGCAGCGGGTGTACCCGTACAGCACGGCGGCGGTAATGGCGATGGCGACGGCAAAGAACAGCAGAATCTGCCGCAGGCCGTCCATGAGGTCGCCGACGACCTTGGCGAACCCCGTGATGTGGATCTCCACGCCCTGCGCCTGGAAGCGCTCGCGCAAGGTTTCCAGCTCATGGGCGAAGGCCGCGTAATCGAGGGCCTGGCCGTCCGGAGTGTGCTCCAGCAGCGGCACGTAGACGATGCTCGAACGTTGGTCGAAGGCCACCAGCTGGCCAATCTCGTTGGAACGTTCGACGTTGCGCCTGAGCGCTTCGAGGCTGGCGGCAGCCCCATCGTAGCCGTCGGGGATCACCGGGCCACCTTCCAGGCCCTCCTCGGTGACCCCGGTCCAGCGGGTGGACGGGGTCCACAGCGACTTCATCGCCGCACGGTCGACGCCAGGCAGCAGGTAGATCGCGTCGTTGAGCTGCTGCAGGCTGCGCAGGTAGTCCTGGTCGTAGAGGCTGCCGCGCGGATTGGCCACGGCGATGCGCACCGCATTGCCCAGGCCGGCGAGCTCCTGGCGGTGCTCCAGGTAGTTGTGGATGAACGGATGATCGCGCGGGATCATCTTCTCGAAGCTGGCATTGAGCGTCAGGCGCGAGGCTTGCCAGCCGAGCAGCAAGGTCGCCGCCAGGCACAGCAGCAACACCAGCCCCCGGTGGTTGAACAGCGCACGTTCCAGCAGCGAGCCGGACGCGCTGTCGAAGCCGTCGAGATGGCCGCCGCAAGGCGCAGATGAATTCATGGCATGCATGGCTCAGTCCGTCGAGGGGGAAGAAGAAGGTGCCAGGCGGCGCGCGCCGGCCATGCCAACGGCGACGATGGCACCGTCGGCGGCGATGGTGGCGGCAGTCAGTGGCAGGCCAGCGGAAACCGTCATGGGGTGAGCGACGAAGGCGTCGAGGCCGCTGCGCAGGAGCATCCCCGCCTGGTTGGCGAGCAACAGCTGGCCACCGGCGACGCGCAGGCCATTGAGCGATGCCGGAATCGGGTTGGTCAGTGCCTGGAAGCTGTCGCCACCGTCGTCAGAGGCGAACAGCGACCCGCGCAGGCCGCCGACCAGCAGACGGCCGCCGGGCAACACGGTGGCGGCGAAGTAGCTGCCATCGTAGGGCCCTTGCAGCGCCTGGAAATGCCCGCCGCCATCTTGCGAGCGAAGCAGCAGGCCCTGTTCGCCGGCGACGTACACCTGATTGTCGTGGCGCGCCAGGGCGTACAGGTGCAGGCCACGCCCGTTCGGCAGTTGTCCCATCTGCGACTGCCAACTGCGCCCGCCGTCGGCAGTGCCCATGGCCAGCCCGTAGGCGCCCACCACCATGCCGTTGCGGGCATCGGTGAAACTCAGGGCCAACAGCGGTTTGTCCGCGCCATCGTCCAGCAGCCGTTGCGCGCCCGCCATGCGCTGCTGGTCCGCGGCTGCCTCGGCGGCCTGCACCTCCAGGGCGGCGGCGCGCTTGCCGTCAAGCTGCAGGCTCCAGTGCTCGCCGGCGTCTTCGCTATGCAGCACCACGCCGGCATGGCCGACAGCCCAGCCGTTGCGGGCATCGACGAACTGCACGGCGGTCAGGCTGACACTCACCGGCACCGCGCTGGCCTGGCGCCAGCTGGTGCCATTGTCATCGGACAGCAGGACCACGCCCCGCTCGCCCACCGCAACCAGCCGCGCACCGGCCCGGGCCACGTCCTGCAACACCGCGCGCAGGGCCTGGGGCCCCTGCAGCGCGGGCTGCGCGAGCACATCCACACTGCCAGCGGCGTAGGCCGGTGGCAGCCCGCAACAGGCTGCCAGCAGCCAGCCGTAGAGCATCTTGTTCATCGCACGCACCCTTTTGTTGTTCTTGTTGGTTGCTACAGCCCAGGCACCGTTTCAGCGCACGCCCTCGCCGGCCATGGCGTCGGCGGTGAACACCGAGTCCTTGTAGGGCGGCACGATGCGGTACTGCTCGCTCTTGCCGGCGAACAGGTCGCCAGCGAACCAGGCACCGGAGAGCAGGTCGTAGAAGCCATTGGTCAGGGTCACCACGCCCGGCAGGTCGGGCAGCACCACCGGCGAGGTCCAGACCACCTTGGCCAGCTGGTTGCGGGCGTCGTAGCGCTCGCCCAGCACGGCGGCCCAGGTGTCCTCGTCGAGGTAGTAGGTGCTGCGTGGCATCACATGGCGCTGGCCGTTCTTCAGGGTCGCCTCGACCACCCACACACGGTGCAGCTCCCAGCGGATGGACTCGGGGTTCAGGTGGTGCGGGGCGAGCAGCGCCTCGGCACTGCTGGCGGTGAACACCTTGTTGGCGTTGTAGGGGATGTACAGCTCCTTCTTGCCCACCAGCTTCCAGTCGAAGCGGTCGAGACGGCCGTTGAACACGTACAGCTCATCGAAGCTCATGACCCCGGCGGTGGCCGGCGTCGGCGTGTCGCAGCAGGCGTTGGGCAGGCGACGCACACGGCGTTGACCCGGCAGGTAGGTCCACACCGCAGCCTTGTCGGCGTTGAGGTTCTCAAGCCCGGTAATGGCCTCGCCGGCACGCAGGGGCGGGCCGTCGTTGGTCATGCGGATGGACCAGAACACCCCTTTGTCGCCACTGCCACCGGGCAGGTACCAGGGCATCTGCAGATCGGCGCGCGAGTCGTTGGTGAGCACGTGCTTGCCATCGGCGGTGGTCAGGTACTGGTTGAAGCTGGCGTGCCAGGACACACCGCGCCAACGCAGCAAGTGGTTCCACATGGCTTCCACGCCATTGGCCGGGATCGGGAACGGGATGCCGCCGGATGCACCCTGGGGCATGGGGCCGCCCGGGCCGTCCAGCAGCTTGCCGCTGGTGGCGTTGGCGAGGGTGGCGTCATACACCGACTGCGGCGCAGCCGCGCTGCGGTGGGTCGGGTAGACGTCGAGACGGTAGCTGTCCGGGTACTTCCTGAGCATCGCCTGGATGCCCGGGGTCAGCTTGTCGGCGTACTGCGCCATGTTCTGCGCGGTGATGCGCAACAGCAGCTTGTCGCCGGCGAACGGATCGCCACGCTTGCCGCCGTCCTTGTAGGTCGGGTCGGCCTGGGTGTAGCCACCGGTCCAGGCCGGAATGCTGCCGTCGGCATTGCCGGCGCGCTCGCCACCAAGCGGGGTCAGGCTGGTGTTGAGGGTGGCCGCCTGTTCGGCGGACACGGCGGCAGCGGCGCCTTGGGCGAACAGCAGCGAAGCGCTCAGGGCAGCAATCAGGGGCAGGACTTTGTTGTTGTGTTTCATCGGGTGATCCTCGGTCAGAAGGTGCGGCTGACGGTGAAGGCGATGAAGTCGCGGTCTTTGAGCGACTGTTCGAAGGTGTAGTGGTTGTCGGCGTCGAGGAAGGTGTTCTGCGGCCCGTAGTAGTGCGTGTAGCTCAGGCCCAGACTCCAGGTATTGAGGTAGTTGCCCTTGAGGCCGATGTTCAGGTCACCGCCACGATCGGTGCCAAAGCCGGTGCCCAGCGCCATCGACGCGCCGTGGGTGTAGCTCGCGCCGATCGGCACCGACAGGTCGAGGCCGGGCAGGATCTGCCGGTACATCGGCTCGAACACCAGGCGCAGGCTGGTGGCGTCGCGGTCGGCGTTGGGGTCGACGGCATCGGCGTTCTTGCTCACGCTCATCACCCGGTTGAAGGCGATTTCGCCGATGAAGCTCGACTCGGCAGCGATGAAGTTCGGTTCCAGGCTGGCCAGCCAGGAGACATTGGCGTGCAGGGTGCGGCCAGTGGCGTACACCGGGTTGTCGTCATTGTCGATCGCCTCGCCCGCGGCCAGGGCATGCTGGTTGGTGGAGGCCAGCGGCTGGTTCCAGCGCGTCGACAGCTCACCGGCAAGGTTGAAGTTGCCGACGGTGGTGGAGAAGCTCGCGCCGAACGCCTCGATGCCTTCGGGGTACACCCAGTAGAACTCGCCGGCCTTGCCGCTGACCGGGTCAAGGGTGGCGAAGCCCGGGCGCACGTTGAGCTGCGGCGACTTGTCGTGGAAGCGGATGGCATACAGGCCCCAGTCGACAGTCTCGCTGCGCCAGCGCAGCTGCACGCCGCCCTGCCCCGAGTCCTTGGCCTCCTTGTCATTGCCGTGGAAGAACGCCAGGGGTTGGCCGCCGGGGAAGACCGGTGCGCCGACGAACATGCGCTCGGCGCCATCGCCGAAGAAGTCGTCACTGGAGAAATAGCTGCCCGCCGCCGGCAGGCGGTTGGCCTCCCACTCGAACTGGTAGTAGGCCCCCACCGACACGTCCGGCGTCAGTTGCAGCTGCCCGGAAATCTGCTGTACCGGACGGATCAGCTCCTTGAACTGTGTGTTGGGCACCGACAGGCCCTTGACCACGTCCACCGGCGCCATGCCGCCTGCGATGCCGTTCGCGCCGTAGAACAGGCTCTCGCCCCACTGCATGGCGTATTGGCCCAACCGGCCGGACAACGGCATGTCGCCGATCTCGGTCCTGCCGAAGACGAAGGCGTCGAGCAGTTCGCCCTTGCGCCCATGCAGCTTGCGCGTGGCGTGGGTGAACTGGTCGTGGTCGACCGAGTAACTGTTGGCACGGCTGGGGTCGCCGTTGTCGGTGCCCTGGTTGTAGACATCGTCGTACCAGGCCGCGCCGCTGACCCGTGCGCCGACGTTGTGGTAGGTGATGTCCAGCTCCGACAGCAGGTCGAGGCGGTTGGAGATCAGGCCCTTGTCGAAATTGCGGTCGCCGTCGTCCAGGTTCAGCGCGGTCTGCCCTTCGCTGAGCGTGCTGCTGGCGTCCTGGGTGCGCCAGGCGGCGCTGTACTTCAGGGTGTTGTCCCAGCGTACCCGCAGGTCGGGGTTGCCGCTGTCGAATTCGAAGGCCTGCGCCTGGCTTGCGGCCAGCGCGACGAGCGCCAGGCCGAGGGGCTTGAGCGCCGGCAGTGGCCGTGCGGATGCACCTTTGCGAGTCAACATCGGGGTTTCCTCTTTCTTGTTATTGTGTGGCGGTGTTGGCGTGGCGCCGACGCGCCGGGCAAAGCGCGTCAGATCGGCTGCGCAGTCATCTCCAGCATCCGCTTGACCAGGCCGATGCGGTCGAAGGCAGGATCGCGCTGGATCTCCTTCTCACCTGCCAGCAGGGACATTTCGCTGATGAACCTGCAGCGCTCGAAGCGCCGGCCCATGAAGCGCTGCAATTGCGCGTCGAGGCTGCCAGCGGCGGTGAGTTCCTCGGCCAGCACGACGGCATCCTCGATGGCCATGCCTGCGCCCTGCCCCAGGTGCGGCGTGGTGGCATGGGCGGCGTCACCGATCAGCAACACGCGGCCGCGATACCAGGGCTCGTCGACAAACACGGCTTCGAGCGGCTTGTAGACGACCTCGGCGCTGTCGACGATCTGCTCGCGCAATGCACCGATCAGCCCGCCGAAACCGGCCAGCCGCTGGCGCAGGCCATCGGCCAGGGTGGCGGGTTCCATCCACGGGTTGCCCGGCTCGTGGGAGGTGGTGAAGAGGTACATCAGGTCATCGGCCAGTGGCACCAGGCCCGCGTTGCCGGAGGGCCCCTGGTAGTTGGCAAGGTGATCGATGCCTGCAGCGCGCGGGAAGTTGTAGCGCCACACCGACTGGCCGGTGAAGCGCGGCTGATAACGGTCAGCGAACAGCAGGCTGCGCACCTTCGAATACAAGCCATCGGCACCGACCATGAGCCCGTAGCGCCCCTGGCTGCCGTCGCTGAACAGCACATCCACCGCACTGTCGTCCTGCTCGAAGCTTTCCACCGAGGTGCCCAGGCGCACCTGGGTGCCCAGTTCGATGGCGGTCTCGCTCAACACCTTGTGCAGGGCGCGGCGCGAGATACCGACATTGGCCGGATACTGCGGACCGGCCAGGCGCTGGCCGGGGATGCGCGCCAGTTGCTGCCCTGCGGTGGTGTAGATGGCCACGTCCTCGAAGGCGTAGGCCGCATCCAGGTAGGCTTCGAGCAGGCCCAGGCGGTACATCTCGCGTACCACATTGCTCTGTTGGATGATGCCGACGCCGTAGACGGTCCACTCGGTCTTCAGCTCGACCAGGTCGACGGCGATGCCCTTGCGACGCAGGGCGATGGCGGCGCACAGGCCACCGATTCCGCCGCCCACGATCAACACGTTGTTCACTGTATTCATGGCATGTCTCACGTTTTGTTCTTGTAGTCCGCCCCGTCCTGCGGGGTGGCCGTTTCCTGTGCCTGTGCACAGCTTCCAGGCGTCGTCGGGCGTTGACCAATCGCGTCGCAGGATGCGACCTATCGCGCGGCGCGATAGGTCAGCGCTCAAGCTGTGCCAGCGGCAATAGCAACCAGCCGCCCGCTTCCTGGTGCGCAAGTCCCTCCAGGGCTTCGCCACGGCAGGGACCGTGTACGCAAACGCCGTCCCCGGGCCTGAAGCGCGCGCCGTGGGCGTAGCAGACGATCCACTGGCCATCGGCACTCAGGAAGCGGTGCTTGCGGTATTCCAGAGGCACCCTCAAGTGCGGGCACCGGTTGCGGTACACCCGTACCTGGCCCTGGTGGCGCAGGGCGAACAGGTTGTCACTGCCGCTGCCTTGTGGATCGAAGCCGCGCGCCTGGCCCTCGCCCAGCTCATCGAGCCGGCACAGCGCCACGCAACCCATGCTTCAGCCTTGCTTCCCAGGTGGGCCACCCGGTGCCCACTTCTCCCGCGAGGCGAACAGGAACAGCTGCGAGTTGTCGGCCGACATCGGCGCCTGGCGCGCCGCCCAGTGGTCGTCGTGCTTGTCCATGTCGGCGTCGTACTCGATGTGGCAGCCCAGCGGGCTGTTGAAGTACCAGAACCAGTTGGAACCCAGCAGGTGGCGGCCCGGCCCCCAGAAGCTGGTCCAGCCGCGCTGCTGGAAGCGCGTGCCGGCCAGCAGTACCTCGGTGCCGCTGCCCATGTGGAAGGTGAAGTGCTCGCAACCCTGCATGTGCGGTGGCGTCTGGATCATGAACAGGCAGTGGTGATCGTCCATGGCGGCGCTGCGCATGAACGGGCCGACGCCCACGAAGCTGTCCGTGGTGACGAAGCCCAGGCGATCGCGGTAGAACGCTTCGCCCTTGGCCGCATCGGGTACGAAGTACACCACGTGGGACAAGGTGCGCGGCAACGCCGGCATGTCCGGGGTGATGCCCAGCTGGTTGAGCGGGCGTTGCGCTGCGCTGCCAGGCGCATTGGTCAGGTCGGCGGGCGCGTCGAAGGGGCGACGGCAGGTCACCTGGAAGGCAATGGCAAAGCCCAGGTCGTCGACGGTATGCAACGCGCCACTGGCGTCACGCCGCACTTCGCGGTCACGGCCCAGCTCGTCGGCGATGGCCGCCAGGTCGTCGCTCGACGCTACGCCGTAGACGGTCTCGCGCAGCGACGGCGTTGGCCCGAGCGCCGGCGGCAGGCCAGCGTCGTCGCCGCGGCGAATGATGATCGAGGTGCCGTCCAGGGCCTCGAAACGGCCACCGTCGGCGTCCAGCTGAACGGCCGCGAGGCCATAGTCACGCAGGCAATCGGCACAGGCCTGGATATCGTCGACGCCAAACACCAGTGCGTCGAGACCAAGAATGTTCATGGCTACCACTCCATTGAAATTGTTATTCGGCGAGGCAGGTCACCGGTAGTGGGTCGCGGCGGCACATCGGCCGTTCGACTGGAGCGCAGGTTGCTCGGTGCCGGGGTGGCGTGACCAATCGCGAGTCGAACTGCGAGGCATCGGCAATCGCGATACCTGAGCGCTGGCCCATGCGGGCCGGCGTTGGCTGGCTATCGGGGCCGAGGGGTCTTGACGTATCGGCAATGCAGCGGGAAGGTATCGCGAAAATAACTACAAGAGCCGAGAGCTATCACCATGCGCTTTCACCACCTGGACTTGAACCTGCTGGTTGCCCTGGACATCCTGCTCGAGGAGCAGAACATCACCCGCGCCGCCGAGCGCCTGCACATGACCCAATCGGCCACCAGTGGCGTGCTGGGGCGGCTGCGAACGTTTTTCGAGGACGAGTTGCTGGTGCAGGTCGGGCGCAAGATGCAGCCCACCCCCTATGCCCTGGAACTGGCCAAGCCGGTGCGCGAAGTGCTGCTGACCATTCGCTCGTCGATCACCGCCAGGCCGGTGTTCGACCCGGCCGCCAGCAAGCGCCACTTCCGCCTGGTGGCCTCGGACTACCTGATCAGCGTGGTGTTCGCCCAGGTCCTCCAGAGCATCCACCAGGAGGCGCCGCACATTACCTTCGAGATGATCAGCCCAGGCGACAACAGCGCCGAATTGCTGATGCGCGGCGAGGTCGACATGATGATCGTGCCCGAGCGCTACCTGATCGACGGCCATCCGGCACAGCTGCTGTTCGAGGAAGACCATGTCTGCGTGGTCTGGCGCGACAACCCCGAGGTGGGCGAGCAGCTGACCCTCGAGCAGTACATGCAGATGGGGCACATCTCGGTAGGCTTTGGCCGCAACCGCCACTTGAGCATCGAGGACTGGTTCATGAACCAGTACGGCTTCAATCGGCGCCTGGAAGTCATCACCAACGACTTCAACACCCTGCCCCAGTTGCTGGTGGGCACCGTTCGGATCGCCACCATGCACCGCCGGCTGGCCGAACTGTACGCCGGCTACCTGCCGTTGCGCCTGCTGCCGCCGCCGGTGAAGATCCCGCTCATGCGCGAGTTCATGATGTGGCACCGCAGCATGGACGGCGATCCCATGCACCGGTGGTTGCGCGAACGCATCTGCGATTTCATCCAGCGCGCCAGGCCGCAGCGCGAAACCTTGCGCGCCAGCGCCTGAACCGCACTTATCGCCCCTGCCACCGCAACGGTGGCGGGGCATCGCGTTTGGCGATACCTCGCATCCCCGATCACGATTGGCCCCACCCTGCCCTGCCTGCGTACCTTGCCTTCGAACCGCGCCCTGCGTGCCTGTCGCTATGTGGGCGCCGGACTCCACGACCGCAGAAGGACAACAACAATGTTCCGTTACTTCCCCACCAACTACGTCTGGAATCTCTCGGTGGACCTGGCCATCGAGATGGGTGCCCGCCTGGGTGAAATCGAGGAAATGTGCGCCCCGCTGCAGGAAGCCGCCAGGCAGCCAGACGCCGCCGGCACCCAAGCCTTCCGGGAAACCTGGTCGCGCATGGCCGACAAGCTCTGCGGCCTGGCCGCAGAAGACGAAGCCGCCGGCCGACACTTGTCCGCCGGGGAGAAATACAACCGCGCAGCTACCTACTACCTCACCTGCGAACGCCTGCAGGCCCACGCTGCGCCCGGCCGTGCCGCCCTCTATCAGCGTTTTCTCGACACCTTCGCCCGCGGCATCGACCTGGCCAGGGAGAACTGCGAGCGGGTGGAGATCCCCTACCAAGGCAAGCACCTCTCAGGCTTGCTGGTACGTGCCGAAGGCGTGAGTGGCCCGGCACCGCTGCTGGTGCAAGTCAACGGGCTGGATTCGACCAAGGAAATGAAATACCGCGTCGGCCTGCCCGCCTGGCTGGCCAGGCGTGGCGTGTCGTCGCTGATCATCGACCAGCCCGGTACCGGCGAGGCGCTGCGCCTGCACGGCATGACCGCACGCCATGACAGCGAACACTGGGCGAGCCGCGTCGTCGACTGGCTGGAAACCCGTGCCGATGTGGATGCCAGGCGCATCGGCCTGGAAGGCGTGTCCCTGGGCGGTTACTACTGCCCGCGCGCGGTGGCCTTCGAACCGCGCTTCGCCTGCGGTGTGGTGTGGGGCGCCAACCACGACTGGCGCGATGTGCAGAAGCGTCGTCTGGAACAAGAAGGCAACTTCCCGGTGCCCCACTACTGGGCGCACGTGCAATGGGTCTGGGGGGCGAAGGACATGGACGAGTTCATGCGCATCGCCGAGCAGGTGCACCTCGACGGCGTGCTCGACCGGATCCGCGTCCCGTTTCTGGTCACCCATGGCGAAAAGGACTCGCAGATCCCGCTCAAATGGGCGCACCGCACCTACGAGCAACTGGTCAACAGCCCGAAACGCGAACTGAAGATCTTCACCGACCGTGAAGGCGGCGTGCAGCATTCGAGCTTCGACAACAGCATCAATGCCGGGCACTACATCGCCGACTGGGTCGCCGAAACCCTTGCGAGCGCCCACCGATGAGTGCCCTGCACCTGCACTGCGCCACCCTGTTCGACGGCACCGGCCTGCACCCCCGCCGGCAACAGACACTGGTCATCGAAGGCGGCGTGATCCGCCATGTCGGGCCGTCCAGCGAGGCGCCCCGCCCGCAGCCCGGCGACCGTGAGGCCCACGGCCACTTCGTCATGCCGGGGTTGGTGGACGTGCACACCCACCTGGCGTTTGGCAATGCCCAGAGCGAGGAAGACATCGATATTTGGTCCAGCGATGAGTTCCGTGCCTTGCGCGGGCTGTTCTTCGCCCAACACGTGCTGGCAGCCGGCGTGACCTCGATGGTCTGCCCCGGCGACAGCGGCCAGCTCAGCATTGCCGTGCGCAACACGGTCAACGCCGGGCTGTTCGAAGGTCCGCGCATCGCGGCCAGCAGCCGTGTGATCACCAACCGGCAGAGCCTGAACGACTGGTTTCCCAGCCGCGTCGGCGCCCCTGAGTACTTCACCGCCGCGCTGGTCACCAGCCGCGCCGATGCCATTGCACAGATCCGCAAGCAGGCCAAGGACGGCGTTGACCTGATCAAGATCGCCATGGACGGCACCCACCGTCGCCGCAACGGTGAAATCGTCGCCGCCTTCACCGCCGACGAAACCCGTGAGATGGTCGACGAAGCCCACCGCCTCGGCTGCCGCGTGGCGACCCACGCCTATGGCCGGGAAGCGGTGATGTACGCGGCCAAGGCCGGCGTCGACCTGGTGTTCCACGCCTTCTACATGGATGACGCCTGCATCGAGGCGCTGCTCGAGGCCGGCAGCGTGCTCGCGCCGACCATGACCTTCCCGCAGAACACCGTGGACTTCTGCCAGCCCCATGACCCCGCGGTCAGCACAGGCTACGCCGGTTACTGCGCACGCACCCTGGAGCTCGGCTCGGCGGTGCTCAAGCGTGCCAAGGCCGCAGGCGTGCCCTTCGCCTGCGGCAGCGACAGCGGCTTTGCCGTGACCCCTTACGGCGAATGGCACGCCCGCGAGCTGGAACTGCTGGTGCGGCGCCTGGACTTCACGCCGGCCGAAGCGTTGTTCGCCGCCACCAACGTCGGCGCACGCCTGATGCCGCGCGGCGAGACCCTCGGCACCCTGGAACCTGGCAAACAGGCCGACCTGCTGGTGCTCGACGGCTCGCCCCTGGACGACATCCGCATCCTCCAGGACCGCGAACGCCTGCAAGCGGTGTACAAGGCCGGCGAACCGGTACGGCTGCAACGCACCGCCTACAACCCCAAGCAGGTGTCGGACTTCAACTCGTTGAAATGGACCGACCTCTACACCCGCGACCGGGTGGCCGAGCTTGGCAAATGGAGCCTGTGAGCATGACGACACTTGACTGTGAACTGGCGGGGCAACTGGCCGCCGCGACCCTGCAGCAAGCACGCGCGTTGAACCTCAAGCCGTTGGCCGCAGCGGTGCTCGACATCGCCGGCCACCCGTTGGCGGTGCTGCGCGACGAGCGGGCCAGCTTCCTGCGCCCGCAGATCGCCACCGGCAAGGCCCGCGGCTGCCTGGGCCTGGGCTTCGGCGGCCGTGAACTGGCACGCCGCGCCCAGGTCATGCCGGCGTTCTTCGATGCCATCAACAGCCTCACCGATGGCGAGGTGATTCCAGTGCCCGGCGGTGTGCTGCTGCGCGATGCCGAGGGCCGCCTGCTGGGCGCCATCGGTGTCAGTGGCGATACCTCGGACAACGATGAGCGCTGCGCGCTGCTGGCCATCGAGGCGCTCGGGCTGATCGGTGACAGCGGTGATCCTCGAGCGGCACATCCAGGGCGACCTGCACAGCCATGATTCATTGCGCTACCATGTCCGCCTCTTTCCTGAGGTCGCCTGTAATGAGCAAACACGGCCAGACCATCCTGGTCGCCCTGCGCAAGATGATCGCTTCCGGCGAACTGGCTGGCGGCTACCGCCTGATGGAAGTCCCCACGGCGGAGCGCTTCGGTGTTTCGCGCATGCCGGTGCGCATGGCGTTTCGCACCCTCGAACAGGAAGGCTTGCTGGTACGCCACGGTGGCAAGGGCTTCCAGGTCAGGACCCTGAGCGTCGAGGACATCACCGGCGCCGTGGAGGTCCGCGGTGTGCTGGAGGGGCTGGCAGCGCGGCAATGCGCCGAGCGCGGCCTCGCCCCCGAGGCACTGGCCACGCTCCAGGAATGCCTGGAGCAAGGCGACGCGCTGTTCGACAAGGGCTACATCACCGAGCAGGACCTCGAGGCCTTCCATGACCTCAACCTGCGTTTCCACCAGGTGATCGTCGATGGCAGCGGCAACCCGGCCATTGCCGAGGCCCTGGCGCGCAATGACCACCGCCCCTTCGCCTCGGTGTCGGCGCTGGCCTTCGACCGCGACGACATGGCCCGCGAGTACCGCCGCTTCAACTTCGCCCACATGCAGCACCACTCGCTGGTCGATGCACTGCGCAGCCGCCAGGGTGCGCGCGCCGAAGGCATCATGCGCGAACACGCCAATGCCACGCTGCGCTACGCCGAAGTGTTCGGCGCAGCCAGCGCGGCAGTCGGGGTACAGGTGATTTCCAAGGGCGCCTAGCGCGCCCTTGGCTTACAAGTCCAGCACCAGCACGGCAGACCTGGCGCGGGAGCAGCAGGGAGTGAACTGGTCGTTGGCCGCCTGCTCGTCTTCGGTCAGGTACAGGTCGCGGTGCTCCGGCACCCCCTCCAGCACCCGTGTCAGGCAGGTGCCGCACACCCCTTGCTCGCAGGAAACGGCAATCGACACGCCGTGGCTTTCCAGCACCTGGACCACCGTCCGGTCCGGCGGAATCTCGAACACCTGCCCGGTGCTGCCGAGCTTGACCGAGAAGGTGCCATCGTTGCCGGTGTCGACCGGTGTGCCAGCAAAGTATTCCCGGTGCAGTTGCGCCTGCGGCCAACCCTGGTCGCGGGCCGTGTCCAGCACATGCTGCATGAACCCGGCCGGGCCGCAGACGTACAGGTGATCGTCAGCCCCCGGCTGTGCCAGCACCTGCGCTGCATCGAGGCGTGACTGGGGCGATTCGTCGAAGTGCAGGTGCACCCGGTCGGCGAATGGCGCGTCGGCCAGGCGCTGGACAAACGCCGCCCGCTCGCTTGAACGGGCGCAGTAGTGCAGCTCGAAGTCGTCGCCTTGCAGCCACAGCTGCTCGGCCATGCAGAGTATCGGCGTGATGCCGATCCCGCCGGCGAACAGCAGGCTGCGGGTGGCGCCGGGCACCAGCTCGAAAAGGTTGCGTGGCGCACTGATGTGCAGACGCTGCCCGGCCTGGACCTGCTCGTGCAGGCAGCGCGAACCACCGCGTGAAGCGGCGTCGTTGAGCACGCCGATCAGGTAGCGGTGGCGTTCCTCGGGGGGATTGCACAGGGAATATTGGCGCACCAGCCCGCCGGGCAGGTGCACATCGATATGCGCCCCGGCGTTGAACGCGGGCAACGGGTTGCCCTCGGCGCAGGCCAGTTCGTAGCTGCAGATACCTTCTGCTTCGGTGTTACGGGACTTCACGACAACTTCAATCATGGCGGACCTTCCGTTGACGGCCACCGCAGTGGCCGGGCACGACATCGACAGGGAGCTTCACTGGGCGCTTGCGATCAACTGCGGGGCCAGTTGCGACCGTTCCTCGGCGAGCAAGCGCTCGAGGATCTTGCGCGACTGCACGCCACCGGCATCGATGTTGAGCTTGAGCAGGTTGCGCTGCGGGTTGGCCAGCAGGTTTGCCTGCTGCTGCTCGAGCATGTCGAGGTCTTCGCTGAAGATCTTGCCCTGCCCTTCGCGGATGCTGGC
This sequence comes from Pseudomonas sp. NPDC089401, assembly GCF_044749485.1. Classification (NCBI taxonomy): domain Bacteria; kingdom Pseudomonadati; phylum Pseudomonadota; class Gammaproteobacteria; order Pseudomonadales; family Pseudomonadaceae; genus Pseudomonas; species Pseudomonas sp. NPDC089401. The sequence goes on along the minus strand of NZ_JBIVIA010000009.1, from coordinate 32,466 downwards.
AGTGAGGGCCTGGTCCTGCGGGTTGAAGTTGCGCGCCATGCCCCAGAAGTACCAGATGGAGGTTTCGGTTTCCGGGGTGATGAAGTCGACCACGATGCTCGATGCCTTGTGCTCCGGCGCCGCGTCGTAACCGCCCTTGCCCGCCAACGCCACGCCCACTTCGATCAGTACATGGCTGGGCGGGGTGAAACGGCAGATCTGCCAGCGATCGACGGGCTGGTCGTCGGGCAGGTTGTTGCCGCGCAGGGCCATGCGCCAGAACGGCGGGGCCATGATGTTTTCCATGTGCCGGGCCGTGACGACCTCATCGCCATTGACCGTGGTCACCGGAGGGGCTTCGTCGATTTCCTTCTGGCCGATGCTGGAGGCATGGACGTAGGTTTCGTGGGTCAGGTCCATGAGGTTGTCGATCATCAGGCGATAGTCGCACTGGATGTGGAACAACCCACCGCCGTAGGCCCACTGATCGCTCTCGGCCCATTCCAGGTGGCAGAGGGTGGCGGGGTCGGCCTTGTCCTGCTCGCCCGGCCAGACCCAGATGAAGCCATAGCGCTCGACGGTGGCGTAGGTCTTGTTGCAAGGGAAGCCGCGCACGCGCTGGCCGGGCATCGACACGGTCTTGCCGTCGCAGCCCATCACCAGGCCGTGATAGCCGCAGACCAGCTTGCCATCCTCGACATAGCCCAGGGACAGCGGCGCGCCACGGTGCGGGCAGAAGTCCTCGACGGCGTGGACCTGGTTTTCCAGGCCGCGGTAGAACACCATTTTTTCCCCGCAGATCTGCCGACCCAAGGGTTTGTCAGTGAGCTCATCAGGGGTGCAGGCGACATACCAGGCGTTTTTCGGGAACATGAATCTCTCCGGGATTTTGTTTTTGTGGATCCATTGAAAGCGACAAGGCGCTAGATAGTCAATTTATTTAGCGTTATTTCACTTTTCATGGATCCACAAATCAAAATCACACCCTGCCACTATCTTCAACTGACCGGGTCAGACGCTCAGGGCTCGTAGGTGACACGCACGGCATAGCCGGCGTTGATTACCTACAGAGTGATACACGGCGAGCGTTTCCAGACATATCCCAGACAACCGCCATTGACACCATGGCGCCTCGAACCGCGGCGACATCCCGCACGCCGCGTTCATACCTGGGAGTCCGCCATGCACCACCACGCCAAAACTGCCAGCCTCCATGGCTGGAGACTGTTCTCGTTGTTGTCCCTGTTCGTGCTGATCGTCACTGCGCTGGCCCTGTGGTCCCAACCGCAATGGGTCGAAGCCCTGCGCAGCGCGATCCGAACCACTGCCCGGACATCCTTCGCCTTGTTCCTGCTGACCTTCCTCGCCTCGGCACTGGCGGCCCTGGTGCCCAGCACCTTCACCCACGGCCTGCTGCGCGAGCGGCGCTTCCTGGGGCTGGCGTTCGCCTTTTCCCATGCCGTACACGCGGTGCTGATCATCCTCTACGTAAAGCTTTTCCCCGAAACCTTCTGGCATGGCCGCACGGCTGCGGCGAACATCCCCGGCTCGATCGGTTATCTGTTCATCATCCTGCTGACCATCACCTCCTTCCCCGCCGCCGTGAAACTGCTCGGTGCCCGCGTCTGGAAAGGGCTGCACAGCACCGGCACATGGGTGATTGCCGGGGTATTCGTGCTGTCGTTCTACAAGCGCATCCCCATGGGTTCCTGGTATCCGCTGGGTTTCGCGCTGATCTTCAGCGCCGTTGTCTTCAAGCTCCTCGCCAAGCTGGCCGTGCGCTTGCGGCGTAACGCCCGCACCGCCACAGCGTCAAGCGCCAGTCACTGACTGCTCTCATCGCCGGACAACCGTATCGAGTGGACACGTCAGCGTGATACGCGTACCGCGATCAGCAGGCCCCGCATCGATATCGAGCCCATGGCGGTGCAGGTGAGCGACGGCAGCCACCAATGACAGCCCAAGCCCGTTACCAGGCTGCTGCCGGGTCTCATCCCCCCGGTACAGCCTGCGCGTCACGCTCTTGCGCTCACTGGCCGGGATCCCCGGGCCATTGTCCAGCACTTCGATCTTGACGCTGTCTGCTTCAAGCATGCAGGCCAGAACGATCACCCCGCCCGGCTGGGTGAACTTGATGGCGTTGTCGATCAGGTTGGTCAGTGCTTCGAAAAGCAGTGAAACATCGCCCAGCAACGGCGGGCAGTCCGCACTTGCCTGAAGCACCAGTCGCTGGCGTTTCTCCTGGGCGAGCGGCTCGTAGAACTCGTGCGCCTGAGCCAGCAAGGCCGCCGGCTGAAACGGCTGGAAGGCCGATCGCCGGCGGGTGTCCTCGAGCTCTGAAATACGCAACAGCCCCTGGAAACGCGACATGATCGACTCACTCTCCTCCAGCGCCAGGTTCACGCTGCGCGCGTGGGCCCGTTGCAACGGCAGCTTCTGAAGCTGATGCAGGTGGGTGTTGAGCCGGGTCAGCGGCGTTCGCAGGTCATGGGCGATGGCGTCACACACCCCTTTGACCTCGAGCATCAACTGCTCGATATGCGCGAGCATGGTATTGACTGCGTTGGCCAGCATGTCCAGCTCATCGCGACGGGGCGACAGCGGCAGCCGTTCACGCAGATCCCCCGAAACGATGCGCTCGGTGATGCGCTGCAAGTGCTCGACCCGGCGGATCGGCCGCCGACGCAGCAGGCGCCAGCCGATCAGGCCCGGCAGCAGCGTGAGCGACAGCCCCCAGAAGAACGCGTGGCCGATGATGCCGCCAACTGCGGCGATCGACCCGCCGTCGCGGGAGAACACCAGGATCCTGCCGTCCGGCCTGTTTACCCGTATGGCATAGCTGCTGCGCGTTTCTTCATGGGGCACGGCAATGCGCAAACCGCGCTCCAGGTAGTGCACACGACCGTCATCCGTCAGGTTCCGCCGCAGCTTGAGCAGATGGCCCTGAACATGGGTGCCGTTGGCCTCGAACAGCCCATAGGCGTCGATGCCGGGGACCGAATACACCTCGCCTTCTTCCAGTTCCGCGACCAGCGCCTCGTCACTGACCTTCTGGTAGTAATGCGCGCGCTGCATCAAGGTCCGCTCCGCCACCGAGCCGAGGTAGCGGGCGATTTCCCAATAGAGCACGCCGGTGAACATCGCCCCCCAGGCGACGAAGAACAGCGCGTACAGGCTGATCAGCCGGCTGCCGCTGGAGCGCCAGCGATCAGTGGTTTTCGACCAGAACATAACCTGTCCCACGAATCGTCTGAATGATGGGCGCCTTGGGTTCGGCGATTTTCTTGCGCAGGCGCGCCAGGTGCACATCGATGATGTTGGTGCCCGGGTCGAAGTGGTAGCCCCACACTTCCTGGAACAACATGGTCCGCGTCACCAGCTTGCCGGCGTGGCGCATGAGGTAGGTCAGCAACTTGAACTCGGTCGGCAACAGTGGAATCGGCGTGCCCTGCAGCGTCGCGGTCTGCGCGATCAGGTTGACCTGTAAGCCGCCGTAGTCGATGCAATGGCTGACCATGCCCGATGTGCCGCATCGCAGCAGCACTTCGAGCCGGGCAATCATCTCGATCATCGAGAACGGTTTGGTCAGGTAGTCATCGCCCCCGGAGCGCAAGCCACGCACACGCTCGTCCACATCGGACAGCGCGCTGATCATCAGCACCGGCGTGTGGATCGCCAGCTGGCGCAGGGTGCTGACGATGGTCAGCCCGTCGAAGTGCGGCAGCATGCGGTCCAGGGTGATGACGTCGTACTTTCCGGAAATGGCCAGCGCCAGCCCTTCCCGGCCGTTGTCGGCCCAGGTGGCGGTGAAGTCATGGCTTTGCAACTCTGCAACGATGGCGCTTGCGGTGACCTCGTCGTCTTCAATTACCAGTGCGCGACTCATTCGATGCTCCAGGCTCAGGGGGCATCAGTCTAAAGGCATGGGCATCGGGAGCTGGCGTATATGAAAATTTCTTAACGGAGCACAGATGTACTCCTGGCGATTCTGCAGCATCAGGTGGTGATCATTCGCTGCCCAGGGTCGGCACTTCACCGGGAAACAGCTGCCGGTCCCCGAGCTTTTCCAGCAGAAAGTCATACACCAGCCGGATCCTGCGCGGCACCGCCCCGGGGCGCGTCCGATAGAGCACCAGCTCAAGCGGCTTCGGTGCGAGTTCCGGCAACACCTCTACAAGCGTGCCTTGGGACAAATGAGGTTCGGCGAGGTACAGGGGAATCTGCGCCAGCACAACCCCCTGCAAGACCATCTCCAGTTCGGTTTCCGGGTCATCGCAGGTGAAGCCGGGCAGTTGCGGAATGAAGCTCTCTTCGCCCGGAAAGATCCATGGCCAGCCGCGCCCGGATCGCCGGTCCAGCAGCAGGGACAAGGGCATTGCCTTCAGCTCGTCGAGGTTCGACGGCGCGCCTGCGCTGGCAATCAAGGCCGGCGTGGCCACCACCTTCAATGGCACGCTGGCCACGGTCCTGGCAATGAACCTGCGATCACGTACCGTCCCCACGCGGATGCCGATGTCGATCTTCGATATCACCGAGTCGGTCAACTCGTCATCCAGGGTCAGGTCGATGCTCAGCTTGGGGTGCTTGCGGCGCAGCTCGGCCAGAAAGCGCGCCAGGTAGAGCTTGCCAATCGCATGGGGGGCCGTCAGCCCTACCCGCCCTGCAACTTCCTCGTCCCGGCCGTCGGCCTTCATGAACAGCTGGTCGAAGCTGTCCACGGCAGCTCTGGCCTCCTCCGCCAGCCCCCTGGCGAAATCGGTGATGCTCATTTGCCGCGTGCTTCGATGAAACAGCGGCTCGCCCATGAGCCGTTCAAGCTCCTGCACCGCCCGGGTGACCTTCTGCGGCGAGGTACCGAGCTGGTTCGCGGCCTCACGGAACGAAGAGCAGTCAACGACGGCCAGGAAGACCCTGACCATTTCGAGTCGGTTCAGCACTTTATTCTTCCATTTTACGGAATTTTCAAATCCTGAATATTCCATTCTCCGCGATTGAATGACAACCCATAATCGGTGCCATCTCCACCTGACGAGGTTACTGAAATGAGCAAGGGTATCGAAGCCAAGGTTGTCGTGATCACCGGTGCAAGCAGCGGCCTGGGCGAGGCCACCGCTCGCCACCTGGCCAGCCTGGGCGCCCGGGTGGTGCTCGCCGCACGCCGCGAAGAGCGCCTCCATGCAATCGTCGAAGACATCAAGGCTGCCGGCGCTCAGGCCACCGCGCTCGCGGTCGATGTGACGCGCCGTGAAGACCTGGTCGCCCTGATGCAGCACGCCGTGAACACCTTCGGGCGCGTCGACGTGATGATCAACAACGCAGGCCTGATGGCCATCGCGCCGATCGCCGAATTGCGCGTCGACGAATGGGACCGCATGATCGACATCAACATCAAGGGCGTGATGTACGGTATCGCCGCCGCCCTGCCCCTGTTCCAGCAGCAAGGTTCGGGGCACTTCATCAACATTTCATCGGTTGCCGGTATCAAGGTGTTCAGCCCGGGCGGTTCGGTGTACAGCGGTACCAAATACGCGGTGCGGGCGATTTCCGATGGCTTGCGCCATGAGGTCGGCAGCAGTATCCGCACCACCACGATCGAACCGGGTGCGGTGGACTCCGAACTGAAGTTCGGCAGCGGCCACGAAGCCAGCGCGCAGGCGGTGGCGGACTTCTACAAGCAGGCGATCCCGGCCGAATCCGTTGCGCGGGCCATTGCATTTGCCATTGAACAACCGGCCGATGTCGATATCAATGAAATCGTGCTGCGCCCAACATCCCAGGACTTCTGAGCGAGGAAAACGACGTGAACGTTTTGATGGTAAGGCCCCGATTGGGCGCCTTTCATCATCGAGGGCGGCAAGCTGGTCACCGGGCAGAACCCGGCAAGCTCCGAAGGTGTCGCTGATGCCCTGGTCGCCCGACTGAAGTAACCTGTACAGCCGCACGGCACCTGCCCGAGACGCCGTGCGGCTGAACTTCACCCCGGCCTCAGCCGCCAACCGCATTGGAACTCACGCCGTGTCCAGCCCATCACTGACCTCCCGCGAGGTCTATCAACTGCTCAAGGACCTCGCCCTGGGTGTGCGCACGGTTCAGCGTCTCGAGGCCCAGGCCCGCGGCGGGCTTTGGCTGATGGAAGCCGAAGGCTGGCGCTTGAGCGTGCAACGCGATCGCGACGCCCTGGAATACTGCGAGAGCTGCCACGCGCCTGACGGCCGTGCCTATCACTTCGATACCCGCCAACGCTTCGGTACCGATCCGCTGGAGCTGCTCAGCACCTGGGAGCGCCAACAACTGGAAAACCTGTTGAAGAAACAGTCCCGCATTTGACCAGGGCGTTGTCCCGTCAGATGAGCTGACAGGACATCCAGGTGGTCACTGCGTGTGCCACCTGGAGTGGTGAATTGTCTGACCGCGCCCTTCATGAAACCCTATCGCCTACCGCTCGGCGCCTCCCCGCAAAAACATCTTGCGCACCAACCATCCCCCGCTATGCTGGCAAAAGCCCGCTAATGGCCACTAGCCTTTAGCCGGCCGCCCGGTTTGTTGTCCGGACATCGCAACGCTGATTAGCAGAGAGCTATATGCCGTGACCTGCACGGTGTTTCCCAGGAGGGAGTCATGCCTGCACCAGGACCGTACCTGATCGCTTTGCGCAAAGGCGTCTGCCTGACAAACGCCAGCCTCCCCTTCGCCTCGAAGCTTATCGCTCTGATCGCCAACGACCTGCCCGAGTACTTCGGCCCGAGCTGACAGGCGCTCGGCCGCACGCTTTTCGACCTATGTGCAAGCCACCACAGACTCGCGTTCCTGGCAGTACCGACACTGCTGCCGGATCGTGGACAGGCATCACCTCACCGCATGGAGCATGCCCTCATGACCGCTTCTCGCCAGGATGTCGCAACACTGGGTTCAGGCTGGAACAAGACCCTGCTGAACTACGCCAAGGCCATGCAGGCCATGGACAATCAGCCCCTGCAGGACCGCACCAGCTGGAAGTTCCTCGGCGCCATGCATGGCTTCGACCCGGACCTGTGGCGCCAGGAGCGTCTGATCCAGGCCGGTGCGCCGATTCCGTCGGACCTGACCAACAACACCTTCGGCGACCAGTGCCAGCACGGCAGCTGGTACTTCCTGTCCTGGCACCGCGCCTACCTGTTCGCCTTCGAAAGCATCGTGGCGGCCAAGGTCAAGGAGCTGACCGGCGACGACTGGGCCCTGCCCTACTGGAACTACCTCGACAGCAAGAACCCCAAGGCCCTGTACCTGCCCGATGCCTTCGTGGCCAAGACCCTGCCTGACGGCACGGCCAACCCGCTGTGTCGGTATCCGCGTCGCCCCGGCATCACCAAGCTGGAACCCAACGGTGGCTTCAGCCTGGTGGCGATGGAAGAAGACAACTTCCTCATCGGCAACGGCAAGCTCGGTTTCGGCGGCGGCATCACCGACGATTTCGTCCACTTCGACAACATGACCGGTGCGCTGGAAAGCAACCCGCACAACACGGTTCATCGCCTGGTCGGTGGCTACATGGGCGACCCCTACCTGGCAGGCCTGGACCCGATTTTCTGGCTGCACCATTGCAATATCGACCGGCTCTGGGAAGCCTGGATGAACACCCCCGGCAAGACCATGGTGCACGACCCGCGCTGGCTGGACGGCCCGTTCGACCGCCAGTTCATCGTGCCGACACCCGGTGACAATGCACCGGGCGTAACCTTTACCAGCAAGGACACGCTCAAAGGTGGCAAATACTATCGGCCCTACGATGACCTGGTCAGCGGCACGGGCGTCAAACCGGGAGCAAGCGCTGTGGCAAGGGTCAACATGGGTTCGCCCGAAAAACAGATTGTCCAACCCATTGGCGCCAATGCGGCAGTGGTCACGGTCGGCGCGGCTTCGGTGAACACCCGCATCGACCTGGAACCGACGGCAACGGCCAAGGGCGTGGCCAGCATGGGCGCGACAACAGCCGGCAGTGAGGTGACCAGGCTCTACCTGGCCCTGGAGCAGGTTCGCGGTTCGGCACCCTCGCCGCTGCTGGAGGTGTACCTCAACCTGCCCGCCGGCGCCGACCCTGCCGGACATCCCGAATGCCTGGCAGGCAGCCTGACGCTGTTCGGCCTCAATGCGGCTTCGAAAACCGATGGGCATCACAAGGGCAACGGCCTGGGCTACTCCCTGGACATCACCGACCTGGCCCAGCGGCTGGAGGCCGCCGGCGATTTCGACCCCGATCATTTGCGCGTCACGCTGGTCCCTGGCGAGCAGATATCGGACGCAGCGCCGATCACGGTGGAGCGCATCAGCGTTCTCAAACGCAGCGGTGTAGTGGTGCGCTGAAGGAGTGCCGGCATGCGGCCAGGGCGGGTGCTTCGCAGCTTCACCTACGCGCCGTGGCCCGTCCTGCTGGCCACGGCAGGGCTGGGCCTGGCGCTTTCCCTGTACCACGGGGCAAGCAGCGACGGGCCGGCCTTCTGCGTGGCGGTGAATGGCATTTCGGTTGTCGGCAGCTGGCCTGCGGTGCTGCAGGCGGAACTGGCCGTGAACCCGTTGCAGCGGATCCTTGCGGCCTGGTTCCTCATGCTGCTGGCGATGATGCCGCCGCTGCTGGCAATGCCGCTGATGCATGTCTGGCGCTCCAGCCTGCCGGCCCGGCAGGTACGTGCAGCCGCTGCCTTCGTGCTTGGCTATACCGCCGCCTGGATGCTGGCCGGCCCCGTGCTTTGGGCCATTTCGGTGCTCCTGCAGGTGACGGTGGGCGATGCAGCATTGCCCCTGACACTGCTGTTCGCACTGCTCTGGAGCGCCAGCCCGTGGCACCGCGCGGCGCTCAACCGCAGCCACCGAGCACGCCGGATCGGCCTGTTCGGTTGGGCTGCCGACCGCGATTGCCTGGGTTTCGGCCTCAGCCACGGCGGCTGGTGCATCGCCTCGTGCTGGGCCTGGATGAGCGTGCCGCTGGTGAGCGGGGCGTGGCACTTGCCGATGATGTTGATGGCAGGCCTGATCATGCTGGTCGAACGCCTCGCACCTATGGCTCCACCGCGCTGGCTTTGGCAGACGGCGGTATCCAGCGCATTGCTTCATACCTTCTTCAACCAACGCGACACGGAGCGTCCCCATGGGTAGGCGAGCATGCCTGGCAATTGGCGTCAGCACGGTAAACAGCGTCAGCGCGGACCAGGGGCCGGGCTTCGCCTACCTCGACGGCGCCATCTATGCAGCCCGCACGCTTGGGCAGTGGGCCCAGCGTGCAGGGTTCGGTGCTGACAATGTCCGGGTCGTCGACGACGGTGGCAGCCGTGGCAAGCTCAACCCGGTGACCCGCGAACGGGTGCAGCAGGCGGTGGACGAGTTGTTTCCTCCCCAGGCCGAGGCCGTCGACCAGTTGATCCTGAGCTTTTGCGGCCATGGCCTGACCGATGCGAACCTGAACTCCATTACCTGGCTGTTCAGCGACTCATTGCAGCAGAAGTATTGCGTCAAGGCCGATGCCTTCTACACCGAACTGCTGTTGCATGGCATCAAGCGCATCACCCTGATCAGCGATGCCTGCCGCGAAGCGCCGCAAACCCTGGAGCTGCTGCGGCTGGACGGGGTGCGGGGGATCGTGGTCCAGGGCACCCAGGTCGACAGCCCACGCTTCGATCGCCTGGCCTCCTGCCAGGACGGCAAGCTGGGCTACATGGTCAAGGACCCGTCTGCGGCGGCGCCGGGCAAATGCATCTTCTCGGGCGTCATCACCGATGCCCTCTGGGGCCTGGAGCCCAGCGCCATCGACAACGGGATGATCACCACCGCGACCCTTGGCAAGTGTGTGCGCGTGCGCACCAGCGAGCGTGCCAGCACGTATCACCTGAAGCTCAACCCGCAATGCCAGGTCGACCCCGAATCGGCAGTGCTCTACCAGGGCGCCACGCCGCTGCCGGACCCTGCCGGCCTGCAACCCTGGCCAGCGGGCAGCCAGGCGGCGGTGCTCGGCGCCCAGGTGATGGAAGGCTTCGCGCTCAAGCATGTCGACCTGCAGGTGGCAGACAACCTGCTGTTCGGCCTTGACGATGACGCGCCGGCTGACGAAGGCGTGCGAAGCCGCCTGGAGCGGATCAGTCAGCCTGTGACAGGCAACCTGATGGTCTGGGGCAAGCCGGCGAGGCTCTTCAGCGCGAGCTCGGTCGAACGCGCGGCAGGCGATTCCTTCTTCAGCGCATTCAACGTCGCCAGCGTTGGCGAGCCAGTGCTGGTGGCGCTGGCCGATGGCCAATTCACCCCCGTCGTCCCCTATCAGGGCTTGTATGCCGTCGTCGCTCCCGGTTCCACCGGTGAGGTTTTCCAAGTCTATGGCGCACAAGGCGTGCCCGAGCACTACCAGAACGCCCTGCAGGCCATCGATGACTTCGCCGCAGGCCGACTGCAAGCCGACCACCTGACTCGGCTGGCCGCCATCCTCAAGCATGCAAAGCATGCCGACCCGATGCTGGGCGTCATCTGCGCTTACCTCTACCGGGCGATCGCCGACTACGACAACATCCGGCGCATGGCCTGGTACTTCGCCGCCAATGACCAGCCGGTGCCCTTTGACGTCGCATTGCTTGGGGCAATGGCGGTCACCCGGGATGCCAGCGGCGCCCTTTGCTTGCAAATCCCCGCCGTGAATGCCGGTGAACCGACGCCTGCCATAGCCGCCCGTATCGGTGGCCGTTGCCCATGGCTGGGGCTTGGCTGGGACTATGTCAAGGACCCCAGGGCCGAGTGGGCCGTCCTTGTCGACGGCCTGGCCGACCATGCACCGCATGTTCGTCGCAGCGGCGCGACCGTGCTACCGGCAAAGGTTGCCCATCAACTGGCCAAGGACTGGCGGCTGCTGCCGAGCACGCCGTAGATCGCGGCGACCACCTGCTGCGTCGCCTCCTCGACCGTGCCCTCATTGCGGCACAGCACCCAGCCATGCTCGGCGACCGCACGCTCGAACGCTGCGGTACTGGCCGCCTGCTCTTCCAGCCTGTGGATCACCGTGCTGCCAAGCCCGCGCGTGCGCGCCGCCGCCCTCGCCCATGAAATCTCAGGCGCGGTGACCACCCCGACATGTACGTCGGGCACCTGCACCTGGCGTTCGATGTTCAACCGCAGGACCTCGGCAAACGGGACGCTGCGCCGAAACGCGGCATCCGATGGATACCAGCGGTCGATCAGGATGATGCTGTCCACAGGCTGGTTGGGCAGCACTTGCCGGGAAATCCACGCGCGGCTTTCCGCCAGCCGCTCGCAGACCTTCCACTCGAGCTGCGCCGAAGGGTTTCGCGCCAGGGCGTTGACCAAGGCCATGGTCTCGCCCCGGTTGGGGTCGCGCTTGCGTTCGCACAAGCGGACCACCTTCCTGCCGTCGGCCCGCAAGGCACGGGTGACGGCCTCCAGCAAGGTGGTCTTGCCGGTACCCTTGGGGCCATCGAATGCAACAAACAGAGGACGCTTCATTTTTCCCTGACGCTACTGACACTGGGCCGTGAGCATACCGCACTGGCCTGACGGCCGCCGTATTCACGCAAGGAGAACATCTGTACTCCCCGCGCAAATGCGCCTTTCCTCAGACGATGCTGTACTGTACGTCAGACATTTTTCCAGGCACGGGCCCCATGACCTTCGACCCCCGAGTAAACCTGACCAACTGCGATCGCGAACCGATCCAGATCCCAGGCAGCATCCAACCCCACGGCTGCCTGCTGGCCTGCGACGCGTCGGCGACCACCGTGCTGCGTCATTCGGCCAACCTGGCGGCGATGCTGGGTGTCAGCGGGGATATCAACGGTCAGAAACTGCACGCCGTGCTTGGCGACGAAGTGGCCCATACCCTGCGCAATTCACTGGCGCGCACCCGCGAGGCCGCCCGGCCCTCGCTGACCTTCGGCGTGCAGCTCGCCTGCGGCCAGGCCTTCGATATCTCCGCCCACGTCTACAAAGGCAGCGCGATCTTCGAGTTCGAACCCGCGGGCACCAGCATTGCCGAGCCTATCGAACTGGCGCGCACGCTGATCGCCCAACTGCGCGAGATCGACCAGACCGAGAAGCTGTTCCGCGACGCAGCCCGCTTCGTCCGCGCCGTGCTGGGGTACGACCGGGTGATGATCTACCAGCTCGGCGCGGACGGCGCCGGCAAGGTGGTGGCCGAGGCCAAGCGCGGTGACCTGGAAAGCTTCCTCGGCCAGTACTTCCCGGCTTCCGACATCCCCCAGCAGGCCCGCGCGCTGTACCTGCGCAACCCGATCCGGATCATCTCCGACGCCACGGTCAAGACCGTGCCCCTGGACCCGGTGCTGGACCCATCGGGCGAACCCCTGGACCTGTCCTACGCCCACCTGCGCAGCGTTTCGCCAATCCATTGCGAGTACCTGACCAACATGGGCGTGGGCGCGTCGATGTCGATCTCGGTGATCGTCAACGGCGAGCTGTGGGGCCTGATCGCCTGCCATCACTACGCACCGCGCACGCTGGCCATGGGGCAGCGCGTGGCGGCGGAGATGTTCGGCGAGTTCTTCTCGCTGCATATCGAGACCTTGCGCACCCGGCAGAACCTGGAAGCCGCCGTCAACGTGCACAAGGCGCTGGATTCGCTGCTGCGCGACGCCAACCATGCGCCCGACATCGAGCTGTTCTTCCATTCCCGCCTGGCCGAATTCCAGACGCTGATCCCCTGCGACGGTATCGGCATGTCGCTGCAAGGCCGCTGGACCTCGGCAGGCCTGACCCCGCCCAAGGCCGCCATGCCCGACCTGCTGCGCCTGGCGGAGGTGGTCAGCGAGGGCCGGACCTGGGCCTCCAACCGCCTGTCCATGGCGCACCCGCAGGCCCAGGCCTACTTCGCCGACGTCTCTGGCGTGCTGATCATCCCGATGTCGCAACAGCCACGGGATTACCTGATGCTGTTCCGCAAGGAAGTGCTCGAGACCCTGGACTGGGCCGGTGACCCGAACAAGACCTACGACAGCGGCGCGCTGGGCGACCGCCTGACCCCGCGCAAGAGCTTCGCCATCTGGAAGGAGACGGTGCATCAGCAATCGCTGCCCTGGAGCGAGCAGGACCGCCAGTTCGGCGAAGCCATCCGCACCGCCATCGTCGAAGTGGCGCTGCACAACAGCGAATTGCTGGCCAACGAACGCACCAAGGCCGAGGTGCGCCAGCGCATCCTCAACGAGGAACTGAATCACCGGGTGAAGAACATCCTTTCGCTGATCGGCGCGCTGGTCGCCCACCCCACCTCGGAAACCCAGACCCTCAAGGACTACGTGGCGACGCTCAAGGGCCGCATCCACGCGCTGTCCCTGGCCCACGACCAGGTGGTGCGTGGCGATGGCGGCGGGCGCCTGGCCGCGCTGCTCGAAGCCGAACTGTCGCCCTATCGAACTTCGGCCGAAGCCATCGAGCTGAGCGGGCCCAATGTGATTCTCGATGCCCGCGCCTATTCGGTGATGGCCCTGGTGCTGCACGAACTGGCGACCAATGCGGCCAAGTACGGCGCGCTGTCGCGGACCGGCGGCAAGCTGTGCGTGAGCTGGGCACTGGATGCCGGCAACGCCTGCGACATCGCCTGGCGCGAGAGCCACGGGCCGACGGTTCGCCCGCCGAGCCGCAGCGGCTTCGGCACGGTGCTGATCGACCGCAGCATCCCGTTCGACCTCGGCGGCACCAGCCATGTCGAGTACCTGCCCGAAGGGTTGCGGGGGTTGTTCAGGATCCCGGCCAAGCACCTGACGGTCGGCGCAGCCGCCGAAACCGCGCAGCCGAGCGCGCCCCACGCCCAGGCTCACGATGGCTTTGCCGCCAAGGCCGATACCTGTGTGCTGATTCTCGAAGACCAGTTGGTCATCGCTGTCGGCCTGGAACAGATGCTCAACGATGCGCAGATCCGCGATGTGATCACCGCCAGTTCCGAGGGCGAGGCGCTGCGGTTGCTGGGTAGCCGGGTGCCGGATGCGGCGATCCTGGATATCAACCTGGGGACCGGGACGTCGATCTCGGTGGCCGATGAGCTGGTACGGCGCGGCATACCGTTCCTGTTCGCCACGGGGTACGGCGACGGGGTGAGCATTCCGGAGCACCTGCAGCAGGTGCCGGTGATCCGCAAGCCTTACGACGCCAACGCCATTCTCGCCAGCTTGCAGAACCTGCTCTGAATGGCACCGGCTCTGCCGGTGTTCGCGGCGGTTCGGCGCCCCGATGAACCCGCTCCCACAGGCATATCGAACCTTTAAAAACTTCGCCGCACCTGTGGGAGCGGGTTTACCCGCGAACACCGGCAAAGCCGGTGCCATGCCGCGCGGAATCTACACGATCGATAAGGTGGCTCGAATCAGCGCAGCATCGCCAGCACGCTCTGCGCATCGCTGACCTCGAACTTGCCCGGGGCCTCGACCGCGAGGTGCTTCACCACTCCGTCCTCGACCACCATGGCATAGCGCAGCGAACGCCGCCCCAGGCCACGGGCCGACAGGTCCTGGATCAAGCCCAGCGCCTCGCTGAACGTGCCGTTGCCGTCGCCGATCATCTGCACCGCATCGCCCACCTGCAGGCTGTCGCCCCAGGCATTCATGACGAAGGCATCGTTTACCGACACGCACAGAATCTCGTCGACGCCAGCCGCGAACAGTGCCTCGGCCGCCGCCACGTAACCCGGCACGTGCTTCTCGGAACAGGTCGGCGTGAACGCCCCCGGCAAGCCGAAAATCACCACCTTCTTCTGCTTGCAGCGCTCGCGAACGGAAAAGGCACTGGGCCCGATCGCACAGGCACCCTCGACGGTGTTGTACTGGTACAGGGTCACGTCGGGCAACTGTTCGCCAATCTTGATCATTGCGGCCTCCAGGCGGGCAAAAAAGCCAGTGTAACGCCCTGTCAGGCCTTGGCAATCTCCGGCGCCAGCATCCACTCGGCGCTGTCGTTCCACACATCCATGCGCACGATCTTGCCCGCCTTCACCTCGAACCGGTCCAGGTAGCGGTTGCCGGAAAAGCTGCGCCCGTCCGGCCACTGGCCGTACAGCGTGCCGTTGGAATACACCACGGTGTGGTCCTCGCGCTCGCACCAGTCGAACGCGCCCAGTTGCTTCTTCACCCAGGTGTAGCGGGCGCCATTGAAGGCTGTGATATCGGTCGGCGTGGGCATTGCCCGGCCGCCGGTGAAGGTGATGCGCACGTCGGCGCTCATGTAGGTGGCGGCGCGTACCGGGTCGGGGGCCATGGAGGCGGCAAGGAAGTCGCGGACAATCTGTACGGCGGTCGTGCTGTCAGTCATGGGTAGTCTCCAAGGGTGTCCAGAACGGGGCGCGTGCCCCGTGCGATGCCGCAATCCAGTGCACGGAAAGGCACGCGGGATAGCGGCGGGAGCCCCAAACCACGGGGGTGTCCGGAGTATTTTCCAAATGGCACCTGTTTTGCTAGCACATTCTTACAAATTGCTAGCAATCAGGAGTTCGCACCATGTTCAGCCGTTCCCTGCTGCGTCGTTGGCTGCCTTGCGCCGCCCTTTCCCTGGCCTGCCTCAGCGGCTTGGCCCAGGCTGCCGAGCCGATCAAGGTCGGCCTGGTCGCCGCGTTGTCCGGGCAGTCCGCCAAGTCCGGCGAGGCCCTGACCCGCGGCCTGACCCTGGCCATCGACGAAATCAATGCCCAGGGCGGCCTGCTCGGGCGCCCGGTCGAACTGCTGCGCCGCGACGACGAGAGCAACCCGGCCAAGGGCATGCTCGCAGCCCGCGAGCTGATCCAGCGGGAAAAGGTCAGTGTGCTGTTCGGCGGCCTCGACACCCCGGTGTCACTGGCCATCGTGCCGCTGGCCAACCAGATGAAGACACCGTTCATGGGCATCTGGGCCGCCGGCACCAAGATCACCGAGAACGGTGCCACGGACAACTACGTGTTCCGTGTCTCGGCGGTCGACGAGCAGGTCGATGAAGCGCTGGTCGCCTATGGCCTGCGCCAGGGCATGAAGCAGCCGGGGCTGATCCTTGCCAACAACCCCTGGGGCGAGTCGAACCTGGCCGGGCTCAACGCGGCCATGGCCCGCCGCGACCTGCCCAAGCCACCGGCCGAGCGCTTCGAGGACAGCGACCTGGACATGGTCCCGCAGCTCACCCGGTTGAAGAACGCCGGCGTCGATACCCTGCTGCTGGTGGGCAACGTCGGCCCGTCGGCGCAAGTGGTCAAGTCCCTCGACCAGATGGGCTGGAAGGTCCCGGTGGTGTCGCACTGGGGCCCGGCCGGCGGGCGTTTCGGCGAACTGGCCGGGCCCGACGCCGGGCGCGTGCACTTCATCCAGACCTTTGTCTTCAGCGCCCACAACAGCCCCCGTGGCGAAGCCCTGCTGACCGCCCTCAAGCAGCGCTACCCGCAGATCAAGACCCTGGCCGACGTCACCCCCGCCGTGGGCATCGCCAATGCCTACGACGCCATGCACCTGGTGGGCCTGGCCATCGACAAGGCCCAGGACACCAGCGGCCCGAAAGTGCGCGACGGTTTCTACGCCATCAGCGACTACCCCGGCCTGATCAAGCACTACCAGCAGCCCTTCAGCGCCGACCGGCACGACGCCCTGGGCCCGCAAGACTACGTGTTCAGCCGTTTCGACGGCGACACCATCGTGCCCGTGGCACCCTGAGCGGAGACCTTCGAGATGATCACCACCGCACTGCTCAGCGGCCTGGGCCTGGGCAGCATGTACGCGCTGCTGGCCCTGGGCTTTCACCTCACCTACGCCGTGTCGCGCACGGTCAACTTCGCCCAGGGCAGCGCCATGATGGTCGGCGCCGTGCTCGGCTACAGCCTCAGCGTCACCTGGGGCTGGCCATTGTGGCTGGCCCTGCCGGCAACCCTGGTGCTGTGCGCGGTGCTGGGGCTGGCGATCGAACGCTTCCTGGTCCGGCCCTTCCATGCCCGCGGGTCGGACGCCTGGCTGATGGCGACCGTGGCCGGCGGATTGCTGCTGGACAACCTGGCGATGTTCACCTTCGGCAAGGAGCCACGGCAGTTCGGCAGCGCCCTGGCCAACCTGCGACTGGCGTTCGGCGACAGCAGCCTCAACGCCGTGCAACTGGCCATCCCGCTGGCCGGCGCCGGCGTGGCGGCGGCGCTGTTCTGGGTACGCCGACGCACGTCGCTGGGCCTGCGCCTGGAAGCCTGCGTGCAGAACCCGCGGGCGGCGCGGCTGATGGGTATCGAAGTGAACCGCGTGGTGGCGGCGGCCTTTGCCTTGTCGACGGTATTCGCAGCGATCGCCGGCCTGCTGATCGCACCGCTGTACAGCGTGCATGCCGACATGGGCACGCTGTTCGGCCTGAAGGCCTTCGCAGTGGCCATTCTCGGCGGCATCGCCAGTGCCGGCGGGGTCTTCGCGGCCGGGCTGCTGTTCGGCCTGGTCGAGGCGCTGGTGACCTTGTATTTCGGTTCGGCGTTCACCCAGTTGTTGTGCTTCGCACTGGTGATCGTCGCGCTGGCGTTGCGTCCTGACGGCCTGTTCGGCCGCAAACTCTGGGTGAAGGTATGACCATGCGCGCGCTTCTCGCTCCCCTTGGCCTGGGCCTGCTCGGCATTGCCGGCGTGGCCCTGGCGCTGACCCTGGACAGCTACTGGCTGTTGATCCTGACCCTGTACGCCCTGGCCGTGACCGTGGGCGTGGGCCTGAACATCCTGATCGGCTTGTCGGGGCAGATGTCGTTCGGGCACATCGCCTTCTACGCCATCGGCGCCTACCTCTCGGCCCTGCTGACCCTGGACGGGCTGCCACTGAGCGCCGCCCTGCCGTTGGCCAGCCTCGGCTGCGCACTGCTCGGCGCGCTGCTGGCGATCCCGGCGTTGCGGGTCAGCGGGCCGTACCTGGCAATGATCACCATCGCCTTCGCCCTGGTGGTGCACAACGGCCTGATCGAATGGCGCAGCGTCACCGGCGGCGCCAACGGCCTGATGGGCATCCCGCTGCCGGCGCTGGGCAGCCTGGACCCGACCTTGCTGCTGGCCCTGGGCGCGCTGCTGCTGATGCTCGCGGCGCTGCTGTTCTACTGGAGCCTGCAGCGCAGTGGCTGGGGCCTGGCGATGCGGGCGGTGAAAGCCTCGGAGATCGCCGCGCGCTCGCTGGGGGTCAACCCGGTGCAGACCCGCACCCTCGCCTTCGCCCTGTCCGCCGGCCTGGCGGGCGCGGCCGGCGCGCTGGTGGCGCCGTTGCTGATGTTCATCAACCCGGCAGCATTCCCGTTCTCGCAGTCGATCCTGTTCGTGCTGGCAGTGATCGTCGGCGGTGCCGGCACGCTGTTCGGGCCGGTGCTCGGGGCGCTGGTGATCGTGGTGCTGCCGGAGTTGCTGGCGGACTTTGCCGAGTACCGCCTGCTGGCGTTCTCGGTGATGCTGCTGGCGGTGCTGTGGGCGGCGCCGCGGGGCGTGCTGGGCAGCCTCGCCCGGCGCTTCTGGCGGCCCGTGCACGCGCCGGTCATCGGCCAGGCCGATACGGCGCTGCTCCAGGGCTTTTTCGCCCAGGGTGCTCAGCATGGCCTGAACGTGCAAGGTGTCGGCATCCGCTTCGGCGGCGTGCAGGCGGCGCAGAACGTCAGCCTGCAAGCGCTGCCGGGCAGCATCACCAGCCTGATCGGCCCCAACGGTGCGGGCAAATCCACGGTACTCAACCTGATCAGCGGCTTCTACCGTACCGACAGCGGCTCCATCGACCTGGGCGGCGAACTGGCTGGCCAGCCCGCCTGGCGCATCGCCCGCGCCGGCATCGCCCGCACCTACCAGACCACCCAGCTGTTCGGTGAGCTGAGCGTGCTGGAAAACCTGCTGGTGGCTTTCCCCCAGGGCCGCATCGAGCGCCCCTGGGCACGCCAGCACGCCAGCCGCAAAGCCCTGGCCATCGCATTGCTGGCCCTGGTCGGCTACCACGGCAACCTGCACGTGGCCGCCGATGACCTGCCCCATGTCGATCGGCGTCTGGTGGAAATCGCCCGCGCCCTGGCCACCCGCCCCCAGGTGCTGCTGCTCGACGAGCCCGCCGCCGGCCTCGGCCGCCAGGACACCGACCGCCTGGCCACGCTGCTGCAGCGCCTGGCCAGCTTCAACCTGGCGATCATCCTGGTGGAGCACGACATGCCCCTGGTGATGGCAGTGTCCCAGCGCCTGCTGGTGCTCGACGCCGGCAAACCGATTGCCTGGGGCACGCCCGAGCAGGTGCGCAGCAACCCACGGGTGATCGCTGCCTACCTGGGCGGCACCGCCTACCAGGCACAACCGCGCGCCCAGGCCTGGGCCGGTTCGCGCGATGCCGTGCTGCATGTGCGTGACCTGACCCTCGACTACGGCGCCGCGCCGGTGGTCGAAGGCGTCGACCTGGTGGTCAACCCCGGCGAGCTGATCGCCATTCTCGGCGCCAATGGCGCTGGCAAGTCGAGCATCCTCCAGGCCCTGGCCGGCCTGCACCGGCCCCAGCGCGGCAGCATCGTGCTCGACGACCGCAGCATCGAAAACCTCGATGCCAGCCAGGTCGCCCGCCTGGGCCTGGCCCTGGTGCCCGAGGGCCGGCAGCTGTTCGGCCAATTGAGCGTGCGCGAGAACCTGCTGCTCGGCGCTGGCGTGCGCCAGGGCGCAGTGGACGCCGAACGCGAGATCGAGGCAATCCTCAGCCGCTTCCCGCGCCTGCGCGACCGCATCGACAGCCCCGCCGGGCTGCTCTCGGGCGGCGAGCAGCAGATGGTCGCCATCGGCCGCGGGTTGATGGCCAAGCCGCGCATCCTGCTGCTCGACGAGCCGTCCCTGGGCCTGTCGCCGGCGATGATCGGCGAACTGTACGACGCCCTCGCCGCCCTGCGCGACGAAGGCGTGACCCTGCTGCTGGTGGACCAGATGGCCAACCTGGCGCTGCAAGTGGCCGACCGCGCCTACGTGCTGGAGACCGGGCGCATCGTCAAGCACGGCAGCGCCGAAGCCCTGCGCGGCGACCCGCAACTCGAAGCCGCCTACCTGGGCGCAGGAGCCGCCGCATGAACGACCTGGAACTGATCAACCTACGGCTCGGCGACGACCCGGCCCCGACCCGCCTGCTGATCGAAGCTGGCCGCTTCGTCCAGCGCCTGCGCCGCCCGGCACCGTTGCTGGACCTGGGCGGGCGCCTGGTGCTGCCGGGCCTGGTCGAGACCCATATCCACCTGGACAAGGCCTGCATCCTGTCGCGCTGCCAACTGCACGAAGGCACCCTGGCCGAAGCCATCGCCCAGACCCGCCAGGCCAAGGCCGGCTTCACCGAAGCCGACGTCTACGCCCGTGGCGCGGCGGTGCTGGAGCAGGCGATCACCCAGGGCACCACGCACATGCGCACCCATGTGGAAATCGACCCGGGCATCGGCCTGACCGGCCTGCGCGCGGTACGCCGGCTGCAGGCCGACTACGCCTGGGCCGTGACCCTGGAGATCTGCGTGTTCCCCCAGGAGGGCATGCTCGACAACCCCGGCACCGAAACCTTGCTGTGCCAGGCCCTGGAGCAAGGCGCCGAGGTGCTCGGCGGCTGCCCCTACACCGACCGCGACCCACACGCGCAGATCCGCCGACTGTTCGAGCTGGCAGTGGCCTACGACCGCGACCTCGACCTGCACCTGGACTTCGACCTGCAAGTGGCCGGCATGACCCTTGGCGAGGTGATCCGCTGCACCCACCAGCATGGCTGGCACGGCCGCGTCACCGTCGGCCATGTCACCAAGCTTTCGGCGCTGCCCCGGCCCGAGCTGATGGCCATGGGCCGGGCCCTGGCCGAGGCTGGCGTGCAGGTGACCTGTTTGCCCTCCACCGACCTGTTCCTCACCGGCCGCGAGCGCTTCCACGACAAGCCTCGGGGGGTGGCGCCGCTGGCGCAACTGCAGCAGTGCGGGGTGACCTGCTCGTTGTCGAGCAACAATATCGGCAACCCGTTCACGCCCTACGGCGATGCCTCGCTGGTGCGCCAGGCCAACCTGTACGCCAACGTCGCCCAGCTCGGCACGCCGGAGGAACTGCTGCTGTGCCTGGGCTGGATCTCGCGGGCTTCGGCGCGCCTGCTGCGCCTGCGCGACTATGGCCTGGAGCCTGGCTGCCGGGCCGACTTCGTGGTGTTCGACGTGCCGACGCCAGCCGACGTGGTCGGGCGCATCGCCGCGCCGCTGATGGGCTTCAAGGGTGGCCGGCAGACCTTCCTGCGGCCGGCCGCGCAACTGCTCAGCCCCGCACTCAGAGCCCAGCCAGTGCCTGCCCCAGGTTGACCTCCGGCGCCGGGGCTTGCTCGAGGGCCAATTGGCCCTCGAGTTCGTCCAGGTGCTCGATCATCTCGCGCACCGCGGTTTCGCCATCGCCCACCCGCAGCGCCTCGATCACTGCCTGGTGCTCGTCCGAGGCGCAGGGCGGGCTGTCGCCGCGCTGGTAGAGGGCGACGATCAGCGAGCTGCGCACCATCAGGTTGCCGAGGATGTCGGCCAGCACACGGTTGCCGCACACCTCGCCCAGCAGCAGGTGGAACTCGCTCAGCAAGCGCACGATGGCGCGGCGGTCGGTGCTGGCGGTGGCCTCGCGCTCGTCGCGCATGTGCTGGTCGAGACGCGCCTGGTGGGCGGCGATGTGCGCCGGGGTGATGGCCTCGACGATCGCCCGCTCCACCGCCCGGCGTGCGGCGAAGATCTCGCGGGCCTCGCGGGCGCTGGGCTGGGCCACGGTGGCGCCACGGTTGGGCTGGATGTCGACGATGCGCTGCATGGCCAGGCGCTGCAGCGCCGCCTGCACGTGGTTGCGGTTGGCCTGCAGGGTCTCGACGATCTGCGCCTCGACCAGCCGCGCACCCGGGCGCAGCCGGTGCTGGGCAATGGCCTTGGCGAGCATGTCGGCGATACGTTGGACTTCCTGTTGCTTGCTGCTGACCGCTTTGCCTGTCATCGAAACCTCGAACCCCTCGAACGCGTTGGGCCGGCATTATCCGCCCGGCCCCGGCCCGTTTCAATCGGCCTGGCCGAGGGCACTGCCCTGGCTGCGCGGGTCGTAAGCCGCAGTGCGCCGGCCGTGGGCATCGATGGCGATGACCCCGGCCAGGCCCATCAGTGGGCTCAGGGCCGGGGTGGTTTCGATGGCATGCCCGCGCTCGGCCAGCCCGCGCAGCACCGGCGCGCCGATATCGGCCTCCAGCTTGAGGTTGTCGGTGCTGTCGAAGAAGCTGCGCCCGAGCAGAAAGCGCGGTGTGCGCAACGCTGCCTGCGGCGGCTGCTGGTAGTCGATCAGCTGGGTGGCGAGGACCATCTGCGTCTGCGGCTGGCCATCGCCGCCCTGGGTGCCGAAGAACCAGCGCCGACCGTCGTCGGCCAGGTAGGCCGAAGGGTTGAGGGTGTGCGCCGGGCGCTTGCCGGGGGCCCAGGCGTTGACATGGCCGGGCTGCGGGTTGAAGCCGGCAGCGCGGTTGTGCCAGAGGATGCCGGTGTCGCCGAGCAGGCAGCCGGAACCGAAGTCGTGGAACAGGCTCTGGATCAGGCAGGCGCTGCGCCCTTCACGGTCGGTGGCGGCCATCCACACCGTGTCGGCGGGCTGGCCGGGCTCGGCCCAGGGCGCGGCCTGCTGCGGGTCGAGTGGCGCGGCAGGCCGGGCCAGGCTGTCGGCGAAGTCCCAGCCGCTGGCGTGCGGGTCGTGGAGTTGCCGGTTGCGTTGCAGCAGGCCCTGCTTGATGGCTTCGACCAGCAGGTGGTAGTAGCGCGGGGCGCCATTCTCGCCCAGGTCCATGGCATCCAGTGCGGCCATGGCGCGCAAGGTGTAGAGGCCCTGGGTCGGCGGTGCGACGTTGTACAGCCAGCCGTTGCGATAGCGCACCGAAATCGGCGCAGCCAGGTACGCATGGGTGGCGCGCAGGTCGTCTCGGGTCAGGCCGCAGCCCAGGGTGTCGAAGGCCTGGCCCAGGGCTTCGGCCAGTTCGCCGTGATAGAAATCCTCTGGCCCGCGCCGGGCCAGTTGCTCCAGGGTGTTGGCCAAGGCCGGCTGGCGCAGCCGGTTGCCCGGCTGGCGGCAGAGCATCTGCAGGCCGGGCATGCTATCGATCAGTGCGGCCCGCTGGCCCTGCCAGAATCGTTGCGAAGCCGACACCTCCACGCCCTCGCGGGCCAACCCTGCCGCACCGTTGAGCAGGTCCGCCCAGCCCATGCGCGAACCCCAGCCTTCGCTGAGCGCCTTGGCCTGCTCCCAGCTGGCCATGGCCCCGGCGGTGGTGGCCAGCGAACCCGGCCCGCGCAGGCTGATGGCACCACCGTCCGGCAGCCGCGAACCCGCCTGGCCGATCCCGATGATGGTGCGTATCCGGTCGTCATGGAGCAACCATAGTGCATCGCCCCCCAGCCCGGTCATGTGCGGGTAGACTGCCGCCAGCACCGCGCTGGCCGCGAGCATGGCATCGATGGCGGTGCCGCCGCCGTCCAGCACGTCCAGGCCCGCCGCACTGGCCAGGGGATGTGGGGTGCACAGCACGCCGCCGCGGGAATGGGCGACCAGGGATTCGTTCATTGCTAGCTCCTTCTGGTGGATTGCTAGCAATCAGCAAGGTTCATGCCTCCGTCGCTTGACGACCGCCTTGCTCCCCCCAAAGGGTGATTCCGACCCCGCCCGGAGTATGGGAGCATTCGACTCGCCCCACCTCCCGGCCACACCCCTGATCCAACTCCCTTGCCAGTAGCGAGCTTGCTCGCCTGCTGCGGCTTCCTGCATCCCATTCCAGGAGTTAGCAATGCATACAACAACAACTACAGCCCAACCCCAGCATCCTGAGTCGCCGAGCACCGACCGTTTCAGAAAATCCATGGGCATGACCGCCCTGGTGCTGTTCGGCCTGGCCTACATGGTCCCGCTGGCCGTGTTCACCACCTACGGGCTGGTCACCCAGATGACCAAGGGGCACCTGCCCACCGCCTACCTCCTCACCCTCGCCGCCATGCTGCTCACCGCCTACAGCTACGGGCGCATGGTCCAGGCCCATCCTTACTCCGGTTCTGTCTACACCTACACGCGCAAGGCCTTCGGCAGCCACTTCGGCTTCATGGCCGGTTGGACGCTGCTGCTCGACTACATCTTCCTGCCGCTGCTCAGCTACCTGCTGATCGGCATCTACATGTCAGAATACTTCCCGGCCATCCATGCCTGGGTGTGGGTGGCGGGCTCGATTGCCCTGGTGACCTTTCTCAACCTGATCGGTATCGAGTCGGTGACCCGGGTCAACTGGGTATTGGTGGTGGCGCAGCTGGTGTTCATCGTGGTCTTCGTGGCGCTGTCGCTGCGCAACCTGGGTGAGCAGAGCACGCCGGTCTCGGTGTGGGCGCCGTTCCACCACGAAGGCTTCAGCGTGCCGCTGATCATGACCGGGGCAGCGGTGCTGTGCCTGTCGTTCCTGGGCTTCGACGCGGTGTCGACCATGGCCGAGGAAACCCGCGACCCGACCAGGCGCATCCCCCAGGCGATCATGGCCGTGTCGCTGATCGGCGGCCTGCTGTTCCTGGTGGTGTCCTATTTCGCGCAGAGCGTGTTCCCCGACTGGGGCAGCTTCGCCGACCCGGATTCGGCCTCGGTGGACGTGATGCGCCGGGTGGGCGGCGAATACCTGGTGACCGCCTTCACCGCCACCTATGTCGCAGGCTGCTTCGCTTCCGCCATGGTGTCCCAGGCCAGCGTGTCGCGGGTGCTGTTCGCCATGGGCCGTGACGGTGCGCTGCCGCGGGTGTTCGGCCAGCTGGTGACGAAAAAACGTGTGCCGGCGACGGCGATCATGCTGGTCAGCCTGCTGTCGCTGGTGGCGCTGTTCATCACCCTCGACACCGTGGCCAACATGATCAGCTTCGGCGCGCTGTTCGCGTTTTCGGCGGTGAACCTGGCGGTGGTCAAGCACTACCTGGTGGACCAGCAGTTGCGAGGGATGCGCAATTGCCTGCTGTATGGCGCCATTCCGGCCTTGGGCTTCCTCAGCACGATCTGGTTGTGGACCAGCCTGTCGCAGATGTCCTTCACCATTGGCTTGTGCTGGATGGCCGCGGGGTTCGTTTGCCTGCTGGGGCTGACCCGGGCGTTTCGGGTGAAGTTGCCGGAGTTGCAGATGGCCGAGTGAAGCGCCGTGGTCTTTTACAGAAAGCTGACCAGTTAGTCAGCCTAAAATGCCCGATCTAGAGCAGTTATTTCACTTTTTACCGAGGAATAATTGCGCTACCCTCGCCGCGCCAGAATAACAGCAAGGATTGGGCATGAAGATCGAAATCGCACGTAACGAGCAGGATGCAGGTTGCAAGGTCATCATCGACGGGCACCCGGTGTCGTTCAGCAGCCTGAAAGACGCCGAAGCCTACGTGGCGCGCCTGACCGAACGCCTGCAGGCCGCGCCCCAGGCCTTTGCGCCCGCGGACGTCGAATCGGTCTGAGCCGCCCTCCCGCCCCAACGCGGGATTCTTGAATGGTATGATCCCGCGTTAAACGTTTCAGTATGTTTCAAGGGAACCCAATGTCTGTTCAGGAATTACCGCCACTCGCCGTTGCCAAGGGCGATGTCGGCAAGATGGAGGCTGCCATGGCGCTGGGCAGCTTCGCCATCGGCACCGGCGAGTTCGCCATCATGGGCCTCATGCCCGACATCGCCAGCAACCTGCAGTTGAGCGAGCCGCAAG
Organism: Pseudomonas sp. NPDC089401; assembly: GCF_044749485.1. Taxonomy (NCBI): domain Bacteria; kingdom Pseudomonadati; phylum Pseudomonadota; class Gammaproteobacteria; order Pseudomonadales; family Pseudomonadaceae; genus Pseudomonas; species Pseudomonas sp. NPDC089401. The sequence goes on along the minus strand of NZ_JBIVIA010000009.1, from coordinate 6,831 downwards.
TCGGCCATGCCATCAGCGCCTACGCGCTGGGCGTGGTGGTCGGCGCGCCGACCCTGGCGATTCTCGGTGCCAGGCTGCTGCGCAAGCACATGCTGCTGTTGTTGATGGCGCTGTACGCCATCGGCAACCTGGCCACCGCCCTGGCCCCGTCGTTTACCAGCATGGTCGCCTTCCGCTTCATCAGCGGCCTGCCCCATGGCGCCTACTTCGGCATCGCTGCCGTGGTGGCCTCGAGCATGGTGCCCAGCAACCAGCGCGCCGGGGCCGTGGCCCGGGTGATGATGGGCCTGACCCTGGCGATGCTGCTGGGCAACCCGGTGGCGACCTTCCTCGGCCAGTGGTTCGGCTGGCGTTCGGCGTTCATCCTGGTCGGTGCCATCGCCCTGTGCACCATCGCCCTGGTGTGGCGCTATGTACCGCAACGCGCCGACGAGGCCCGCAGCGACCCGCGCAAGGAACTGCAAGCCTTCACCCTGCCCCAGGTGTGGATGGCGCTGGGCATCGCCGCGATCGGTTTTGCCGGGATGTTCTGCGTGTTCAGCTACCTGGCCCCGACCATGCTCCAGGTGACCCAGGTGTCGGCGCAGTGGATCCCGTTCGGCCTGGCCGCTTTCGGCGCCGGCGGCATCATCGGCAACATCGTCGGCGGCAAGCTGTTCGACCGCCTGCAGTTCCGTGCGGTGGGTATCGTGCTGGTGTGGTCGATGGCGGTGCTGCTGTTCTTCACCTTCGCCGCCCATGCACTGTGGTCGGTGCTGCTGGGCATCGGCCTGGTCGGCACCATGATCGCCCTGGCCGCGCCGTTGCAGATCCGCCTGATGGACATCGCCCACGAGGCCCCGAGCCTGGCGGCGGCCTCCAACCATGCCGCGTTCAACCTGGCCAACGCCCTGGGGCCGTGGTTCGGCGGCATGGCCATCAGCGCCGGGCTGGGCTGGACCAGCACCGGCTACATCGGTGCCGCAACGGCGTTGGGTGGCTTGCTGATCTACCTGATGGCTCGGCGCATGAAAGGCGGCCATTGATTGCCGCAAAACCTTGGAAGCCCTGCTTGAGCAGGGCTTTTTTATGCGCGCTGTCAGGCTCCGGCAACTATTTCCTGGCCCTCGCGACGACTGGTATCTGGCTGTAATGCAGGTTAACTAGACTGCACCTCGCAGGTGAAGCAACTCCCTCAGGAACTGCCTGCGGGCCGCCGCTAGGATGGGTGGCCTCCTCATAACAAGACAAGGATAGTGCCATGAACCGTACCGACTGTGATTCGGCCATCGCCTGTATCGAAAATGTCTTCATCGAACAAGTCCAGAAGGGGCGCATCGCCGCCGGCCAGTGCCCGGCCCGGCGCCCGGTGTTCCTGCGCCTGCACGGCGTGGCCCACGCCACCCTCGAGGTCTTGCCAACCCCGGCTGGCATCGCGCCGCTCGGGTTGTTCGCCAGGCCCGCGCATTACCCGGCCTGGGTGCGCTTTTCCAGTGACATCCCCGATGGCAAGCCCGACCTGAACAGCACCGTGGGCATTTCCTTCAAACTGTTCGACGTGGCCGGCGAGAAAAGCCTGGAACCGGATTGCCACGCACCGACCCTGGACTTCCTGCTGCAGAACTTCCCGGTGTTCTTCGTCGACGACGCGGCCAACTTCTGCAGCTTCCTGCAGGACGATGCCGCGTATATCAAGCAGCACCCGCTGACCGGCCAGTTGCTCGAGGAGATGCAGAAGCAGGTGCCCACCGCCCTGGGCGAAAAGGCCTGGAGCGTGATCCCGTTCAAGTTCGGCGACACCTGGTGCAAGTACATCCTCGAGCCGGAGCAGGCCCCAGCGCCGGGCAACCCCGACTACAGCGACCCCAACTACCTGGCCAAGGACCTGCAGCAACGCCTGGCCGCCAAGGCTTACCGCTTCCGCCTGCTGCTGCAGCGCCGCGTCGGCAACGAAGACATGCCGCTGGACCGCGCCACCGTGCGCTGGGACGAGTCGCTGTCGGTGCCGCTGCACGTCGCCACGCTGACGATCCCAGCCCAGGACATCAGCGTGCACACCCAGGCCGACTACGGCGAAGCCCTGGCCTTCAACCCGGCCCGCACCCTCAAGGGATTCGAGGCGGTGGGCAGCATTGCCGAGGCGCGCCGGCACATCTACCAGGTTTCCGCCGACCTGCGCCGCAACGTCAACGGCCAGACCCTGGGCGAACCCCAGGTTCCGCGCCCCGACGTCTTGCCGGTAGCCCCGAAAAACCCTCAAACCCGCTGAAGTTTCGCAAGGAGCGCCCCCATGTCCAGCAATCAGCCCGCGGCCGACCTGAGCCGCATCGTGCGTGCCGCCATCCACCCAGCCATCGGCATCGCCCGCCTGGGCAACAGCCCGCACGGCCTGTTCATCGGCCCGGAAACCACCGGCCCCACGGCCATCGACGCCCAGTCCATGCGTGATGCCAGCGGCGCGATCAAGCGTCAGGCCGCACGCTTTCGGGTCTACGGCTACGACACCGACGGCAAGGTGGTGGCCGAACTCAACGCCGAAAATGCCGCGCTCGAATGGAACGTGCACCTGGCCAACCGCAAGGCCGAGTGGTACAGCTTCGTGCTCGCCCTGGACGTGCCGGCGGCCCGTGACCTGCAAGTGCCGCTGCGCAACCCCGGGGTGATCGGCGCCCAGCGCCAGCGCCTGGCCATCGACCCTGGCGCACGCAGCATCGGTGGTTTCGAGCAGCAAGGCGAACAATACCGCTTCGACTCGGGCCAGTTCCTCGGTGAAGCGGTTTCCCTGGGCGAACTGCGCACCGACGAGGCCGGGCGCCTGCTGGTGCTGGGCGGCTTCGGTCGCTCCAATTCGCCGGAAGGCAAACCGATCTTCGACAAGTACAACCCCTCGACCTTCGCCAACGCCCCCGGCTGGCATGACGACACCTCCGACGGCCCGGTGACCGCCAAGGTACGCCTGGGCGAGCGCGACATCCCGGTCGAGGGCGCCTGGGTGGTGTGCGCGCAGCCCAACTACGCACCCAACACCCTCAGCTGGCGGACCATGCACGACCTGCTGTTCGACACCTACGTGCAATATGGCTGGCTCGAGGCGCCGGCCCAGGTGTCCTTCACCCAGCATGTGCTCCCCGTGCTGCAGCGCATGAGCGGCCTGCAATGGGTCAACAAGGGTTTTGCCGCGATGTTCGGCAGCGGTGGGCCTTTCGATTTCAACGACCTGACCTTCCTCGGCAAGCTGGCGACGGCGCCGCAGGCGGGCAACGATGTCTACGGGCAACTGCGGCGTACCGTGTACAACGCCTTTCGCAGCAGTGACAACCCGGTCTACGAACAGCGTACCTGGCCGTGGATCTACGGCGACACCTTTGGCGAGGACACGACCTCGCCCAGCGACATGCTCAGCCCGTCGAGCGTGCGCAGCCGCCTGATGAACCAATGGATGAACGGCACCTTCATCGACGACTGGGACCGCAAGCTGCCGCGCCACCTGCCCCTGGGCAAGGTGGCCCTGGCCGAGCAACCGGCCATGCTCGACAAGGCGGCGCTCGACCACTGCGTTGCCGACGCCTTCCACCCCGGCATCGAAATGAGCTGGCCAATGCGCCACCTGTCGCTGTACAGCGCCCCCTGGCGTATCCGCCATGCCGAAGCCGGCACGTCCGAACCTGACTACGGGCCGACGCTGTCCCAGGCCGTGGTGCTGTCGGCCGAAGGCCCGCTCAACGCCCAGCGGCCGGGCGGCATCAGCCGCTGGATGGCCTTGCCGTGGCAGGTCGATGCGGCGGGCTGCCGCTCGGGCTACGACCATCAGTACGATCCTTACCTGCCGACCTTCTGGCCGGCACGGGTGCCCAACCAGGTGCTGACCGAGGAGGACTACCAGATCGCCATCGACCCCGCACAGCCCCGCGAGGCACGCCTGGCCGCCTTCCATCGCCGTGAACACTGGGACCGCAACCTCAGCGGCAGCGAGTTCGCCGACAAGGCCCAGAGCATGGCCGACCATTACGGTGACATCGGCATCGTCGGCGACCGCCCGGGCGTCAGCGGCGACCCCGACCTGCCCAGCGTGATGCAGGTGGAAACCCGCAACGCGGCGCTGACTCGCCCGCAGCAACTGCGCGCGACGGCAGTGTCCAGCGGCGATCCGGCACTCGACCGTTCGTTGCGCGAAGCCGGCTGGGAAAGCCTGGAGCATTACCGCCAGGCCATGAGCAGGTTCCGCCATTGAGGTTCGATGCCCTGGTGATCGGCGCCGGCACTGCCGGCGCCGTCACCGCGCGACAGCTGCACCGTGCTGGCCTGTGCACCCTGCTGGTGGGCCGGCCGGCGACCGGGTTCAAGCCTGGCGAAAGCCTGCCGGGCGCGGCCCGGCCGCTGCTGCGCGACCTCGACCTGTTGACCGCGCTGGAACACAGCGCGCCCTTGCCCCACCTGGGCAACCTGGCCAGCTGGGACAGCGATGACCTGATCCCCACGGATTTCATCCAGGACCCCAACGGCCCCGGCTGGCACCTGGACCGCCCACGCTTCGACGCCTGCCTGCTGGAGGCGGCGCGCAACACCGGCGTGCCGCTGGTCGCCACCGAGGTCAAGCAGGTCGAGCGTGATGCCGAAGGTTGGCGGGTCGGCACCGATGCGGGCGAGTTCACTGCCCGTTTCCTGGTCGACGCCAGTGGCCGCCACGGCGTGCTGCGCCGGCGCCTGGGGCTGGCGCGGGTCTGCGACACGCCATTGGTGGCCGTGTACGCCAGCGGCCCCGACACCCAGGCAGATCGCCGCACCGTGCTGGAGGCCACCGCCGAAGGCTGGTGGTACAGCGCCCCGCTGCCCGGCGGTCGACGTGTCGCCGTACTGCACACCGACAGCGCCCACGCGTCACAACTGGTCCACGCCCAGCGCCTGTGGCATCAGGGCCTGGCCGCGACCCGGCACCTGCACCGCCTGTGCGACAGCGCCAGCGGCTGGACCCCATTGAGCGCCACCGGCGCTGGCGGTACCGCGTTGCGCACCCCGCAAGGCCAGGGCTGGCTGGCGGTCGGCGACGCGGCGCTGGCCTTCGACCCGCTGTCGTCGCAAGGCATCTTCAACGCGCTGTATACCGCCCTGCGTGGCGCGCAGGCGGTGGTGGCGCAGTGCAGTGGCGACACGGCAAGCGCCGGCGCCTACAGCGCGCAGCTGCAGCAGGTTCGCCAGCAGTATCTGTTGCGGGTCAGGCACTACTACCAGAGCCAGCCACGCTGGCCGCAGGCACCGTTCTGGCGCCTGCGCCGCGACCTGCCTTCGGGCCGCTAGCTACGGGCCCCAAGGCATTTTTCACATTTCCCTCACTTGCCCACGACAGGGCCCGTGGCATTATTGCAACGCGCATTCATTACTTTAATAAATTCAAATACTTCCTAACTTTTGTTTCATTCAAATCGGCTATTTCGTTAATTGCCTTTGCCTTCCCAAGCCGTCGACAATCGCCCCCGCTCCTCGCTGAACGCCACTCCCTGCGCGCCCTTGGCACGAGCCTAGAAAACTACCCAGCCCGTGCCTTCGTCTCGAAGCCAAGCAATAAACTTTTCAGAGGAAGTTTATGAACGCGCCAGCCCCACACATCAACTTCGATCTTCACGAACATATTCTGCTGACCGGCGCCACCGGTTTTCTCGGGGGCTCGGTAACGGCCCAGCTGATCGACAATGGCCGCAGTGCCAACCTGTGCTTCCTGGTCCGCGCCGACAGCCCTGGGCAAGGCCTCGAACGCCTGCGGGACAACCTGCGTCAACACGGTGTCAGCGAACAGGACTGCCAGGCCCTGCGTGCCGAGCAGATCCTCTGCGGCGACTTCCTCGATACCGCCTGGCTGGCCGACGCCACCGCGCGCCTGATGCAGATCGACCGGGTAATCAATTGCGCCGCGGTGGCCTCGTTCTCGAAGAACCCGAACATCTGGCCGGTCAATGTCGAAGGCACCTACGCCTTTGCCGAGGTGATGAGCCGCTCCACCCGCCTCAAGCGCTTCCTGCATGTCGGCACCGCGATGTGCTGCGGCCCGCAGCGGCAGTCGCCGATCAGCGAATCGTGGGACTTCCCGGCCGCCGAACAGCAACTGGTCGACTACACCGCCTCCAAGGCCGAGATCGAGCGGCGCATGAGCGAACAGTTGCCCCAGCTGCCGCTGGTGGTGGCGCGCCCGTCCATCGTCGTCGGCCACCGCACCCTCGGCTGCCAGGCCTCGGCCAGCATCTTCTGGGTGTTCCGCATGGGCTTCGCCCTGGAGAGCTTCACCTGCGAGCTCGACGAGCAGATCGACGTGATCCCGGTCGACTACTGCGCCGAGGCGCTGATCGGCCTGACCCTCAAGCCGAGCCTGGAGCACGACCTCTACCATATCTCCGCCGGCCATCAGGCCGCCTGCACCTTCGCCGAGATCGACCAGGCCTTTGCCGAGGCCAATGGCGCGGCGCCGGTGGGCGAACGCTACCGCAAGGTCGATGTCGACGACCTCAAGAGCCTGGCCCAGGACTTCGAAGCACGCATCGGCCCGGCCAACCCCCGCCTGGTGCTGCGCGCCCTGCGCCTGTACAGCGGCTTCGCCGACCTCAACTACCTGTTCGACAACAGCCGCCTGATCGAGGAAGGCATCGCCATGCCGCCGCGCTTCACCGATTACCTGGATGTGTGCGTGAAGTCCTCGACCGGGGTGAGTATCGCTACCCAGATGCAGTGGGATTTCAAGTAACCGCTCATTCCTGCCAACAAGCCTCTCCCTGTGGGAGCGGGTTTACCCGCGGTACAAACCGGAGACATCGTTTACATTCCAAACCGGGGACATGGTTTACAGGCTAATACGCATGATCAGGA
>NZ_JBIVIA010000008.1:315412-339100 GCF_044749485.1 Pseudomonas sp. NPDC089401 | reverse complement strand
TAATTGCCCGTGAGGCTTGACCATATAACACCCAAGCAATTTGAGCATAAGGCATCAAATTGTGGTGGTGAAGACGAAACGAACCGAAAGTTCGCAACGAATCACGAATATCACATATCCGAATTCGCTGGGCTGTCCATCTGGACATTCTGGCTACAGAATTTCTTGACGACCATAGAGCATTGGAACCACCTGATCCCATCCCGAACTCAGCAGTGAAACGATGCATCGCCGATGGTAGTGTGGGGTTTCCCCATGTGAGAGTAGGTCATCGTCAAGATTCATTTCGCAAAACCCCTATCTGCGCATGCAGGTAGGGGTTTTGTCTTTTCAGGCCGAAACATGGCCGAAATGCTCGGCACATGGGCTGCTGCGTGCAGCCCTTTTCCTATGCAAGCCCACGACCCCTAGCTATCATGCCAGCCTTATTCCAAGTCGAGACTGGCATGCTGAAGTTGTTGAATCTCCTCAAGGATGGCCGGTTCCATTCCGGAGAAGCCTTGGGGGCAGCCCTCGGGGTAAGTCGCAGCGCCGTTTGGAAACAGCTGCAACACCTGGAAAGCGAACTGAGCCTCACCATTCATAAAGTACGTGGTCGCGGCTACCAGTTGGCGGCGCCATTGGCCCTGCTCGATGCCCAGGCGATCGGCTCGTACTGCGAAGGCGAGCAGTGGCCTGTCTTCATTCACGAAACCATCGATTCGACCAATGCCGAGGGCCTGCGTCTTGCGGGTGCAGGCCAGGTTGCGCCGTTCCTGGTGCTGGCCGAGCGGCAAAGTGCTGGGCGTGGTCGTCGTGGTCGCATGTGGGTCAGCCCTTTCGCCGAAAACCTTTACTACAGCCTGGTGCTGCGTGTCGATGGCGGGATGCGCCAGCTCGAAGGCCTGAGCCTGGTTGTCGGTTTGGCGGTCATGCGTACCTTGCAGGCGTTTGGCGTGAAGGATGTCGGCCTGAAGTGGCCCAACGACGTGCTTGTGGGCGGCCAGAAAATCACCGGTATTCTGCTGGAGCTGGTGGGCGACCCTGCGGATGTCTGTCATGTCGTGCTGGGTGTCGGTATCAATGTGAACATGCAGGTCAACGAGCAGGTCGACCAGCAGTGGACCTCGATTCGGCGTGAAGTTGGCGCGACAATCGATCGCAACCGCCTGGTGGCGGTGCTCAGTCAGCAGCTGCAGCATGAGTTGGCGCGTCATCGCCGCTACGGTTTTGCCGCTTTCCAGGAAGAATGGGAGCAGGCGCACCTCTGGCAGGGGCGCAGTGTCTCGCTGATTGCCGGCAATACCCATATTGATGGTGTCGTGCTGGGCGTGGACGGGCAGGGCGGCTTGCGGCTTGAGGTCGATGGTGTGGAAAAGAGCTTCAGCGGTGGTGAGCTCAGTTTGAGGTTGCGTGATGATTCTTGAGCTCGATTGCGGTAACAGCTTTATCAAGTGGCGCGTGATTCACGCAGCCGACGCGACCATCGTGGGTGGTGGGATCGTCGACGCCGATCAGGCGCTTGTGGACGAAGTCGCAGCACTGGCTTCTCTTCGGCTTTCCGGCTGCCGAATCGTCAGCGTGCGCAGCGAAGACGAAACCGCGGCGTTGTGCGCACTAATAGCCCAGTCGTTCTCGGTCACGCCCCGGGTCGCAGAGCCTGCCCAGGAAATGGCTGGAGTGCGCAATGGCTACGAAGACCATCAACGCCTGGGCATGGACCGATGGCTGGCAGCGCTGGGCGCGTTTCATCTGGCCAAGGGGGCTTGCCTGGTGATCGACTTGGGTACCGCGGCCAAGGCGGACTTCGTCGCTGCAGATGGGGAGCACCTGGGCGGTTACATTTGCCCGGGCATGCCCCTGATGCGCAGTCAGTTGCGCACCCATACCCGGCGTATTCGCTATGACGATGCATCGGCCGAGCGTGCGTTGACCAGCCTTGCACCAGGGCGCTCGACCGTCGAGGCGGTCGAGCGGGGCTGCGTGCTGATGCTGCAGGGCTTCGCCCGCACCCAGCTGGATCAGGCGCGGGCGCTATGGGGGGAAGACTTCACCGTGTTCCTGACTGGTGGCGATGCGCCGTTGGTGCGCGAGGCGGCGCCACAGGCGCGCGTGGTTCCTGACCTGGTATTCGTAGGCCTGGCAATGGCCTGCCCATTGGACTGAGGTGCTTATGCGTTGGTTGTTTCTGCTGTTGCTGGTGCTCAATGTCTTCTATTACGTCTGGCACCAACAGGAAGCCCCGCTCAAGGCCAAGGATGTCGCCCCGTTGTCCCTGTATAAAGGAAGCCAGCAGGAAATCCGCCTGTTGCGCGAAAGCGGCGCCTCCACGCCGCCCCGGCGGCGTGATGAATGCCTGGTCGTGGGTGGCCTGGCGGGGCGCGAGCAGCTCGATGCACTGCGTCAGCGCCTGCTGAGCCTGGACATTTCGGCATTGCCGGTGTCTGGGCAGCTGCCTGGCGCCGATGGTTTGTGGCTGAAGATTTCCCCGGAAAGCGAGCGTTTGCTGGACCAAACCGTGCTCTCCAGTCTTTCCAACGATTTCAAAGACTTAAAACATAAAATTATTTTCTGCCAGGGTATTGCAACTGGCGAATAGCTTGATAGAATGGCGCCCGCTTCACAGGGAACACCACTCAGGTGGCAGAACTGGAAGCGAGTGTCAAAGCAGCTAAGTTTCAGATTTGATTGAAAAAATTTGAAAAAAAGCTTGACACTAGGACGGCAGACACATAGAATGCCGGCCACATCTGGAGGGATTCCCGAGCGGTCAAAGGGGACGGACTGTAAATCCGTTGCGAGAGCTTCGAAGGTTCGAATCCTTCTCCCTCCACCAGTTTTAGCGAGAGCCGCAAGCTCCGCGGGTATAGTTTAGTGGTAGAACCTCAGCCTTCCAAGCTGATGATGCGGGTTCGATTCCCGCTACCCGCTCCAAGTTTGCTGGATTTTGCGCAAAGTGTTTCGCTCTTGTAGCTCAGTTGGTAGAGCACACCCTTGGTAAGGGTGAGGTCAGCGGTTCAAGTCCGCTCAAGAGCTCCATATAAACAAGGCAGATATGAAAATATCTGCCTTTGTTTTATCAGCGTAAGACTATTTTCTTCTGCGGAGGATTGTATCGATGGCTAAGGAAAAGTTTGATCGTTCCCTTCCCCACGTTAACGTCGGCACCATCGGCCACGTTGACCACGGTAAGACCACTCTGACCGCAGCTCTGACTCGCGTCTGCTCCGAAGTTTTCGGTTCGGCAGTCGTTGAGTTCGACAAGATCGACTCGGCTCCGGAAGAAAAAGCGCGCGGTATCACCATCAACACCGCTCACGTCGAGTACAACTCGAACATTCGTCACTACGCTCACGTTGACTGCCCAGGTCACGCTGACTACGTGAAGAACATGATCACCGGTGCTGCCCAGATGGACGGCGCGATCCTGGTTTGCTCGGCCGCCGATGGTCCGATGCCACAAACCCGTGAGCACATCCTGCTGTCCCGTCAGGTTGGCTTTCCGTACATCGTGGTCTTCCTGAACAAGGCTGACCTGGTAGACGACGCCGAGCTGCTGGAACTGGTCGAGATGGAAGTTCGCGACCTGCTGTCCACCTACGACTTCCCAGGCGACGACACTCCGATCATCATCGGTTCCGCTCGTATGGCCCTGGAAGGCAAAGACGACAACGAAATGGGCACTACCGCTGTCAAGAAGCTGGTAGAAACTCTGGATGCCTACATCCCTGAGCCAGTTCGTGCCATCGACCAGCCGTTCCTGATGCCGATCGAAGACGTATTCTCGATCTCGGGTCGTGGTACCGTTGTTACCGGCCGTATCGAGCGTGGTATCGTCCGCGTTCAGGATCCGCTGGAAATCGTTGGTCTGCGTGACACCACCACCACCACCTGCACCGGCGTTGAGATGTTCCGCAAGCTGCTGGACGAAGGTCGTGCTGGCGAGAACTGCGGCGTCCTGCTGCGTGGTACCAAGCGTGACGACGTTGAGCGTGGCCAGGTTCTGGTCAAGCCAGGTTCGGTCAAGCCGCACACCAAGTTCACCGCAGAAGTCTACGTCCTGTCGAAGGAAGAAGGCGGCCGTCACACTCCGTTCTTCAAAGGCTACCGTCCACAGTTCTACTTCCGTACCACTGACGTGACCGGTAACTGCGAACTGCCGGAAGGCGTTGAAATGGTAATGCCAGGTGACAACATTCAGATGACTGTCACCCTGATCAAGACCATCGCAATGGAAGACGGTCTGCGCTTCGCCATCCGTGAAGGCGGTCGTACCGTCGGCGCCGGCGTCGTAGCAAAAATTATTGAATAAGTAGTTGATTTTCCTAATCAGGCCGGTATAATGGCCGGCCTGATACAGCGTTACAGGTCAGTAGCTCAATTGGCAGAGCGACGGTCTCCAAAACCGTAGGTTGGGGGTTCGATTCCCTCCTGACCTGCCATTTCACCTCGGTGTGATGGCTTTCTTCTTACAGGATCCTCCTCGATGACCCCCAAAACTGAAGCCCAAGAATCGCGTTTTGATCTGTTCAAGTGGCTGGCTGTAGTGGCTTTGGTGGTTGTTGGTGTTGTGGGTAATCAATATTACTCCGCCTCTCCGATCCTGTACCGCGTCCTTGCACTTCTCGCCCTGGCAGCTGTCGCTGGCTTCGTAGCCTTGCAGACCGCGAAGGGTAAGTCGTTCTTTACGCTGGCGAAGGAAGCGCGTACCGAGATCCGTAAAGTCGTGTGGCCGACCCGCCAGGAAACCACCCAGACCACGCTGATTGTCGTGGCTGTCGTGCTGGTTATGGCACTGCTGCTGTGGGGGCTCGATTCCCTGCTCGGCTGGGCGGTCTCCCTGATCGTTGGCTAAAGGTGTCCCGTGGCTAAGCGTTGGTATGTTGTGCATGCTTACTCGGGTTACGAGAAGCATGTAATGCGCTCCCTGATCGAGCGTGTGAAGCTGGCTGGCATGGAAGACGGTTTCGGCGAGATCCTGGTCCCGACCGAAGAAGTCGTCGAAATGCGCAATGGCCAGAAGCGCAAGAGTGAGCGTAAATTCTTCCCTGGCTATGTACTGGTCCAGATGGAGATGAACGAAGGGACTTGGCACTTGGTCAAGGACACCCCTCGTGTAATGGGCTTTATCGGCGGTACTGCAGACAAACCTGCGCCGATCACCGATAAAGAAGCCGAAGCTATCCTGCGTCGCGTTGCCGACGGCAGTGACAAGCCGAAGCCGAAGACGCTGTTCGAGCCGGGTGAAGTGGTTCGAGTCATTGACGGTCCGTTCGCTGACTTCAATGGTAGTGTCGAAGAAGTTAACTACGAGAAGAGCCGCTTGCAGGTTGCAGTGCTCATTTTCGGTCGCTCTACTCCGGTGGAGCTCGAGTTCAGCCAGGTCGAAAAGGTCTAGGCGGACGAAGCATCCCATACCCCGCAGCCCTGTGTGCTGCGGGGTTTTGTCGTCACTGGGATAAAACGCAAGTCATCCGGGGAGCCATCTGGCGTTCGTACCCGATTTTGGAGTAGCTCATGGCTAAGAAGATTCAGGCTTACATCAAGCTGCAAGTTAAGGCCGGCCAGGCCAACCCAAGCCCACCCGTCGGTCCAGCTCTGGGCCAACACGGTGTGAACATCATGGAGTTCTGCAAGGCCTTCAACGCCCGTACTCAGGGTCAAGAAGCCGGTCTGCCGACTCCAGTGATCATCACTGTCTACAGCGACCGTAGCTTCACCTTCGAGACCAAGAGCACCCCTGCCTCGGTTCTGCTGAAGAAAGCTGCTGGCCTGACCAGTGGTTCGGCTCGCCCGAACACCGTTAAAGTCGGTACCGTTACCCGTGCTCAGCTGGAAGATATCGCCAAGGCTAAACAGGCTGATCTGACCGCCGCTGACCTGGACGCAGCTGTACGCACCATCGCTGGCTCTGCCCGCAGCATGGGCCTGAACGTGGAGGGTGTGTAATGGCTAAGCTGACCAAGCGCCAAAAGGCAATCGCCGAGAAAATCGAAGCAGGCAAGGCCTACAACTTCGAGGAGGCCGCTGCACTGCTGGCTTCCCTGCCGGCTGCCAAATTCGTAGAGTCCTACGACATCGCCGTCAACCTCGGTGTTGACCCGCGTAAATCCGACCAGGTCGTTCGTAGCGCTACCGTGCTGCCACACGGCACTGGCAAGACCGTACGCGTTGCCGTCTTCACCCAGGGTCCAGCTGCTGAGGCCGCTCTGGCTGCCGGCGCTGACCGTGTAGGTATGGACGATCTGGCTGCCGAAATGAAAGCCGGCGACCTGAACTATGACGTCGTCATCGCATCGCCTGATGCCATGCGTGTCGTAGGTCAACTGGGTCAGGTTCTGGGTCCTCGCGGCCTGATGCCTAACCCGAAAGTAGGTACCGTTAGCCCAGACGTAGCCGGCGCTGTCAAAAACGCCAAGGCTGGTCAAGTTCGCTACCGTACCGACAAAAACGGTATCATCCACACCTCCGTTGGCAAAGTCGGCTTCGAAGCTGGCAAGCTGAAGGAAAACGTTGAAGCCCTGATCGCTGACCTGAAGCGTATCAAGCCGGCTTCCTCGAAAGGTATCTACGTCAAGCGCGTTACCCTGAGCACCACCATGGGCCCAGGTCTGGTCATCGATCAGAGCTCGCTGAACGTGTAAGAACATGGTGGCGCGACCCGTCGCGCCACCAGCAAAAATTGGGGTCCCTGCCTGGCGGGGGCTATCCAAGACCGTAGGCGGCGCAAGCCTTAAAACTCCAGCCCACGCAGATGGTGCTCCCGATTCGTTTACCGAATCAGACACCAAAACGACATCCGGCTTCGGCCAGATGAAACGGTAAAAACCAGGAGTAAACCCGTGGCAATTAAACTCGAAGACAAGAAGGCCATCGTCGCTGAAGTCAACGAGGCTGCCAAAGTCGCTCTGTCCGCTGTCGTGGCCGATGCCCGTGGTGTGACTGTAAGCGCAATGACCGGACTCCGTAAAGAGGCCCGCGAAGCTGGCGTATACGTGCGTGTCGTACGTAACACCCTGCTCAAGCGCGCTGTTGAAGGCACCGAATTTTCGATCCTCAACGACGCGTTCAAAGGCCCGACCCTGATTGCTTTCTCCAACGAACACCCGGGCGCTGCTGCCCGTCTGTTCAAAGAGTTCGCCAAGGGTCAGGACAAGTTCGAGATCAAGGCAGCCGCATTTGACGGCAATCTGATTGCAGCGAACCAGATCGACGTGTTGGCTTCCCTGCCGACCCGCGACGAAGCTATTGCACGACTGATGAGCGTTATTCAAGGCGCCACCAGCAAGCTGGCTCGTACTCTGGCAGCCATTCGCGACCAGAAAGAAGCTACCGCTGCCTAAGGCACGCGAATTCTTTCAAAATCATACGTTTAATTTGATGGCTGCGTAGGCTGTCACCCCAATACAGGATTTAAGTCATGTCTCTGACTAACGAACAAATCATCGAAGCAATCGGCCAGAAAACCGTTCTGGAAGTTGTTGAGCTGATCAAAGCAATGGAAGAAACCTTCGGCGTTACCGCTGCTGTTGCCGCTGCTGGCCCAGCTGCTGCTGCTGCCGTTGTTGAAGAGCAGACCGAGTTCAACGTTGTTCTGGTTGAAGCCGGCGACAAGAAAGTGAACGTGATCAAAGCCGTTCGCGAACTGACCGGTCTGGGCCTGAAAGAAGCCAAAGAGAAAGTCGACGGCGCTCCTCAGGTTGTAGCTGAAGGCGTTTCGAAAGAAGCCGCTGAAGACGCTAAGAAGAAGCTGGAAGAAGCAGGCGCTAAAGTCGAGCTGAAGTAATCTCGACCTTGCGATGCCAGCCTGAGCGTTAAGCGAAGGGCTGATGGCTGGTGGCTTACGCCACCGGCCTTTTTCCGTTATTGGCGGCTGGTCATTCCGGCCCCGATAACACGCTGCAAGACACCCATGTGGGTGGCGCAAACCAAGGGGTTTGCACGATTTTCTGGCTGCTCCCGCCGGGAGAAGCCAAACAAGCAGGTGACCAAGCTGGGGAACGCTGATGGCTTACTCATACACTGAGAAAAAACGTATCCGCAAGGACTTTAGCAAGTTGCCGGACGTCATGGATGTGCCATACCTTCTGGCCATCCAGCTGGATTCGTATCGCGAATTCCTGCAAGCGGGAGCATCCAAGGATCAGTTCCGTGACGTCGGCCTGCATGCGGCCTTCAAGTCGGTATTCCCGATCATCAGCTACTCCGGCAATGCTGCCCTGGAGTACGTAGGCTACCGCCTGGGCGATCCCGCCTTCGATGTGAAGGAATGTGTCCTGCGTGGCGTGACCTTCGCGGTCCCACTGCGGGTCAAGGTGCGCCTGATCATCTTCGACAAGGAATCGTCGAACAAAGCGATCAAGGACATCAAAGAGCAAGAAGTCTACATGGGTGAAATCCCCCTGATGACTGAGAACGGTACCTTCGTTATCAACGGTACCGAACGAGTAATCGTTTCCCAGCTGCACCGTTCGCCTGGTGTGTTCTTCGACCACGACCGTGGCAAGACGCACAGCTCCGGCAAGCTGCTGTACTCCGCTCGTATCATCCCTTACCGCGGTTCCTGGCTGGACTTCGAGTTCGACCCGAAGGACTGCGTGTTCGTGCGTATCGACCGTCGCCGCAAACTGCCGGCCTCGGTACTGCTGCGCGCGCTGGGCTACAGCACCGAAGAAGTGCTCAACACCTTCTACACCACCAACGTGTTCCACATTTCCGGCGAGAAACTCAGCCTGGAACTGGTGCCTCAGCGTCTGCGTGGTGAAGTTGCGGTCATGGACATCCATGACGGCAGCGGCAAGGTCATCGTCGAGCAAGGTCGTCGTATCACCGCTCGTCACGTCAACCAGCTCGAGAAAGCCGGTGTCAGCCAGCTGGACGTTCCAATGGAATACGTCCTGGGTCGCACCACCGCCAAGGCCATCGTTCACCCGGCCACCGGCGAGATTCTGGCCGAGTGCAACACCGAGCTGACCACCGAGCTGCTGATCAAGATCGCCAAGGCACAGGTCGTCCGCATCGAGACCCTGTACACCAACGACATCGACTGCGGTCCGTTCATCTCGGATACCCTGAAGATCGACACCACCAGCAACCAGCTGGAAGCTCTGGTCGAGATCTACCGCATGATGCGTCCAGGCGAGCCGCCGACCAAGGATGCAGCCGAGACCCTGTTCAACAACCTGTTCTTCAGCGCCGAGCGTTACGACCTGTCCGCCGTTGGCCGCATGAAGTTCAACCGTCGTATCGGTCGTACCGAGATCGAAGGTTCGGGCGTGCTGAGCAAGGAAGACATCGTCGAGGTTCTCAAGACCCTGGTCGATATCCGTAACGGCAAAGGCATCGTCGACGACATCGACCACCTGGGTAACCGTCGCGTCCGTTGCGTCGGCGAGATGGCCGAGAACCAGTTCCGTGTTGGCCTGGTGCGTGTCGAGCGCGCGGTCAAGGAACGTCTGTCGATGGCCGAAAGCGAAGGCCTGATGCCGCAGGACCTGATCAACGCCAAGCCGGTTGCGGCGGCGGTGAAGGAGTTCTTCGGTTCCAGCCAGCTCTCGCAGTTCATGGACCAGAACAACCCGCTCTCCGAGATCACCCACAAGCGTCGTGTCTCCGCACTCGGCCCTGGTGGTCTGACCCGTGAGCGCGCCGGCTTCGAAGTCCGTGACGTACACCCGACCCACTACGGCCGCGTGTGCCCGATCGAGACCCCTGAAGGTCCGAACATCGGTCTGATCAACTCCCTGGCAGCCTATGCCCGCACCAACCAGTACGGCTTCCTGGAAAGCCCGTACCGCGTGGTGAAGGAAGGCGTGGTCAGCGACGACATCGTGTTCCTGTCCGCCATCGAAGAAGCCGATCACGTCATCGCCCAGGCCTCGGCCGCGATGAACGAGAAGAAGCAGCTGATCGATGAGCTGGTAGCTGTTCGTCACCTGAACGAATTCACCGTCAAGGCGCCGGAAGACGTCACCCTGATGGACGTTTCGCCGAAGCAGGTTGTTTCCGTTGCTGCCTCGCTGATTCCGTTCCTCGAGCACGACGACGCCAACCGTGCATTGATGGGTTCGAACATGCAGCGTCAGGCTGTACCGACCCTGCGCGCCGACAAGCCGCTGGTAGGTACCGGCATGGAGCGCAACGTTGCCCGTGACTCCGGTGTCTGCGTGGTTGCTCGCCGCGGTGGTGTGATCGACTCGGTCGACGCCAGCCGTATCGTCGTTCGCGTCAACGACGACGAAGTCGAGACCGGTGAAGCCGGTGTGGACATCTACAACCTGACCAAGTACACCCGTTCCAACCAGAACACCTGCATCAACCAGCGTCCGCTGGTGAGCAAGGGTGACAAGGTACAGCGCAGCGACATCATGGCCGACGGCCCGTCCACCGACATGGGTGAACTGGCGCTGGGTCAGAACATGCGCATCGCGTTCATGGCGTGGAACGGCTTCAACTTCGAAGACTCCATCTGCCTGTCCGAGCGTGTGGTTCAGGAAGACCGCTTCACCACGATCCACATCCAGGAACTGACCTGCGTGGCCCGTGACACCAAGCTTGGCCCAGAGGAAATCACCGCGGACATCCCGAACGTGGGTGAAGCTGCGCTGAACAAGCTGGACGAAGCCGGTATCGTCTACGTGGGTGCCGAAGTCGGCGCTGGCGACATCCTGGTCGGCAAGGTCACGCCAAAAGGCGAAACCCAGCTGACTCCGGAAGAAAAACTGCTGCGTGCGATCTTCGGTGAGAAGGCCAGCGACGTTAAGGACACCTCCCTGCGCGTGCCGACCGGCACCAAGGGTACCGTCATCGACGTACAGGTCTTCACCCGTGATGGCGTGGAGCGCGACAGCCGCGCCCTGTCCATCGAGAAGATGCAGCTGGACGAGATCCGCAAGGACCTCAACGAAGAGTTCCGCATCGTCGAAGGTGCAACCTTCGAGCGTCTGCGTGCTGCCCTGAACGGCCAGGTGGTCGACGGTGGCGCGGGTCTGAAGAAAGGCACCGTGATCACCGACGAAGTGCTGGACGGTCTGGAGCACGGCCAGTGGTTCAAACTGCGCATGGCCGAAGATGCACTGAACGAGCAGCTGGAAAAGGCTCAGCAGTACATCGTCGACCGTCGCCGTCTGCTGGACGACAAGTTCGAAGACAAGAAGCGCAAGCTGCAGCAGGGCGATGACCTGGCTCCAGGCGTACTGAAGATCGTCAAGGTCTACCTGGCAATCCGCCGTCGCATCCAGCCGGGTGACAAGATGGCCGGTCGTCACGGTAACAAGGGTGTCGTCTCGGTGATCATGCCGGTCGAAGACATGCCGCATGACGCCAACGGTACTCCGGTCGACGTCGTACTGAACCCGCTGGGCGTACCTTCGCGTATGAACGTCGGTCAGATCCTCGAAACCCACCTGGGCCTCGCGGCCAAGGGCCTGGGCGAGAAGATCGACCGCATGATCGAAGAGCAGCGCAAAGCCGCTGAACTGCGCACCTTCCTCACCGAGATCTACAACGAGATCGGTGGTCGTCAGGAGAACCTGGAAGAGTTCACCGACGAAGAGATCATCGCCCTGGCGAACAACCTGAAGAAAGGCGTGCCAATGGCCACTCCAGTCTTCGACGGTGCCAAGGAACGTGAGATCAAGGCCATGCTGAAACTGGCGGACCTGCCAGAAAGCGGCCAGATGGTGCTGTTCGACGGCCGTACCGGCAACAAGTTCGAGCGTCCTGTGACCGTTGGTTACATGTACATGCTCAAGCTGAACCACTTGGTGGACGACAAGATGCACGCGCGTTCCACTGGTTCCTACAGCCTGGTTACCCAGCAGCCGCTGGGTGGTAAGGCGCAGTTCGGTGGTCAGCGTTTCGGGGAGATGGAAGTGTGGGCGCTGGAAGCATACGGCGCGGCATACACCCTGCAAGAAATGCTCACAGTGAAGTCGGACGACGTGAACGGCCGTACCAAGATGTACAAGAACATCGTGGATGGCGATCACCGTATGGAGCCGGGCATGCCCGAGTCCTTCAACGTGTTGATCAAAGAGATCCGTTCGCTCGGTATCGATATCGATCTGGAAACCGAATAACACGTGACGCGAAGGGGAGTGGGGCAGGTAATGCCCGCTCCCTGCTCCGCCAGGAGGAAAGGCCTTGAAAGACCTACTGAATTTGCTGAAAAACCAGGGTCAAGTCGAAGAGTTCGACGCCATCCGCATCGGTCTGGCGTCGCCTGAAATGATCCGTTCGTGGTCGTTCGGTGAAGTTAAGAAGCCGGAAACCATCAACTACCGTACGTTCAAGCCTGAGCGTGACGGCCTGTTCTGCGCCAAGATCTTTGGCCCAGTCAAGGACTACGAGTGCCTGTGCGGCAAGTACAAGCGCCTCAAGCACCGCGGCGTGATCTGCGAGAAGTGCGGCGTTGAAGTTGCCCTGGCAAAAGTTCGTCGTGAGCGCATGGCCCACATCGAACTGGCCTCGCCGGTTGCCCACATCTGGTTCCTGAAGTCGCTGCCGTCCCGTATCGGCCTGCTGATGGACATGACCCTGCGTGATATCGAACGCGTGCTCTATTTCGAGAGCTACGTCGTGATCGACCCGGGCATGACCACCCTCGAGAAGGGTCAGCTGCTGAACGACGAGCAGTACTTCGAAGCGCTGGAAGAGTTCGGTGACGACTTCGACGCCCGCATGGGTGCCGAGGCTGTCCGCGAGCTGCTGCACGCTATCGACCTGGAGCACGAGATCGGTCGCCTGCGCGAAGAGATTCCGCAGACCAACTCGGAAACCAAGATCAAGAAGCTGTCCAAGCGCCTGAAGCTGATGGAAGCTTTCCAGGGCTCGGGCAATCTGCCTGAGTGGATGGTCCTGACCGTCCTGCCAGTGCTGCCGCCGGACCTGCGTCCGCTGGTGCCGCTGGATGGTGGCCGCTTCGCGACCTCCGACCTGAACGACCTGTATCGTCGGGTGATCAACCGTAACAACCGTCTGAAGCGCCTGCTCGACCTGTCGGCGCCGGACATCATCGTGCGCAACGAAAAGCGCATGCTGCAGGAAGCGGTCGACGCCCTGCTGGACAACGGCCGTCGCGGTCGCGCCATCACTGGCTCGAACAAGCGTCCGCTGAAGTCCCTGGCCGACATGATCAAAGGTAAGCAAGGTCGCTTCCGTCAGAACTTGCTCGGTAAGCGCGTGGACTACTCCGGTCGTTCCGTTATTACCGTAGGCCCGACCCTGCGTCTGCACCAGTGCGGTCTGCCGAAGAAGATGGCCCTCGAGCTGTTCAAGCCGTTCATTTTCGGCAAGCTGGAAATGCGTGGTCTGGCGACCACCATCAAGGCTGCCAAGAAGATGGTCGAGCGCGAGCTGCCGGAGGTGTGGGACGTTCTCGCCGAGGTGATCCGCGAACACCCCGTCCTGCTCAACCGTGCACCGACCCTGCACCGTCTGGGTATCCAGGCCTTTGAACCGGTACTGATCGAAGGTAAGGCGATTCAGCTGCACCCGCTGGTCTGCGCCGCGTACAACGCCGACTTCGACGGTGACCAGATGGCCGTTCACGTGCCGCTGACGCTGGAAGCCCAGCTCGAAGCGCGCGCGCTGATGATGTCGACCAACAACATTCTGTCGCCAGCCAACGGTGAGCCAATCATCGTTCCGTCGCAGGACGTTGTACTGGGTCTGTACTACATGACCCGTGAAGCCATCAACGCCAAGGGCGAAGGTCGCGTGTTCGCCGACCTGCAGGAAGTCGACCGCGTATTCCGCGCCGGCGAAGCTGCCCTGCACGCCAAGATCAAGGTCCGTATCAACGAGACCGTGAACGACCGCGATGGCAGCAGCGTCAAGAACACCCGTATCGTCGACACCACTGTCGGCCGTGCGCTGCTGTTCCAGGTCGTGCCGGCTGGTCTGCCGTACGACGTGGTCAACCAGCCAATGAAGAAAAAGGCGATCTCCAAGCTGATCAACCAGTGCTACCGCGTGGTTGGTCTGAAAGAGACCGTTATCTTCGCTGACCAGTTGATGTACACCGGTTTCGCCTACTCCACCATCTCTGGCGTGTCCATTGGTGTGAACGACTTTGTCATCCCTGATGAGAAAGCGCGCATCATCAACAGCGCTACCGATGAAGTGAAGGAAATCGAAAGCCAGTACGCCTCCGGCCTGGTAACCCAGGGCGAGAAGTACAACAAGGTCATCGACTTGTGGTCGAAGGCGAACGACGAAGTGTCCAAGGCGATGATGGCCAACCTCTCGAAAGAGAAGGTCATCGACCGCGAAGGCAACGAAGTCGATCAAGAGTCCTTCAACTCGATGTACATGATGGCTGACTCGGGTGCGCGGGGTTCCGCAGCCCAGATCCGTCAGCTGGCCGGTATGCGTGGCCTGATGGCCAAGCCGGACGGCTCCATCATCGAGACGCCGATCACCGCGAACTTCCGTGAAGGCCTGAGCGTACTCCAGTACTTCATCTCGACTCACGGTGCTCGTAAAGGTCTGGCGGATACCGCCTTGAAGACCGCCAACTCCGGTTACCTGACTCGTCGTCTGGTGGACGTTGCCCAGGATCTGGTCGTTACCGAGATCGATTGCGGCACCGACCAGGGCCTGCTGATGACTCCGCACATCGAAGGCGGCGACGTTGTAGAGCCGCTGGGTGAGCGTGTACTGGGCCGTGTCATCGCCCGTGACGTGTTCAAGCCAGGCACCGAGGACGTCATCGTTCCGGCCGGTACCCTGGTCGACGAGCAGTGGGTCGAGTTCATCGAGCTGAACAGCATCGACGAAGTCGTCGTGCGTTCGCCGATCAACTGCGAAACCCGTTTCGGCATCTGCGCCAAATGCTACGGTCGTGACCTGGCTCGTGGTCACCAGGTGAACATCGGTGAAGCTGTCGGCGTTATCGCTGCACAGTCGATCGGTGAGCCGGGTACCCAGCTGACCATGCGTACGTTCCACATCGGTGGTGCTGCAAGCCGTACCTCGGCTGCCGACAGCGTCCAGGTGAAGAACGGCGGTATGGTGCGTCTGCACAACCTGAAGCAGGTCGAGCGTGCCGACGGTAACCTGGTTGCCGTATCGCGTTCCGGCGAGCTGGCCATTGCCGATGAATTCGGCCGTGAGCGTGAGCGCTACAAGCTGCCTTACGGTGCGGTGATTTCGGTCAAGGAAGGTGACAAGGTCGAAGCTGGCGCCATCGTCGCCAAGTGGGACCCGCACACCCACCCGATCGTTACCGAACTGAAAGGTACCGTGACCTTCGTGGGCATGGAAGAAAACATCACCATCAAGCGTCAGACAGACGAACTGACCGGCTTGACCAACATTGAAGTCCTGGACGTCAAGGATCGCCCTGCCGCTGGCAAGGAAATCCGTCCGGCAATCAAGATGGTCGACGCCGCTGGCAAGGACCTGTACCTGCCAGGTACCGACGTACCTGCCCAGTACTTCCTGCCGGCCAACGCCCTGGTCGGTGTGGCTGACGGTGCTCAGATCGGTGTTGGTGACGTTATCGCGCGTATCCCGCAAGAAACGTCGAAGACCCGTGACATCACCGGTGGTCTGCCACGCGTTGCCGACCTGTTCGAAGCGCGCCGTCCGAAAGAAGCCTCGATCCTGGCTGAAGTCAGCGGCACCATCGCGTTCGGTAAAGAGACCAAGGGCAAGCGTCGTCTGGTCATCACTCCGACCGACGGTAGCGATCCGTACGAAGAGCTGATTCCGAAGTGGCGCCACCTGAACGTCTTCGAAGGCGAACAGGTAAACCGCGGCGAAGTCATCTCCGACGGCCCGAGCGATCCGCACGACATCCTGCGTCTGCTGGGTGTGAGCGCGCTGGCGAAGTACATCGTCAACGAGATCCAGGACGTTTACCGTCTGCAAGGCGTTAAGATCAACGACAAGCACATCGAGACCATCCTGCGTCAGATGCTGCGCAAGGTCGAGATCGCCGAGTCGGGTGACTCCAGCTTCATCAAGGGCGACCAGATGGAGCTGACTCAGGTGCTGATGGAAAACGAGCGCCTGGCCGGGGAAGACAAGTTCATCTCCAAGTTCACCCGCGTGCTGCTGGGGATCACCAAGGCCTCGCTGTCGACCGAGTCGTTCATCTCCGCGGCTTCCTTCCAGGAAACCACCCGCGTACTGACCGAAGCGGCGGTAACCGGCAAGCGCGACTACCTGCGCGGCCTGAAAGAGAACGTGGTCGTGGGTCGTCTGATCCCGGCCGGTACCGGTCTGGCCTACCACAGCGAGCGCAAGCGTCGCCGTGATGCCGACAAACCGCTGCGTGTGAGCGCCAGTGAGGTGGAAGCCGCACTGACCGAAGCGCTGAACTCCAGCGGCAACTAAGTACAGGGCAGGGCCCCGGCAAGCCTCGAACGAGCATCGGTGACATAAAATGTTGCCGATGATCGGGCGGGGAGGGCCGGGGCCTCGTCTTGACTGGGTGCAAGATCCTCCGTAGACTTTTGTACCCTTAAATTTGGTGAGGCTCCGTCTCGCCAATTTTTGGCTTTCTTGCAAGACAATAGAGTCGCAAGACAATCAGTGGAGCTAGTAGATGGCAACTATCAACCAGCTGGTACGTCAGCCGCGCAAGCGTTCGGTCGAGAAGTCCGACGTTCCTGCGCTGCAGAACTGCCCGCAACGTCGTGGCGTGTGCACCCGCGTGTACACCACCACGCCGAAAAAACCTAACTCGGCACTGCGTAAAGTATGCCGTGTGCGTCTGACCAACGGTTTCGAGGTTTCCTCGTACATCGGCGGTGAAGGCCACAACCTGCAAGAGCACAGCGTCGTCCTGATCCGTGGCGGCCGTGTAAAAGACTTGCCAGGTGTTCGTTACCACACCGTTCGCGGCTCTCTGGATACTTCGGGCGTTAAAGGCCGTAACCAGGGTCGTTCGAAATACGGTACCAAGCGTCCGAAGTAATCGGCCGTTTGCAGACATCCATTTTTTTGAGTCGATAAGAGTAAGGTCGGGCAGGGGTCGAAGACCCACGTCCCGGGCTAACCTGAAGACCGTTTGAGGGCTTATCATGCCAAGACGTCGTGTAGCAGCAAAACGTGAGATCCTTGACGATCCGAAGTACGGATCCCAGATCCTCGCCAAGTTCATGAACCACGTGATGGAAAGCGGCAAGAAGGCCGTAGCCGAGCGCATCGTTTACGGTGCCCTGGATACCGTCAAAGCACGCAAGAACAGCGACCCCCTGGAAATCTTCGAGAAAGCTCTCGACGCCATCGCTCCGCTGGTCGAAGTAAAGTCCCGCCGTGTCGGCGGTGCCACTTACCAGGTCCCGGTTGAAGTTCGTCCATCCCGTCGTAACGCTCTGGCAATGCGCTGGCTCGTAGACTACGCCCGCAAGCGCGGCGAGAAGTCGATGGCTCTGCGCCTGGCCGGCGAACTGCTGGATGCTGCCGAAGGCAAAGGTGCTGCAGTCAAGAAGCGTGAAGACGTGCACCGTATGGCTGAAGCCAACAAAGCGTTCTCGCACTACCGCTTCTAATTCAAGCATCAATCATTTTGCGAGGGCTTTATGGCTCGTACTACAGCAATTAACCGCTACCGCAACATTGGTATCTGTGCCCACGTTGACGCGGGCAAGACCACCACTACCGAGCGGATCCTGTTCTACACAGGTCTGAGCCACAAGATGGGCGAGGTGCACGACGGCGCCGCGACCACCGACTGGATGGTGCAGGAGCAGGAGCGCGGTATCACCATTACCTCCGCTGCCGTTACCACCTTCTGGAAAGGTTCCCGTGGTCAGTACGACAACTACCGCGTAAACGTCATCGATACCCCTGGCCACGTTGACTTCACCATTGAAGTAGAGCGTTCGCTGCGTGTACTCGACGGCGCGGTCGTTGTGTTCTGCGGTACCTCCGGCGTTGAGCCGCAGTCCGAAACCGTATGGCGTCAGGCCAACAAGTACGGCGTTCCACGTGTTGTCTACGTGAACAAGATGGACCGTGCCGGTGCAAACTTCCTGCGCGTCATTGGTCAGATCAAGAACCGCCTGGGTCACACCCCGGTCCCGGTTCAGCTGGCCATCGGTTCGGAAGATAACTTCCAGGGTCAGGTCGACCTGATCAAGATGAAGGCTATCTACTGGAACGACGACGACAAAGGCACCACCTACCGCGAGGAAGAAATTCCTGCGGACATGCTCGAGCTGGCCGAAGAATGGCGCTCGAACATGGTGGAAGCAGCTGCCGAAGCGTCCGAAGAGCTGATGAACAAGTACCTTGAAGAAGGTGAGCTGACCGTCGAAGAAATCAAGGCAGGCCTGCGTGCGCGCACCCTGGCCAGCGAGATCGTTCCGGCTGTCTGCGGTTCGTCGTTCAAGAACAAGGGCGTTCCCCTGGTTCTCGATGCCGTCATCGACTTCCTGCCTGCGCCGACCGAGATCCCTGCAATCCAGGGTATCAACCCGGACGACAAGGATCTGGACAAAGAAGATCCGGCTGTCCGCAAGGATGAGCGTCATGCAGACGACGATGAGCCTTTCTCGGCTCTGGCGTTCAAGATCGCTACCGACCCGTTCGTAGGTACTCTGACCTTCGTTCGCGTCTACTCGGGCGTTCTGAACTCCGGTGACTCGGTCATCAACTCGGTCAAAGGCAAGAAAGAGCGCGTTGGCCGTATGGTGCAGATGCACGCCAACCAGCGTGAAGAGATCAAAGAAGTTCGCGCTGGCGACATCGCGGCTCTGATCGGCATGAAAGACGTGACCACGGGCGAAACCCTGTGCAACGCCGACAAGCCAATCATCCTCGAGCGCATGGACTTCCCTGAGCCGGTCATTTCGCTCTCCGTTGAGCCGAAAACCAAGGCTGACCAGGAGAAGATGGGTATCGCACTGGGCAAGCTGGCTCAGGAAGACCCGTCGTTCCGCGTCAAGACCGACGAAGAGACTGGCCAGACCATCATCTCGGGTATGGGCGAGCTGCACCTGGACATCCTCGTTGACCGCATGAAGCGCGAGTTCAACGTCGAAGCCAACATCGGCAAGCCGCAGGTTTCGTACCGCGAGAAGATCACCAAGTCCGGCGTTGAGATCGAAGGCAAATTCGTTCGTCAGTCGGGTGGTCGTGGTCAGTTCGGTCACTGCTGGATCCGTTTCTCGGAGCCGGAAGTCGACGCGAAGGGCAACATCACCGAAGGTCTGGTGTTCACCAACGAAGTCGTTGGTGGTGTGATTCCTAAGGAATTCATCGCCCCGATCCAGAAGGGTATCGAAGAGCAGATGAAAAACGGCGTTGTTGCCGGTTATCCTCTGATCGGCCTGAAGGCCACGGTATTCGAC
Source organism: Pseudomonas sp. NPDC089401 (assembly GCF_044749485.1). Lineage (NCBI taxonomy): Bacteria > Pseudomonadati > Pseudomonadota > Gammaproteobacteria > Pseudomonadales > Pseudomonadaceae > Pseudomonas > Pseudomonas sp. NPDC089401. Next base: position 319,814 of record NZ_JBIVIA010000008.1, on the reverse strand, counting down.
GGTTCGTACCACGACGTCGACTCCAACGAAATGGCGTTCAAAATCGCTGCTTCGATGGCAACCAAGCAACTGGCCCAGAAGGGCGGTGGCGTGGTTCTCGAGCCGATCATGAAGGTCGAAGTTGTAACCCCGGAAGATTACCTGGGTGACGTGATGGGTGACCTGAACCGTCGTCGTGGTCTGGTCCAGGGTATGGATGAGTCGGTCTCTGGCCGTGTCGTCCGCGCTGAGGTTCCGCTGGGCGAGATGTTCGGTTACGCAACTGACGTTCGTTCCATGTCTCAGGGTCGCGCAAGCTACTCCATGGAATTCTCGAAATACGCTGAAGCTCCGTCGAACATCGTCGAAGCTCTCATTAAAAAACAAGGCTGATTCAGCCCCTTTAGGCTAGGAGTTCACTGTCGTGGCTAAAGAAAAATTTGATCGTTCCCTTCCCCACGTTAACGTCGGCACCATCGGCCACGTTGACCACGGTAAGACCACTCTGACCGCAGCTCTGACTCGCGTCTGCTCCGAAGTTTTCGGTTCGGCAGTCGTTGAGTTCGACAAGATCGACTCGGCTCCGGAAGAAAAAGCGCGCGGTATCACCATCAACACCGCTCACGTCGAGTACAACTCGAACATTCGTCACTACGCTCACGTTGACTGCCCAGGTCACGCTGACTACGTGAAGAACATGATCACCGGTGCTGCCCAGATGGACGGCGCGATCCTGGTTTGCTCGGCCGCCGATGGTCCGATGCCACAAACCCGTGAGCACATCCTGCTGTCCCGTCAGGTTGGCGTTCCGTACATCGTGGTCTTCCTGAACAAGGCTGACCTGGTAGACGACGCCGAGCTGCTGGAACTGGTCGAGATGGAAGTTCGCGACCTGCTGTCCACCTACGACTTCCCAGGCGACGACACTCCGATCATCATCGGTTCCGCTCGTATGGCCCTGGAAGGCAAAGACGACAACGAAATGGGCACTACCGCTGTCAAGAAGCTGGTAGAAACTCTGGATGCCTACATCCCTGAGCCAGTTCGTGCCATCGACCAGCCGTTCCTGATGCCGATCGAAGACGTATTCTCGATCTCGGGTCGTGGTACCGTTGTTACCGGCCGTATCGAGCGTGGTATCGTCCGCGTTCAGGATCCGCTGGAAATCGTTGGTCTGCGTGACACCACCACCACCACCTGCACCGGCGTTGAGATGTTCCGCAAGCTGCTGGACGAAGGTCGTGCTGGCGAGAACTGCGGCGTCCTGCTGCGTGGTACCAAGCGTGACGACGTTGAGCGTGGCCAGGTTCTGGTCAAGCCAGGTTCGGTCAAGCCGCACACCAAGTTCACCGCAGAAGTCTACGTCCTGTCGAAGGAAGAAGGCGGCCGTCACACTCCGTTCTTCAAAGGCTACCGTCCACAGTTCTACTTCCGTACCACTGACGTGACCGGTAACTGCGAACTGCCGGAAGGCGTTGAAATGGTAATGCCAGGTGACAACATTCAGATGACTGTCACCCTGATCAAGACCATCGCAATGGAAGACGGTCTGCGCTTCGCCATCCGTGAAGGCGGTCGTACCGTCGGCGCCGGCGTCGTAGCCAAAATCATCGAGTAATCACTCGACCGATTGAAAAAACCCCCGCTCAGCGGGGGTTTTTTTTATTGGGTTGACACTAAATTGGGGCGTCTATAGAATCACGCCTCCTTTTAGCGGGCGTAGTGCGTCCGTTGGGAACAGCCTGGAGTCTGAAATCCAATGCAAAATCAGCAAATCCGTATCAGGTTGAAGGCCTTCGACCATCGCCTGATCGACCAATCCACCCAGGAAATCGTGGAAACCGCGAAACGTACTGGTGCACAAGTGCGTGGTCCAATTCCACTGCCTACCCGCAAAGAGCGTTTCACCGTTCTGGTCTCCCCGCACGTCAACAAAGACGCGCGTGACCAGTACGAGATTCGCACTCATAAGCGTGTTCTGGACATCGTCCAGCCAACGGATAAAACCGTTGACGCGCTGATGAAGCTTGATCTGGCGGCAGGTGTGGAAGTACAGATCAGCCTCGGCTAAGACTTCGGTCTGGTCGTGTAACGCTCTGAAATGGGCGGCCATAGCGGGTGAAAGCCCCGTACACTCATGAGGTTTACAACATGACTATTGGTGTAATCGGTCGCAAGTGCGGTATGACCCGCATTTTCACCGAAGAAGGTGTCTCCATTCCGGTCACGGTCATCGAGATCGAGCCGAATCGCGTCACCCAGTTCAAAACTGAAGAAACCGATGGCTACCGTGCAGTGCAAGTCACTGTCGGCGAGCGTCGTGCTTCGCGTGTGACTGCCGCTCAGGCAGGCCACTTCGCCAAGGCTAACGTTGCCGCTGGTCGCGGTGTTTGGGAGTTCCGTCTTGAAGAAGGCGATTTCCAGGCTGGCGATCTGATCAAAGCTGAACTCTTCACTGCAGGCCAGCTGGTAGACGTTACTGGTCAGTCCAAAGGTAAAGGCTTCGCCGGTACCATCAAGCGCTGGAACTTCCGTGGTCAGGACAACACCCACGGTAACTCCGTGTCGCACCGTGTTCCTGGTTCCATCGGCCAGTGCCAGACTCCTGGTCGTGTGTTCAAGGGCAAGAAAATGTCCGGTCACATGGGCGCCGAGCGCGTGACTGTTCAGTCCCTGGAAGTAGTTCGCGTAGACGCTGAGCGCAACCTGCTGCTGGTCAAGGGTGCCGTTCCTGGCGCTACTGGCGGCGACGTGGTTGTACGTCCGGCTGTCAAGGCTCGCGGTTAAGGGGAAACTGACATGCAACTTAATGTAAATGACGCTCAGGCGATCGAAGTTTCCGAACTGACTTTCGGTGGCGAATTCAACGAGACGCTGGTACACCAAGCAGTCGTGGCCTACATGGCCGGCGGCCGTCAGGGCACCAAGCAGCAAAAGACCCGTTCCGACGTGGCTGGTGGCGGTAAGCGCCCATGGCGTCAGAAGGGTACTGGCCGTGCTCGTGCTGGTACTACCCGTGGTCCGATCTGGCGTGGCGGTGGTGTAACCTTCGCAGCTCGTCCTCAAGATCACTCGCAGAAGCTCAACAAGAAGATGTACCGCGCAGCCCTGCGCTCCATCCTCGCTGAGCTGGTGCGTAGCGACCGTCTGGTCGTGGTTCAGGACTTCGCTGTTGAAGCACCGAAAACCAAAGATCTGCTGAACAAGCTGAACGGCATGGGTCTGAGCGACGTACTGATCGTTTCGGACGCTGTTGATCAGAACCTGTACCTGGCTGCTCGCAACCTGCCGCACGTCGACGTACGTGACGTTCAAGGTTCCGACCCGGTCAGTCTGATCGCATACGAGAAGGTGTTGATCACCGTTTCGGCCGTGAAGAAATTCGAGGAGCTGCTGGGATGAACCAGGAACGCGTATTCAAAGTCCTCCTTGGCCCGCACGTTTCCGAGAAGGCTACCGTTCTGGCTGAGAAAAAAGGCCAGTTCGTATTCAAGGTTGCTACCGACGCAACCAAGCTGGAAATCAAGAAAGCTGTCGAAGGCCTGTTCAACGTAAAAGTTGAAAACGTGTCGACTGTTAACGTTCTGGGTAAAACCAAGCGTACCGCACGTGGTCTGGGCAAGCGTAATGACTGGAAGAAGGCGATCGTCTCCCTTCAGCCAGGCCAAGATCTCGATTTCAGCAGCAGTGCTGAGTAAGGAAGGGGTGCATCATGGCAATCGTTAAATGCAAACCGACTTCCCCTGGCCGCCGTTTCGTGGTCAAGGTGGTCAACAAGGAGCTGCACAAAGGCGCTCCTCACGCACCGCTGCTCGAGAAAAAATCGAAGTCTGGTGGTCGTAACAACAATGGCCGCATTACCACTCGTCACGTTGGTGGTGGTCACAAGCAGCATTACCGTCTGGTCGACTTCCGTCGCAACGACAAAGATGGCATCCCAGCCACTGTCGAGCGTATCGAATACGATCCAAACCGTACTGCTCACATCGCCCTGCTGTGCTACGCAGACGGTGAGCGTCGCTACATCATCGCCCCTAAAGGCGTGAGCGCTGGCGACCAGCTGATCGCAGGTGCCCTGGCCCCAATCAAGGCCGGTAACTCCCTGCAGCTGCGCAACATCCCAGTAGGTAGCACCATTCACGGCATCGAACTGAAGCCGGGTAAAGGTGCTCAGATCGCTCGTTCCGCTGGTGCTTCGGCTCAGCTGATCGCTCGCGAAGGTGTCTACGTGACCCTGCGTCTGCGCTCTGGTGAAATGCGTAAAGTCCTGGCTGAGTGCCGTGCGACCCTGGGCGAAGTCTCGAACTCCGAGCACAGCCTGCGTTCGCTGGGTAAAGCTGGTGCCAAACGCTGGCGCGGGCGCCTGCTGCACCGGTTGCACTGTGCGCATGTACGCCCACAGGTCGTGCAGGTCGGTGTCACT
>NZ_JBIVIA010000008.1:174080-315402 GCF_044749485.1 Pseudomonas sp. NPDC089401 | reverse complement strand
ACAGAGCTCAGATCCTGCGATCGCTTCGCACAGAATGTCGCTATCGCTGGCGCGGCGTTCGCCCAACCGTTCGTGGCGTTGCCATGAACCCGGTTGACCACCCACATGGTGGTGGTGAAGGTCGTACCTCCGGTGGTCGTCATCCGGTATCGCCATGGGGCTTCCCAACCAAGGGTGCGAAGACCCGCGGTAATAAGCGTACCGACAACATGATCGTCCGTCGTCGCAAGTAACTAGAGGGATACGACAGTGCCACGTTCTCTGAAAAAAGGTCCTTTTATCGATCTTCACCTGTTGAAGAAGGTCGAAGTGGCGGTGGAGAAGAACGATCGCAAGCCAGTTAAAACCTGGTCGCGCCGTTCGATGATCCTGCCACAAATGGTCGGTCTGACCATCGCGGTTCACAACGGTCGCCAACACGTCCCAGTTCTCGTGAACGAAGACATGGTCGGCCACAAACTGGGCGAGTTCGCCGGTACCCGCACCTATCGCGGGCACGTGGCTGACAAGAAAGCCAAGCGTTAAGGGGTAAGGAAATGGAAGTAGCCGCTAAGTTGTCGGGCGCTCGCATCTCCGCCCAGAAAGCCCGCTTGGTCGCCGACCAGATCCGCGGGAAGAAGGTGGGCGAAGCGCTCAACCTGTTGGCCTTCAGCAGCAAAAAAGCCGCTGAAATCATGAAGAAAGTCCTCGAGTCGGCCGTAGCCAACGCCGAACACAACGAAGGCGCAGACGTTGATGACCTGAAGGTCTCCACCGTCTTCGTCAACGAAGGGCGTTCGCTGAAGCGCATCATGCCACGTGCCAAAGGCCGTGCTGATCGCATCGTCAAGCGGTCTTGCCATATCACTGTCAAGGTTGCGGACAAGTAACGGAGTCGATCAGATGGGTCAGAAAGTACATCCCACTGGCATTCGCCTGGGAATCGTCAAGGAGCACACCTCTGTCTGGTACGCAGACGGTGCTACTTACGCAGATTACCTGTTGAAGGATCTGAAAACGCGTGAGTACCTCCAAGACAAACTAAAAAGCGCGTCCGTAAGCCGTATCGATATTCATCGTCCGGCTCAAACTGCACGCATCACCATCCACACCGCTCGTCCAGGTATCGTTATCGGGAAGAAAGGTGAAGATGTCGAGAAGCTGCGTCAGGACCTGACCAAGCAGATGGGTGTGCCTGTGCACATCAACATCGAAGAGATCCGCAAGCCGGAACTCGACGCCATGCTGGTTGCGCAGAGCGTAGCTCAGCAGCTGGAACGCCGCGTAATGTTCCGTCGCGCCATGAAGCGCGCCGTACAGAACGCCATGCGTATTGGTGCCAAGGGCATCAAGATCCAGGTGAGCGGTCGTCTCGGCGGTGCTGAGATTGCTCGTACCGAGTGGTATCGCGAAGGTCGTGTGCCGCTGCACACCCTGCGTGCCGATATCGACTACAACACCTACGAAGCTCACACCACTTATGGTGTGATCGGTGTGAAGGTTTGGATCTTCAAAGGCGAAGTTATTGGTGGTCGCCAAGAAGAACTGAAACCACAAGCACCAGCGCCTCGTAAAAAAGCTGCTAAGTAAGGGGTACGCCAAATGTTGCAACCAAAGCGTACAAAATTCCGCAAGCAGATGACTGGCCACAACCGTGGTCTGGCACTGCGCGGTAGCAAAGTCAGCTTCGGCGAATTCGCCCTGAAAGCTGTTGCTCGCGGTCGCCTCACCGCCCGCCAGATCGAGTCCGCACGTCGTGCGCTGACCCGTCACGTTAAACGTGGCGGCAAGATCTGGATCCGTGTGTTCCCGGACAAGCCGATCTCCAAGAAACCTCTCGAGGTTCGTATGGGTAAAGGTAAGGGCTCCGTGGAATACTGGGTTGCCCAGATCCAGCCAGGCAAAGTCCTGTACGAGATCGAGGGTGTTTCTGAAGAGCTGGCGCGCGAAGCATTCGCCCTGGCTGCTGCAAAGCTGCCTCTCGCCACCTCCTTTGTTAAGCGGACGGTGATGTGATGAAAGCGAATGAACTTCGTGAAAAATCTGCACAGCAACTGAATGAGCAACTGCTCGGCTTGCTGCGCGACCAGTTCAATCTGCGTATGCAGAAAGCAACTGGCCAGTTGGGGCAGTCGCACCTGCTCTCGCAAGTTAAGCGTGACATCGCTCGCGTGAAAACTGTGCTTAACCAGCAGGCAGGTAAGTGATCATGGCTGAAGCTGAAAAAACCGTCCGTACGCTGACTGGCCGTGTCGTCAGCGACAAAATGGACAAGACCATCACCGTTCTGATCGAGCGTCGCGTAAAGCACCCGATCTACGGTAAATACGTTAAGCGTTCGACTAAGCTGCACGCGCACGACGAATCCAACCAGTGCAAGATCGGCGACAAGGTTTCCATCCGTGAAACCCGTCCGCTGGCCAAGACCAAGTCCTGGGCACTGGTTGAAGTCCTCGAACGCGCTGTTGAAGTCTAAGGGCTAGGGGTCGGAGAAATTTTATGATTCAGACTCAATCCATGCTCGATGTGGCCGATAACAGCGGCGCTCGTCGCGTCATGTGCATCAAGGTGCTCGGCGGTTCCCACCGCCGTTACGCCGGCATCGGTGACATCATCAAAGTAACCGTCAAGGAAGCAATTCCGCGCGGTAAGGTCAAAAAAGGCCAGGTGATGACTGCTGTTGTCGTCCGTACCCGTCACGGTGTACGTCGCGCTGACGGTTCCATCATTCGTTTCGACGGCAACGCTGCTGTTCTGCTGAACACCAAGCAAGAGCCGATCGGCACTCGCATCTTCGGGCCAGTGACCCGTGAACTTCGTACTGAGAAGTTCATGAAGATCGTCTCGCTCGCCCCTGAAGTGCTGTAAGGAGATCCGACATGCAAAAGATTCGTCGTGACGACGAGATCATCGTGATCGCCGGCAAAGACAAAGGTAAGCGCGGTAAGGTGCTGAAGGTTCTGGCTGATGACCGTCTGGTCATCGGTGGCGTGAACCTGGTCAAGCGTCATACCAAGCCTAACCCGATGGCGGGCGTACAGGGCGGTATCGTCGAAAAAGAAGCGCCTCTGCACGCTTCCAACGTTGCCATCTTCAACGGCGAAACCAACAAGGCTGACCGCGTTGGTTTCAAAGTAGAAGACGGTAAGAAAATTCGTGTCTTCAAGTCGACCCAAAAAGCGGTTGATGCTTGAACACTGCTAGGTAGAAGACCATGGCACGACTGAAAGAGATTTACCGGAACGAAATCGCTCCTAAGCTTAAGGAAGAACTTAAGCTGTCGAACGTGATGGAAGTTCCGCGCGTTACCAAGATCACCCTGAACATGGGTCTGGGCGAAGCGATCGGCGACAAGAAAGTCATCGAGCACGCTGTTGCCGACCTGGAAAAGATCACCGGTCAAAAGCCGGTCGTGACTTTCGCTCGCAAGTCCATCGCAGGCTTCAAAGTCCGCGAAGGCTGGCCGATCGGCGTCAAGGTGACCCTGCGTAGCGACAAGATGTACGAGTTCCTGGACCGCCTGCTGGCGATCTCCCTGCCACGAGTTCGCGACTTCCGCGGCCTCAATGCCAAGTCCTTCGATGGCCGCGGCAACTACAGCATGGGCGTGAAAGAGCAGATCATCTTCCCGGAAATCGATTACGACAAGATCGATGCTCTGCGCGGTTTGGACATCACCCTGACCACCACTGCTCGTTCGGATGACGAAGGCCGCGCTCTGCTGCGTGCATTCAAATTCCCGTTCCGCAACTGATTGGAGTAGGAAAATGGCCAAGAAGAGCATGAAAAACCGCGAGCTGAAGCGTCAGCTCACGGTAGCCAAGTTCGCCAAAAAGCGTGCTGAGCTGAAAGCGACCATCGTCAACCTGAACGCCTCTCCAGAAGAGCGTTTCGCTGCCGTTGTCGCTCTGCAGAAGCAGCCACGTGATGCCAGCGCTGCGCGTCTGCGCAACCGTTGCCGCCTGACCGGTCGTCCTCACGGTGTATACCGTAAGTTCGGCCTGGGCCGTAACATGCTGCGTCAAGCGGCAATGCGCGGTGACGTACCAGGTCTGGTCAAGGCCTCCTGGTAATCGCTGCCGGCAGGAACCCGACGGAAGGGGAGCAATCTTCCGACCGTCGGTGACCTCGCCAACGAACAAGCCCCTTCATGGGGCTTGTTTCGTTTCTGCCTTGTGTCTAGAATGACCGGCTCACCCGAGCCTGGGTTTTTTACCCTGCCCGCTTGGGTGGTTGTGATAGCCGCAAGGCTAATATTTCTTGTATCAGGAGCATCTAGCCCATGAGTATGCAGGACCCGTTAGCGGACATGCTAACTCGCATCCGTAATGCCCAGATGGCTGAAAAGTCCGTCGTAAGCATGCCTTCCTCCACCCTGAAGGTCGCGGTTGCCAAAGTTCTGAAAGACGAAGGTTACATCGCCGGCTACCAGGTAACTGGTGAGGCCAAGCCTTCCCTGTCGATCGAACTCAAGTACTTCGAAGGCCGTCCGGTCATCGAGGAACTGAAGCGTTCCAGCCGTCCTGGCCTGCGCCAGTACAAGGCCGTCACCGACCTGCCGAAAGTACGTGGCGGTCTGGGCGTGTCTATCGTCTCCACCAACAAAGGTGTGATGACTGACCGCGCTGCGCGCGCTGCCGGTGTCGGCGGCGAAGTTCTGTGCACAGTGTTCTAAGGGGAGATAGGCATGTCTCGCGTCGCTAAGAACCCCGTTAAGCTGCCATCCGGTGTCGAAGTCAAATTCGCCGGCCAGCAGCTTTCGGTGAAGGGTGCCAAGGGCACTCTCGAACTGAACGTTCACTCGTCTGTTGAAGTTACCGAAGAGTCTGGCGAGCTGCGTTTCGTCGCTCGCAACGGTGACCAGCAAGCTCGCGCCATGGCCGGTACCACCCGCGCTCTGGTGAACAACATGGTCCAGGGCGTAAGCCAAGGCTTCGAGCGCAAGCTCCAGCTGGTCGGTGTTGGTTACAAGGCACAGGCCAAAGGCGAAATCCTGAACCTGGCCCTGGGCTTCTCTCACCCAGTGGACTACGCACTGCCAGCCGGTATCACCGCTGAAACGCCTAGCCAGACCGACATCCTGATCAAGGGTATCGACAAGCAACTGGTAGGTCAGGTGGCCGCTGAAATCCGCGGGTTCCGTCCGCCAGAGCCTTACAAAGGCAAGGGTGTGCGTTACGCGGACGAAGTAGTCCGTCGTAAAGAAGCCAAGAAGAAGTAGGGCCTAGCAAATGACCGACAAAAAAGTTATTCGACTGCGTCGCGCTCGCAAAGCACGTCTCAAGATGCACGAACTCGAAGTCGTGCGCCTGTGCGTGTTCCGCTCCTCGCAGCACATCTACGCCCAGGTCATTTCGGCCGACGGCAGCAAGGTTCTGGCAAGCGCCTCGACCTTGGACAAAGACCTGCGTGATGGCGCCACTGGCAACATCGACGCGGCCACTAAGGTTGGCAAGCTGGTAGCTGAGCGCGCGAAAGCCGCCGGTGTATCTCAAGTTGCCTTTGACCGTTCCGGCTTCAAGTACCATGGCCGCGTCAAAGCGCTGGCTGATGCTGCTCGTGAAGGCGGGCTGGAGTTCTAAGTTATGGCAAATAACGATCAAAAGCGCGACGAAGGCTACATCGAGAAGCTGGTTCAAGTTAACCGCGTTGCCAAAACCGTAAAAGGCGGCCGTATCTTCACCTTCACCGCGCTGACCGTGGTAGGTGATGGTAAGGGTCGTGTCGGCTTCGGCCGTGGCAAATCGCGCGAAGTACCTGCCGCGATCCAGAAAGCCATGGAAGCTGCTCGTCGCAACATGATCCAGGTTGACCTGAAGGGCACCACCCTGCAGTACGCCACCAAGGCTGCCCACGGCGCCTCGAAGGTTTACATGCAGCCTGCCTCGGAAGGTACCGGTATCATCGCCGGCGGCGCCATGCGTGCTGTCCTGGAAGTTGCTGGTGTTCAGAACGTCCTGGCCAAGTGCTACGGTTCGACCAACCCAGTGAACGTGGTTTACGCCACCTTCAAGGGTCTGAAAGCCATGCAATCTCCTGAGTCCATTGCTGCCAAGCGCGGCAAGAGCGTTGAGGAGATCTTCTGATCATGGCAACCGTAAAAGTAACGCTGATCAAGAGCGTCTCGGGCCGCCTGCCTAACCACAAACTGTGCGTTAAAGGTCTGGGTCTGCGTCGCATCGGTCACACTGTAGAAGTCCAGGATACTCCCGAGAACCGCGGGATGATCAACAAGGCTTACTACATGCTGAAGGTCGAGGGTTAATCGATGAAACTCAATGATCTGAGTCCAGCGCCGGGTTCCCGTCGCGAGAAGCATCGTCCAGGTCGTGGTATCGGTAGCGGTCTGGGTAAGACCGGCGGCCGTGGCCACAAAGGTCAGACTTCCCGTTCGGGTGGTTCGATCGCTCCTGGCTTCGAAGGCGGTCAACAGCCGCTGCACCGTCGTCTGCCGAAGTTCGGCTTCGTTTCCCTGAAAGCCATGGACCGCGCCGAAGTGCGTCTGTCCGAGCTGGCCAAAGTGGAAGGCGACGTGATCTCCGTGCAGTCCCTGAAGGATGCCAACGTGATCAACCAGCACATTCAGCGTGTGAAAATCATGCTGTCTGGCGAAGTTACTCGCGCAGTCACCATCAAGGGCATCGCAGCCACCAAGGGTGCGCGTGCGGCTATCGAAGCAGCTGGCGGCAAATTCGAGGAATAAATGGCTAAGCAAGGTGCTCTCTCTTCGCTCGGTAAGGGCGGGATGTCGGAACTCTGGGCTCGTCTGCGCTTTCTGTTCATGGCGATCATCGTCTATCGGATAGGTGCGCATATCCCGGTTCCCGGCATCAATCCGGACCGTCTGGCGGATCTGTTTCGGCAGAATGAGGGGACCATTCTTAGCTTGTTCAACATGTTTTCCGGTGGCGCGCTCGAGCGTATGAGCATCTTTGCACTGGGGATCATGCCGTACATTTCGGCATCGATCATCATGCAGCTGATGACCGCGGTCAGCCCGCAACTGGAGCAGTTGAAGAAGGAAGGTGAAGCTGGCCGTCGCAAGATCAGCCAGTACACCCGCTACGGCACCGTTATCCTGGCACTGGTTCAAGCCATTGGCATGTCCATTGGCCTGGCCAACCAGGGCGTGGCGTTTTCTGTGGGCCTGGGCTTCCATGTCGTCGCCGTCTCCACCTTCGTGGCGGGCGCGATGTTCATGATGTGGCTGGGCGAGCAGATCACCGAGCGCGGTGTGGGCAACGGTATCTCGATGTTGATCTTCGCAGGTATCGTTGCCGGTCTTCCGAGAGCAATCGGGCAGTCTTTCGAGTCTGCGCGCACAGGCGATATCAACATCTTCGCCCTGGTCGCTATCGGTTTGCTGGCAGTAGCGATTATCGGTTTCGTGGTGTTCATTGAGCGTGGTCAGCGTCGTATCGCCGTTCACTACGCCAAGCGTCAGCAGGGCCGCAAGGTCTTCGCTGCGCAGACCAGCCACCTGCCGTTGAAAGTGAACATGGCGGGCGTAATCCCGGCCATTTTCGCGAGCAGCATTCTGCTGTTCCCGGCTTCGCTGGGTGCCTGGTTCGGTCAGTCCGAAGGTATGGGCTGGCTGCAGGACATCTCGCAGTCGATCGCTCCTGGTCAGCCGTTGAACATTCTGCTGTTTAGTGCAGGGATCATTTTCTTCTGCTTCTTCTACACAGCGTTGATGTTCAACCCGAAAGACGTAGCGGAAAACCTGAAGAAGTCCGGTGCCTTTATTCCGGGTATCCGTCCTGGTGAGCAGTCGGCGCGCTACATTGATGGCGTTCTGACCCGTTTGACCATGTTCGGTGCTCTTTACATGATGGCCGTCTGCCTTCTGCCCCAGTTCCTGGTGGTGGCAGCAAATGTGCCGTTCTACCTTGGCGGGACCTCGTTGCTGATTGTGGTAGTGGTTGTGATGGACTTCATGTCCCAAGTACAATCGCACCTCGTTTCGCACCAGTACGAATCCCTGATGAAGAAAGCCAACCTGAAAGGCTACGGCGGCAGCGGTCTGCTGCGCTGATACGCCCCTAAGGTTCGAGGAGTCGGTAATGAAAGTTCGTGCATCGGTGAAAAAGCTGTGCCGTAACTGCAAGATCATCCGTCGCGAAGGCGTCGTACGAGTGATCTGCAGCGCGGAACCGCGTCACAAACAGCGCCAAGGCTGAGTGTGATCTGCGCTTCAAACCCAGCAGCTAGTGTGCTGCTGGGTTGATTATTCGTTTCTACAGCGATATTATCTCGCGCCCTATTTCTTGGCTTCCGGGGCGTAGGTAGCTGTCAATTGGAGTCCCACTGAATGGCCCGTATTGCAGGCGTCAACATTCCAGATAACAAGCATACTGTTATCTCGCTGACCTACATCTATGGTGTCGGTCGCACAACTGCACAGAAGATCTGTGCAGACGCTGGTGTCAACCCAGCCGCAAAGATCAAGGATCTGAGCGACGAGCAAATCGAAACCCTGCGTGGCGAAGTCGCGAAGTTCACCACCGAAGGTGACCTGCGCCGTGACATCAACATGAAGATCAAACGCTTGATGGACCTGGGTTGCTACCGCGGCCTGCGTCATCGTAAAGGTCTGCCGGTTCGCGGTCAGCGCACCAAGACCAACGCACGCACCCGTAAGGGCCCGCGTAAGCCGATCCGCAAGTAATCGCCCAGGAATATAGACATGGCAAAACCTGCTGCTCGTCCTCGTAAGAAAGTCAAAAAGACAGTGGTTGATGGCATCGCCCACATCCATGCGTCTTTCAACAACACCATCGTGACCATCACCGACCGTCAGGGCAATGCTTTGTCCTGGGCTACTTCCGGTGGTTCGGGTTTCCGTGGTTCGCGCAAATCCACCCCGTTCGCAGCCCAGATCGCTGCTGAGCGTGCTGGTCAAGCTGCGCTGGAATATGGTCTGAAGAACCTCGACGTCAACGTCAAGGGTCCAGGTCCAGGTCGTGAATCCGCCGTTCGTGCACTGAACAGCTGCGGCTACAAGATCGCCAGCATCACCGACGTGACGCCAATCCCGCATAACGGGTGCCGTCCGCCGAAGAAGCGTCGCGTGTAATCAGGAGACAGAAGAATGGCACGTTACATTGGTCCAAAATGCAAACTGTCTCGTCGTGAAGGCACCGACCTGTTCCTGAAGAGCGGCGTTCGCGCTCTGGAATCGAAGTGCAACATCGAAGCAGCCCCAGGTATCCACGGCCAGCGCCGTGGCCGTCAGTCCGACTACGGTACCCAGCTGCGCGAGAAACAAAAAGTCCGTCGTATCTACGGTGTTCTGGAGCGTCAGTTCCGCGGTTACTACCAAGCTGCTGCCTCGAAAAAAGGCGCAACCGGTGAGAACCTGCTGCAACTGCTCGAGTGCCGTCTGGATAACGTCGTTTACCGTATGGGCTTCGGCTCGACTCGTTCCGAGTCGCGTCAGCTGGTTTCGCACAAAGCGATCAGCGTCAACGGTAAGACTGTAAACATTCCATCCTACCAAGTTCGTCCGGGTGACGTGGTCGCGGTTCGCGAGAAGTCGCTGAACCAGCTGCGCATTGTTCAAGCCCTTGAACTGTGCGCCCAGCGTGGCCGCGTTGAGTGGGTAGACGTAGATTCCGCTAAGAAGTCGGGCGTTTTCAAGAACGTTCCTGCTCGCGGCGACCTGTCTGCCGACATCAACGAAAACCTGATTGTCGAGCTCTACTCCAAGTAAGGGCTAGAAAATAGGTGCATCCATGCAGATTTCGGTAAATGAGTTCCTGACTCCCCGCCACATTGATGTGCAGGTAGTCAGTCCGACCCGCGCCAAGATCACGCTCGAGCCTCTCGAGCGTGGTTTCGGCCATACCCTGGGCAACGCGCTGCGCCGCATCCTGTTGTCCTCCATGCCTGGCTGTGCAGTAGTCGAGGCCGAGATCGATGGCGTACTCCATGAGTACTCCGCGATCGAAGGTGTTCAGGAAGACGTCATTGAAATCCTGTTGAACCTGAAAGGCCTGGCTATCAAACTGCACGGTCGTGACGAAGTTACGCTGACCTTGTCGAAAAAGGGTTCGGGGGTGGTTACCGCTGCCGATATTCAGCTGGATCACGATGTCGAGATCGTCAACCCCGATCACGTAATCGCGAACCTGGCGTCCAACGGCGCCCTGAACATGAAGCTCACCGTAGCTCGTGGTCGCGGTTACGAGCCGGCCGACTCCCGTCAGACCGACGAAGACGAAAGCCGTAGCATTGGCCGTCTGCAGCTGGACGCCTCGTTCAGCCCGGTGCGTCGTATCGCCTATGTGGTCGAGAACGCCCGTGTTGAACAGCGTACCAACCTGGACAAGCTGGTCATCGATCTGGAAACCAACGGCACCCTGGATCCTGAAGAGGCTATCCGTCGCGCTGCGACCATCCTGCAACAGCAGCTGGCCGCGTTCGTCGACCTCAAAGGTGACAGCGAGCCTGTCGTAGTCGAGCAGGAAGACGAGATCGATCCGATCCTGCTGCGCCCGGTTGACGACCTGGAACTGACTGTACGTTCGGCCAACTGCCTCAAGGCGGAGAACATCTACTACATCGGCGACCTGATTCAGCGTACCGAAGTAGAGCTGTTGAAGACTCCTAACCTGGGCAAGAAGTCCCTGACTGAAATCAAGGACGTCCTGGCCTCTCGTGGTCTGTCTCTCGGCATGCGCCTCGACAACTGGCCGCCTGCAAGTCTTAAGAAAGACGACAAGGCGACCGCCTGATCGTCGTAATCACCGAACGTAGTGTTTGGTAAGGAATGAATCATGCGTCATCGTAAAAGTGGACGTCACCTGAGCCGTACCAGCTCTCACCGCAAGGCTATGTTCCAGAACATGGCAGTGTCGCTGATCGAGCACGAGCTGATCAAAACCACCCTGCCGAAAGCCAAGGAACTGCGCCGCGTTGCCGAGCCGCTGATCACCCTGGCCAAGGAAGACAGCGTTGCTAACCGTCGTCTGGCCTTCGACCGTACCCGTTCGAAGTCCGCTGTTGGCAAACTGTTCAACGACCTGGGCAAGCGTTACGCCACCCGTCAGGGCGGCTACCTGCGCATCCTGAAGTGCGGTTTCCGCGCTGGCGACAACGCGCCTATGGCGTACGTCGAGCTGGTTGATCGTCCGGTCGGCGGTGCTGTAGAAGCTGCCGAGTAAGACATTCTGTCTGCTACAAAGAACCGGGCCTAGTGCCCGGTTTTTTGTGTCTGCAACTATTGTTAATTTCTATTGATGTAAGTCATGTAATGAATTTGTTCTGAAACAACCGCTCGTCGATACTCCTTCTCAAGCCGATTAGCCGGCACTCAGAGACCGATAAGGAGAGCCCATGAGCAAGATTCTCACCACCGCCAGCGGTGCACCTGTAGCTGACAACCAGAATTCCCGTTCCGCCGGCCCACGCGGCCCGCTGCTGCTCGACGACTTCCACCTGATCGAGAAACTCGCCCACTTCAATCGCGAGAACATCCCTGAGCGCCGCGTGCACGCCAAGGGCTCGGGTGCTTACGGCACCTTCACCGTGACCCGCGACATCACCCGGTACACCAGCGCCAAGCTGTTCGAGCAGATCGGCAAGCAGACCGAAACCTTCCTGCGCTTTTCCACCGTCGGCGGCGAGCGCGGCTCGGCGGACACCGAACGCGACCCGCGTGGTTTCGCCGTGAAGTTCTACACCGAGGAAGGCAACTGGGACATCGTCGGCAACAACACCCCGGTGTTCTTCATCCGCGACCCGCTCAAGTTCCCGGACTTTATCCACACCCAGAAGCGCCACCCGCAAAGCAACCTGAAGAACGCCCAGATGATGTGGGACTTCTGGTCTCATTCGCCCGAGGCGCTGCACCAGGTCACCATCCTGTTCTCCGATCGTGGCATCCCGGACGGCTACCGTCACATGCACGGTTTTGGCAGCCACACCTACAGCCTGATCAATGCCGATGGCCAGCGCACCTGGGTGAAATGGCACTTCAAGACCCAGCAAGGCATCAAGAACCTGGCCCCGGCCGACGCCGCCCGCCTGGCCGGCAGCGACCCGGACTATGCCCAGCGCGACCTGTTCGAGGCCATCGAGCGTGGCGACTTCCCACGCTGGACCGTGTGCATTCAGGTGATGAGCGAAAGCGAGGCGGCCAACCGTGACGAGAACCCGTTCGATGTGACCAAGACCTGGTCTCAGAAAGACTACCCGCTGATCGAAGTCGGCGTACTGGAACTGAACCGCAACCCGCTCAACTATTTCGCCGAAGTCGAGCAGGCCGCGTTCGGGCCGAGCAACATGGTCCCGGGTGTCGGCCTGTCGCCTGACCGCATGCTGCAGGGCCGGGTCTTTGCCTACGCCGATGCACACCGCTACCGCGTGGGCACCAACCACCAGCACCTGCCGGTGAATGCCTCGCGAAGCCCGGTGAACAGCTACCAGCGTGACGGTTCGATGGCCATGGGCAGCTACGGCAGTGCACCGAACTACGAGCCCAACAGCTACGCCGACGCGCCGAAGCAGTCGCCACGCCACGCGGAACCGGCGCTGCCCCTCAGTGGCGCGGCGGATCGTCATGATCACCGCGAGGACAACGACTACTACAGTCACGCCGGCGCACTGTTCCGGCTGATGAGCGACGAGCAGAAGGCCCTGCTGATCAGCAACATCGCCGGGACCATGGCCGGTGTCAGCGAGGACGTGATCCAGCGCCAGTTGCAGTATTTCTTCAAGGCCGACCCGGCCTACGGGGAAGGCATCGCCAAGGCCTTGGGGGTTAATTTCGCCTAAGTCGAAGTGATAAGGAGAACCGCCCTCATTTGGGCGGTTTTTCAATGAATATCACTACTGTTTAACCGATTTTTTGCATCTAATTGCGCGTTTTTCAGTGACCGCGAGCAAAAGCTGGTTCACACTATGTGCATCTAGCCGTTTTTCACAGGGAGAAGCAGGGCGATGCAAGGTCACCCGGACGTAATCAACTACCTCGTCACGTTGCTGAAGGGCGAACTGGCCGCACGCGACCAGTACTTCATCCACTCGCGCATGTACGAAGACTGGGGCCTCTCCAAGCTCTATGAGCGCATCAACCACGAGATGGAAGAAGAGACCCAGCACGCCGACGCCCTGATGCGCCGCATCCTGATGCTCGAAGGCACGCCGGACATGCGTGCCGACGACCTGGAAGTGGGTAGCACCGTGCCTGAAATGATCGAGGCCGACCTCAAGCTCGAGTACAAGGTGCGTGGCGCCCTGTGCAAGGGCATCGAGCTGTGCGAACTTCACAAGGACTACATCAGCCGCGACATCCTGCGCGCGCAACTGGCCGACACCGAAGAAGATCACACCTACTGGCTTGAGAAGCAGCAGGGCCTGATCAAGGCCATCGGCCTGGAAAACTACCTGCAGTCGCAGATGTAAACAGTTGGGGGCTGCTTTGCAGCCCTTTCGCGACACAAGGCCGCTCCTACAGGACAGCGCGAACCGAAAGAACGGCGCTGTCCTGTAGGAGCGGCCTTTTGTCGCGAAAGGGGCGCAGAGCGCCCCCATTGCTTCATGCCCGATCCCGCTCCAGCAGCGGCTTGAGGTAATGCCCGGTATACGACTGCTTCATCTTGCTCAGTTCTTCCGGGGTACCGCAGGCAATGATCTGCCCACCCTTGGAACCGCCCTCCGGCCCCAGGTCCACCAGCCAGTCGGCGGTCTTGATCACGTCCAGGTTGTGCTCGATCACCACCACCGTGTTGCCGTGATCGCGCAGTCGGTGCAGCACGTCCAGCAGTTGCTGGATATCGGCGAAGTGCAGGCCGGTAGTCGGCTCGTCGAGGATGTACAGGGTCTTGCCGGTGTCGCGCTTGGACAGTTCCCGCGACAGCTTCACCCGCTGCGCCTCGCCACCCGACAGGGTGGTCGCCGATTGCCCCAGCTTGATGTACGACAGGCCCACGTCCATCAGCGTCTGCAGCTTGCGCGCCAGCGCCGGTACCGCATCGAAGAACGCGCGGGCATCCTCGATGGTCATTTCCAGCACCTCGTGGATGTTCTTGCCCTTGTACTTGATCTCCAGGGTTTCGCGGTTGTAGCGCTTGCTCTTGCACACGTCGCACGGCACGTAGATGTCCGGCAGGAAGTGCATCTCCACCTTGATCAGGCCATCGCCCTGGCAGGCCTCGCAGCGCCCACCCTTGACGTTGAACGAGAAGCGCCCCGGGCCGTAGCCGCGCGAGCGCGATTCCGGCACGCCGGAGAACAGCTCGCGGATCGGCGTGAAGATGCCGGTGTAGGTCGCCGGGTTGGAGCGTGGCGTGCGGCCGATCGGGCTCTGGTCGATGTCGACCACCTTGTCCAGGTGCTGCAGGCCGTCCATGCTGCTGTGCGGCGCCGCCTCCAGGGTGCTCGCGCCGTTGAGGGCGGTGGCGGCCAGCGGGAACAGGGTGTTGTTGATCAGCGTCGACTTGCCCGAGCCGGACACGCCGGTCACGCAGGTCAGCAGGCCGATCGGGATTTCCAGGTCGACGTTCAGCAGGTTGTTGCCGCGCGCGCCCTTGAGCTTGAGCTGCAGCTTCTTGTTGCGCGGGGTGCGCTGGGCCGGCACGACGATCTTCTTGCGCCCGGACAGGTACTTGCCGGTCAGCGAGTCAGGGTGGTCCATGACCTCCTGCGGCGTGCCCTCGGCGACGATCTGGCCGCCATGCACACCGGCGCCCGGGCCGATGTCGACCACGTAGTCGGCCAGGCGGATGGCGTCCTCGTCGTGCTCCACCACGATCACCGTGTTGCCCAGGTCGCGCAGGTGATTGAGGGTGGCCAGCAGGCGGTCGTTGTCCCGTTGATGAAGACCGATGGACGGTTCGTCGAGGATGTACATCACCCCGACCAGGCCGGCGCCGATCTGGCTGGCCAGGCGGATACGCTGGGCCTCGCCGCCAGACAGCGTGTCGGCGCTGCGGTCCAGGGTCAGGTAGTCGAGGCCGACGTTGACCAGAAACTGCAGGCGCTCGCAGATTTCCTTGAGGATCTTCGCCGCGATCTCGCCACGGCGGCCGGTCAGGGTCAGATCGCCGAAGTAGTTGCTGGCCTCGCCGATCGGCAGGTTGGTCACCGCCGGCAGGGTCTTCTCGCCCACCCACACATGGCGCGCTTCGCGGCGCAGGCGGGTGCCGCGGCAGTCCGGGCAGGGCTGGGTACCGAGGAACTTGGCCAGCTCTTCACGCACGGTGGCCGATTCGGTCTCGCGGTAGCGGCGCTCCAGGTTCGGCACGATGCCTTCGAACGGGTGCGAACGCTTGACGATGTCGCCACGATCGTTGAGGTACTTGAAGTCGACGCTCTGCTTGCCGCTGCCCTGCAGGATCACCTTCTGGTGCTCGGCCGACAGCTCGCCGAACGGTTCCTCCAGGCTGAAGCCATAGTGCGCGGCCAGTGAACCGAGCATCTGGAAGTAGTACACGTTGCGCCGGTCCCAGCCGCGGATCGCGCCCTCGGCCAGGGTCAGCTCGCTGTTGACCAGGCGCTTGGTGTCGAAGAACTGCTTCACGCCCAGGCCGTCGCAGGTCGGGCAGGCGCCGGCCGGGTTGTTGAAGGAGAACAGCTTCGGCTCCAGCTCGCTGATCGCGTGGCCGCACACCGGGCAGGCGAAGCGCGCGGAGAAGATCATTTCTTCGCCGGGTTCGTCGTCCATCGGCGCCACCAGGGCGATGCCGTCGGCCAGTTTCAGCGCGGTTTCGAACGACTCGGCCAGGCGCTGCTGCAGGTCGGCGCGGACCTTGAAGCGGTCCACCACCACGTCGATGCTGTGCTTCTTCTGCTTGTCCAGCTTGGGCAGTTCGTCCAGCTCGTAGAGCTTGCCGTTGACCCGTGCGCGAACGAAGCCCTGGGCGCGCAGTTCGTCGAACACCGCCAGGTGCTCGCCCTTGCGCTCGCGGATCACCGGCGCCAGCAGCATCAGCTTGCTGCCCTCCGGGCGCTCCAGCACCAGGTCGACCATCTGGCTGATGGTTTGTGCCTCCAGCGGGATGTCGTGGTCCGGGCAGCGCGGCGTGCCGACGCGGGCATACAGCAGGCGCAGGTAGTCGTAGATCTCGGTGATGGTGCCGACCGTCGAGCGCGGGTTGTGCGAGGTCGACTTCTGTTCGATGGAAATCGCCGGTGACAGGCCTTCGATGGTGTCGACGTCAGGCTTTTCCATCATCGACAGGAACTGCCGGGCATAGGCCGACAGCGATTCCACGTAGCGGCGCTGGCCTTCGGCATAGAGCGTGTCGAACGCCAGGGACGACTTGCCGGAACCGGACAGGCCGGTGATCACGATCAGCTTGTCCCGCGGCAGGGTCAGGTCGATGTTCTTCAGGTTGTGGGTACGTGCCCCACGAATCAGGATCTTGTCCACTGCGGCCTCGCTCGGCGGGCATAAACAAGGAAGTATACGGCGCGCCAGCATGACGCGGCAAAGCGTCGCGTAGATGCCGTCAAGCTGTCGGACTGATAGAATCGCCGCCGGTTCACACGAGGTTAATCCATGCACGACACCCACAACGAGCGCATGAGCAGCGGCGAAACCCGCGCTGCTGGCGGCCTGGCCCTGGTCTTTGCCTTTCGTATGCTGGGCATGTTCATGGTCCTGCCGGTGCTGGCCACCTACGGCATGGACCTGGCCGGTGCCACCCCTGCGCTGATCGGCCTGGCCATTGGCGCCTATGGCCTGACCCAGGCGGTATTGCAGATCCCGTTCGGGATGATTTCCGACCGCATCGGCCGCCGGCCGGTGATTTACCTGGGGTTGGTGGTCTTCGCCCTGGGCAGCGTCCTGGCGGCCCAGGCCGACTCCATCTGGGGCGTGATCGCCGGGCGTATCCTGCAGGGCGCCGGGGCGATTTCCGCGGCGGTCATGGCGCTGTTGTCCGACCTGACCCGCGAGCAGCACCGGACCAAGGCGATGGCCATGATCGGCATGAGCATCGGCCTGTCGTTCGCCGTGGCCATGGTCGTCGGCCCATTGCTCACCAGTCACTTCGGTTTGTCAGGATTGTTCCTGGCCACGGCAGGACTTGCCCTGGTCGGTATTCTGCTGATCGCCTTCGTGGTACCCAACACCCACAGCACCTTGCAGCACCGCGAGTCGGGTGTGGCGCGCCAGGCCATCGGCCCGACCCTGCGCCACCCGGACCTCCTGCGCCTGGACGTGGGCATCTTCATCCTCCACGCCATCCTCATGGCCAGCTTCGTCGCGCTGCCCCTGGCGTTCGTCGAGCGCGGCGGCCTGCCCAAGGAGCAGCACTGGTGGGTGTACCTGACCGCGCTGTTCATCTCATTTTTTGCAATGGTCCCGTTCATCATCTACGGCGAAAAAAAGCGCAAGATGAAACGTGTGTTGGCCGGCGCGGTCAGTGTCCTGCTGCTGACGGAGATATACTTCTGGGAGTGGGCTGACGGTTTGCGCGGACTGGTGATTGGCACCGTGGTATTCTTTACCGCATTCAACCTGTTGGAGGCCTCGTTGCCTTCGCTGGTGAGCAAGGTGTCGCCTGCCGGTGGCAAGGGGACGGCGATGGGGGTGTATTCCACCAGCCAGTTCCTCGGTGCGGCACTGGGCGGGATCCTCGGCGGCTGGTTGTTCCAGCACGGTGGCCTGGACACGGTGTTCCTCGGTTGCGCGGTGCTGTGTGCCATCTGGCTGATCGTCGCCTTGCGCATGAACGAGCCGCCGTATGTGACCAGCCTGCGCATGCCGCTGTCGCCCGAAGCAGTCCGTGAAGCCGGCCTGACCGAGCGCCTGTTGGCCGTGCCGGGTGTGACCGACGCTGTGGTGGTGGCAGAAGAAGCCGCCATCTATATCAAACTGGATACGAAAATTTTGGACCGTGCGACCCTCGAGCGACTGGTGAATCCAGCCTCTTCGGCGTGCGAAGCCTAGGAGAACGTTATGGCCCGTGGGGTTAACAAAGTCATTCTGGTCGGCACCTGTGGCCAGGATCCCGAAGTCCGCTACCTGCCCAACGGTAACGCCGTGACCAACCTGAGCCTGGCCACCAGCGAGCAGTGGACCGACAAGCAGTCGGGCCAGAAGGTCGAGCGTACCGAGTGGCACCGTGTGTCGCTGTTCGGCAAGGTTGCCGAAATTGCCGGCGAGTACCTGCGCAAAGGCTCGCAGTGCTACATCGAAGGCAAGCTGCAGACCCGTGAGTGGGAAAAGGACGGCATCAAGCGCTACACCACCGAGATCATCGTCGACATCAACGGCACCATGCAGCTGCTCGGCGGTCGTCCGCAGGGTCAGCAGCAGGGCGGCGACCCGTACAACCAGGGTGGCGGCAACTACAACCAGGGTGGTGGCCAGCAGCAACAGTACAACCAGGCGCCACGCCAGCAGGCCCAGCGCCCGCAGCAGCAGCCACAGCGCCCGGCGCCACAGCAGCCAGCCCCGCAGCCGGCGGCTGACTTCGACAGCTTTGATGACGACATCCCGTTCTGATAAGCAGTAGAAACTTAGTATAAGTTTCTTCAAAGAGCCCCCGCATAGCGGGGGCTCTTTCGTTATGCCGTTGTAGAGTTGAGTTCTTTGCATTCTTGAAGAGCAGGTTCTGAAGGGCGAGGAAATTTTTCCCTTGTTTGTAGGCGGCTTCTGAATTTTATCTGGTGTGGGGTTTTTTAATCCTCGATTGCGTAGTCTCCATATTTTCAAAGGAGATGAATATGCAAGCGTCGGATAAAGAACTCGTTGAGGAGGTAAGGCTCCTACCGGAGAAACAGGATTATAGGGTCACTGGCTTTTTCAAGGCTTATGAGACCTATTCGGAGGCGTGCGCTGACAAACGTCATGGTGCCGGTGTGCTTACTGTAATAGGCATTGCGATTGCTGCACTGGGCCTTGGTGTCTGGATATTCGGCCCCTCGACCATCTACTACGACCGCCTTTCTGGTCCAAGCTTTGTTCAGCACATGCAGATTGCTCCTCACCTTGTCGTGTCGGTTGGTGTCTTGTTCCTGGCGCTGGCGAAAAAGGTGCGCGGAGAGGCGGCGCTGACTCCCGAGTTGTTTCTGCTTTGCCGTTACAAGGTAATTGGCATTGATGGCAGTGAAGCCAAAGAGCAGGTCGATATACGCTATCTAGGAGAAGACGACTTCACTATTTCATTGAGGCAGTCCTCATGACTTCAGGTATTGAGAACGCTACTCAGGAAATAGACGAACTTGAATTTAATATTTGCGTCTGGCAAATCTCTGGTTTCGGCGAAAAATATGCTGCCCACCGGGCGCGGTGCATCAAGGGCGCAGCGTACTCCGGTGGACTGATACTGTTCATAGGACTCGCGGCAGCACTGTATGGTGCAGCGATGCTGATTTTCGGACCCGATGAGATTATCTACCCTGTCTTGGCAGGCCCCACCCGATACCAGTACACCCAGATCTATGCACAGCACATCGCGCTTATTGGCGGAATCATGTTCATCCTGGGTTGCTTGCTCTATTCGAGAAGGCCAATGAGCGAGGTGGAGTTCTTGCTGAGCAAGTACAGTTTAATTGCGCTAGGTGGGCAGAATATCAACGCTGTGGCCGAGATTCGTTATCTGGGCGGTGACATTTTTGATGTAGCAACCGATTGACGATTGCCATGCTCCGCTCTTCTAGGCGGTGCGGTGTCTTGTAGGAGCGGCCTTGTGTCGCGAAAGGGCTGCGTAGCGGCCCATCGATCTCAGCGTCAATCAAGGATCGCCGGGGCTGCTACGCAGCCCTTTCGCGACACAAGGCCGCTCCTACAGGCCGGTGCAATGTCTCAGGATGTGTAATCCCGTGATAGTACTGATGGCATATTGACGCCAAAAAATCTTGGTTTTCCATCCACTTGCTGGTAGCGTGCGCGCCACGACGCACTGGGATGTGCGCAGTCGAATATCAAGGAGCAGTACATGACAGCGGCCAACTCCGTCACCACCGGCATTGCACTGGAGCAATTGCTGGACCGTCTCGACGGTGTCCTGCAGGACCACGGCGCCGAGGCGCTGCTGGCGCAACTGCAGGCCGAACCCCTGCTCGCCGACTCCATCGATGCCATCTCGCGCCTGCACGTGCTGTGGGTCAACGCCGGTGACCCACAGGCCGCCGCCCAGGTGCTCGAACTCGACGGCCAGCGCCTGCTCGAACACTGCAACCCCGAGCACCGCGCCGAACTGGCCATGAGCCTGGCGCTCAAGCGCCTGCGCCTGGCGGATTACTGCGACGACGAAGTGGTCATCGACCGGGTGCTCGACCAGGTCCAGGCGATGGCCGACGTGGCGCCGGACTACGATGTCGAACACTACCGCCGCAACGACATCTTCGGGATGCTCGAGCGACGCCCGCTGGCGCTGGCACTCAAGGCCATCGATGTCAGCCATGCCCTGACCCTGCTCAACGACGACCGCGCCGCCTACCGCGCCTGGGACCTGTCCGACCGCGCCCGCCGCCGTGCCTGGGCCCTGCATGCCAATGGCGAGCAGGCCCAGGCCCGCGATGTCGCCCTCGAAGCGGTCGCCGCACTGCGCCAGGCCGGGCCTGACCAGGATGTCGATGCAAACGATTGGCTACGCCTGGGCTACAGCGTGATCGAGATCATCCCGCTGCGCCTGGCGATGTTCGAGCAGCCGGTGATGGCGCTGGTCGCCGACGAGTCGCTGCCCCAGCGCCGCGAGTGGGAAGTGCGCCTGGCGCGCCTCGCCGCGCGCGCGCTGCATGCCCAGGGCGACCTGCCGGGCGCGTTGCGCATCCTGCCATCGGCGGCGATTACCCTGGAAAGCTACGGCGAAGACACCTTCATCGAGTACGAACTGCCTTGGCTGGTTGCCGGCGGCGAGATCGAGCAGGCAGGGCGCAGGGCGCTGTACGACATCTACGAGATGCGCCAGAGCATGGAGCCGGTTACCGTCCGGGTGGTGGTCGAGCGCCTGCTCGCCCAGGACCCCAGCGTCTGGTGGCCGCTGTGCATCATGCGCGCCTGCGATGACGGGGAAGTGCTGGCGCGTTTCCTGGCGTGCCTGCCGGCCCTCGAACAAGCGCCGCAAGGCAAGGGCGCACTGATCGAGGCGCTGTATGCCGACGACGAAGAGCCCGGGCGCCACGAGCGCTTGTATGCCCTGGCGCTGGCCGAAGCCGAGCTGCGCTCGCCGCGCCACCCCTGGATCCTGCGCCTGCAGGCCATACGCGAGCACAATGCCGGGCGCATTGATTCGCCCACCAAGCTGGCCATGCTGCAGGAAGCCATTGCCTCCGGGCTGATGGACGATCACCGCAGCAGCTTCAGCCTGGTGGAAGCCTGGGCCGAAGTCCACGGCCTGCTCGATATGCTGCGCCAGCCCACGATGCGCCTGGCCAGTGGCTACGACTACTACAACCACAGCGGCAAGCTCGAAGGCCTGGTCGAGCGTATGCTCGAAGCATTGGCCCCCGAGCAGCAGGCCGAGGCCCGGCAATTGCTGCAACTGGCCCAGCGCCAGTCCTACGAATTTGGCCAGGCGGCCCTGGAGCGCTTTTTCGCCACCGGCCACGGCCACCGTGGTGACGGCTGCGCGCACCTGTATTCGATGCTGTGCAACAACCTGGCAATCAACTACCGCTACCTGAAAGGGCACGAGCGCCTCGACCTTGCGCTTGAGTTGCACCATCGCGGTATCGACGCCAGCAGTTTTGCCGAGCACTTCCAAGGCCTGCTGCGCGTCCATACCCTGCTCGACGACCATGGGGCGATCTGCCAGGCAGCGGAAAAGCTGTGGAACTACGCCGGAACCTATGGCTACGGCCGTCACGATCCTGACGGCTACTTCGGTACCGTTGCCCGCTCGCTGTACATGCTCGACCGCGAACCGGAAATCGTCATCTGGCTTCAGCGCCTGCTCGATTGGCAAACAGGGCAGGGCATCAGCGACCAGGACGTGGACTACGACGGCCTGCGCTGCCGGATGAAAATCGCCCTCCACCTGGCCAATACCCAGCCGGAAGCCGCGCTGGCGCTGTGGCAACGCTACGAGCCGATCATCATCGCGCGCAAGGATACCTTGCTGACCTGGGACGCCGGCGACGTCTTCAACACCCTGGGCCGCAAAGACGAAGCCGTCGGCTACTTCCAGAAGGCCCTGGCCCTCTGCGCTGGCAGCGACCAACCCCATGACGTCAGCAACGCCGCGACCCTGCGCGGCATCATCGCTGAAATGCAGCAGGCGGATGCCCCCGCCACCAAACGCTGGTGGCAAGTGTGGAAGTGACCACCACCCCGCGCACCGGCGCCTACGCCCCGCGCAACCTGCTCAACGCCGATGCGCTCAAGCGCCAGCTGGAACAACGCAGCCTGGCCCGCGGCGACGCACCTGCCGTGCGTGCCTGGCTGCTCAACCACTTCTATCGTCACCTGGTCGGCAACTTCGAACCCGCGCGCAAGGTACACACCCTCGACCAGGCCGCAACCTTGCTGGCCGGCCAGGCCTTGCCAGCCTGGGTCGCCCGCCACCTGGAACAGGCGGCCAAGGCAGGCGAGGGCGCAGCCGCACCACTGGCCTGGGTCGACCCCGAGCACCCCGCCGTGCTGGAACAGGAAGCGCTGCTGGTGGAGTTCCTCGGCTCGCGCCAAGGCACGGCCCTGGAAGGCAAGCTTGAGCGCATCAATTGCCCACAAGCCCTGGCCCTGTGGCACCAGGAGCATGCGCGCATGGCGGCGCGCCAGGCCGAGGGCTGGCGGCAAAGCCGGCCGGAGGCGCTGCGCCGCGTGGTCGAATGCGATGACCATGTGCTGGTCGAATTGCTTCCAGGCAGCCCGCACCTGCGTGAGGAAATGGCCTTCGAAAGCTACGTCATGCGTCATTGCCTGGGCCAGTTCGCCGACCGTCGCGCCCTGCGCGGCGGCTACGGCGAAAGCTATGCCGAAGCCCTCGAGCAAGGTCGCATGCGCATCTTCAGCCTGCGTGACAAGCAAGGCCAGCCGCACATCACCCTCAGCCTGTACGTACAGCCCGATGGCAGCCTGCGCGTCGACCAGCTCAAGGGCAAACAGAACCGCCCACCCGTGGCCCGCTACCTGGAAGACGTGCTGGCCTGCCTCGATGCGCTGGGCACCGACCGCCAGACGCCGGCCGACTGCCTGGCCATCGGCGTCGTGCGCAGCGCCTCGGGCTGGTGCCGGCTCGAAGCGGTGAACGACCCGGCGACCCAGGCCCAGCTGATCGTCCAGCATCCGCAGTTGTTCGATCGCTTCGATGCCCCCTCGGCGCTGGTGGAGTGGCTGGTCGCCGCCCGTCAGCCAGAGTGCTTGCGCCGTGCCGAGCCACGTACCGCGACCGTGCGCTATGCCTTGCGTCACCTGTTCGGCGCGCCTGATGTGCACGGCCCGGTGTACGCCACCGAGGGCATCACCTGGCCGGGCATGACCGCCGCCCTGGCCGCGACCATCGGCACCTGGCTGCGTAGGGCTGCGTCATGATGATCTTCCTGCTCATGCTGTTCGCCACCTGGCTGCTGTGGCGCTGCATGCAACCGCGCAAGGCCTCGTTCGAACCCTTCAGCGGGCGCCGCTTCCATGCCCTGTCGCTGGGCCGGCCCATGGCCCAGGTGATGGGCGTGGACGGCTTCTTCAACGGCCATTGCTCGCAGATCACGGTGGAGGGCCAGGCCTTGCTGCGCGTGCCGTTGCTGCACATCGCCGGGCTGCAGGGCGATGCCGGCGACGAAGCCGTCCGGCAGTATTTCGCCAATGGTTTCGAGCGCCAGTGGTTGCGTATCGACCTGCACAGCCTGCAGGCCACCGACGACCCTCGCGCAGCCCTCGCATTCGCCTGTGTACGCTGTGCCTTCCTGATGCGCTGCGCCGTGCTGTTCGGCTGGCTGGCGCCGGACGTCGGCTGGCGTGTGCTGCTGCTCAACGCCCAGCGAGCGCAGGACTGCTTCGACAGCTGGGCCGATTTCGGCCATGCCTATCTGACCGGTCGTCGGCAATGGGTGCGCGCATTTCGCGCCGACGCGCTGGGTGAGCCATTCGACGAACAGCGCCTGGAGCAACTGCTGGCGCCGGGAGGGCACTGGGACGGCCTGCCATGGCGCGATTGCCCGCCCTTGAGCCCCGAGTTGCAGACTTCATGAGTTAGCCAGGCATGCAGTACGGCGGAGTTTTTTTACGCCGAATTAATTCAAGATTTATATATTTGTAAGAATATTTTCTGGTTCTCGTAGGAGTTTTCATTAATGTTTTTAAATTTTCTTTAATTTCCTAGGGGTATATATTAGGTCGCATCAGGGAAACCCCTAGACGAGGGTTTCGCGAACTATTATCTATCTATTTGGGTGGTTGCAATGCGCCATTACTGGCATTAGGCTACGCAACTGATTACCCACGGCTCACCGGAGTGTGAGCTTGAACCGCAGAACTTTGTCATTTCCCCATAATGACTACGCCCATATATCGGGCCTATGCAAGTTCGCATTGTGAGAAATGGATGTCCTACTCTTCCAAACTGGCGACGCGTTTCGCCGAACTCGCCACTAACGCCATCGCACCGGGTGCCTTTGCCGGTGAAGACGTGCGTTTCTCCACCGAGTTCGAAGCCCTCGAAGCCGAGCTGGGCAAAGCCCAGTCGATGCACGCCAGTGGCCAGGTCGACTGGCTGAAGATCCTCGAAGACAGTGAAGCGCTGCTGCGTGAGCAGTCCAAGGACCTGCGCGTCGGCGCCTGGCTGACCTGGGCGCTGTACCAGCGTGAATCCTATGCCGGGTTGCTGGCCGGGCTGGGCATGCTGCGTCAGCTGTGCGAGCAGCATTGGGACAGCGTTCACCCGCTCAAGGCGCGTACCCGTTCGGCGGCGATCGGCTGGCTGGTGCCACGCCTGGAGCAGGCGCTGAACACCGACATCCCGATCAAGGAGCAGCTGCCGCTGTTCCAGCAGATGGTCGAGCACCTCGCCGGCCTCGAAGCCGCGCTCTCGGAAAAACTCGGTGACGGCGCACCGATGCTGCTGCCGATCAGCCGTGCCCTGAAGAACCAGGTACAGCGCTCGGCCAGCAACGAGCCGCCGGCCGGCAGCGTCGGCGCCATCGTCAACCAGGTCAAGCAGGCCGCCACCCAGCTGTTCACCCCCGGCGAGCCGGTGGAAAGCGAGAAGGACGCCAACAAGGCCCTGCGTGCCCAGCAGGAGCAGGGCCGCCAGCTGTGCGTGTGGTGGCAGCGGCAGAAGGCCACCGACCTGCGCGCCCTGCGCCTGAACCGCACCTTGCTGTGGCTGCCGATCGAGGCCATGCCCGAGCGCAACGCCGAGAACGTCACCGCCCTGCGCGGCCTGCCCGCCGACAAGCTCAAGAGCTACCGCGAGCGCTTCGAGCAGGGCGCCTACGCGGACCTGCTGGTGGAACTGGAAAACAGCGTGGCCAAGGCGCCGTTCTGGTTCGACGGCCAGCGCATGGTCTGGGAATGCTGCCAGGCGCTGAACGTCGAGGCCGGCATGCGCGAGGTGGAGATGAACTTCGCCTCGCTGCTGCAGCGCCTGCCCAGCGTCATCGAGCTCAAGTTCCACGACGGCACGCCGTTCGCCGACCCCGAGACCCGCGCCTGGATCGCCGCCCAGGTCACCCCGCACCTGCAGGCCGTGGTCGAGCAGCCGGTCAGCGAACCCGGCGAGCGTCAGGCGCCCTGGGAACAAGCCCTGGAAGCGGTGCTGCCGGTGTTGCGCAAGGACGGCCTGAAAAAGGCCGTGCAGCAGCTCAAGCAGCAGATGCAGGGCGCCCACGGCGGGCGCGAACGTTTCTTCTGGCAACTGAGCCAGGCCCGGCTGTGCTTCACCGCCAAGAAATACGAGCTGGCCAAGACCCAACTGGAAGCCCTCGATCTGCAGCTGGCCCAATCCGGCCTGGATGCCTGGGAGCCAGACCTGTCGCTGCAGGTGCTGCATCTGTTGCACACCTGCTGTGAATTGCTGCCGCAGAACCACGTGGTTCGCGAGCGCAAGGACGAGATCTATCGCCGTCTGTGCCATCTCGATCTCGAAGTCGTACTCGAATAGGCCCAAGGGCCATAACCCTCAAGGAGAACACCAATGGCCAAAGAAGGCTCGGTAGCCCCCAAGGAACGCATCAACGTCACGTTCAAACCCGCCACCGGCGGCGCTCAGGAAGAGATCGAACTGCCGTTGAAACTGTTGGCGATCGGTGACTACACCCTGCGCGCCGACGATCGCAAGATTGAAGACCGCAAGCCGATCAGCATCGACAAGATGAACTTCGACGAAGTGCTGGCCAAGCAGGAACTGAGCATGACCCTGGCCGTGCCGAACCGCCTGCAGGAAGGCGCCGAAGGTGATGAGCTGGCGGTGAGCCTGCGCATCAACTCGATGAAGGACTTCAACCCGGCCAGCCTGGTCGAGCAGGTACCGGAGCTGCAGAAGCTGATGGAACTGCGCGAAGCCCTGGTCGCCCTGAAAGGCCCGCTGGGCAACGCCCCGGCCTTCCGCAAGGCCATCGAAGGCGTGCTGGCCGACAACGAGTCGCGCGAGCGCGTGCTCGGCGAGCTGGGCATGAACGCCCAGCCGGACGCCTGATCCCCCTAGCCAAGGAAGCTATTTGCCATGAGCACCGCCGCACAGCAACAGAGCGCCGAGAACAGCGAACTGAGCATTCTCGACAGCATCATCGCCGAAACCCGCCTGACCCCGGACGACGAAGCCTACGACATCGCCAAGCGCGGCGTGTCGGCCTTCATCGAAGAACTGCTCAAGCCGCAGAACGACGGTGAGCCGGTCAAGAAGGCCCTGGTCGACCGCATGATCGCCGAGATCGATGCCAAGCTCAGCCGCCAGATGGACGAGATCCTCCACCACACCGACTTCCAGGCCATGGAATCGGCCTGGCGCGGCCTGCAGCTGCTGGTCGACCGGACCAACTTCCGCGAAAACATCAAGATCGAGATCCTCAACGTTTCCAAGCAGGACCTGCTGGACGACTTCGAAGACTCGCCGGAAGTGATGCAGGCTGGCCTGTACAAGCACATCTACACCGCCGAATACGGCCAGTTCGGTGGCCAGCCGGTTGGCGCGGTGATCGCCAACTACTTCATGTCGCCGAGCTCGCCCGACGTCAAGCTGATGCAGTACGTGTCCAGCGTGTCGTGCATGTCCCACGCGCCGTTCATCGCTGCCGCCGGCCCGAAATTCTTCGGCCTGGAAAGCTTCACCGGCCTGCCGGACCTGAAGGACCTGAAAGATCACTTCGAAGGCCCGCAGTTCACCAAATGGCAGAGCTTCCGCGAGTCCGAGGACGCGCGCTACATCGGCCTGACCGTACCGCGCTTCCTGCTGCGCAACCCGTACGACCCGGAAGAGAACCCGGTCAAGTCGTTCGTCTACCGCGAAACCGTGGCCAACAGCCACGAGCACTACCTGTGGGGCAACACCTCGTTCGCCTTCGGCACCAAGCTGACCGACAGCTTCGCCAAGTTCCGCTGGTGCCCGAACATCATCGGCCCGCAGAGCGGTGGCGCGGTGGAAGACCTGCCGCTGCACCACTTCGAGAGCATGGGCGAGATCGAGACCAAGATCCCGACCGAAGTGCTGGTCTCCGACCGTCGTGAATACGAGCTGGCCGAAGAGGGCTTCATCGCCCTGACCATGCGCAAGGGCAGCGACAACGCCGCGTTCTTCTCGGCCAACTCGGCGCAGAAGCCGAAGTTCTTCGGCATCAGCGCCGAAGGCAAGACCGCCGAGTTGAACTACAAGCTCGGCACCCAGCTGCCGTACATGATGATCGTCAACCGCCTGGCCCACTACATCAAGGTCCTGCAGCGCGAGCAGCTGGGCTCCTGGAAGGAGCGCACCGACCTCGAGCTGGAACTGAACAAGTGGATCCGCCAGTACGTGGCCGACCAGGAAAACCCGAGCGCCGAAGTGCGTGGCCGTCGTCCGCTGCGTGCGGCGCAGGTCATCGTCAGCGACGTGGAAGGTGAGCCGGGCTGGTACCGCGTGAGCCTGAACGTGCGCCCGCACTTCAAGTACATGGGTGCCGACTTCACCCTGTCGCTGGTCGGCAAGCTGGACAAGGAGTAAGCACGCCGATGACGAGTGGATACGGAAGCCTGTTCGAACGCTTGAGCGGCGAAGCCGACAAGCGCGCCAACTGGCGGCGTGAAGATGCCGCCATGGCTTCCGTGGCCGCTCATCTGGCGAAGATGCTCAGCACCCGGGCCGGCAGCGTGCAGACGCTCGCCGACTACGGGTTGCCCGACCTCAATGACATGCGCCTGAGCCTGCACGACGCGCTCAGCCAGGCCCGCCGGGCCATCGAGCATTTCATCGAGGCCTACGAGCCGCGCCTGTCCGACGTGAAAGTGATTTCCCGACCGCGTGATCACGATCAGCTCAAGCTGGCTTTCAGTATCGAAGGCCAGCTTGAAGTGAACGGCATCAAGCGTCAGGTCAGTTTTGCCGCGCG
This sequence comes from Pseudomonas sp. NPDC089401, assembly GCF_044749485.1. Classification (NCBI taxonomy): domain Bacteria; kingdom Pseudomonadati; phylum Pseudomonadota; class Gammaproteobacteria; order Pseudomonadales; family Pseudomonadaceae; genus Pseudomonas; species Pseudomonas sp. NPDC089401. The sequence continues at coordinate 287,010 of NZ_JBIVIA010000008.1, read as the reverse complement.
CCTGGATGGCAGCGGGCAAGTCAGCGTAGGTCAAGGAGACTGATGATGGAGCCCCCCGCATAGCCCGGTCAGCCCCGCGTCACCCGCGACCACGCGCAACCCCGCCACTTGTGGCACCACGAGCGAACCCAGGCGAGACCAAGGATGTCCTTCAACCATTACTACCAGAGCGAGCTGACGGCACTGCGCCAGCTGGGCCGCCGCTTCGCCGAGCGCAGCCCGGCGCTGGCGCCGTACCTCGGCCAGGCCGGGCGCGACCCGGATGTCGAGCGCCTGCTCGAAGGCTTCGCCTTCCTCACCGGCCGCCTGCGGCAGAAGCTCGACGACGAGCTGCCCGAGCTCACCCACTCGCTGATGCTGCTGCTGTGGCCCAACTACATGCGCCCGCTGCCAGCCTTCAGCATCTTGCAGTTCGACCCCCTGCGCCAGGCCGGCCCGGCCCTGCGGGTGGAGCGCGACACGCCGGTGGAAGGCCGGCCGATCGACGGCGTCAGCTGCCGCTTCCGCACCTGCTACCCGACCGACGTGCTGCCGCTCAAGCTCAGCGCGCTGAACTACTCGCTCAACGGCCAGGGCGCGCTGCTCAGCCTGCGCCTGGAGATGAACTGCGACGGCAACGTCGGCGACGTCAAGCTCAGCCGCCTGCGCCTGCACCTGGCCGGTGAGCGCTACATCAGCCAGATGCTCTACCTCAGCCTGCTGCGCGGCCTGGCCGGCATCGAGCTGCTGCCGCTGGGCGCCAACGGCAAGCCGATGCTCAACGCCGCCGGCGAGCCGCTGCTGCTCAAGGCGAAGAATGCCACGGTCAACCCGGTGGGCTTTGCCGAGGAAGAGGCGCTGATCCCGTACCCGCTGAACACCTTCCGCGGCTACCGCTTCCTGCAGGAGTACTTCGCCTTCCAGGACAAGTTCCTGTTCGTCGACGTCAATGGCCTCGACGTGCTGCAGAGCCTGCCCGAAGAAACCCTCAAGCAGGTGCACGGCGTCGAAGTGCGCTTCGACATCCGCAAGGCCGAGGCCCAGCGCCTGCGCCCGACCCTGGACAACGTGAAGCTGTACTGCACGCCGATCGTCAACCTGTTCAAGCACGACGCCCTGCCGATCCGCCTGGATGGCAAGCAGGACGAATACCTGCTGCTGCCCGCCGAGCTCGACCCGGAGCACTGCGGGGTGTTCTCGGTCGACAGCGTCACCGGCTGGAGCCCGGGCGGCCTGGGCTACCAGGAATACGTGCCGTTCGAATCGTTCGAGCACGACCCCAGCTTCGACGTGCCGGTCAGCCGCTCGCACTACAGCCTGCGCCAGCGCTCCTCGCTGCTGCACGACGGCCTCGACACCTACCTGAGCTTCGGCGTGCACAGTGGCGAGTCCCACGAGACCCTGTCGATCGAGCTCACCTGCACCAACCAGAACCTGCCGCGCCAGCTGAAGCTCGGCGACATCTGCATGCTCAGCGAGCAGACCCCCGAGTTCCTCACCTTCCGCAACATCACCGCGGTCACCGCCAGCTATGCGCCGCCGCTGAACCGCGACTTCCTGTGGAAGCTGATCAGCAACATGTCGCTGAACTACCTGTCGCTGGCCGATGTGGATGCGCTGAAGGTGATCCTCGAAACCTACGACCTGCCGCGCTACTACGACCAGCACGCGGAAAAGGTCAGCCGGCGCCTGCTCGGCGGCCTCAAGGCGATCCGCCACCAGCACGTCGACCGCCTGCACCGGGGCCTGCCGCTGCGCGGCCTGCGCACGGAACTGACGATCGACCCCGAGGGCTACATCGGCGAGGGCGACCTGTTCGTCTTCGCCTCGGTGCTCAACGAATTCTTCGCGCTCTACGCGAGCCTCAACTCGTACCACGAGCTGCGGGTCAAAAGCACACAAGGAGAGGTGTACCAGTGGACACCACGCATGGGCTTGCAGCCCCTGCTCTGAGCAGGCTCAGCCGCGGCATCCGCGAGTACTCGCTGTTCCAGGCCGTGCTGCTGGTCACCGACCAGCTGCGCGAGCATTACCCGTACCTGGACGACGAGGAACTCTACGACCTGCTCGAATTCGAGGCCAACCCGAGCCTGGGCTTTCCGCGCAGCGACGTCGATCGCGTGGAGTTCTTCCACGAGCACGGCCAGCTGCGCGCACGCATGCGCTTCAACCTGATCGGCCTGATCGGCTCCAGCTCGCCGCTGCCGGCGTTCTATGGCGAGCAGGCGCTGGGCGACAGCGAGGACGGCAACCCGACGCGGCAGTTCCTCGACCTGTTCCACCACCGCCTGCAACGCCTGCTGCTGCCGATCTGGCGCAAGTACCGCTACCGCGCCAGCTTCAAGAGCGGCGCGCTGGACGGCTTCTCGTCGCACCTGTTCGCCCTGATCGGCCTCGGCGGCGAAGAAATCCGCAAGGCCAAGGAGCTGAACTGGAAGCGCCTGCTGCCGTACCTCGGCGTGCTCAGCCTGCGCGCCCACTCGGCGGCGCTGATCGAGGCGGTGCTGCGTTACTACTTCAAGCACGCCGACCTGGTCATCGAGCAATGCCTGGAGCGCCGCGTGGAAATCCTCGAAGAGCAGTGCAACCGCCTGGGCTTGGCCAACAGCCTGCTGGGCGAGGACGCGGTGCTGGGCGAGCACGTGCGCGACCGCAGCGGCAAGTTCCGCATCCACATCACCCAGCTCGACTGGCAGCGCTTTCACGAATTCCTGCCGATCGGCTTCGGCTACCAGCCGCTGTGCGCGCTGGTGCGTTTCACCCTGCGCGACCCCCTCGACTACGACATCCGCCTGGAACTGCGCCGCGAAGAAATCCGCGAGCTGCGCATCGGCGAACAGAACGTCTGCCACCTGGGCTGGACCAGCTGGCTGGGTCGCGAGCGCGCCGATGGCGTGGTGACCCTGGGAAGCAAAATTCATTAAGGACCAATGAGCATGATCAACGTAGACCTGCAACAACTCGTCCAGGCCCTGGACGCCGACAGCCGCCGCGACCTGGAACGCTGCGCCGAGCGCTGCGTGGCCCGTGGCGGCAGCAAGATCCTCGTCGAAGACCTGCTGCTCGGCCTGTTCGAGCGCGAGGGCAGCCTGCTGCAGCGCGCGCTGCAGGACGCCCAGGTGGATGCCGGCGAGTTCCAGGCCGCGCTGCACCCGGGGGTAGAGCACAGCGCCACGCGCAACCCGGTGTTCTCCCCGGAGCTGGTGCAGTGGCTGCAGGACGCGTTGCTGGTGTCCAACCTCGAACTGGGCCAGGCCCAGGTCGACCAGGCCGCGTTGATCCTGGCGCTGCTGCGCAACCCGCTGCGCTACGCCGGCAGCCGTTACCAGAAGCTGCTCGGGCGCCTCGACATCGAACGCCTCAAGGGCTACGCGCTGGCCCAGCAACCGGCCGCGCCGAAGGCCGCCGGCCAGCCCCAGGGCGAGTCGATGCTGCAGCGCTTCACCCACAACCTCACCGAGCAGGCCCGCGCCGGCAAGCTCGACCCGGTGCTGTGCCGTGACAGCTCGATCCGCCAGATGATCGACATCCTCGCCCGCCGCCGCAAGAACAACCCGATCGTGGTCGGCGAGGCCGGCGTGGGCAAGACCGCCGTCGTCGAAGGCCTGGCCGCGCGCATCGTCGCCGGCGAAGTGCCGCCGGCCCTGCAAGGTGTCGACCTGCTGGCGCTGGACATGGGCCTGCTGCAGGCCGGAGCCAGCGTCAAGGGCGAGTTCGAGCGGCGCCTGAAGGGCGTGATCGACGAGGTCAAGGCCGCGCCCCGGCCGATCATCCTGTTCATCGACGAAGCCCACACCCTGATCGGTGCCGGTGGCAACGCCGGCGGCTCGGACGCCGCCAACCTGCTCAAGCCGGCGCTGGCCCGTGGCGAGCTGCGCACCATCGCCGCCACCACCTGGGCCGAGTACAAGAAGTACTTCGAGAAGGACCCGGCGCTGGCGCGGCGCTTCCAGCCGGTGCAGCTGCACGAGCCGACCGTGGGCGAGGCGGTGACCATCCTGCGTGGCCTGGCCCAGCTCTACGAGAAGAGCCACGGCATCTACCTGCGTGACGACGCCGTGGTCGCCGCCGCCGAGCTGTCGGCGCGCTACCTCACCGGCCGCCAGCTGCCCGACAAGGCGGTCGACGTGCTCGACACCGCCTGCGCCCGCGTGCGCATCAGCCTGGCCGCCGCGCCCGACAGCCTGGAGCGCCTGCGTGCCGAGCTGGCCGAAGGCGAGCGCCAGCGCAATGCCCTGAGCCGTGATGCCGAAGCGGGCCTGGAGATCGACCAGGAAGCCTTCGAGCGCCTGGTCCAGCGCCTGGCCGAAGCGGCCGAACAGGAGCAGCAGTTGAATGTGCGCTGGGCCCGTCAGCGCGAGCTGGCCGAGCAGGTGCTGGAACTGCGCCAGCAAGTGGCCAACGCGCCGGTCGAGGCCACCGTTGAAGAAGGCGAGGAGGGCGAGGAGCACGCCGCGGTCGAAACCCGCGAGCAACTGCAACAGCGCCTGGCCGAAACCCACCACGCGCTGCTCGACGCCCAGGCCGAAGAGCGCCTGGTCAGCGCCGAAGTCTGCCCGCGCCTGGTCGCCGAAGTGATCAGCGCCTGGACCGGCGTGCCGCTGACCCAGCTGGCCCGTGAGCACAACGCCAAGGTGATCAGCTTCGCCGACGACCTGCGCACCCGCATCCGTGGCCAGGAGCAGGCCGTGCACGCCCTGAACCGCGCCATGCGCGCCACCGCCGCCGGCCTGAACAAGCCCGATGCGCCGGTGGGCGTGTTCCTGCTGGTCGGCCCCAGCGGCGTCGGCAAGACCGAAACCGCCCTGGCTCTGGCCGACCTGCTGTACGGCGGTGACCGCTTCATCACCACCATCAACATGTCCGAGTTCCAGGAGAAGCACACCGTGTCGCGCCTGATCGGCGCGCCACCGGGCTACGTCGGCTACGGCGAAGGCGGCATGCTCACCGAAGCCGTGCGCCAGAAGCCGTACTCGGTGATCCTCCTGGACGAGGTGGAGAAGGCCGACCCGGACGTGCTCAACCTGTTCTACCAGATCTTCGACAAGGGCGTGGCCAACGATGGCGAAGGGCGGCAGATCGACTTCCGCAACACCCTGATCCTGATGACCTCGAACCTGGCCAGCGAGCAGATCAGCGCCCTCTGCGAAAACGGCGAGCGTCCGGACGCCGAGCTGCTGGAGCAGCAGATCCGCCCGGTGCTCAGCCGCCACTTCAAGCCGGCCCTGCTGGCGCGCATGCGCGTGGTGCCGTACTACCCGGTCGGCGGCCCGGTGCTGCGCGAGCTCATCGAGATCAAGCTGGGCCGCCTCGGCGAGCGCTTGCAACGCCGCCAGCTGGCGTTCAGCTACTGCCAGGCGCTGGTCGACCACCTCGCCGAGCGCTGCAGCCAGAGCGAGAGCGGCGCGCGCCTGATCGACCACCTGCTGGACTCGCACGTGCTGCCGAAAGTCGCCGACCGCCTGCTCGATGCCATGGCCAGCGGCGAGGACATCAGCCGTGTGCACGCCACCCTCGATGCGCACGCAGGCGTGATCTGCGAGTTCGCCTGAGGTGGGCGTGATGTTCACCCACGTGCCGCAGCCGCTGGCCTACGCCGAGTCCCTGCTGGGGACTTTTACCGAACTGGCCGCCGCCGGTGACGACCAGCGCCTGCTGCAGGCGCTGGTGCAGGCGGTGGCCGGGCTCAGCGGCTGCGCGCTGGTGCAGGCCTACCTGCTCGACTCCACCCACACCCGGCTGGGGCTGGAAGTGGCGTGGCTCGACGGGCGCCTGCTGGCGCGCGATTGCTCCAGCCTGCCGGCCGACTACAACGGCGAGCAGCTGTTGCAGTTCGCCCTGTGCCAGAACCGTGTGGTGAGCATCGCCGAGCTGGCCAACAGCGTGTTCGATACCAGCTTCCTGCCGCCCCAGGCCGCGCCGTGGCAGAGCCTGCTGGCGGTGCCGCTGGTGAACGCCCGGCAACAGGTGGTCGGCGTGCTGCTGTGCGTCGCTCGGGAGCGCGGCGAGCTGGCCGTGTTCGCCGATTCGCTGGGGCGCCTGGGCACCTTCGCCATGGCCCAGCTGCAGCTGCTGCGGCGCCTGCGCCAGCCACTGCCACAGGCCCAGGCCAGCGTCGCCGCGCCAGCGGTGGTCGGCAGCTACGGCCTGATCGGCGACAGCCCGGCCATGCGCCAGACCTGCCAGATGATCAGCAAGGTGCTGCACAGCCCCTACACCGTGCTGGTGCTGGGCGAGACCGGTACCGGCAAGGAGCTGGTGGCCCGCGCCATCCACGACTACGGCCCGCGCCGTTCCGGCCCGTTCGTGGTGCAGAACTGCGCGGCATTCCCCGAGAACCTGCTGGAAAGCGAGCTGTTCGGCTACCGCAAGGGCGCCTTCACCGGCGCCGACCGCGACCGCCCCGGGCTGTTCGACGCCGCCCACGGCGGCACCTTGCTGCTCGACGAGATCGGTGACATGCCGCTGGCGCTGCAGGCCAAGCTGCTGCGCGTGCTGCAGGAAGGCGAGATCCGCCCGCTGGGCGCCAACGGCACGCACAAGATCGACGTGCGCATCGTCGCCGCCACCCACCGCGACCTGGCGCAGATGGTCAGCGAAGGGCTGTTCCGCGAAGACCTCTACTACCGCCTCAAGCAATTCCCCATCGAGCTGCCGCCGCTGCGCCAGCGCGACGGCGATGTCCTGGCCCTGGCCCGGCACTTCGCCGACAAGGCCTGCGCCTTCCTGCAGCGCAGCCCGGTGGCCTGGTCCGGCGGCGCCCTCGACCACCTCGAAGGCTATGCCTTCCCCGGCAACGTGCGCGAGCTCAAGGGCCTGGTCGAACGCGCCGTGGTGCTGTGCGAAGGCAGCGAGCTGGAGGCCGCGCATTTCGCCCTCAACAGCAGCGAGCCACCGCCTTGCGATGGCGAGCTGAACCTGCGCGAACGCCTCGAACAGGTCGAGCGCAACCTGCTGCTCGACTGCCTGCGCAAGCACGACGGCAACCAGACCCTGGCCGCCCGCGAGCTGGGCCTGCCGCGGCGCACCCTGCTGTACCGCCTCGGCCGCCTGAACATCCAGATCGGCGACAGCACGGGCCGCCTGGCATGAACCTTTTTCCCCTTACCCAAGGCGCCCCCCGACGGGCGCGCGCCTGTTCCGCACATGGAGTCGTTCCGATGTTTCAGCGTCACTGGCGGGCCGCGTTGCTGGCCCTGGTAACCGCACTCGCCCTGGCGGGTTGCACCGGCAACTACAAGTTCGACGACGACAGCTACCGGCCAGTGGGCGACCCCCAGGCCCTCAACCGCGGCAACTGAGCCCAAGGAGCCCTGACCATGGAACTGGTTTTCGAACTGGTGGACAAGCGCCAGCACGGCCGCACCGACTCGCCGAGCAAGTCGTTCGGCCGCGGCGGTGGCCTTATCGGCCGCGCCAAGGACTGCCACTGGAGCATCGAGGATGACAAGCGTCACCTCTCCAGCCACCACGCCGAAGTCACCTGCCGCGACGGTGTCTTCTACCTCATCGACCAGAGCAGCAACGGTATCCGCCTGGCCAGCAACGGCGCGCAACTGCGCAAGGGCGAGGCCTACCGCATCGAGCAGGGCGCGGTGTACCAGATGGGCGACGTGGAAGTGCGCGCGCGGCTGATCGAAAGCAGCCAGGGCATGGACGTCGGCCTGGGCCAGATGGGCTCGAACATCATCCCTGACGACGCCTTCCTCGGGCTCGACCCCATGGTCGCGCTGGACGAGGAAGAGTCGCGCCTGCGGCCGATGGACGAACTGGCCGCCATGACGTTGCCGGAAACGCCGGCCAAGCTGCGTGCCGACTACGCCCAGATCGACCGCGAGAACATCATCGTGCCGACCCTGGTGGCGCCTCCGGTCGATGAACCGGCGCCGCAGCCGGCCCCGCGCGAGCGCCTGGGCGAGTCGTTCTGGGCACGCTTCGGCGCGGCCCTGGGCGTCGACGTCGCCGGCCTCGACGACCAGGCCCGCGAAGACCTCGCCGTGCAGGCCGCCGGCCTCTTGCGCCACAGCGTCGGCGCCCTGCAGCAGAGCCTGCGCACCCGCAGCGAGCTGAAGAACGAACTGCGCCTGTCGCTGACCACGCCCCAGGGCGCCAGCCGCAACCCGATCAAGGCGCCGCTGGACCCCGACCAGGCCCTGGGCGAGCTGCTCAAGCCACGCCGCCCCGGCCAGCTGTCGGCCGAGCAGGCCGTGGCCCAGGCCTTCCGCGACCTGCAGGCGCACCAGGTGGCGCTGCTCGGCGCCAGCCGCAATGCACTGCGCAGCACCCTCGAACATTTCGCCCCGAGCCAGCTGACCCTGCAGTTCGAGCGCCAGGGCCGCAAGCCGTTGTTCGGCAGCCGCTGGAAGCAGTACGTGCGCCACCACGAGGCACTGGCCGCCGACGCCGACTGGAGCGAGCGCCTGCTGGCCAAGGACTTCGCCCGTACCTACGAAGAGCAGGTGCGCCTGATCGCTTCCCTTCACCACGACCCGCAAGGATGACCTGCATGACACACTTCACTCGCACACTGTTCAGGGCGGCGTGGGCCCTGGCGGCCTTGACCTGGCTGGCCGGCTGCAGCGCGCTGTCGCCGTACTCGGACATGACCAAGCTCGACCTGACCCTGAACGCCACCGACCAGCTCAACCTCGACATCAACGGCCGGCCATCGCCGGTGGTGGTGCGGGTGTACGAGCTCAAGCACCCGGTGGCCTTCGAAAGCACCGACTTCTTCACCCTCTACCTGCGGCCGAAGGAGGCCCTCGACCTGGACCTGGTGGCCAGCGAGGAGCACGAGCTGCGCCCGGGCGAAACCCTGACCCTGAAACTGAGCATCGACCCGGGCAGCCGCTTCGTCGGCGTACTGGCCGCCTACCGCGACCTGGAGCAGGCCGAATGGCGCCGGGTGCAGCCGATCCGTATCGGCGAGCGGGTGGTCGCCAACCTCTACCTGGACAAGACCGGTATCCACAACGGCGTGCCAGCCGTGGCACAAGCGGGTGATCAGCGATGAACGTGCACAAGGTAGTCTGGCAAGAGGGCATGCTGCTGCGCCCTCAACATTTCCAGCACAACGACCGTTACTACGACAGCCAGATGAAAACCCGCACGCAGCTGCTGGGCAACTGCACCTGGGGCTTCATCGACCTGGAAATCGACCTGCAGTTTCTCACCATGGGCAAGCTGGTGATCAGCCGCGCCGCCGGCATCCTGCCCGACGGCAGCTTGTTCGAGCTCGGCGGCAGCAGCGAGCCACTGGCCCTGGACGTACCGCCGAACACCGGCGCCACGCCGATCTTCATGGCCCTGCCGCTGGTCACCGGCAACCACGTCGAGGCACGCCGGCCCGAGCAGGCCGAAGTGCTGACCCGCTATACCACCTACGAGCTGGAAGTCAGCGACTCCAACGCCGGTGACGACAACGCCACCCAGATCAACTGCGCGCGCCCCGACTTCCGCCTGCTGCTGGGCGAACAGCAGGGCGACCAAGCCTACGTCAAGCTCAAGGTCTGCGAGATCCTCGACACCTCGCCGGACGGGGTGATCAGCCTCGACCCGGACTTCGTGCCGACCTACATCCGCACCCAGTCCTCGGTGTACCTGCAGTCGTGCCTGAAGGAAGTGATCAGCATGCTGGCGCTGCGCGGCGACACCCTGGCCGAGCGCATCCGTTCCAACGGCAAGGTCGGCGGCGCCGAAGTCGGCGACTTCATGATGCTGCAACTGATAAACCGCACCGAGCTGCTGCTGCGCCATTACCTGAACCTGGAGCAGGTGCACCCCGAAGAGCTGTACCGCACCTTCCTGGTGATGCTCGGCGACCTGTCGACCTTCTCCAGCGACACCAAGCGCCCACGGGTGGATGCCCGCTACCAGCACAGCGACCAGGGCGCGAGCTTCCGCAAGCTGATGGAGTCGATCCGCCAGGTGCTGTCGATGGTGCTCGAACAGCACGCCATCGAGCTGGAACTGCAACAGCGCCAGTACGGCATCCTGGTCTCGCCGCTGCACGACCAGGGCCTGCTCACCACCGCCTCGTTCGTGCTCGCCGCCAGTGCCAACTGCGAATCCGAAGAGCTGCGCCAGCGCCTGCCGTCGCACCTCAAGGTCGGCCCGGTGGAGCGCATCCGCCAGCTGGTCAACCTGCACCTGCCCGGGCTCAAGGTCAAACCCTTGCCGGTGGCGCCGCGGCAGATCCCGTTCCACGCCAACAAGACCTACTTCATCGTCGAACTCGATGCCGCAGATCGCGCCAAGATGGATGGCTCCGGTGGCTTCGCCTTCCACGTCACCAGTGAGTTCTCCGATCTCGAACTGAAATTCTGGGCCATCAGGAACTGAGCGCAATGAGCAAGGACATGGAACACCCGCAGGACGACAAGACCGTCCTGTACAACCAGGATGGCTCGGCTCCTTCCGGCGAATCGCTGACCAGCATGGGCGGCGCGGCCAAGGTCGAGCAGCTGGAACAGCGCATGGTCTACTCGGCGCGCCTGCCGGCCAGCGGCAGCTTCAACGTCGGCCTCAACCCGCTGGTGGCCGCCGCCAGCGAGGTGCTGTCGGAGGTGGTGCGGCTCAAGCATAGCGAAGCTGCGGAAAACCTCAACCAGTTGAAGGAGCACCTCAGCGCCTGCATCCGCACCTTCGATGCGCGCATCCAGTACGAAGGCGTCGACCCCAGCCAGATCACCGTGGCGCGCTACGTGCTGTGCACCGTGGTCGACGAGGCGGTGGTCACCACGCCCTGGGGCAACGAGAGCCAGTGGTCGCAGATGAGCCTGCTCAGCGCCTTCCAGAACGAGACCTTCGGTGGCGAGAAGTTCTTCTCGCTGCTCGACCGCATGTCGAAGAACCCGGTCAAGCACCTGGCCATGCTCGAGCTGATGTACCTGTGCCTGTCGCTGGGCTTCGAGGGCAAGTACCGGGTCATCGACCGCGGCATGTCCGAGCTCGAAGGCATCCGCGACGCGCTGTTCCGGCAGATCCGCCAACTGCGCGGCGACGTGCCGCGCGAGCTGGCGCCGCGCTGGGAAGGCCTCGACCAGCGGCAGAGCCCGGTGCGCATCGTGCCGTGGTGGAGCGTCGCGCTGTTCACCGTGGTGTGCCTGGTGGTGCTGTATTCGGGCTTTGCCTGGGTGCTGGGCGAGCAGCGCGCCACCGTCCTGCAACCTTTCCAGACGCTTGAGCAGAGTGCGGCCCAACTGCGGCCGTGACACAAGGACCTGTGATGAAGAATTTTTTCAAGAAAGTAGGCGCCTTCCTCGCCCGTACCTGGGTCTGGAGCCTGCTGCTGGTGCTGGCCCTGGCCCTGCTGGTGTGGTTCGCCGGGCCGCTGCTGGCGATTGCCGACGACAAGTTCTGGGAAGACGCCGCCGCGCGGCTGCTGACCATCAGCGTGCTGTTCCTGGTCTGGGGCCTGTGGATGGTGTTCGCCAGCTGGCGCGCCAACAACCGCAAGCAGAAGGCACTGGAAGAAGAGGGCGGCCAGGAACGCCTGGAGCGCGAAGAGCGCAAGCACGAGGAAGCCAAGGAGCTCAAGGCGCGCTTCAAGCACGCCTTGACCACGCTCAACACTTCCAGCCTGTACGGCGGGCGCCACGACCGCTGGCGCCGTGAGCTGCCCTGGTACCTGGTACTGGGCGCCAGCGGCTCGGGCAAGACCAGCCTGCTGGAACACTCGGGCCTGGAATTCCCGATCAATGCCCTGGAGCGCAGGTTGTCCCGGGCGCCGGGTGATGGCGATTACTGCGACTTCTACTTCGCCGAGCAGGGCGTGCTGGTCGACACCTCCAGCCGCTTCCTCGACCAGAGCGACAGCGAGCTCGACGGCAGCGCCTGGCGCACCTTGCTCGACCTGCTGCGCCAGCGTCGGCGCAATCGCCCGCTCAACGGCGTGATCATCACGGTGCCGATCGACACCCTGGTGGGCGGCCCGGGCGCGGTGGAAGAGCTGGCCAAGAACGTCCGTGCACGCCTGCAGGAGCTGCGCCAGCGCCTGCACCAGGACCTGCCGGTGTACCTGGTGCTGAGCAAGGCCGACCGCCTGGCCGGCTTCGACGAGTTCTTCGACCAGCAATCGCGCGAAGAGAACGAGCAGGTGTTCGGCATCACCTTCGGCAAGGGCAAGAACGGCGCCGATACCGAGCTGCTGGCCAACGAACTCCAGGGCCTGCTGCAACGCCTGGGCGACCAGGTCACCCAGCGCATGCACCACGAGCGCAACACCATGCGCCGGGCGCGCATCCTCGACTTCCCGCACCAGCTCGGGCGCGTCGGCGACATGCTGTGCCTGCTGGTGGACAACGCCTTCACCGGCAACCGCTACCAGCGCGCCAGCCACCTGCGCGGCTTCTACCTGACCAGCGCGCCGCACCAGGCGCCTCAGGTCGACAGCGACAACGGCTTCAACCCGGGCCTGCCAGGGCGCGGCCCGCAGCAGGGGCGTTCGCGCTTCATGCTGCAGCTGTTCACCCGCGTGGTGTTCCCCGAGTACGACCTGGCCGGCCTCGACCAGCGCGAACGCCGCCGCATCCACTGGGGCCAGCGCGCCGTGTACCTGACCGCGCTGGGGGCGCTGGCGCTGTTCGGCCTGCTCTGGGCCAACAGCTTCTCCGGCAACCACGAGCGCCTGGAACAGCTGCGCGAGCTGGCGCGCCAGTGGCAGCACCAGCACAAGGCCCTCGACGCTCGCGATGACGCCCTGGCCGCGCTCAAGCCGCTGGACACCGCCTACCAGGCGTCCTTGGTGTTCCCGGCCAGTGGCGAAGTGACGCTGCTGCACCGGGGCGGCCTGTACCAGGGCGTGCCGGCCAACGAGGTGCTGCAGCCGACCTACCAGCGCGAGCTGGAGCAAGTGCTGCTGCCGCGCGTGGCGCAGATGGTCGAAGGGCAGATCCGCAGCAACCTGAAAAACCGCGAGCGCCTGCTCAACAGCCTGCGCGCCTACCTGATGCTGGGCAACCCGGATCGTCGCGACCAGGCCTGGCTGCAGGACTGGGTGGCGGCGGGCTGGTCGCAGCGCTACAACGGCAACACCGCGGCCCAGGAAGCGCTCAACGCGCACTTCGCCCGCCTGCAGCAGCAGCCTTTCGCCTTGCCGTTGAACGATGCGCTGGTGGCCCAGGCACGCCAGGTGCTGCGCGCCGAATCCCTGGCCAGCGTGGTCTACCGGGTGCTGCGCGAACAGGCCCGCAGCCTGCCGGAATACCGCCTCAGCCAACAGCTCGGCCCGCAGGCCAGCCAGTTCGTCGGCGTCGACTACGCCATCCCTGGCTTCTACACCTCCCAGGGCTACCAGCAGTACTTCTCGGTGCAGGGCGCCAACCTGGTCACCGACATCCTGCGTGACAACTGGGTGCTGGGCGAAGGCCCGGGCATCAGCGACATGGACATGCGCCGGCTGATGGTCGAGCTGGAGCAGTTGTACTTCCGCGACTATGCCAACTATTGGGGCGAGGCGGTCAACCAGGTCGGCCTGATCCCGTTCAACGATGCCGGCGAAGGTGCCGACCAGCTCTCGGCACTCACCGCCGCCAACTCGCCGTTGCTGCTGTTGCTCACCGAAGTGCGCGAGAACACCCGCTTCCCGACCCTGCCTGACGAGCCCGACGAAGGCGAGCAGGCTGCCGAAGCCGCCGCTGGCAAGGCGGCCGCGAAGAAGCTCGGCAAGGGCGGCGCGGCCGTGGCCGGCGCGGTGGCCGGCAAGGCCCGCGATGCACTGGCCAAGAAGCCGCTGCCGGACACCGCGCGCAAGGCCCTGCAACGGCGCTTCGAGCCGCTGCACCGGCTGCTCGACGACAACAACGGCCCCGGCCCGGACCTGGCACCGACCCTGCAGGCGCTCAACGACCTGCAACAGCAGCTGGCGGGCCTGGCCCGGTCCAACCAGGTCGAGGAAGCCTCGTACCAGATGGCCAAGGCGCGCATGTCGGGGCAGCGTGATGCCCTGAGCAGCCTGCGCAACGGCACCGCGCGCCTGCCGCGGCCGGTCGCGGGGTGGTTCAACCTGCTCTCCGACGACATCTGGCGCATGGTCCTGAACGACAGCTACAACTACCTCAACCAGCGTTACCAGAGCGAGTTGTACAGCTTCTATGGCAAGGCCATCGAGTCGCGCTACCCGTTCAACGCCGCCGGCACCGGCGACGTGGCGATCAGCGATTTCCGCGACTTCTTCAAGGCGCAGGGGGTTGCCGACCAGTTCTTCGACAGCTACATGAAGCCGTTCGTCAGCGGTGAGCCGGGCGCCTACCGCCTGCGCAGCCTGGACGGCCAGAGCCTGCCGATGACCAAGGCGTTCCTCGACCAGATGGGCGTGATCCAGGCCGTGCGCCAGAGCTTCTTCGCGCAGAACCCGCAGGAACCGCAGGTGCAGTTCAAGATCGAGCCGTACACCCTCGACCCGTCGGTGAGCCGCGCCGAGCTGCGCTTCGGCGACCAGGTGATCGACTACCGCCACGGCCCGATCGTCGCCACCACGCTGAAGTGGCCGACCGACGCCCAGGACGGCAACAGCAGCCTGACCCTGGAGCAGATCAACGGCCGGCCGATGACCCTGGAGAAGAACGGTGGCCCGTGGGCGCTGTTCCGCCTGCTCGACCTGATGCAGACCGAGTACCTCAAGGGCCGCGAGACCCTGGTGCTGAAGGCCAATGTCGGCGGCATGCGCGCCAACTACCTGGTGACCAGCCAGCGCACGCCGAACCCGTTCGACCTCAGCGTGCTGCGTGGCCTGCGCCTGCCGGGTGAACTGTGATGGCCCAGGCCAGCCCCTGGCGCAGCGCCGCGCGCACCGACGCCGGCAAGGTGCGTGCGCGCAACGAGGATGCCTTCCTCGATTGCCCGCAGCACGGCCTGTGGGCGGTGGCCGACGGCATGGGCGGGCATGAGGATGGCGATGTCGCCAGCCAGATGATCGTCGAGAGCCTGGCCGAGCTGGCGCCGGGCGCCAGCTTCGACGAGCGCGTGGTTGCGGTGCGCCAGTGCCTGCACTGGATCAACCGCCGCCTCGGCCAGGAGCTGACGGTGAGCGTGGCCGGCCAGGCGCGGGTGGTCGGCAGCACCGTGGTCACCTTGCTCCTCGAAGGCCGCCGCGGCACTTGCGTGTGGGCCGGCGACAGCCGCTGCTACCTGTGGCGCGGGCAGCGGCTGTACCAGCTGACCCGCGACCACTCGCTGCAGCAGCAACTGATCGACCAGCAGCAGATGAGCGCCGAAAAGGCCCGTGAGCACCCTTCGGCGCGGGCACTGACCCGCGCCGTCGGCGCCAGGGCCGAGCTCAAGTTGGAAGTGCTGGAGTTCGAAGCGCTGCCGGGCGATGTGTTCCTGCTGTGCAGCGACGGCCTCTACGACAGCCTGGAAAGCGACGGCCTCGGCCACGCCCTGGGCCTGGCGTCGCCGGCCGACGCCTTGCAGCGGCTGTTCGACACCGCCCTCGGTGGTGCGGCGCGGGACAACCTGACCGCCGTGGTGGTGCACCGATGAGCAGCGAGCCGATCGACGTGCTCGACGTCCTCGACCAGGGCGCCGATGCCACCTATTTCGCCTTCACCCAGGCCGCCGCCGAGCCCGCCCGTGGCAACGGCGGCAAGGGCCGGCGCAAACGCCGGGGCAAGGCCAAGGCCGCGCCCGCGGCACCCACACCGGTCGCCCCGGCCGCCGTCGAGGTGCTGCCGGTGCCCGACGTGCTGCTCGGCCGCTACCGCCTCGAACGCCTGCTCGGTGCCGGTGGCATGGGCCTGGTGTACCGCGCCCGCGACCTGCTGCAGGAAAGCTACGGTGACCCGCATCCGTTGCTGGCGATCAAGCTGATGAGCGACCAGCTGTCGGCCTCGGCCGATGCCAACGCCTTGCTGTTCAACGAGTACGCCCTGACCAGTCACCTGCGCCATCCCAACCTGGTGCGCTTGCACGGCTTTGCGGTCGACCCGCAGTGCCGGCGCGGCTTCTTTTGCATGGAGCTGATGCAGGGCAGCGCGCTTGACCGGGTGCTCTGCGACCAGCCCCTGGGCCTGGCCTGGCCGGAGTTGCGCGAGGTCGCCGTGCCGCTGCTCGACGCCCTGGCCTGCGTGCATGGCCAGGGCGTGGTGCATGGCGATATCAAGCCGAGCAACGTGATGCTCGGCGACGACGGCGTGCGCCTGTTCGATTTCGGCCTGGGCATGGCCTTGGATGGACCGTTGGCCCAGCTGCCACATCTGAGTTATGGCCGCTTCGAAGCCTGGACCCCGGCTTACGCCGCGCCGGAGCTGTTCGAAGGCGGCAAGCCGAGCCTGGCCAGCGACCTGTATGCGGTGGCCTGCGTGCTGTACGAGCTGGCCTGCGGGCGCCACCCGTTCAACCGCGTGCCAGCGCTCAAAGCGCGTGAGCAGGGCCTGCAGCGTGAGCTCAAGGCGCCGCCAGGGCTGCCGGCCAAGGCCTGGTCGGCCTTGCGCGTGGCCCTGTCGTTCGACCCCGAGCAACGCCGCATCAGCGCCGCGCAACTGCGTGACGCCTTCGCCGCCCAGGGCTTCTGGGCGCGCCTCAAAGGTGCCTGGAGCCCCGCTCAGTCGTCCTGACTGGCGGGGGTGCCAAAGCCGTAACCACCCAGCAGACCCCGGCGAATATCGTCGCCCCAGGCATATAACTGCGGCTGCTGGGGCGCGAGGCGCTGCAAGGCGCCATGGGCCATCTTCACCACCAGGTTTTCGCTGTCGCCCTGTGCCAGGGGGATGGCAGGCACCCGCGCCTTGCCGGTGAACGCCAGCAGGCTGCCCAGCACCACCACGTACAGCGCCAGCAACTTGAGGTACAGGCCCAGCGGCTGCGGCTGCACCAGGCGCAGCAGGTAGCTGAGGGTGCGGAACAAGTGCACCGCCAGCCCGCAGAGGAGCAACAGCACGCTGATGCCTGGGGTGACCAGGTCGCGGTAGCTGTCGCGGCCCAGGGTCGACAGGTCGTCGCTGTCGGCCACCCGCAGCTTGATCATCTCGCGGGCGTCGTGTTGCAGCGCCGGCTGGTACACCGTGCGGTCGAAGGCTTCTTCGGTGAGGTAGGCATACAGGGTGATGCCGGCGGGCAGGTCGAGGTCCTGGCGCCACTGCGCCTGGATGCCGTTCACCGCGAGGAAGCCGGTGCGGGTCAGGCCGGGCTCGATCCAGCCGGCGTTGATGCGCGCCTGCAGCGCCTCGGCGAAGGCGTTGCGCGCTTCACGCCGCACCTGGGTGGCCACCGCCTGGTTGAAGCCACGGCGGTCTTCCGGGCGCCACAGGTCGTTGACCGGCACGTTCATCTGCTCGCGCAGCACGAAGCGCACCGGCTGCCATTCGGCCAGCGGCAGGTTCCACGGGTTGAGCGTGCGCCCACGCTGGGTGAGCAGGCGCAGGTAATCGTTCCAGGCCTGGCCCTGGCGCTGGATGATCGCCAGGCGGCTGGTGGCGCCGGCGTAGTACAGGCCGGCACGGCGGTACTGGCGGTAGTGGTCTTCCTGGCGGCCGGTGGCTTGCAGGTAGCGCTGGTAGTTGTGTTCCAGGCCGCCGCGCTGCTGGTCGGCGAGCTGCTCGAAGAACGCCTGCGCGGTCAGCCCCTCGGTCACCGGCAGGTGGCTGGCGCTGGGCAGTTGCAGAGCCAGTTCGGCCATCCGCCATTTGCCCTGCGGGTTGTGCAGTTGCTTGGCCGTGGCGGCCTGGCCGTCCAGGCGCAGGTCATGTTCGAGCATGCGGTTGAGCAGCGGGATGCCGAACGCCGCCTGGGCCTGCTGGCTGGGGCTGGCGCGCTCGACCAGGCCATCGACCAGCAGGCGCTGGGCGTGGTAGCCGAGGTACAGGCTGCTGGCGCAGGTGATCAGCGCCCACAGCAGCGTGTGGCCAAAGCCCCACTTCAGGCGCATGGCCTTGCGCAGCAGGCAGCTGAGCACTGGCAATGCCAGCGCCACCGCGACCAGCCACTGGCCATGGCGGGCGAAGCGCTGCAGCGTGGCATGTGGAGTGAGGGTGCCGATCAGGTCGCTGAGCTGCGCCAGGTAGGCCAGGGCGAGCAGCAGGAAGGCCACGCTTGGCAGCAGCATCAGCTTCGCCAGCAGGTTGCCCTGGGCCTGGGTCAACGGCAGGTTGCCGCCCCACAGGGCGCGGGCGGTGCGTTGCCAGGGCGTCTGTTCGGTGCCGAGGCGGGAGCGTTGCAGCAGGGTGTCGAGCATCAGGCACGGCCCCGCAGTCGCAGGGAATGGGGAGGGCAGGGCGAAGCTGGGGCAGGGGTGGTCACGCGTGGCGGTCCTTGTCGAAACGGTGGAGCATCCTTTGGGGCGGGATGGTAGCACGTTGATGTTATCGGCAGGTTTTGCGGGTTCGCCATTGATTTTTGCTGGGGGAGGGTTTGCCGTGACAGGGGCGGTGGCAGGGGGTGTTCGCCTTTAGATTTTCATCGCCTGTGAGATCGAGCGCCGCCCGCGCGGCGCTTCGCGGGTGAACCCGCTCCCACATTTGTTGCAACGTGGCCATGTCTGTGAGGGCATGGTTGTCAGCCTTGTTGGCATGACTGGATATCGCGGTGGGCATTGATGCCGCCCCACCTGCCTCAAGGCATGCACCAAGGCAGGCGACCATGGCCTGACAGGTTCGGCACGTTGCAACAAATGTGGGAGCGGGTTCACCCGCGAAGCGCCGCGCGGGCGGCGCTCGATCTCACAGGCGCTGAAAATCCCAAGACGATCCTTTCCAAGCCACAACTTCAGATTTTTCCCGTTGTTTGTAGTCCATTTCTGAATTAGCTTCCTACCGCCCTTGACCTATTGCGGTGGTGTTTCTGGCGACCTAGTGTGGCCCTGTCGTTGTTGAACCAGCGACCGGGCCTGCAAGCCCGACCAGAGCAAAAGCACCAATCACCCATAGCCAATGGTTTGCCATTGCGCGCGCTTGATGGTGGCTGCGTACGGGAGGTTTTCGAACCTGCCGGATTTTGCTCTCTGCCGGTCTTGCAGACCCGTACGTGGCCGCCACCCATCACACTGCGAGTCATGAGTGGCGGCTCTAGCTAATCAATAGAGAGTGCCACCATGTTAAAGATCGTCCCCGATCCACCCCACGATTTCCATTCCCTTGAAGAAACCCTGATCCAGGCCACCGACTACGCGCTGTGCGCAGCGACCGTGGTGCATCAGGCCTTGCTGCTGCAGCCCAAGTCACCGGCATCGATCCTGATGATGACCTCGATGCATGAGATGGAGGCGCTGCGGGCGTTGCTCGAGCAGGCTTTGATTCAGGTGCAGATACCCACTGAGCCTCGGACTTTGCATTGAGGCTTGAGTGATGGGTTGCCTGTGCCGGCCTCTTCGCGGCGGTTCGACGCCTCGATAAACCCGCTCCCACAGGTACGGCGCCAGCCTTCAGGCCTGTGGTGACCCCTGTGGGAGCGGGTTTACCCGCGAAAGGGCCGGCCCAGGCAGCCGAGAAATTTCAGGGAGATCGAACAATGACCACAGACACCACCCCCTGCACCGTCGGCAAGACCACCTTCTACCAAGGTGAAAACAAGACCCACCCCCTGTTCCGCATCGAACCTGGCATCCCCTGCCAGCTCGCCCGCGAGCAGGCCTCGGAATTGATGGGTTATGTGAACGAGCTGACCATCACCGGTTTGATGGAAGAAAAACCGCTGCTGCTGTGGGCCTCGCATTACCTGGGGGCGATGGCCAAGGCGCTGATGGATGATGCCGAGCGAGGCATGAAGGCTGCCCACATCCACGATTGAACAGCCGGACCTCAGGACCTGCACAAACCCCAAAGCAACCTGCTTACCTCTGTGGGAGCGGGTTCACCCGCGAACACCGGCGAAGCCGGTGCCATCCACCGAGTCGCCTGCTTCGCGGGCAAGCCCGCTCCCACAGTTGAACTTGGTTGCCTTCACGAAGGCGGTATTCCGGCACCGATCCTGAAGCCCTGCACAAATCCCAAAGCAACCCGCTTACCCCTGTGGGAGCGGGCTTGCCCGCGAACACCGGCAACGCCGGTGCCATCCTCAGATGACCGTTCGTCGGAAAAATCATCTCCCAATAAGCGGCCCGCTCCGCGCCTCCCGAAATCACCACTTTTCCGGCTATTTTCACCCACTGACCTCTGAGTCAACTGCGCAAGAAGTTGCGCACTCAAATGTGGATAACCCTGTGCATACATCGCCACAAACCAATTAATCCGCCATGTACAGCCAACTGCGCAACTTTTTGCCACCACTGCGCAAGAAGTTGCGCAACTTTTGAATGGATTTGAAAAGTTGGCACACCCGTTTGAATAGGCGATTTTCCTAACCTATTGAAACTAAACAATAAATTATTTCTGGCACGCCTTTTGTAACCCTCCTTGCCCGCCAAATGGCACTTTTCAGCCGATTTTCGGCACCCAAAACCAGCAAGGAGAGCCCTCCATGGCAACACCAGCGTACATGGCCGTCACCGGCGAAAAACAAGGCCTGATCACCGCCGGCGCCTTCACCGCCGACTCCGTGGGCAACACCTACCAGGAAGGCCACGAAGACCAGGTCATGGTCCAGGGCTTCGAACACGAAGTGATCATCCCGCGTGACCCGCAGTCCGGCCAACCAACCGGCCAACGCGTGCACAAGCCGGTGAAAATCACCAAGGTCTTCGACAAGGCCTCGCCCCTGCTGCTGGCGGCCCTGACCTCCGGCGAGCGCATGACCAAGGTCGAGATCAAGTGGTACCGCACCTCGGCGGCCGGTACTCAAGAGCACTACTACACCACCGTCCTGGAAGACGCGATCATCGTCGACATCAAGGACTACATGCACAACTGCCAGGACCCGAAGAACGCCCACTTCACCCACCTGGAAGACGTGTACTTCACCTACCGCAAGATCACCTGGACCCACGAAGTGTCCGGTACTTCCGGTTCCGACGACTGGCGCGTGCCGGTCGCAGGCTAAGCCTGACCACACCGTCGCCTGCCGCGTTCGCGCGGTGGGCTTCGGCCTTCTTGTGACTTTTTTCCAAAGAGGAGGACAAGGATGTTTGCCGCCGCCGACCAGACTCACTTCAGCTTGCACATCGATGGCCTGGAACACGATTTCCAGGTCCTCGCCTTCGACGGCACGGAAGCCATCAGCCAACCCTATGCCATCGACCTCGAGCTGGTCAGCGAGCACCCCTCGCTGGACCTGGACGGCCTGCTGCACAAGCCCGCCTTCCTCCAGCTGGGTGACGACGGCCGTGGCCTGCATGGCCTGATCTACCGCGCCGCCCAAGGCGAATCAGGCAAGCGCCTGACCCGCTACCAGGTGACCCTGCGCCCGCAGCTGGCGTACCTGGGCCACCGCGTCAACCAACGCATCTTCCAGCACAAGACCGTGCCGGACATCGTTGCCCAGGTGCTCGAAGAGCACGGCATCCTCGGCAACGCCTACCAGTTCCAGTTGGGCGCGACCTACCCGCAGCGCGAATACTGCGTGCAGTACGACGAGTCCAACCTGCAGTTCATCCAGCGCCTGTGCGAGGAAGAAGGTATCCACTACCACTTCCAGCACAGCGCCAGCGGCCACCTGCTGGTGTTCGGCGACGACCAGACGGTGTTCCGCAAGCTGGCCCCCGTGGCCTACCAGCAGGACGCCGGCCTGGTGGCCGACACGCCGATGATCAAGCGCTTCGGCCTGCGCGTGGAAACCCGCACCAGCAGCGTCACCCGCCGCGACTATGACTTCAAGAAGCCGCTGATCCAGCTCGAAGGCGAGGCCGTCAGCCACGTCGAGCCAGACCTCGAAGACTACGACTACCCCGGCCGCTTCCTCGACCGCGCCCGTGGCAAGCACCTGGCCACCCGCGCCCTCGAACGCCACCGCAGCGACTTCCGCCTGGCCGAGGGCCGCAGCGACCAGCCGCTGCTCGCCAGTGGCCACTTCCTGACCCTGAGCGCGCACCCCAACGCCGCCTGGAACGACCTCTGGCTGCTGCTTGAAGTGCACCACCAGGGCCGCCAGCCGCAAGTCCTGGAAGAAGCCATCACCAGCGACGTCGACGCCCGCTACGACGGCTTCCAGCAGGGCTACCGCAACACCTTCAGCGCCACCCCGTGGGACGCCCCGTTCCGCCCGCCGCTGCAGCACCCCAAGCCGCGCATCCTCGGCACCCAGAGCGCCGTGGTCAGCGGCCCGGCCGGTGAAGAAATCTACTGCGACGAATTCGGCCGGGTGAAGGTGCAGTTCTTCTGGGACCGCGAAGGCCAGGCCGACGACAAGTCGAGCATCTGGATGCGCGTCGCCTCCGGCTGGGCCGGGCAGGGCATCGCCGGCCTGCAGCTGCCGCGCGTCGGCATGGAAGTGCTGATCAGCTTCCTCGAAGGCGACCCCGACCAGCCGCTGATCACCGGTTGCCTGTACCACGGCGTGAACATGCCGCACTACAAGCTGCCCGACCTGAAGACCCTCGCCACCATCAAGAGCAAGGAGTACAAGGGCAGCCGCGGCAACGAACTGCGCATCGACGACACCACCAGCGAAATCAGCATCGCCCTGCGCAGCGACCACGGCGCCAGTGCCTTGAACCTCGGCTACCTCACGCACCCAAGGCCTTCGGGTGGCGCCCCCCGTGGTGAAGGCTTCGAGCTGCGCACCGACCGCCACGGCGCCATCCGCGCCGCCGGCGGCCTGCTGATCACCACCGAGCCGCGCGCCAACGAAGCCAAGCACCACAAGGACCTGCCGGAAACTGCCGAGCGTCTGGCCACCGCCAGCGACCAGCAGGACAGCCTGGCGGAACTGGCCAAGCAGATGCAGGCCCAGGAACCCGGCGACCAGGACGACGTCGCCAAGCGCCTGCACGAGCAGCACCAGGGCATCCTCGGCAGCGGCCCGGCCAACCAGAGCGCCAACGAGTTCCCCGAGTTCACCCAGCCGCACCTGGTGCTGTCGAGCCCGGCCGGCATCGCCCTGACCACCCCGGGCCCGGCGCACCTGTCCACCGGCGAGCACCTGGCCCTGAGCAGCACCGGCCACACCAGCCTGTCGATCGGCAAACGCCTGCTGGCCAGCGCCAGCCAGGGCATGCGCCTGTTCGTCCAGAGCCTGGGCTGGCGCCTGGTGTCGGCGGCCGGCGACATCGACATCCGCGCCCTGAAGGACAATATCAACCTGCTGGCCAAGCTCGACATCACCGCCAACGCCGAGCGCATCATCCTCACCGCCAAGACCGAGCTGGTGATCCAGGGCGGCGGCAGCGCCACCACCTACAACGCCGGCGGCATCACCCACGTCACCAGCGCCAACTACACCGCCCACGCGGCGCAGTTCGCGCACATCGGCGCGGCGAGCAAGGCCGGCACCTTCCCCGAGCCACCCAAGCCGGGTAAGGGCAACCTCGAGCTGTTGTACCAGTACGTCAACAGCAAGGGCGTGAAGACCGGCGACTACGACGTCACCGACGCCCTCGGCGCCTCGCTCAAGGGCAACCTCGACGGCACCGGCTTCAACCAGGCCAGCGGCGCCGCCGCCGGCCCGCTGTGGGTCGACTTCGGCCTGGATCCGGCTGACACCTGGTCCGATGGCAGCTTCTTCGGCGCCAACACCTGGCCGGTGAAGAGCCAGTTCGACGACATCGCCCCCGGCCAGCAGGCCGTGGTCGGTGAAGTGGCGAGCGGCGCCAAGGGCGTGGAAGGGCTGCTGGGCCAGGGCATGGCGCTGGCGCAACAAGGCATGGACAAGGGCAAGGCATTGGTACAGGACGCGATGGCACAAGGAAAATCCATGGCCCAGGGAGTGCTGGGTTCGAGCGGCAGCGGCCTGCTGGAGCAGGGCAAGGCCCTGGCCAGCACCGGCATGCAACTGGCCCAGAGCGGCCAGGCCGCACTGCAACAGGTGCAGCAGGTCAAGGCCGCCGTCGGCGGCGACACCGGCGCCATGGCCCAGCTGGCCAGCAGCGTGGTGCCCGGCGCCGCCCCGGCGCTCAAGGCTGCCGACAGCCTCAAGCAACTGCCCGCCCTGCCGGCGCTGAGCACCCCGATCAACCCGGCGAAAAGCCTGAGCAGTGAGGTGCTGGCATGACCGGCGAAACCAAGCAACGCGAACAGCAGGTCGCCGTCGCCCCCCTCAACACCATCGACGCCAAGGACGTCGGCCGCGGCGCCGCCGCCTTCGACGCCTGGCTGCAATCGGTCAGCGGCGGCTATGTCACCCTCGAACGCATCAAGACCGTCGCCGGCGCCTTGCCCGTGGTGGGCAACATCATGGCCCTGGTCGATGCCCTGGGCGATGTGGTCACCCTGGTCAAGAGCAAGGAACGCCAGGTGCTCGACTGGGTGAGCCTGGGCATCAACCTGATCGGCGTGCTGCCGGCGCCGCCGACCATGGCGGCGGCGCGCATGAGCCTGCGGCCGACGTTGTTCCTGGTGCGTCAGGAGCTGCGCAACAGCGCCAAGATGTTGCTGGGGGATTCGCTGATCACGGTGTTGATCGGGCATCTGAATGCGACGATTGCCGGGACCATCGATGACTTCGTGACCCAGGCGCAGCCGAAGATTGCCGGGATTCTCAAGGATGCCGGGGATCTGGGGACCAAGGTGACCGGGGAGATTGCCACGGGCCTGGAGAAGGTGGTGCTTGGGCAGCTTGATGCCAAGGGTGATCAGGCGGCGGCGAGCAAGCAGATGGCCGCTGCCGGAGACAAGTTGCTCAACGACCCGAAGGCAGCGATCAGCAACTTCTTTGGGGCGGTGCACAGTGCCTACAAGGCAGCGGGTAAAGGGCTGGCCAACAGCGCTACCAGCAAGCTGCTGCCGGATGACATCAAGAGCATGGTGTTGGCTAATACCGGGCAGCTTCGGGCGCTGGGGCCGGAAATGGCCAAGCAATTCACCAAGCTGGCCGATCCTGCGACGCAGATGAGTATTGGCTGGATGCTGACGGTGCTGGGCGGGGCGGTGAAGAGCTTCCGCAAGCGCAACAAGAATGGACAGGCGGGGGTAGCCAAACCGGACAAAGTGACCAAGGTAGAGCGGGAGCAGGGCAAAGGTGAGTTGGGCAAAACTGGCACTCAAGCGCCAGCTGAGCACACGCCAAGTCCTATCGAGCCGAGCTGTCCAATACCGCGGCCTGTACCAAAATCCACCACTGGTCGAAGTATCAGCTTTGCATTGGGGTCGGAGTTCGTGATTCACACGGACTTCACCTTACCAGGGCCCTTCCCTATCGGGTGGCGCCGCATCTATCACTCTCGTTTGGCCGAGTACGATGAAGGATGTTTGGGGGCTCGTTGGATCAGTGAATTCACCACGCGGATTGATAACGTCGGGAAAGGTTTGCTGTTCCACGACTTCGATGGCCGCAGTCACAAGTTCGACCTGCCGAAAGTTGGCAAGGCGCTGTTCAACGCCATCGAGGACTTGTTGCTGGTCCGCAGCACTGAAGAAGAACTGGTGATCTGCCGTGGCTTCGTGCGTAAGGAATACTACCTGCGGGTTGGGGAGCGCTATTACCTACGCAAGATCATGCTGGAGAACGATGCCGGTTGCGCGCTGCATTACGAGCATCGCCATGATGGCCGCCCAGTGCTGTCCGACATCATCACCTTCCAGGGTGATATGAAGAACGTGCTGCGTCACCTCGGCACCCTGATCGACGATCACGGCCATATCACTGGCCTGTGGGAAATGCGCGATGGCCAGCCGCTGCGTCAGCTGTGTGCCTACCACTACGACGACCAAGGCGACCTGATCGCCGCCCAGGATGAGAACGGTGCCGCCTGGCGCTTCCAGTACCAGAATCACCTGGTCACTCGTTACACCGATCGCACCGGTCGCGGCATGAACCTGGAGTGGGACGGTAGCAGCGCCCACGCCAAGGCCATCCGTGAATGGGCTGACGACGGCAGTTTCGATACCCGCCTGGAGTGGGACGAGAACATCCGCCTGACCTACGTCACCGACGCTTACGGCCAGGAGACTTGGTACTACTACGATATCCTCGGCCACCTGTACCGTGTGCGTTACCCGGACGAACGTTCGGAGTGGATCTTCCGCGACGAGCGCAAGAATGTTGTTCGTCATGTACACGCCGACGGCAGCGAAGATCGCTACGACTACGATGACCAAGGCAGCGTGATTCGTCATATCCGCCCGGACCACAGCCAGACGCACTTCGCCTACGATGATCGTCGTCACCTGATCAAAATTCGTGATGCCGAAGGTGGCTTGTGGCTGCGTGATTACGACCTCAAGGGTAATTTGGTCGAGACCACCGACCCGCTGGGTAACAAGACCGAATTCGCCAATACGCCTTCCGGCCTGGTCAAGGCGATCAAGGATGCCAACGGCAACGAGAAGAAACTGGCGTACAACGCGGCGGATCAGTTGGTCGAGTTCACCGACTGCTCGGGCAAGACTAGTCAGTGGGCATACGACGACCTTGGCCGCCTGGTGCTGTTCACCGATGCCGTCGGCAGCAAGACCACCTATGAATACAAGGCGGGTCAACTGGCGAAAATCACTCATCCGGACAATACAGAGGAGCGCTTCGAGCGCGACTCCGAAGGCCGCCTGTTGGCGCACTCCGATGCACTGGACCGTTGCACCACTTGGTCATATAACGCCGTGGGGCTGCCCTCGGAACGTGTGGATGCCAGTGAACATACGCTGCGTTACCGTTGGGACAAGCTCGGTCGCCTGATCGGACTGGAGAATGAAAACGAAAGTAAAGCCACCTTCCTGTACGACCCAGTGGGTCGCCTGTTGGAAGAGAAGGGCTTCGATGGAATGATGTCGCGGTACCGATACGATTCGGACAGCGGTCGCTTGACCAGCACACAGGTTGGCCAACGTCGCATGGACCTCTCCTACGATGCTATAGGTCGCTTGGTATCCCGTGTAGCGAGCCTAGGCGATCAGCATCAGGAGGAGACCTTCGCTTACGATGCGAACGGTAATTTGGTTCAGGCTATCAACGCCCAATGCAAGCTGCAGTGGTTCTTCGATGAGGCGGGCAACCTGACCCGTGAGCATCAGTACTATCTCAACACCGAAGTGCCGATGGTCGCGGTGTGGAAGCATGAATACGACGCGCTGAACCTGCGCACGTCCACCATTCGCCCCGACGGTCACAAAGTCAGCACGCTGACCTACGGCAGCGGTCATGTGCTGGGCATGACTATCGATCAGCATGAACTGCTGGCCTTCGAGCGCGATGACCTGCACCGCGAAGTGGTTCGGCATCAGGGTAATAAGCTGATGCAGACTCAGGCGTGGGACCCGGTGGGTCGCCTACAGGAGCAGGTGCTGGGCAGCCATGACGGTGTATCCACGTTACTCAAGCGTCGATATCAATATGATGCGGTCAGCCAGCTGATTGATATCCACGATACCCGCCGTGGCCAACTGGCCTATCAATACGATCCGGTTGGCCGCCTATTGCAAGCCACTAGCCGCCTGGGTGTCGAAACTTTCGCCTTCGACCCGGCAGGTAATTTGCTGGACGAGAAGACCCAGGAACTCAATCGCCCGCTGGAAAGTGACCCGCGTCGTAACAAACTGATGGACAACCTGCTGCGCGAGTATGCCGGTACCCACTACAAGTACGACGAACGCGGCAACCTGATCCACCGTCTGCATAACGGCGTGCATACCCATTTCACCTGGGATCTCTTCGACCGTCTGGTCAGCTACAACGACGACAAGCTCAAAGTCGATTACAGCTACGATGCCGTGGGCCGTCGTCTGCACAAGCAGTCTGTCGCGCATTTCTGGGACAGGCCCGAGGCAGGTACGGGCTGGAACAAGATGCAGCGGGCTAAGCGTCAGCGTGAACTGGGTTGTGGTTTTACCCTCTACGGCTGGGATGGCGACAACCTCGCGTGGGAAAGCTCACCACCGAAGCATGAGGGCGATACTGGGCGGACTGTTCATTACCTCTATGAGCCTGACAGCTTTGTACCGGTTGCGCAGGCGCTTCGCAAGGCATCTATCCGTCTACTACGGCAACCGGACTGGAGCGCTCGCGAGTACGACATTGATCAGGATCCGTTGTGGCAACACGAGGTTAAGCCAAACCCTATCGACGCTATTGCTTGGTACCAGTGTGATCACTTGGGAACGCCTATGGAGCTTACCGATCATAACGGTGAAGTAGCGTGGACCGGTCAGTACAAGGCCTGGGGTGAGGTGCGCGAGGCGCGTTCTGATTTTGCCAAGCAGGTGGGTATGGCGAACCCGATCCGCTTCCAAGGTCAGTATCACGATCATGAAACTGGGTTACATTACAATCGATTCCGCTATTACGATCCGGCAAGTCGAAGATTTGTAAGCCGCGATCCGGTTGGGTATACGGGCGGTCTGAATATGTACGCCTATGTTATTTCTCCGACGGGGTGGGTTGATCCGCTCGGTTTGTGGGGAGAAAACCCATCGGTCAAGTACAAGCATAACTCCAGTGGCTCGCTTAAGAGCGTGACGGCTAAAATTAGGAAGGAAGATCTCAAAACGGGTAGTGGTACTAACGCAAGCTCTAGGTCATTTGCCAGAGGTTTAGGATGCGACAGCGATGATGCCGGTCATGCTATTGCCAATCGTCTAGGTGGAAGTGGCGGTAAAGGCAATGTATTCCCACAGACACCAGGCATCAACCGTGGTGAGTACCGAGATTTTGAGGCAGATATCGCGAAGGCTGTTGAAGGTGGTAGCAATGTAGTTGTCCGTGTGGTACCACAGTATGCAGAGGGGGCAACCCGTCCGCATGCTGTTCTGTATCAGGCCAGAATTGATGGGTACACTGAAACCCGGCGCTTCGATAATCCAAGCCCATGTCCGTGTAACTAGTGAGGGATTTATGTCACCCGTAGATACTCTAAAAAGCCTTCTTGAGGCAATGTTAGCTTGGGAAGTTTCGCTGAACTCCAAAAAAAGGAGTCAGGAATACAATGAAAAAGCAGAACTTCGTGATCAGATCAATAATGATGCCAGAAAGGAGCTGGCTTTGATTTTTGATAAATTTCTTACTGAACGTGCGGTTGCTGCTTTGGGAAAGGCAAAGATGGATACGCTAGGAACCGGTCGGCCTCCAGAATATGAACAGGAAGTCCTAGCGGATAGTCTGACGCCTGAAGGAAAGGGTGTGAGCGTGGAAGCAATACGCAATAAAGGTTTGAAGCAGAGATTCAAGTATGTATTTATTGATTCTTCAGAGGGCTTCAAGTTGAATGAGCTCTATATATACCGTGGGGAGCAAGAAGGCTGGAAACGTAGGGCTTCAATGTAGCGCGATGGGGTTATGCCGTGTTTATGATTGAGTTTAAGCATGGGGCTTTCGAGCCACAGCCGGGGTCAATGTCGCTAGGTGCCTACTTAAGTCGCACCTGACGCTGTTGAGTCCGGCCGGCATCGCCCTGCCCACCTCGGACTCGGTTGGCCCTGAGCAGCACCGGCATCATCAGCCTGTCGATTGGCAAACGCCGGCCAGCGCCAGCCAGGGCATGCGCCTGTTCGTGCAGAGCCTGGGCTGGCGCCTGGTGTCGGCGGCCGGCGACATCGACATCCGCGCGCTGAAAGACAACATCAACCTGCTGGCCAAGCTCGACATCACCGCCAACGCCGAGCGCATCATCCTCACCGCCAAGACCGAGCTGGTGATCCAGGGCGGCGGCAGCGCCACCACCTACAACGCCGGCGGCATCACCCACGTCACCAGCGCCAACTACACCGCCCACGCGGCGCAGTTCGCGCACATCGGCGCGGCGAGCAAGGCCGGCACCTTCCCCGAGCCACCCAAGCCGGGCAAGGGCAACCTCGAGCTGTTGTACCAGTACGTCAACAGCAAGGGCGTGAAGACCGGCGACTACGACGTCACCGACGCCCTCGGCGCCTCGCTCAAGGGCAACCTCGACGGCACCGGCTTCAACCAGGCCAGCGGCGCCGCCGCCGGCCCACTGTGGGTCGACTTCGGCCTGGACCCGGCCGACACCTGGTCCGATGGCAGCTTCTTCGGCGCCAACACCTGGCCGGTGAAGAGCCAGTTCGACGACATCGCCCCCGGCCAGCAGGCCGTGGTCGGTGAAGTGGCGAGCGGCGCCAAGGGCGTGGAAGGGCTGCTGGGCCAGGGTATGGCACTGGCGCAACAAGGCATGGACAAGGGCAAGGCATTGGTACAGGACGCGATGGCACAAGGAAAATCCATGGCCCAGGGAGTGCTGGGTTCGAGCGGCAGCGGCCTGCTGGAGCAGGGCAAATCCCTGGCCAGCACCGGCATGCAACTGGCCCAGAGCGGCCAGGCCGCGCTGCAACAGGTGCAACAGGTCAAGGCCGCCGTCGGCGGCGACACCGGCGCCATGGCCCAGCTGGCCAGCAGCGTGGTGCCCGGCGCCGCCCCGGCGCTCAAGGCTGCCGACAGCCTCAAGCAACTGCCCGCCCTGCCGGCGCTGAGCACCCCGATCAACCCGGCGAAAAGCCTGAGCAGTGAGGTGCTGGCATGACCGGCGAAACCAAGCAGCGCGAACCGCAAGTCGCCGTCGCCCCCCTCAACACCATCGACGCCAAGGACGTCGGCCGCGGCGCCGCCGCCTTCGACGCCTGGCTGCAATCGGTCAGCGGCGGCTATGTCACCCTCGAACGCATCAAGACCGTCGCCGGCGCCTTGCCCGTGGTGGGCAACATCATGGCCCTGGTCGATGCCCTGGGCGATGTGGTCACCCTGGTCAAGAGCAAGGAACGCCAGGTGCTCGACTGGGTTAGCCTGGGCATCAACTTGATCGGCGTGTTGCCGGCGCCGCCGACCATGGCGGCGGCGCGCATGAGCTTGCGGCCGACGTTGTTCCTGGTGCGTCAGGAGCTGCGCAACAGCGCCAAGATGCTGCTGGGGGATTCGCTGATCACGGTGTTGATCGGGCACCTCAATGCGACGATTGCCGGGACCATCGATGACTTCGTGACTCAGGCGCAGCCGAAGATTGCCGGGATTCTCAAGGATGCCGGGGATCTGGGGACCAAGGTGACCGGCGAGATCGCCACGGGCCTGGAGAAGGTGGTGCTGGGGCAGCTCGATGCCAAGGGCGACAAAGCGGCGGCGAGCAAGCAGATGGCGGCGGCGAGCGACCAGTTGCTCAACGATCCGAAGGCGGCGATCAGCAACTTCTTTGGCGCGGTGCACAGTGCCTACAAGGCAGCGGGGAAGGGGCTGGCCAACAGCGCTACCAGCAAGCTGCTGCCGGATGACATCAAGAGCATGGTGTTGGCCAATACCGGACAGTTGCGGGCGCTTGGGCCAGAGATGGCCAAGCAATTCGCCAAGCTGGCTGATCCTGCGACGCAGATGAGCATTGGCTGGATGTTGACGGTGCTGGGTGGGGCGGTGAAGGGCTTCCGCAAGCGAAACAAGAATGGTCAGCCGGCCGTCGCCAAGCCGGACAAAGTGACCAAAGTGGAGCGGGAGCAGGGCAAGGGAGAGCTAGCAGTAAGCGGATCACAAGCCAAGGCGGAGGGTACGCCCAGTCCAAAATGTAAGTCATGCCCTCCTGAGCCTGTGCCTCGTACGGGTCACAGTATTAGTTTCTCGTTGGGTTCGGAGTTTATCCAGCACACAGACTTCAGCTTACCCGGTGCATTTCCTATCGTTTGGGAGCGTATGTACCACTCGCGCCTTGCCGAATACGACCAAGGCAACCTGGGCGCACGCTGGGTCACCGAATTCACCACCCGCATCGATACTGTGGGCAAGGGCGTGCTGTTTCACGACCACGATGGCCGCAGCCATGCGTTCGAGCTGCCGAAGGTCGGCAAGGCGCAGTTCAATGCCATCGAAGACCTGCTGCTGGTCCGCAGCACCGAACAGGAATTGGTGATCTGCCGTGGCTTCGTGCGCAAGGAGTACTACCTGCGCGTTGGCGAGCGTTACTACTTGCAGAAGATCACGCTCGGCAACGGTGCTGGCTGCATGCTGCATTACGAGCATCGCCACGAAGGCCGGCCGGTACTGTCCGACATCATCACCTTTCAAGGTGATGTAAAGAACGTACTTCGGCATCTCGGCACCCTGATTGATGACCACGGCCATATCAAAGGTCTCTGGGAAATGCGCAATGGCCAGCCGTTACATCAACTCTGTGCCTATCACTACGATCACAAGGGAGATCTGGCTGCTGCCCAAGACGAGAACGGTGCCGCCTGGCATTATCAGTATCAAAACCACTTGGTCATTCGTTACACCGATCGCACCGGCCGTGGCATGAATTTGGAGTGGGACGGCATTAGTGCACAAGCGAAGGCTATCCACGAGTGGGCCGATGATGGCAGCTATGACACTCGTTTGGAGTGGGATGAAAACATTCGTTTGACCTACGTCACCGACGCTCACGGTCAGGAGACTTGGTACTACTACGACATCCAGGGCCATCTTTATCGAATTCGCTACCCCGATGAGCGTTCAGAGTGGCTATTCCGCGATGAGCGCAAGAATCTTCTACGGCGGGTTTACCCTGATGGCAGCGAGGATCGCTATAGCTATGATGATCAGGGAAATTTACTCAGGCATATTCGCGCCGATCACAGTCAGACTCACTATGCATATGATGCCCGTCGTCGTCTGATCAAAATTTGTGATGCAGAAGGTGGCATATGGCTGCGTGATTACGACCTCCAGGGCAACCTGGTCGAAACCACTGATCCATTGGGCAACAAGACCGAATTCGCCTACACGCCTTCCGGCCTGGTCAAGGCAATCAAGGATGCCAACGGCAATGAGAAGAAACTGGCGTACAACGCGGCAGATCAGTTGGTCGAGTACACCGACTGTTCGGGCAAAACCAGCCAATGGGCGTATGACGATATTGGCCGTCTGATTCTATTCATTGATGCCACAGGCAGTAAAACTGCTTATGAGTACAAGGCCGGACAGCTGGCGAAAGTCACCCATCCGGATAATACGGTGGAGCGTTTCGAACGTGATGCTGAGGGGCGTTTGTTGGCATACGCTGATGCGCTGGATCGTTGTACTACGTGGTCTTATAACCGTGCAGGAAGAGTGGTCGAGCGTGTAGATGCTAGCGAGCATACGGTGCGATATCGTTGGGACAAGCTGGGTCGTCTCGTAGGGTTGGAGAACGAGAACGAGAGCAAGGCTACCTTTTTGTACGATCCTGTTGGTCGTTTATTGGAAGAGACAGGCTTCGATGGCGTAATGACTCGCTATGTGTACGATGCAGATAGTGGGCGAGTGTCAAGTGTGGTGGTTGGAAAGCGTCAGGTGCATCTCACATTTGACGCTATTGGCCGACTTAAGCTTCGGGTGGCCACATTAGGCAATGCGCGTCAAGAAGAAACGTATAACTACGATCGTAATGGCAATTTAGTTCAAGCTGTTAATGCTGACTGCAAGTTGCAATGGTTCTTCGATGAGGCGGGCAACCTGACCCGTGAGCATCAGTACTACCTGAAGACCGAAGTGCCGATGGTCGCGGTCTGGCAGCATGAGTACGACGCACTGAACCTGCGCAAGGCGACCATTCGTCCCGACGGCCACAAGGTCAGCACGCTCACTTACGGCAGCGGTCATGTGCTCGGCATGACCATCGACCAGCATGAACTGCTGGCCTTCGAGCGCGATGACCTGCACCGCGAAGTGGTTCGACATCAGGGCAACAAGCTGATGCAGACCCAGGCGTGGGACCCGGCAGGGCGCCTGCAGGAGCAATTGCTGGGCAGCCACGATGGCAAGTCCACGATGCTCAAGCGTCAGTATCAATACGATGCCGTGGGCCAACTGACCGATATTCAGGACAGTCGCCGTGGCCATCTGGCCTATCAGTACGACCCGGTTGGCCGACTGTTGCAAGCCACCAGCCGTCTGGGCGTCGAGACGTTTGCCTTCGACCCCGCAGGTAACCTGCTGGATGAGAAAATTCAGGAACTCAACCGCCCGCTGGAAAGTGACCCGCGTCGTAACAAGTTGATGGACAACCTGCTGCGCGAGTATGCCGGTACCCACTACAAATACGATGAACGCGGAAACCTGATCCACCGTCTGCATAACGGCGCACATGCCCATTTCACCTGGGACCTGTTCGACCGTCTGGTCAGCTACAACGACGACAAGCTCAAAGTCGATTACAGCTACGATGCCTTGGGCCGGCGCTTGCATAAGCAGTCTGTTGCGCACTTCTGGGACAGGCCTGAAGCCGGCACGGGTTGGAATCAAATGCAGCGCGCCAAGCGGCAACGAGAGCTCGGTTGTGGCTTGACCCTTTTCGGTTGGGATGGCGACAACCTCGCCTGGGAAAGCTCGCCGCCGCAGGATGAAGGTGATACCGGGCGCACGGTGCATTACCTGTACGAGCCGGGCAGTTTTGTGCCGGTGGCACAGGCGCTGCGCAAGGAGCCAATTCGACTACTACGACAGCCGGACTGGCGCGGTCGTGAGTACGACATCGATCAGGATCCGCTGTGGCAGCACGAGGTGAAACCGAAGCCGATCGACGCGATTGCCTGGTACCAGTGCGATCACCTCGGTACGCCGATGGAGCTCACTGACCAGAACGGTGAGGCAGCGTGGGTAGGGCTGTACAAGGCCTGGGGTGAAGTGCGTGAGGCACGCTCGGAGTGGGCCAAGCAGGTCGGGATGACCAACCCGATTCGCTTCCAGGGCCAGTACCACGATCATGAGACAGGGCTGCATTACAACCGCTATCGGTACTATGATCCGAGAGCCGGAAGATTCGTCAGTCAGGATCCAATTAGCTACTCAGGAGGCTTGAACTTATTCACTTACGCACCTAATCCCGTGCAATGGATCGATGTATTAGGCTTGGAGCGTTCTCCGTGTGACTGCATGAAGAAGGGTGATCCTGATGGGAAAGGTGATTTCCGGGGAGGGTCTTACGGAGGCACAACTAGCAAGGGTATTGAGTCTCACCACATGCCTGCTGACAGTGTCAGTCCAATTCGACGTAGCCAAGGCCCCGCCATTCAGATGGATCCAAGTGATCATGCTCAAACAAGTAGTCATGGTAGGAAAGGTAATGAGGGTAAAGCTTATCGTGCTGAAGTACAGCAAATGATAGATGCAGGTAACATGAGGGGGGCAATGGCTATGGAGATTCGTGACGTGAGGCGTGTCGCGTCAGAATCAGGTCAGCCCAGAAAGTATAATGTGGCTATGCAAGAAATGCTGGCATACGCTAAATGTAAAGACTATCTGGTGAAAAAATGAATAATGAAGAATTTTTAGACTGGAAACAGAATTTGGGGTCAATTGATCCTTACGAAAATGAGAAGGACTGTGAGATTTTCTTTAGGCTGTTGAGCAAGGTGGAGGGTCAGCTGGATGGTCCAATAATAGATGCCCTCCTGGGTACATTCACTAATGCAGATGACTATGGCGTTCAAGAACGAGTCATGGTTATCTTGGATGGGGCGGATCCATCAGAGTATGCTAGTAGGCTTGCTGCTGGGTTTGAGGGATTGATTCGTCGCTCAAGCGAGAAAGAATGGCCTTTGATTATTTTGGGTCGAATATTCAATTCTGATGACTTATTGTTGATCAATGCAATAGTTGATGCGGCTAGAAACAACCAAGTCTTACGTGAATTTATGAGGTCTGATGAGTTCTTGGAGGAATACCCAGAGGTTGAGGGCATCTTGAATAGCGCCGGCATTTGAATTGGTGTGGGCCGTTACTGGTAAACAAGGTCAGAGTCTTAACTTGAAATGTATGACGTTGTGAGTGGTATGTGCTGCTGAAGCTAGTGGAGGTGGCACCGCCACCTCCCACAACACCGGCGGCATCACCCACGTCACCAGCGCCAACTACACCGCCCACGCGGCGCAGTTCGCGCACATCGGCGTGGCGAGCAAGGCCGGCACCTTCCCCGAGCCACCCAAGCCGGGCAAGGGCAACCTCGAGCTGTTGTACCAGTACGTCAACAGCAAGGGCGTGAAGACCGGCGACTACGACGTCACCGACGCCCTCGGCGCCTCGCTCAAGGGCAACCTCGACGGCACCGGCTTCAACCAGGCCAGCGGCGCCGCCGCCGGCCCGCTGTGGGTCGACTTCGGCCTGGACCCGGCCGACACCTGGTCCGATGGCAGCTTCTTCGGCGCCAACACCTGGCCGGTGAAGAGCCAGTTCGACGACATCGCCCCCGGCCAGCAGGCCGTGGTCGGTGAAGTGGCGAGCGGCGCCAAGGGCGTGGAAGGGCTGCTGGGCCAGGGTATGGCCCTGGCGCAACAAGGCATGGGCAAGGGCAAGGCATTGGTACAGGACGCGATGGCACAAGGAAAATCCATGGCCCAGGGAGTGCTGGGTTCGAGCGGCAGCGGCCTGCTGGAGCAGGGCAAGGCCCTGGCCAGCACCGGCATGCAACTGGCCCAGAGCGGCCAGGCCGCGCTGCAACAGGTGCAACAGGTCAAGGCCGCCGTCGGCGGCGACACCGGCGCCATGGCCCAGCTGGCCAGCAGCGTGGTGCCCGGCGCCGCCCCGGCGCTCAAGGCTGCCGACAGCCTCAAGCAACTGCCCGCCCTGCCGGCGCTGAGCACCCCGATCAACCCGGCGAAAAGCCTGAGCAGTGAGGTGCTGGCATGACCGGCGAAACCAAGCAGCGCGAACCGCAAGTCGCCGTCGCGCCGCTGAACACCATCGACGCCAAGGACGTCGGCCGCGGCGCCGCCGCCTTCGACGCCTGGCTGCAATCGGTCAGTGGCGGCTATGTCACCCTCGAACGCATCAAGACCGTGGCCGGCGCCTTGCCCGTGGTGGGCAACATCATGGCCCTGGTCGATGCCCTGGGCGACGTGGTCACCCTGGTCAAGAGCAAGGAACGCCAGGTGCTCGACTGGGTCAGCCTGGGCATCAACCTGATCGGCGTGCTGCCGGCGCCGCCGACCATGGCGGCGGCGCGCATGAGCCTGCGGCCGACGTTGTTCCTGGTGCGTCAGGAGCTGCGTAACAGCGCCAAGATGCTGCTGGGGGATTCGCTGATCACGGTGTTGATCGGGCATCTGAATGCGACGATTGCCGGGACCATCGATGACTTCGTGACCCAGGCGCAGCCGAAGATTGCCGGGATTCTCAAGGATGCCGGGGATCTGGGGACCAAGGTGACCGGCGAGATCGCCACGGGCCTGGAGAAGGTGGTGCTCGGGCAGCTCGATGCCAAGGGTGATCAGGCGGCGGCGAGCAAGCAGATGGCCGCTGCCGGAGACAAGTTGCTCAACGACCCGAAGGCAGCGATCAGCAACTTCTTTGGGGCGGTGCACAGTGCCTACAAGGCAGCGGGGAAGGGGCTGGCCAACAGCGCTACCAGCAAGTTGTTGCCGGATGACATCAAGAGCATGGTGTTGGCCAATACCGGACAGTTGCGGGCGCTGGGGCCGGAGATGGCAAAGCAATTCGCCAAGCTGGCGGATCCGGCGACGCAGATGAGCATTGGCTGGATGCTGACAGTGCTGGGTGGGGCGGTTGCGGGCTTCCGCAAGCGGAACAAGAATGGGCAGCCGGCCGTCGCCAAGCCAGACAAAGTGACCAAAGTAGAGCGGGAGCAGGGCAAGGGCGAGCTGGCTGTCAGTCAGTCTCAGGCCAAAGCTACAGGAACCACCAGCCCGCTCATCAAGGATTGCCCGAAAGCCAAAACGGACTTCAGTATCGACTTTGCCCTCGGTTCCGAATTCCTTATCCACACCGACTTCAGCCTGCCTGGGGCATTCCCGATTGAGTGGCAGCGTGTCTACCACTCTCGGCTGGCCGAGTACGACCAAGGCAACCTTGGCGCACGCTGGGTCACCGAGTTCACCACTTGCATCGATGTCGTCGGAAAGGGTCTGTTGTTCCACGATTTCGATGGCCGCAGCCATGAATTCGAGCTGCCGAAAGTCGACAAGGCCCAGTTCAATGCCATCGACGATCTGCTGCTGGTCCGCAGCCGTGAAAACGAGCTGGTGATCTGCCGTGGCTTCGACCGCAAGGAGTACTACCTGCGCGTTGGCGAGCGTTACTACTTGCAGAAGATCACGCTCGGCAACGGTGCTGGCTGCATGTTGCATTACGAGCATCGCCACAATGATCGCCCGGTATTGTCGGACATCATCACCTTCCTCGGCGATGTGAAGGATGTGCACCGCCACCTCGGTACCTTGATCGATGACGATGGCCATATCATCGGCCTCTGGGAAATGCGCGACGGCCAGCCGCTGCGCCAGCTGTGCGCCTACCACTACGACGACCAGGGTGACCTGATCGCTGCCCAGGATGAATACGGCCCCGCTCGGCACTACCAGTACCAGAATCACCTGGTCACCCGTTACACCGACCGCAGCGGTCGCGGCATGAACCTGCAGTGGGACGGCAGTAGTGCCCACTCTAGGGCCATCCGCGAGTGGGCCGACGACGGTAGTTTCGACACCCGCCTGGAGTGGGACGAGAACATCCGCCTGACCTACGTCACCGACGCTCATGGTCAGGAAACCTGGTACTACTTCGACATTCTCGGTTACCTGTACCGCGTGCGGCATCCGGACGAGCGCTCGGAGTGGGTCTTCCGCGATGACCGCAAGAACATCGTGCGCCACGTTCACCCGGACGGTAGCGAAGACCGTTTCGACTACGATGATCAAGGCAGTGTCATCCGCCATATCCGTGCGGACCACAGCCAGGTCCACGTTGCCTACGACGACCGTCGTCATCCGATCAAGATTCGTGATGCCGAAGGTGGCCTGTGGCTACGTGATTACGACCTCAAGGGCAACCTGGTCGAGACCACAGACCCGCTCGGCAACAAGACCGAGTACGCCTACACGCCTTCGGGCCTGGTCAAGGCGATCAAGGATGCCAATGGCAACGAGAAGAAACTGGCGTACAACGCAGCAGATCAGTTGGTGGCGTACACCGACTGCTCGGGCAAGACCAGTGAATGGGTCTACGACGACTTGGGTCACTTGCTGTCGTTCATCGACGCCGCTGGCAACAAGACGGCCTATGAACACAAGGCCGGCCAGCTGGCGAAAATCACCCATCCCGACAACACCGAAGAGCGTTTCGAGCGCGACGCCGAGGGCCGCCTGCTGGCCCATGTCGACGCGCTGGACCGCTGCACCACCTGGTCCTACAACGCCGCCGGCATGCTGGTCGAACGCATGGACGCCAGCGAACGGACTTTGCACTACCGCTGGGACAAGCTCGGCCGCCTGATCGGGCTGGAGAACCAGAACGACAGCAAGGTCACCTTCCTGTACGACCCGATGGGGCGCCTGCTGGAAGAAAAAGGCTTCGACGGCCTGGTGACGCGCTACCAGTACGACCCGGATAGCGGTCGCCTGAGCAGCACGCACGTTGGCCAGCGCCGCATCGATATCACCTATGACGCTGTAGGGCGAATCACCTCGCGTACCGCCAGCCAGAGCGGTACGCGTCAGGAAGAAACCTTCGCCTACGACGGCAACGGCAACCTGATCCAGGCCGTCAACGCCGACAGCAAGTTGCAGTGGTACTTCGATGAGGCGGGCAACCTGACCCGTGAGCATCAGTACTACCTGAAGACTGAAGTGCCGATGGTCGCGGTTTGGCAACACGAGTACGACGCGCTGAACCTGCGCACATCCACCATCCGCCCCGACGGCCACAAAGTCAGCACGCTGACTTACGGCAGCGGTCATGTGCTGGGCATGACCATCGACCAGCATGAGCTGCTCGCCTTCGAGCGCGATGATCTGCACCGCGAGGTTGTGCGGCATCAGGGCAACAAGCTGATGCAGACCCAGGCATGGGACCCAATGGGGCGCTTGCAGGAACAACTGCTGGGCAGCCATGACGGCACGTCCACGATGCTCAAGCGCCAGTATCGCTACGATGCGGTTGGCCAGTTGACTGACATCCAAGACAGCCGCCGAGGTCATCTGGCGTATCAGTACGACCCGGTTGGCCGGTTGCTGCAAGCCACCAGCCGTATGGGTGTCGAGACCTTTGCCTTCGACCCGGCAGGTAACCTGCTGGACGAGAAGACCCAAGAGCTCAACCGTCCTCTGGAAAGCGACCCGCGTCGTAACAAGCTGATGGACAACCTGCTGCGCGAGTACGCCGGTACCCACTACAAATATGACGAGCGCGGCAATCTGATTCATCGCCTGCACAACGGCGCACATGCCCATTTCACTTGGGACCTGTTCGACCGTCTGGTCAGCTACAACGACGACAAGCTCAAAGTCGATTACAGCTACGACGCCTTGGGTCGGCGCCTACACAAGGAGTCCGTCGCGCACTTCTGGGACAGGCCAGAAGCCGGCACGGGTTGGAACCAGATGCAGCGGGCGAAGCGGCAGCGTGAGCTCGGTTGTGGCTTCACCCTGTTCGGTTGGGACGGCGATAACCTCGCTTGGGAAAGCTCGCCACCGCAGGATGAAGGCGATACCGGGCGCACGGTGCATTACCTGTACGAGCCGGGCAGTTTTGTGCCGGTTGCCCAAGCACTGCGTAAGGAGCCGATTCGTTTGTTGCGCCAGCCGGACTGGCGTGGTCGTGAATACGACATCGACCAGGACCCGCTGTGGCAACACGAGGTCAAGCCGCTTCCGTTTAATGCGATTGCCTGGTACCAGTGCGATCACCTCGGCACACCGATGGAGCTAACCGACCACAACGGTGAGGCGGCTTGGGTTGGGTTGTACAAGGCCTGGGGTGAAGTGCGTGATGCACGCTCGGAGTGGGCCAAGCAGGTCGGCATGACCAACCCGATTCGCTTCCAGGGTCAGTACCACGATCATGAGACTGGGCTGCATTACAACCGCTATCGGTACTATGATCCGAGGGCCGGGCGGTTCGTGAATCAGGACCCGATCAGCTACACCGGTGGGTTGAACCTGTTTGCCTATGCGCCGAACCCTGTGGAGTGGATTGACCCGTTAGGGTTGTGGAAAGGGCAGCCGCGTAACTCGAATGGGCAGTTTGGGAAGGGGAAAGATCCTTCGATTCCGTGCCCTTGTGAGACCGATGGTACCCATGGGAACAGTCTCAACTCTACTAAGCCTGCAATTGGTTATACGCTTAGAAATGAGGATGACCATAGTGTTTTGAAATATGGTGAGACTACCATGGGTGAACGTAGGTATACCGACAAATACCTAAGTGATAATAATGCATATATGCAGCGTGAGGCGTCGGGTTCGAAGCGAGAAATGCATGCCTGGCAGCATGAGAAAATTCTCGAATATAAAGCGCAGAATGGCGGGCAGAGACCTCCTCTGAACAAAAGCGATTACTAGGGGTGATATATGATATTTCGAACATCCAGTGAGCAGGATGTACTTGTTGGCGAAGCAGCTCAGGCCGCCCGAAAAAAAGTTAAAGATGTGTTGGCAGAGATTTTGTCAGAAGTGAGCCTTGAGTGTGGTGCTGAGACGTGGAGCTTTATATCAATATTGATGCGTGATGAATGGATTGGAGACTATCCTGAGGTTAAGCGTTACCACAAATCTAGAAAGGTCATTGAGGTGCGCGTACAGATTCCGATCTATGAGTTCAAGGAGGCTGGAAGTGCACAGCAGGTAGAGCTAATGCTCGATGCTGTATATCGTTCAGTTGATATGATGGCGCAGATAAAAAGTTTGAAACTTTCGAACGGTGACGCTCAAGTATTAAGAGAGTCAGTAGAGAAAGCACGAGTGCTACTGCGAGCCGCTTGACTCACGGTTCACCGAGTCGTACCTGATGCCGTCGAACGGCGGCATCCTGACAACCTTAGCCCTCGGCGCGGCTGTGTGCCCGGGAGTAATTGGTGCTGAGCAGTCCCAGTCTCGCCTGCAGGTACACCTAGCATCAAGATCATGAGACCGGTCTGCATTATAACCGTCATCGTTACTATGATCCGAGGGCCGGGCGGTTCGTGAATCAGGACCCGACCAGCTATACCGGTGGGTTAAACTTTTTTCAATGCGCCGAAGGCTGTGGAGTGGATGGTTCGGTTGGAGTTGTGAATGGGGCAGTCTAGACTGTTTAGGGTGATTTATGTTGCTAGGGATGACCAGTGAACTGCATTCACTTGTGAGTGATGCGGAGCATGCCGCACGCAACAAGATAAAGCCGGGTATGGTGCAATTGCTGGAAGGTGTTGTTCTTGAGTGTGGCGCTGAAAAACTGACTTTCATTGCAGTCATAATGCCTGATGAACTGGTAGTGCACTACCCTGAAGTTAAGCGTTATCACAAGGCTAGAAAAACTGTAGAGGCGCGTGTGCAAGTTCCTTTTTATGAGTTTGAGGAGGCAGGCAGCGTTCGGCAGATAGACATGTTGTTGAATGCGCTGGACCGTGCGGTGGTTATGATTGGTGAAATAAGGAGCTTGAAGTTCACTACCGCTGATTCTCATGTGCTAAAAGAAACTATTGGAAAGGCAAGAGCGCAATTAAGTTATTCTTGAGCCCGAGTTGCACTCAACTTTACCTGGCCCTGAGCAACACGCATGTCCGCTAACAGCGCCAGCCAGGGCATGCGCCTGTTTGTGCAGGCGCGGGGCTGGCGCCTGGTGTAAGTGGCTGGCGACATCGGCTCATCCTCACCGTCAGGGCCGATCTGGTGATCCGGAGTGGCGGCAACGCCTCTACCTGAGAAATGCACACCTTAAGCAGCTAGTCATAGCGGTGACTGACATGTTCTGATTGCCCAAGGTCAAGCGCAACGGCTTGCATCCTCGGTGGCTCTGGAGTGAACTTAGTGTCAATGGAAAAGGTTTATATCGAGTTAAAGGTTGTCGACGGCTATCCGCCTGTCAGGGTAGAGAGTGTATGGGCAGAGAAAGTAGCGGAGAACGTTTACAAGGTAAGTAACATACCTTTCTATTCGAAGCAGGTGTGCTTGGATGATGAGGTAAGGACTTCAAGGGGTATTGATGGTGAAGCAGTTTTTGTTGGCATTGAAAGTGATGAAGGGAATAGCACTGTCAGGATAATTTTTTTTGGTGATAATGAGAGTCTGTCGTTGCTAATTCTTGCGGATCTTTCTGGTATGGGCTGCTCTTGGGAGGGGTTGAGTAAGAAGTTTTTCTCGGTTAATGTGCCTGAAAACATTGACTTTGAGCAAATTGTTGGCTACTTGGAGAAGAAAAGCGAAGCAGGTGTATTAGACTATGAGTATGGTATGGTGCGCCAGTAGTTGTAGTTGATTTGTTGACTAGGCAAGAGACTGTCGACGAATATTTTCCTGCTCACGCCAGTCACTACGGGCTGATGATCGGAGAGCGGGTTTGCTGCATGATTTGGTCTAAACCTTCTAGTGGCAGTTTACTGTTCTGGCACCCAATGTCGGAAAACCTGCCAAAGGAACGCGAGTACAGTTATAGGGACTTGTTAACATGAAAGAAAGCTTGAGCAAGCTTCTGTCTGTTGGTAGCCAAACGCTGGGTGGCTCTTGTATCGACCAAGTCGATTTTTTTTCCAGTGTAGGGAAGGCTCGAGGGGATGAGTTGAAAGCGATGTTGATGCAGAAAAATGGATTCTATGCATTTGCAGGCGCTTTGCATGTTTTGCCCTCTACTCAGCGCTACTCGGATTCAGGTGTGACATTGGAAACATGGAACTCCCCTGATCTATGGCGATCTGGTTACGGTCTCACTGGCACTGACATCGCATTTTTTGCGGAGGACTTGTTTGGCGTTCAATTCTGTATTCATGGCGACGAGGTATTGAGTTTTGACCCGGAGACAGCAGGATTCTCATACCTTGCCAGCAGCATAGAAGAATGGGCCGATAAAATATTGTCGGATTATGATTATCTGACAGGCTACTCGCTTGCTCATGGCTGGCAAATGAAGAATGGAGCGCTGAAGCAGGGTGACAGGCTATTGCCAAAGCAACCATTCGTTCTCGGGGGTAAATTTAAAATAGAAAACCTTTATGCTTGTGAGTCTGTTTCGGGAATGAAGGTTAGAAGCGAGTTGGCAACTAAAATTAAAGATTTGCCAGATGGCGCGGAATTAAGGTTTGAATTTGGTGAATAATTTTGTGGTGTTTCTGAAGGATTTCAGCTGGCTGTTTGATCGTCACTCATAAGCTGTAGAAAGAGCGTTGTTTTACTCCCTTTGCTCAGC
Source organism: Pseudomonas sp. NPDC089401 (assembly GCF_044749485.1). NCBI lineage: Bacteria > Pseudomonadati > Pseudomonadota > Gammaproteobacteria > Pseudomonadales > Pseudomonadaceae > Pseudomonas > Pseudomonas sp. NPDC089401. Next base: position 243,024 of record NZ_JBIVIA010000008.1, on the reverse strand, counting down.
AGGCGTTCTACAGGGCTAGGCGGGTACGGTGGTCTGTTTGTGCTCAAGTTCAGAGAAGATCAGGGCAATAACCCAATTCAGAGCTCGGAGGCCAGCATGATTACCTTGGGCGAGTTGCAACATAGATGGGCTGCAGGCCAGTTGATCGGCCTGGACATCCTCTGCCAGTGCAGTGGTTTCGCGACTGAGATCGACATTGAGGCTGTTGAAAATTCGGCCCTCACGCACGCCTTTGGCTGGGAATACCGTTTTTCGCAGGGGCGCACGAAAGCCTAGGGCGAGTGGCTCGGCGATGATGACGTCTGGTCGCAGGTGCAGGTAAACAACCAGTTAAGACTCGCTTCCGGGCAGATGATCTTGTGCGGTGAAGGTGAGATGGGGAATGAAGGCTTCATCGCTAGGACAGATGCCGACAATCGTCTGGAGTGGTTTCTGTTCTCCACGACGTCCAATCCGTTTGAGGGGCTTTGGCAGGAAGAGGGTCGGGTCTTCGTGCAATCCACGCACAACTTTTGTCTGATTTTGAACCTGCAGACTGAGGACGTCACGGTCCTTAATGAAGACATTGAAGCGAAGGCGAGCCGATGGGGTGAGTTATGAGATTTAGGACGCCCAGTGGAGCAGGATGTACTCGTTGGCGAGGCCGCGCAGGTCGCTCGAAAGAAGGTCAAAGCGTTACTGGCCGAGTCGCTAAGGGATAATGTCCATTGATAGCTCAGGAAGAACAGACAAGTTGGAGCAGGCTGTGCATTCGAAAAAAATCCAGAACGTCTGCGCCCTGGGACCAGAGGCGCGGTTCGATTACTTCATCCGGAAAGTCGTGGACTTTGAGGAAGTCTGGGGTTTGTACGACGAAGGGTGGGCAACCAGCGAATTGCAAGGGAGCGTGGTCATCCCGTTCTGGCCGGAGGAAGCGTTTGCCGCCCAGTGTGCGACGGGTGAATGGGGCGGCTTCACGCCGCGCTCGATTCCCATGCAGGGATTCCTCGAGCAGTGGCTTCCCGGCCTGCACTCGGCCGCCCAGATGTGCCAGGTATTTCCTGTCCCTGACGATGTGGGTGTCGTAATTGCCCCGCCTGAACTTGAACTGCTTGTGAGGGAAGAACTCCAGCAGTACGAGTAGATGTGAAGATAACGAGAGCCGCGCGTGTCTGAAGAATGATCAAGGAAAACTATGATTTTCGTGCAGCTTAAAGCCCGGGAGAGCTGAAGATGGATCTGTTCAATTTCTTGGTCGCCCATCCCGCGCCTGGAGCCGATGTAGATCTATTGAATGTGTTCACTGATGTTCGGCGCTGGATGTCCAGCTTTGGCGAAATCGAGCGCTGCGGCGGTCGCGCGGGCAAGGTGATCAGCTTCAACGAAAAGAAATTTCTCGCCGACCTGAGCCAGGGAAAGCTTGAGGCGATAGAGCTTTACTCCGCACGCAAATGGCCAAAAGACGATGTCAGCGAAATGCTGAACGCTGACTGTAGCGTGATTTTTACCGATGGCGTGGGCCTGATGCTTTGTGCCCATGAAAGCCAAGCCGGGCTCGTTGAAATTGCTGATGCCTTGCTGATGATGGAAAGCATTGCCGGCATTTGCGACTACGCCTATGGCTATACCGAGTCACGGGCTTATGGCACGGGGTACGCGAGGGGCATTTTCATGCCGGATGAGGCGCATCCGTTGATGTGGCCGCGCCGATCCGAGGCGTGCAACTGGGAGAGGAAGCGATGGGCCAGTGAGACCGACGCGTTTTTGCGTGATGTGTTTCCGGTCAATCTGTTCTCAGCCCTGAAGATTGCCGCACTGCCATTGGAGAAGCGACAGGCGCTGGAGTCTGCCATGGGGGCGTTCGGAACCTACCGGCGTCAGGGTGAGCTGACTGTCTGGACACTTGATGGGCAGGCGCTGGCCAGTGCCAGGGTAAAGCTGCTGGGCGTGGGCGCAATTGTTGCCTGACAGCGATAGAACTGCGGAGCGTGACGACGGGGTCAATTGCCAATGAGTTGAGCAGTCTGGGCGATCATGATGAATGCCGAGAGGCCTATGAGGAGCAACACAGTGACACACGATTTCCAGGCAGCCTGCTGGGTTGCCGAGGTCGAGGACGAGGTGATCCTTGCCGGGCTGGCGGATCACTTGGCACAGCCCCAGCTGTATGTGCTGTTGCAGCGGGCGGAGGCGTTCAATGAGCAGGATCGGGCGTTGGGGATGGATACCTATCATGTCGAGGTGAGTGGGCAGGGGGGATCCGGGTATGGCGGGTTGGATGTGGTAGAGGTCGGGCAGGATTCGGTGGTGTTCGTGTTTGCGGGGGAGGGATGGTGCCGGGCGCTCGGCAGGGTGAGGGTCGGGTTGCCGGGTGGGGTATTGGTTGAGGATGTGGTGGCTGGGTTGCAGCGGGTGTTGGTGGGGAAGTGTGAGGTCAGGCTGCTTTAGGGGCTGGCACCGGCTTTGCCGGTGTTCGCGGGTGAACCCGCTCCCACAAGGTCATAGTTGGTCAGATATCTGGTTTTTCCAGGGGCATTGGGGTGTGATGACACCGTGAGCACCGGTTTTACTGGCCCCCTCCTGTGGGAGCGGGTTTACCCGCGAACACCGGCGGAGCCGGTGCCAGGCACCGCGTCGCCTGTTTCGCGGGCAAGCCCGCTCCCACAAAGGGGGGATGTACATACACAACCAAGTTGGGGAATGCGGCCAAATTGATGGCACCAGGCCTTCACCCCGCCTCGCTATGTTAGGCTTTCCCCCATCGGCATCGACGCCACCCCTCTGACACGGAGTTCTCCCCCATGAAAGACATCATCCGCCTCGGCGACTCCACCACCCACGGTGGCAAGGTCCTCGGTTCGTTCGGCAACACCAACGTCAACGGCAAGCCCATCGCCGGTGTCGGCCACATGGTCAGCTGCCCGCTGTGCAAGGGCGTGTTCCCCATCGTCGAAGGCAGCGCCACCTACAACGTCGATGGCATCGCAGTGGCCCTCGACGGGCACAAGACCGCCTGCGGCGCGGCGTTGATCGCCAGTGGGCCGAAGAGCGGCGTCGCCAGTTGAGCTGACCTGCGTCATCGCACTTTCAGGATTCTTCGCTAGTCTTAATGGTTGGCGGCATCAGTTTGCCGCTACCGTGAAGTCTAGAGGCGCCGGCCACGGCCAGGCGCCCGGAACCTGATCAGGAGTGCACGATGGACCTCAACCGTCGGCAGTTCTTCAAGGTCGCCGCAATCGGCCTTGGAGGCTCGAGCCTGGCGGCGTTGGGCATGGCCCCGACACCTGCCTTCGCCGAGCAGGTGCGCCACTTCAAGCTGGCGCACACCAAAGAGACCCGCAACACCTGCCCCTACTGCTCGGTCGGCTGCGGCCTGATCCTGTACAGCCAGGGCGACGCGGGCAAGAACGTCAAACAGAACATCATCCACATCGAAGGCGACGCCGATCACCCGGTCAACCGCGGCACCCTGTGCCCGAAAGGCGCCGGGCTGCTCGACTTCATCCACAGCCCCAGCCGCCTCAAGTACCCCGAGATGCGCAAGGCGGGCAGCAACGAGTGGGTGAGGGTCAGCTGGGACGAGGCGCTCGACCGGGTCGCCGACCTGATGAAAAAGGACCGCGACGCCAACTTCATCGAGAAGAATGCCCAGGGGCAGACGGTCAACCGCTGGCTCACCACCGGTTTTCTCGCTGCCTCCGCCGCCTCCAGCGAGGCCGGCTACCTGACCCACAAGGTCGTCCGCGCAACCGGCATGCTGGGGTTCGATAACCAGGCACGTGTCTGACACGGCCCGACGGTGGCAAGTCTTGCCCCGACGTACGGCCGTGGCGCCATGACCAACCACTGGTCCGATATCGCCAACGCGAATCTGGTCCTGGTGATGGGCGGCAACGCAGCAGAAGCACACCCGTGCGGCTTCAAGTGGGTGACCGAGGCCAAGGCGCACAACAAGGCGCGGCTGATCGTGGTCGACCCGCGGTTTACCCGCACCGCTTCGGTGGCGGACTACTACGCGCCGATCCGTACCGGTACCGACATCGCCTTCATGGGCGGGCTCATCAATTACCTGCTGAGCAATGACAAGATCCAGCACGAGTACGTGCGCAACTACACCGACGTGTCGTTCATCGTCAAAGAAAGCTACGGCTTCGAGGACGGGCTGTTCAGCGGCTACGACGAGGCCAAGCGTGTTTATGCCGACAAGTCTGGCTGGGGTTACGAGCTGGGCGAGGACGGCTATGCCAAGGTCGACCCGACCCTGCAGCACCCGCGCTGCGTGTACCAGCTGATGAAGCAGCACTACAGCCGCTACACCCCCGAGCTCGCCAGCATGACCTGCGGCATGCCCCAGGACGCCATGATGAAAGTCTGGGAAGAGATCGCCACCTGCTCGGCACCGGGCAAGACCATGACGATCCTCTATGCCCTGGGCTGGACCCAGCACTCCATCGGCGCGCAGATCATCCGCAGCGCGGCCATGGTCCAGCTGCTGCTGGGCAACGTCGGCATGCCCGGTGGCGGGGTCAACGCCCTGCGCGGGCACTCCAACATCCAGGGCCTGACCGACCTCGGCCTGCTGTCGAACTCGCTGCCGGGGTACCTGACCCTGGCCGGTGACGCCGAGCAGGACTACGCCACCTACATCGACAAGCGCGCCTCCAAGCCGCTGCGCCCGGGGCAGCTGTCGTACTGGCAGAACTACGGCAAGTTCCACGTCAGCCTGATGAAGGCCTGGTACGGCGCCAACGCCACCGCCGAAAACAACTGGGGCTACGACTGGCTGCCCAAGCTCGACGTGCCGGCCTACGACGTGCTGCGCATGTTCGAGATGATGGGCCAGGGCAAGGTCAACGGCTACGTGTGCCAGGGCTTCAACCCGATTGCCGCGCTGCCGGACAAGAACCGCGTCACCGCGGCACTGGGCAAGCTCAAGTGGCTGGTGATCATGGACCCGCTGGCCACCGAGACGTCCGAGTTCTGGCGCAACGCCGGGCCGTTCAACGATGTCGACACGGCCAATATCCAGACCGAAGTGATCCGCCTGCCCACCACCTGCTTCGCCGAGGAAGACGGCTCGCTGGTCAACAGCAGCCGCTGGCTGCAGTGGCACTGGAAGGGCGCCGACGGCCCGGGCGAGACCCGCACCGACGTGCAGATCATGAGCGAGCTGTTCATCCGCCTGCGCGAGCGCTACAGCAAGGAGGGCGGCGCCTACCCCGACGCCATGATGAACATCAGCTGGCCCTACAAGATCCCCGAAGAGCCATCCCCGGAGGAGTTGGCCAAGGAAATGAACGGCTGGGCGGTCACTGACCTCACCGATGCCACCGGCGCCACGCTCAAGGCCGGCCAGCAGCTGGCGGGCTTCGCCCAGATGAAGGACGACGGCAGCACCGCGTCCGGCTGCTGGATCTTCGCCGGCTCCTGGACCGAGCAGGGCAACCAGATGGCCCGCCGCGACAACAGCGATCCGTACGGGATGCATCAGGTGCAGAACTGGGCCTGGGCCTGGCCGGCCAACCGCCGCATCCTCTACAACCGCGCCTCCAGCGACCCGCAGGGCAAGCCGTGGGACCCGGAACGCAAGCGCCTGGTGTGGTGGAACGGCAAGGCCTGGACCGGCACCGACGTGCCCGACTTCAAGGTCGACTCGCCGCCCGAGGCGGGGATGAACCCGTTCATCATGAACCCCGAAGGCGTGGCGCGTTTCTTCGCCATCGACAAGATGGCCGAAGGCCCGTTCCCCGAGCACTATGAGCCGTTCGAGACGCCCATCGGCATCAACCCGCTGCACCCGCAGAACAAGAAGGTGGTCAGCAACCCGGCCGGGCGCATCTTCGATTCGGTGTGGGACACCCTCGGCACCCACGACGAGTTCCCCTACGCGGCAACCACCTACCGGCTGACCGAGCACTTCCACTTCTGGAGCAAGCACTGCCGCCTCAATGCTATCGCCCAGCCCGAGCAGTTCGTCGAGATCGGCGAGGTGCTGGCCAACGAGAAGGGCATCAAGGCCGGTGACCGGGTGCGGGTGTCGAGCAAGCGCGGGCATATCGATGCGGTGGCGGTGGTGACCAAGCGGATTCGCCCGCTGCAGGTCAACAACCAGACCGTGCACCAGATCGGCATCCCGTTGCACTGGGGCTTCACCGGCGCCACCCGGCATGGCTACCTGACCAACACCCTGGTGCCGTTCCTCGGTGACGGCAACACCCAGACGCCGGAGTCCAAGTCGTTCCTCGTGAAAGTGGAGAAACTCTGATGGCCAGCCAAGACATCATCGCCCGCTCGGCCACCACCACCGTGCCACCTTCTGTACGCCAGGTCGACGAGGTCGCCAAGCTGATCGACACCACCAAGTGCATCGGCTGCAAGGCCTGCCAGGTGGCGTGCTCGGAGTGGAACGAACTGCGTGACGAGGTGGGCCACAACCACGGCACCTACGACAACCCCCAGGACCTCAGCGCCGAGACCTGGACCCTGATGCGCTTCACCGAGCACGAGCGCGACGACGGCAACCTGGAGTGGCTGATCCGCAAGGACGGCTGCATGCACTGCGCCGACCCCGGTTGCCTGAAGGCCTGCCCGAGCCCGGGGGCGATCATCAAGCACGCCAACGGCATCGTCGACTTCAACCAGGACCACTGCATCGGCTGCGGCTACTGCATCACCGGCTGCCCGTTCAATATCCCGCGCATCTCGCAGAAGGACCACAAGGCGTACAAGTGCACCCTGTGTTCCGACCGCGTGACCGTGGGCCTGGAGCCGGCCTGTGTGAAGACCTGCCCGACCGGGGCGATCGTCTTCGGCACCAAGGCGGAGATGAAGGTGCACGCCGACGAACGCATCGTCGACCTCAAGTCGCGCGGCTACGACAACGCCGGGCTGTACGACCCGGACGGCGTCGGTGGCACCCATGTGATGTACGTGCTGCACCACGCCGACACGCCGAAGCTGTACGCCGGCCTGCCGGACCAACCGGTGATCAGCCCGCTGGTGGGGCTGTGGAAGGGCTTCACCAAGCCGCTGGCGCTGCTGGCCATGGGCGCGGCGGTATTGGCCGGGTTCTTCCATTACGTGCGGGTCGGCCCGCAGCGGGTCGAGGAGGACGAACACCCGACGCCGCCGGACCGCAGCGTGCACCCGGTGGACCCGGCGGTGCATGTCTATGACCCGAGCAAGCCCGGTGGGCAAGGGGAGCAGCGGCCATGAACGACGACAAACCGATCCTGCGCTACAACGCCAACGAGCGCACCAACCACTGGATCGTCGCGATCCTGTTCATCACGGCCGCGCTCTCGGGGCTGGCGCTGTTCCACCCGGCGCTGTTCTGGCTGAGCCACCTGTTCGGCGGCGGGCCGTGGACGCGCATCCTGCACCCGTTCCTCGGCGTGGCGATGTTCGTGTTCTTCCTGGGCCTGGTGTTTCGCTTCTGGCGGGCCAACTTCATCACCGCCAACGACCGCCTGTGGCTGCGCCGCGTGGACCGGGTGATGCTCAACCAGGAGGAGGGCGTGCCACCGATCGGCAAGTACAACGCCGGGCAGAAGCTGCTGTTCTGGACCCTGCTGGCGTGCATGCTGGTGCTGCTGCTCAGCGGCGTGGTGATCTGGCGGGCGTACTTCAGCCACCTGTTCGGCATCGAGGTGATTCGCCTGTCGGCGCTGGCCCATGCCCTGGCGGCGTTCGTGCTGATCCTCAGCATCATCGTGCACATCTACGCCGGTATCTGGATCAAGGGCTCGATCGGCGCCATGCTGCATGGCTGGGTCAGCCGCGCCTGGGCCCGCAAGCACCATGAGTTGTGGTACCGCGAAGTGACCGGTGACAAGACCCCGGTGAACCACGGCAAAAAAGAAGGATGAACGCTTGAGCACGATACTCGAACCCGGGCAGATCGAAGCCTCGGCGGTGATGCCACCGTTCCTTCACCTGCCGCCCGCCAACCTGTTCACGCTGCGCGCCGCGCGCCTGGAGCACCTGGCCGAAGGGCATGCTTTTGGCGATTACCTGCGGTTGATTGCGCGGCTGTGCCGGGTGCAGCAGCAGCTTGTGGATAACCCGCCAGGTGGCTTGCCGGTGGCCGAGGAGCGCCAGCGCCTGTGCATAAGTCATGGTTTGCCGCCGCTGGCGGCCGACAGCCTGGTGCGTGAAGGGCCGTGGCTGGTGTGGTTGCAAGCGTTGCTCGGGCAGTTCGCCGACGAACCCGACGGGCCGTTGGGCGAAGCATTGCAGTCGCTACGTGGCAGTGACGATAGCCAGCGCAAGGGCTGGGCCATCGCCCTGCTTGGCGGCCAGTACGATGGGGTGCCGGCGGCGCTGGTGCCGTTCCTGGGCGCGGCGTTGCAGGCGGCCTGGTCGAGCTGGTTGCTGGCGCTGCCGGCGCCGGAGCTCAAGCCCGCCGGCAGCCTGGCCCAGTGCCCGGCCTGCGGCTCGCCGGCGATGGCCGGGGTGGTGCGCAACCGTGGCAGACACAATGGTTTGCGTTACCTGGCCTGTTCGTTGTGTGCCTGCGAGTGGCATGTGGTGCGGGTCAAGTGCGTGTATTGCGAGTCGAGCAAGGATTTGCGCTACAGCAGCCTCGAGGATGACCGCCACGCGCCGGGCAAGGCGCCCTTGTGCGCCGAATGCTGCCCGGGGTGCGAGAGTTACTTGAAGCAGAACTACCTGGAGAACGACGCCGCCGCCGAGCCGCTGGCCGATGACCTGGCCAGCCTGGCACTGGACATGCGTCTGGACGAGGAGGGCTTCCATCGCCTGGCACCCAACCTGATGCTCGCGCCCGGTTAGTGGGCGAGTGTCTACACTGCAATACCGAGTCGCCTGCTTCGCGGGTAAACCCGCTCCCACAGGGTACCGCGCCAGCCCTGTTACCTGTGGGAGCGGGTTTACCCGCGAAGAGGCCATCAAAGACAACGGATCAGTCCAAGGTAGTACCGCATGCCCGCCAGCCTTTCCAGCGACACGCCACGCCTGCCCTCAATAGACACCCTCCTGCGCCACCCAGCCTGCCTCCCGCTGACCGACCGCCACGGCCGCGACGCCGTGCTGGCCACCCTGCGGCAACTGCTCGACGACCTGCGCGCCCCCACCCGCAACGGTGAACTCAGCCGCGTCGAACTGGCCCCGGAAGTCCTCCTCGGCCGCACTGGCGAGCGCCTGGCCATCCAGCAACGCAGCCAGGTGCGCCGGGTCTTCAACCTCACCGGCACCGTGCTGCACACCAACCTCGGCCGTGCCCTGCTGCCCGAGCAAGCCATCGAGGCCATGCAGGCCGCCGCGCGCTACCCGCTGAACCTGGAGTTCGACCTGGCCACCGGCAAGCGCGGCGACCGCGACGACCTGATCGAAGGCCTGATCCGCGAGCTGACCGGCGCCGAGGCCGTCACCGTGGTCAACAACAACGCCGCCGCCGTGCTGCTGGCGCTCAACAGCCTGGGTGCGCGCAAGGAAGGCATCATCAGCCGTGGCGAACTGATCGAGATCGGCGGTGCCTTCCGCATCCCCGACATCATGGCCCGCGCCGGCGTGAAGCTGCACGAAATCGGCACCACCAACCGCACCCATGCCCGCGACTACGAGGCCGCCATCGGCCCGCGTACCGGCCTGCTGATGCGCGTGCATTGCAGCAACTACAGCATCCAGGGCTTCACCACCCAGGTGCCCACCGCCGAGCTGGCGCGCATCGCCCACCAGCATGAGCTGCCGCTGCTCGAAGACCTCGGCAGCGGCAGCCTGCTCGACCTCACCCGCTGGGGCCTGCCCGCCGAACCGACAGTGCGCCAGGCCCTGGCCGAGGGCGCCGACATCGTCACCTTCAGCGGCGACAAGCTGCTCGGCGGCCCCCAGGCCGGGATCATCGTCGGGCGCAAGGCGCTGATCGCCAGGATCAAGAAGAACCCGCTCAAGCGCGCCCTGCGTGTCGACAAGATCACCCTCGCCGCACTCGAAGCGGTGCTGGCGCTGTACCGCAACCCCGACCGCCTCGCCGAACAGCTGCCCAGCTTGCGCCTGCTCACCCGCAGCCAGGCCGAGATCCAGGCCCAGGCCGAGCGCCTGGCGCCGGCGCTTGCGGCCCGGCTCGGCGCGCAATGGGCGGTCGGCGTCGAGCCGGCATTGGGCATGATCGGCAGCGGCAGCCAGCCGGTGGCGCGCCTGCCCAGTGCGGCGCTGTGCCTGCGCCCGCAGGTGTCGAAGAAGCTGCGCGGGCGCAGCCTGCATGTGCTCGAGCGGGCCCTGCGCGGCCTGCCGGTGCCGGTGCTTGGGCGCATCGACGACGATGCCCTGTGGCTCGACCTGCGCCAGCTCGACGACGAGGCCCAGTGGCTGGCGCAGCTGCCGGCCCTGCAACTGGGGGCGGTGCAGTGATCGTCGGCACCGCCGGCCACATCGACCACGGCAAGACCGCGCTGCTCCAGGCCCTCACCGGCCAGGCCGGTGACCAGCGCCAGGAGGAGCGCGAGCGTGGCATGACCATCGACCTCGGCTACCGCTACGCGGCCCTGGCCGAAGGCGCCGCGCTGACCGGCTTCATCGACGTGCCCGGGCATGAGCGGTTTATCCACAACATGCTGGCCGGCGCCCATGGCATCGACCTGGTGCTGCTGGTGGTGGCCGCCGACGACGGGGTGATGCCGCAGACCCGCGAGCACCTGGCGATCATCGAACTGCTGGGCATTCCCCACGCGCTGGTGGCGATCAGCAAATGCGACCGGGTCGAGCCGCAGCGCCTGGCCGAGGTGCAGGCGCAGGTGCGCGAGCTGCTGGCACCCGGGCTCTATGCCGGCGCCCGGCAATTCCCCGTGTCGAGCCTCACCGGGCAGGGCATCGAGGCCTTGCGCCGGGCCTTGCTCGAAGCCGAAGTGCGAGTGCGCCAGCGCAGCCTGCGCGGCGGCTTTCGCCTGGCGGTCGACCGCGCCTTTGCCGTGACCGGTGCCGGCGTGGTGGTCACGGGTACGGCTTTGGCCGGGAGCGTGAGCGCCGGCGACACGCTGTTGCTGGGCAAGGCCGGCAAGCCAGTGCGGGTGCGAGGCCTGCACGCGCAGAACCAGGCCGCGCTGGTGGCCGAGGCCGGCCAGCGGGTGGCGCTGAACATCAGCGCCGAGCGCCTGGCGGTGGAGCAGGTGCACCGCGGCGACTGGCTGGTGACGGATTGGCTGTTCGCCCCCAGCGTGCGGGTGGACATCGAGCTGCACCTGCTGCCCGGCGAAACCCGCCCCTTCGAGCACTTCAGCGCCGTGCACGTGCACCTCGGCACCCAGGACGTGACGGCCCGGGTAGCCCTGCTCGAAGGCGAAAGCCTGGCTGCCGGCCAGCGCATGTTCGCCCAGTTGCTGCTCAACGCTCCGCTGCAAGCCGTACACGGCGACCGCCTGGTGCTGCGCGACCAGCGCGCCCAGCGCACCCTCGGCGGCGGCAAGCTGCTCGACCCGTTCGCCCCCAGCCGCCAGCGCCGCAGCGAAGAGCGCCTGCGCCAGTTGCAGGTGCTGCGCGATGCCGAAAGCCTGGAGCAGGCCCTGCCGGGCTTGCTCGCCAGCGCCCCCGGCGGCCTCGACCCGCAACGCCTGGAGCGCCAGTTCAACCGCCTGCGCGACACCTGGAAACTGCCGAGTGAGGTGCTGGTGGTGGCCACGCGCCAGGGCCAGCTGCTGTTCGCCAAGGCCCAGTGGCAGGCGCTCAAACATCAGGTGCTGGCGCAGTTGGCGCGCTTCCACGCACAGGAACCCGACCAGCTCGGCCCGGACCGCGACCGCCTGCGCCGCTTCGCCGCCTTGCCGCTGGAGCGCCCGGCGTTCGTCAGCCTGCTCGACGAGTTGCTTGGCGAAGGTGCGATGGCCAGCAGCGGGCCCTGGCTGCACCTGCCCGATCACCAGGTGCAGTTGAGCGACGCCGACAGTGCGCTGTGGGTGCGGTTGCAGCCGAAGTTGCTGGCAGGGCAGTACGACCCGCCGTGGGTGAGAACGCTGGCGGCTGAGGAAACATGCCCGGAAGCGGATGTGCGCCTGTTGCTGCGCAAGCTGGCCCGCCTGGGCCTGGTGCACCAGGTGGTGCGCGACCTGTTCTACCCGGAGCCGACGCTACGGCGCATGGCCGCGCTGCTGCTGGCCCAGGCCAGCGAGACACCGGTAGTGCAGGTGGCTGCGTTTCGCGATATGTTGGGCATCGGTCGCAAGCGCAGTGTGCAGATTCTGGAGTATTTCGACCGCATCGGCCTGACCCGCAGGGTGGCCGACCAGCGTCACATCCGCGCCGACAGCGCCCTGGCCCAGCAGCAGGCCGGGCCCTGAGTTCAAGGAAGGCAATCGCGCCCGGTGGCGCGGCCGGGCTTCAAACCCGGTTGGGGACGGCAGCCGTTCCCGGGCAGGTTCGACTCCCGCTGCCTTCCGCCATTTTCTTTCTCCTGTCACGGCCCTTTCGCGGCGGTTCGACGCCTCGATGAACCCGCTCCCACAGGTACAGCACCAGCCTCAAGAATTATGAGTTCCCTGTGGGAGCGGGTTTACCCGCGAAAGGGCCCGAAAGGCGTAAACCTAAACCCGCTCCCCACACAGATCCAGCGCAAACCACTGCTCTGCCGCTTCGACATCCAACCCCGCCCCGAGCAGCGCGAACATCTTGCCCAACGCCGCCTCACGGGTCATGCCTCCACCACTCACCATCCCGGCCCCACGCAGGCGATTGCCCGCCGCATAGGTATCGAACACCACCGACCCTTCCGGGCACTGGCTGATGGCAACCAGCATCACCCCGCGCTGGCGCGCCGCACGCAGCACTTCCAGCAGGGCCAGGTCATCCGACGGCCCGGTACCGCTGCCATAGCATTCCAGCAGCAACCCTTGCACGCCGCTGTCCAGCAGCCCCTTCAGGTGCCCGGCCTGCAACCCCGGGTACACCGGCATCACGGCCAGGTTCACCGCCTGGCGCGGCTGGCGATAACCCAGTTCGGCCGGCACTTGTGCTGCCCGTTCGCCGTCGCGATGGCGCGGTAGCGCGGCAAAGGCGTCGAACGCCTCGCTGCGCAGCTTCGAGGTGCGGCAGCCATGCAGCAACTGGCCATGGAAGTACAGCTGCACGCCAGCCTCCAGGCCCGTCTCGACCTGGCGCAGGGCGCCGCACAGGTTGTCCCAGGCATCGCTGCCCGGCGCGCCGGCCGGCAGCATCGAGCCGGTCAGCAGCACCGGTACCGGCAGGCCCAGCAGCAGGAACGACAGCACCGCGGCGCTGTAGGCCAGGCTGTCGGTGCCGTGCAGTACCAGCACGGCGTCATGCCCGGCATCCACCCCGGCGACGATGGCGTCGCGCATCGCCAGCCAGTTGTGCTGCTGCATGTTGGCGCTGTCGAGCAGCGGGTTCATTTCCTGCAGCGTCCACCGCACCTGGGGCGCATCGGCGAGCTGGGCGAAGTGTTCGCGCATCCGCGCATCGAAACCACCGGCCGGCGCCAGGCCTTCGGCGGTTTCGAGCATGCCGATGGTGCCACCGGTGTAGAGGACGAGGAGATTCTGGACTGCACGCATGGAAAGCATCCGTAGCGGTGAGCGGAGAGGGAGCAGCCGCCCACGGACGGGGCGGCTGGGCAGGGGAGGGTATCAGCGCTGCGGCTGAGCCTGGGCAGCAACTTTGTCAGTGGCTGTTTCCGCCTGTGGATTGGCAGGCCAGGCATTGCGGTCCAGGTCCAGGTCGGCGAATTTCGACGAATCGAACACCGGCTGCTGGACGCCGGCCTTGCGCTGCTCGTCGTAGTCGCGCATCACCCGCAGGCCGACCTTGAACAGCAGGGCCAGGGCCACCAGGTTGACGAACGCCAGGCAGGTCATGGTGATGTCGGCGAAGGCGAACACGGTCGACAGGTCCTGCATCGAACCCCACACCACCAGGGCCAGCACCAGGGCGCGGAAGCCCAGCAGCACGATGCGGTTGCGGCTCAGGAACTGCAGGCTGTTCTCGCCCAGGTAGTAGTTGTAGAGGATGCAGGTGAAGACGAACAGCGACAGCGCGACGCTGACGAACAGGCGGCCCCAGTCACCGACCACGGCGGCCAGCGAGTTCTGGGTCAGGACGATGCCGTCACCTTCGAAGCCCGGGGTGTAGAAGCCCGACAGCAGGATCAGCAGCGCGGTGCAGGTGCAGATCACGAAGGTATCGAGGAACACGCTGAAGGCCTGGACCACGCCCTGGGCGCCCGGGTGTTTCACGGCGGCTACCGCTGCCACGTTCGGTGCACTGCCCAGGCCCGCTTCGTTGGCGAACACGCCACGCTTCACGCCCATCACGATGGCGCTGCCGAGCAGGCCGCCGAAGGCCGGGTCGAGGCCGAAGGCGCTCTTGAAGATGGTTTCCAGCATGGCCGGCACGTGGTCGATCTGGGTGCCGATCACGTACAGGGTGACGCCGATGTAGGCCAGGGTCTTGATCGGTACCAGCAGGTCCGACACCGCGGCGATGCGCTTGATGCCACCGAGGAAGGTGATGGCCAGCAGCACGGCCAGGACGATACCGGTGTGGCGCGGGTCGAAGTCGAAGGCGTTCTGCAGCGAGTGGGTCACGGTGTACGACTGCAGGCCGATGAAGGCGAAGCCGTAGGTGACCAGCAGCAGGATCGAGAACACGATGGCCATGTTCTTGCGCTTCAGGCCGTGCAGGATGTAGTACGCCGGGCCGCCGCGGTACAGGCCGTCGCCGTCGGCGCGCTTGTAGACCTGGGCCAGGGTGCATTCGAAGAAGCTGCTGGCCATGCCGACCAGGGCAGTGACCCACATCCAGAACACCGCGCCTGGGCCACCGAGGGTCACGGCGATGCCGACACCGGCGATGTTACCCGCGCCGACGCGGCCGGCGAGGCTCAGCATCAGGGCCTGGAAGGAGCTCAGCTGGCCTGCCTGGCCACGCAGCGATTCCTTGAACACGGCGAACATGTGGCCGAAGTGGCGGAACTGGACGAACCGCGAACGGATGGTGAAGTAACCGCCGAGACCGACGATCAGCACGATGAGCAGTTTCCCCGAAAGGAAATCGTTGAGTACTTCGAGCATTGGAAAATGACCTCGATTCTTATTCTTCGCGTGGAAAGACCAGCGGCCGGCAGGCGCACCGCTATTCGTTGGGGCGCATGGTTGGCCATGACAAGGGTGGTTACAATTTCGCGGGTTGCTCTGACTTGGTGCGACTTGATGCTACACTGGCATCATTCGCGTCACCTGAGTTCCCTGTCATGAGCGATCATTTCGCTACCAACCTGAAACTGGCCTGCAGCCATTACCGCTCTATCTCCGAGGTTTGCCGGCAGCTGTCGATCAACCGCGCGCAGTTCAACAAGTACCTGAGCGGGCAGAGCCGTCCGACGGCGTTCAACCTCAAGCGCATCGGTGATTTCTTCGGCGTCGAGGATTACGAGCTGAATTTGCCGGCCGAGCAGTTCGCCCGCCTGATCGGCGCGCGGGTCTCGGCGCTGGCCGACCAGCCGACCGACCCGATCAGCGAACTGTTCCGCCCGCTGCACGAGCATGCCGGCAACTTGTCGCGCTACTGCGGCTACTACTTCGAGTATTCCAACTGCATGTCGGTCCCCGGCACCATCCTGGTGTCGCTGGTGCACCTGTGGGAGGAGCGCGGGCGCTTCCTGTTCGAGCGCCAGGAACGCCAGGAGCGCTCCAGCGCCACCGACCAGCACGCCGAGGTACGCTGTCGCTACCTGGGCGCGGCGTTCCAGCTGCAGGACCGGGTGTTTCTCATCGACTACGAGTCGCTGACCTTCAACGAGATGAGCCAGACCATCCTCATCCCCAGCTTCAAGAGCCGCATCACCCGCCTGAACGGCCTGAAGGCCGGTGTCTCCAGCGGTGACCGGCGCAACCCGGCCTGCACCCGGGTGGTGTGGGAGTACCTGGGCGAGGAGATCAACCGCATCAATGCCTACCGGCAGGTGAAACTGTATCGGCCGGATGATCCGCGCATCGATGACGACGTGCGCGAGCGCTTGAGTGCAGGGCCGCTGCGCAACAGCCTGTTCGAGGTCGAATGAATGTGCAGCCTGTACCGGCCTCTTCGCGGGCAAGCCCGCTCCCACAGGAATTGCAGCAACCTTGTGGGAGCGGGCTTGCCCGCGAAGAGGCCGGTACAGGCTGCACAACAAAGCAGGTGGTTGGACTTCCCGCAGCGGAAACCGCAGAATGATCCTTTCCTTCAATCAACCTTTTCGGATCTGCTGACTCTATGCGTATGCGCCTGATGCTGTTGGGTGGTGGCAATGCCCTCGGGCAAGCGCTGATTCGTCTCGGGGCCGAGGAGGACATCGCATTCCTGGCGCCGCGTCCGCCCGAAGATGGCTGGGCACCGGCGAGCCTCACCCAACTGCTCGACGATCACCGCCCCGACGCCCTGGTCAACCTGGCCTACTACTTCGACTGGTTCCAGGCCGAGTCGGTCAGCGAGCCGCGCCTGGCGCAGCAGGAGCGCGCGGTGGAGCGCCTGGCGGAGTTGTGCCAGCATCACCAGATCACCCTGGTGCAGCCTTCGAGCTACCGGGTGTTCGATGGCTCGCGGGCAACGGCCTACAGCGAAAAGGACGAGCCAGTGCCGCTGGGCCAGCGTGGCCAGGCACTGTGGCGTATCGAGCAGAGCGTGCGCGCGGCCTGCCCGCAGCATGTGCTGCTGCGTTTCGGCTGGCTGCTGGACGAGAGCATCGACGGCGCCCTGGGCCGCTTCCTGACCCGCGCCGAGCAACCCCAGGAACTGCTGCTGGCCGACGACCGCCGGGGCAACCCGACGCCGGTCGACGACGCTGCGCGGGTGATCCTCTCGGTGCTCAAGCAGCTCGACTGCAGCGCGCCGCTGTGGGGCACCTATCACTACGCCGGCAACGAGGCCACCACGCCGCTGGCGCTCGGCCAGGCGATCCTCACCGAGGCCGGGCAGTACCGCCAGCTGGCGGTGCAGGCACCGACCGCGCAGGCCCACGCCGCGCGCCCGGATGCCAGCGAAGAGCCGCAGCACGCAGTGCTGGCCTGCAAGAAAATCCTTCACACCTTCGGCATCAAGCCGCGCGCCTGGCGCGCCGGCCTGCCACCTCTACTGGACCGTTTCTACCGCCATGGCTGACGCCCCCATCCTCATCACCGGCGGTGCCGGCTTCATCGGCTCGCACCTGTGTGATGCATTGCTGGCCAAAGGCTACGCGGTGCGCGTGCTCGACGACCTGTCCATGGGCAAGCGCGAGAACCTGCCGCTGGGCAATCCGCGCCTGGAACTGATCGAAGGCGACGTCGCCGATGCCGGCCTGGTACTGCGTGCCGCCGAGGGCTGCCGCGCCGTGGTGCACCTGGCTGCGGTGGCCTCGGTGCAGGCGTCGGTCGACGACCCGGTGAAGACCCACCAGAGCAACTTCATCGGCACCCTCAATGTCTGCGAAGCCATGCGCGTGCACGGCGTGCGCCGGGTGCTGTTCGCCTCCAGCGCGGCGGTGTACGGCAACAATGGCGAAGGCCAGGCGATCGGCGAAGACACGCCGAAGGCGCCGCTGACCCCCTATGCGGTGGACAAGCTGGCCAGCGAGCAGTACCTGGACTTCTACCGCCGCCAGCATGGCCTGGAGCCGGTGGTGTTCCGCTTCTTCAACATCTTCGGGCCGCGCCAGGACCCGTCCTCGCCGTATTCCGGGGTGATCAGCATCTTCTGCGAGCGTGCCACCCAGGGGCTGCCGATCACCGTGTTTGGCGACGGCGAGCAGACCCGCGACTTCCTCTATGTGGGCGACCTGGTGCGGGTGATGCTGCAGGCGCTGGAGCTGGAGCAGGTGGAAGAGGGCGCGGTCAACGTTGGCCTGAACCAGGCCACTTCGCTTAACCAGATGCTCAAGGCGCTGGAGCAGGTGCTGGGCCGCTTGCCGGCGGTCAGCCATGGCGAGGCGCGCTCGGGTGATATTCGCCATTCGCGGGCCGATAACCAGCGCTTGCTGGCGCGTTTCGAGCTGGCGGAGCCGACTTCGGTTGTCGAGGGGTTGGCTCGGCTGCTTGGTAAGGGTTGAGATAGCTGGGGCTGCTTTGCAGCCCTTTCGCGACACAAGGCCGCTCCTACAGGCGTTACGCGATCCCCTGTAGGAGCGGCCTTGTGTCGCGAAAGGGCCGCAAAGCGGCCCCCAGCATCATCAGCTCAAAACTTGTAGCCCAAGCCGACCATATACACCCATGGGTCAACCTCGACATTGACCTTGGTCTTGCTGTAGCCCAGCGCCGCCGGCCCGTCGACGCTGGCCTTGGTGTCGATGTCGACGTACCAGACCGAGGCGTTGACCAGCAGGTTGTCGGTAATCATGTAGTCCATGCCCAACTGCCCGGCGATGCCCACCGAGTCCTGCAGCTTGAGGTTGCTGAAGCCCTGCTGCTTGCGCTCGCTGCTGAGGTCTTCGTCGAAGAACAGCGTGTAGTTGATGCCGATGCCGGCATACGGCTGGAACCTGGAGGTCGGCTCCATCGGGTAGTACTGCAGCGACAGGGTCGGTGGCAGCTGCTTGATGTCGGCCAGCTTGCCGTCCAGGCCGCCGCCCAGGCCCTTGACGCCCACGGTGTGCTTGAACGGGGTGGCGGCCAGCAGCTCGAGGCCGACGTGGTCGGTGAGCATGTAGGCGAAGGTCAGGCCCAGCTGGGTATCGCTGTCCAGGGTCGCCTTGGTGCCCGAGACCTTGTTGCCGTCGAATTTCAGGTCGCTGCTGTTTTCGTTCGGTGCGGTGGTGATGGCACCGGCGCGCAGGATCATGTCACCGGCCTGGTAGGCATGTGCGGCAGGGGCGGCGAGCGCAAGGGCCACGAGTGAGGCACCGAGCAAGGACTTGTTCATGGAAGCTCCCAAAGGACGTTATTAATCAACTGTCCCAATGGTAAGGAGCTGCCCGAAGCGTTTATTTGACCCAGCTCAAAGAAGCGTCGTCACGAATTTGAAACCGTTCTCACTTCAGCTCATAAACGAATATTTTCTCGGCATCCATCTGGTAACCGGCGTCGGCCAGTTCGCTACTGGAGGCTCTAACCTGCATCTTTCCTTCGATCCAGTAGGGCTGGTAGAGGTCCTCCACGCGCACGCCCATTTCGCTGGTGACATGCACGATCTGGTTCGACGGTGGAGGTGGCACATGGATGCAGGCGCCGTAGTAGGGCACCAGCAGGAAGTCGGTGGTGCGGCCTTCCTCGTTCACGTCCAGCGGCACGATGTAGCCGGGGATCTTCACCTGCTGGCCGTCGAGGGTTTTCACCACCGGGGCGTCGGGCGCCTGCTGGCGTGCCGGCGGCGCGGACTCGGCGGACAGCGCATTGCTCAGCTGCGACATGTCGTGCAGCGGCGCCAGTTGCGGCGGGATGACCGGCGCGCCCTCGGGGATGAGGGCGGGCCAGTCCAGTTCGCGCGCCTCGTCCGCCCAGCAGGGGAGAGCCATCGACAGAAGTACTGCCAGCAAGAGTTGTGCTGCCTTTGCTGGCCTCTTCGCGGGTAAACCCGCTCCCACAGGGTTTTCCGCTGGCCTCAAGCTCTGCGCTGCATCTGTGGGAGCGGGTTTACCCGCGAAGAAGGCGGTGAGATTGCGGATCATTGCAAAGGCTCTCAAAGGTGGATCGACAGGCCATCGGCCAACGACTGCCGATAGGCACGCCAGGCCGGTACGCTGCCCATCAGCAGGGCTGCGCCGAGGATGATGGCCAGCAAGGCCCACTCATGGCCACTGGGCCAGGCCAGCGGCAGGTACAAGCCATAGTTGGCCTGCACATACCCCTGGGCCACGGCGATCCCCGCATACAGCAAGCCAAGCCCGGCGGCGATCCCGGCCACGGCCAGCGCCAGCGCTTCGAGCACCAGCAGCCCGGCGATGTGCCAGGGCCGCGCACCCACCGAGCGCAGGATCGCCATCTCCCGGCGGCGTTCGTTGAGGCTGGTGAGGATCGCCGTGAGCATGCCGATCAAGCCGGTCAGTACCACGAACAACGACACCACGAACAGCGCCTGCTCGGCCGTGCCCATCAGGCTCCACAGCTCTTGCAAGGCCACCCCGGGCAGGATCGCCAGCAAAGGCTCGCTGCGGTATTCGTTGATCTCGCGTTGCAGGCTGAAGGTGGCGATCTTGCTGTTCAGGCCGAGCATGAAGGCGGTGATGGCGGTGGGTTGCAGGTCCATGCCGCGCGCCTGGTCGGCGCTGATGCGCCCGGCGCCGCGGGCCGGCACGCCGTTGTGCCAGTCGATGTGGATGGCCTCCATGCCGCCGAGGCTGATGTGCAGGGTACGGTCCACCGGGGTGCCGGTGCGCTCGAGCACGCCGACGACGGTGAACGGCTTGTCGTCGTGCTTGACCAGGCTGATCGCCGCTACACCGTGCGCCAGCACCAGCTTGTCGCCGAGCTTGTAGTGCAGGGTGTCGGCCACTTCGGCACCGAGCACCACCTCGAACGGGTCGCTGGCGAAGGCGCGGCCCTGGCTCAGTTGCAGGTGTTGCTTGCGGCCGTACTGGTAGTGGTCGAAGTACTCGGTGGTGGTGCCCATCACCCGGTAGCCGCGGTGCGAGTCGCCCAGCGAGATCGGGATCGCCCACTTCACCCGTGGGTCCTGGGTGTAGTGCTGGAAGCTGTCCCAACGGATGTTGTTGGTGGCGTTGCCGATGCGGAACACCGAATACAGCAGCAGGTTCACCGAACCCGAACGGGCGCCGACGATCAGGTCGGTGCCGCTGATGGTGCTGGCGAAACTGGCGCGGGCTTCGGTGCGCACGCGCTCGACGGCCAGTAGCAGGCACACCGACAGGGCGATGGCGAAGGCGGTGAGAAACGCGGTGAAACGGCGGTTGGCCAGGCTGGCCAGGGCAAGGCGGAGCAGGTACATCAGGCCTCCCGGGGCGTGGCGGCGCGGTTGAGTTCGGCCAGGGACAGGTGACGGTCGAACAGTGGCGCCAGGCTCTGGTCGTGGCTGACGAACAGCAGGCTGGAGCCCGCGGCACGGCATTCGTCGAACAGCAGGCGGATGAAGGCTTCGCGGGTGTCGGCGTCGAGCGCCGAGGTCGGCTCGTCGGCGATCACCAGCTCCGGCTGGCCGATCAGCGCGCGGGCAGCGGCCACGCGCTGCTGCTGGCCGATGGACAGGCTGTCGGCGCGCCGGGCGAGCAGTGCCGGGTCACCCAGGCCCAGGTGCGCCAGCAGTTCGCGGGCGGCCTGGTCGACACTGCCATGGCGCTGCACGGCGCGCGCGGCGCGGCTGCGCGAGAAGCGGCAGGGCAACTCGACGTTCTCGCGCACCGACAGGAACGGCAGCAGGTTGAACTGCTGGAAGATGTAGCCGGTGTGGTCCACGCGGAAGCGGTCGCGGGCGCCCTGGCCCAGAGTGCCTAGGTCCTGGCCGAGCAACTGGATGCGCCCCTGGCCGGGCCGGTTGACCCCGCCCAGCAGGCCCAGCAGGGTAGTCTTGCCACTGCCGCTGGGGCCCTTGAGGAACAGCGCTTCGCCGGCATCCAGGCGGAACGCCGGGATATCCAGCAGCGGCGCCTGGCCGGGCCAGGCGAATAGCAGGTCGTGCAGTTCAATCAACGCCTGGCTCATTTCAGAATGCGACCACGGCCTTGGCCGGCGACGTCTCGATGCCTTTCTGGCCGTTCGGGCCGATCAGCTGCACGTTGATCTTCTGGGTGGACGGGAAGGCCTTGTAGAACGGGGCCAGGTCGACCTGGGCGAGTTTTTCCGGGTTGGCGCAGGTCAGCTGGTAGTGGGCGTTGATGTCGCTGTGCACATGGCCCTTCTCGTGTTCGTCAGCGTCGTCGTCAGCCTTGGCTGCATCACCGAACAGCGGGCTTTCCAGTTCCTGCTGGTCTTCCTTGCAGCCGGCGGCGGCAGCCAGGCCGAACAGCTTCAGCGGTTGTTCGAGCTGCTGGCGCACGGCGGCCACCTTGGCCTTGTCGGCATCGCTGCTGGCCATGTGCTCGAAGCCCACCAGGTTCATGGCCGGGCTGTCCAGCTCCAGTTCCAGGGTGTTGCCGTCGAGCACCGCGTTGAGCTTGGCCACGCCGTGCTCGTGGGCGCCGAGGGTGCCGTGGGCATGCTCGTGGTCATGTTCGTCGTGGGCATGGGCCACGGCCAGGGGCAGCAGGGCGAAGGGCAGGGCGAGCAGCAAACGACGCATGGACGACTCCAGTAAGAGGCTGGGAAAATATTAGGTTATGTTATAACAACTTTTCTCCGGCCCGCCAGCCTGGGTGGCGCAGGTTTCATGTTGCGGTAGCATGGCCTGTATCGACCTGCGTGCAAGGAAATCATCGTGAGAATTCGTGGACAGATTGGTGACTGGCCGGTGGACCTGACGGTCGAACTGGAGCCCCACGAGTGGGCGCAACTGGGGCGTCAGGTGGATGTGCCGGCGGTGGTTCAGGCGGCCGTGGGGGCCGTGGCGGCTGTGCCACGCCAGGATGACGGGCAGTGGGCGGCGGCACGTGATGTGCTGCGCCAGGCGGGGCAGATGAGCGGGCCGGAGTTGCTGGACCGGCTGGAAGGGCTGGCCGGCAGTACGGCGGCGGGCAAGCGGCTGCTGGTGCGGTTGCGCCACAGCAGTGAGGTGAAGGTGGAAAGTGGCGTGGATGCGCCGGTGTATCACTGGGTGGGATGACAGTGCTTTGCCTGTTTGGGCCTCTTCGCGGGTAAACCCGCTCCCACAGGGGACTCACTGGTTGTGAAGGAGGCGCCGTACCTGTGGGAGCGGGTTTACCCGCGAACGAGGGCGAAGCCCTCGCAAGGGGCTTGTGGTCAGAACATGGCCGAAGACAAGCGGCGGCGGTACACACCCACCAGCGGGTGATCACTGCCCAGCAGCTCGAACACCTGCAGCATCGCCTTCTGCGGCAGCCCGTTCTCATACCCGCGGTTACGCTGGAACAGCTTCAGCAACCCATCCAATGCCGCCTCGTACTGCTGGCGCGCCAGCTGCTGGATGCTCAGTTGGTAAGCCGCTTCGTCATCCTGCGGGTTCTGCGCCAGGCGGCTCTTCAGGTCGGCAACCTCCGGCAGGCTGGCGGCCTGGCGCAGGAAGGTCAGCTGGGCCTTGGCGCCGGCCAGCGCGGCCTTGTGCTCGTCGGTCTTGACCGCGTCCAGCACCATCTGGGCTTCACCCAGCTCACCCCGTTCGGCCAGGCAGCGGGCATAGTAGATCAGCGCTTCGGCATTGCTGTTGTCTTCACCCAGCAACGCCTGCAGCAGGGCTTCGGCCTCGGCGAAACGGCTTTCGGCGAACAGCGCCTTGGCCTGCTCCAGCGGCGAGGCGGCAGGCGCGGCAGGCATCTGCACATGTGGTTCGAGCATGGCGCGGATCGCCGACTCAGGCTGCGCACCGGCAAAACCATCGACCGGCTGGCCATCCTTGAACAGCACCACGGTCGGCAGGCTGCGGATGCCGAACTGGGCCACCACCTGCTGCTCGACATCGCAGTTGATCTTGGCCAGCAGCAGCTCGCCCTGGTAACCCTCGGCGATCTTCGCCAGCAGCGGCATCAGCGCCTTGCACGGCGCGCACCACTCGGCCCAGAAGTCGACCAGTACCGGTTTGTGGAAGGAGTTCTCGATCACCAGTTGCTGGAAGTTGGCATCGGTGGCATCGAAGATATAAGGGGTGTCCTGGCTCATCGCGACTCTCGCAAATCCGTGAATGACACCACTATAAAGGCTCGCGACTGGCGTGGTACAGGCTGACCCGGCGGAATTCGTGCGGCTCGGCCAGGTCCGGCAAGGTCAGGGCTTGCAGCACGCCCAGCTGACGGTACAGCGGGTGATCGAAATCACGCACCCGCGAGTCGGCCACCAGGGCCTGGCGGCCGCGGCCGAGGAAGGCGTCGAGCAAGGGCAGGTTGGCCCGGTCGTAGAGCACGTCGGCCACCAGGATCAGGTCGAAGCGGTCGGCCTCGGCGAAGAAGTCGCTGCTGTAGCCCAGTTCCACACCGTTGAGCGCGGCGTTGGCGCGGCAGGCGTCGAGGGCCAGCGGGTCGAGGTCGCAGGCCACCACTTCCAGCGCGCCGGCACGGGCGGCGGCGATGCCGGCAATGCCGGAGCCGGCGCCGAAATCCAGCACGCGCTTGCCGGCCACCCACTCGGGGTGCGCCGCCAGGTAGCGGGCCATGGCCAGGCCGCTGGCCCAGCAGAAGCTCCAGTACGGGGGTTCTTCGAGGATGCGCCGGGTTTCTTCGCTGCTGAAGGCGCGGTCCATGTTCTGGTCGTCGATGAGCCACAGCTTCAGCGCGCACTCGGGCAGGTCGCTGACCACCAGGCGCGCTTCGCCGATCAGGCCGCTCAGGGCCTGTTGCAGGGCAAGCGGCGCCACTTACGGCACCGCTTCGAAGCGCAGCGGGCCGGTGGCCTGGGTCTGGGCCTGGAGGATGCGCACCGGCGGCAGGTGCATGATCAGCTGGCCGGAACGGCTGGCGCGGCCGCGCAGCTCGACCCGCGCACCGGCCGGGAAGGCCTCGGGGTTGAAGCGCAGCTGGTAGGGCAGGGCCTGGCCGGTGCCGGTCAGGGTGCTGCTGGCCAGCAACTGTTGCGGGCGGTCGCGCTCGTCGATCACCAGCAGCGCCAGCTCCACGTCGGCGCCGGCCGGGATTTCCGTCAGGGTGCCGCTCAGCTCGCGCTGGTAGGCCGGCAACGGGCCCAGCGGCTGGGCCTTTCTGACGGTGGCGGCCGGCGCGGTGGCAGGGGCGGCTTCGGTCTTGGGCCGGTCACTGCCGCAGGCGGCGAGCAGGGTGGCGCAGCACAGCACGAGGAGCGCACGAACAGGCATGGGTGGGTCCTTCACGGGGCATAATTCTATGGATGTTAACCCCTTTGGCTTGTCTTGCCAGTGCAATGCGCTACCATGGCCCTCCCTTTTTTTGTTGCCTGCCACCATGCACTGTCCCTTTTGCGGTGCCAACGACACCAAGGTCATCGACTCGCGTCTGGTCGCCGAGGGCGAACAGGTGCGCCGCCGCCGTGAATGCGTCGCCTGCGGCGAGCGCTTCACCACCTTCGAAACCGCCGAGCTGGTGCTGCCGCGGCTGATCAAGCAGGACGGCACCCGCCAGCCCTTCGACGAAGAGAAGCTGCGCGCCGGCATGCAGCGTGCGCTGGAAAAGCGCCCGGTCGGCATCGAGCGCCTGGAAGCGGCGCTGGCGCACATCAAGAGCCGCCTGCGCGCCACCGGCGAGCGCGAGGTCAAGTCGCTGGTGGTGGGTGAAATGGTCATGGCCGAGCTGCGCAAGCTCGACGAAGTCGCCTACATCCGCTTCGCCTCGGTGTACCGGCGCTTCCAGGACCTCGACGAATTCCGCGAAGAAATCGACCGCCTGGCCCGCGAGCCGGCCAAAGAGTGAGCATGCCCAGCCAGACCGCGATCCTCGACGCCCATTACATGGCCCGCGCGCTGGAGCTGGCGCGCAAGGGTGTGTACAGCACCCACCCCAACCCCCGCGTGGGCTGCGTGATCGTTCGCGATGGCCAGGTGGTCGGCGAAGGCTGGCACGTGCGCGCCGGCGAGCCGCATGCCGAGGTGCATGCCCTGCGCCAGGCCGGTGAGCTGGCCCGCGGCGCCTGCGCCTACGTGACCCTGGAACCGTGCAGCCACCACGGCCGCACGCCACCGTGCGCCGAAGCGCTGGTCAAGGCCGGTGTGGCGCGGGTGGTGGCGGCCATGCAGGACCCTAACCCGCAAGTCGCAGGCCAAGGCCTGCGACGCCTGGCCGAGGCCGGCATCGAGGTCGCCAGTGGCGTGCTCGAAGGCGAGGCCCGTGCCCTCAACCCAGGCTTCCTCAAGCGCATGGAGCACGGCCTGCCGTTCGTTCGTGCCAAGCTGGCGATGAGCCTGGACGGGCGCACCGCCATGGCCAGTGGCGAGAGCCAGTGGATCACCGGCCCTGCTGCCCGCAGCGCCGTGCAGCGCCTGCGCGCCCGTTCCAGCGTGGTACTGACCAGCGCCGCCAGTGTGCTGGCCGACAACGCGCGGATGACCGTGCGCGGCGCCGAGCTGGGCCTGGACGCCGAAACCACCGTCCTGGCCATGAGCCGCACGCCGCTGCGCGTGCTGGTCGACGGCCGCCTGCGCCTGCCGCTGGACGCGCCGTTCTTCCAGGCCGGGCCGGCGCTGGTGGTGACCGCTGTCGCGGACGACCCGCGCTATGCCGCTGCCGGCCATGAATTGCTCAGCCTGCCGGGCGACAATGGCCAGGTCGAGCTGCCTGCGCTGCTGCAGGCGCTGGCCGCCCGTGGCGTCAACGAAATCCTGCTGGAAGCCGGTGCCGGCCTGGTCGGCGCCTTTGCCCAGCTGGGCCTGGTCGACGAATTCCAGCTGTTCGTCGCCGGCACCTTCCTCGGCTCCCAGGCCAGGCCGTTGCTGGACTGGCCGCTGGACAAGATGAGCCAGGCGCCACGGCTGAAAATCACCGACATGCGCGCAGTGGGCGATGACTGGCGGGTCACGGCCATCCCTCTGCCGGCGCCCGGCGTATAATGCCCGGCTTGCCCCGCGCAACCCGTTTCTGAGGAAGTCCCCATGTTCACCGGCATCATCGAATCCATCGGCACCATCCGCAGCCTGACCCCCAAGGGCGGTGACGTGCGCGTCCACGTCGACACCGGCAAGCTCGACCTGGGTGACGTCAAGCTCGGCGACAGCATCGCCGTCAACGGCGTGTGCCTGACCGCCGTCGAGCTGCCGGGCAACGGGTTCTGGGCCGACGTCAGCGTCGAGACCCTCAAGCGCACCGCGTTCATCGACCTCAAGAGCGGCAGCAAGGTCAACCTGGAAAAGGCCCTGACCCCGACCACCCGCCTCGGCGGCCACCTGGTCAGCGGCCATGTCGACGGTGTCGGCGAAATCATCTCGCGCAGCGATAACGCCCGCGCCATCCAGTTCCGCGTGCGTGCGCCCAAGGAGCTGGCCAAGTACATCGCCCACAAGGGCTCGATCACCGTCGACGGCACCAGCCTGACGGTCAACGAGGTCAATGGCGCCGAATTCGAGCTGACCATTGTCCCGCACACCCTGTCCGAAACCATCATGGCCGACTACCGCGCAGGGCGTCGGGTGAACCTTGAGGTCGACCTGCTGGCCCGTTACCTGGAGCGCTTGCTGCTGGGTGACAAGGCGGCCGAACCGAGCAAGGGCAGTGGCATCACCGAAAGCTTCCTGGCCGCCAACGGCTTCTTGAAATCCTGATTGAGAAGGGGGTGCCGAGTGGCGCTCAACAGCATCGAAGAACTGGTCGAAGACATCCGCCAGGGCAAAATGGTCATCCTCATGGATGACGAAGACCGCGAGAACGAAGGCGACATCATCATGGCGGCCGAGTGCTGCCTGCCCGAGCACATCAACTTCATGGCCAAGCACGCCCGTGGCCTGATCTGCATGCCGATGACCCGCGAGCGCTGCGAGACCCTGAAGCTGCCGCTGATGGCGCCGCGCAACGGCTCGGGCTTCGGTACCAAGTTCACCGTGTCGATCGAGGCCGCCGAAGGCGTCACCACCGGCATCTCCGCCGCCGACCGCGCCCGCACCGTGCAGGCTGCAGCGGCCAAGGACGCCAAGGCCGAAGACATCGTCAGCCCTGGCCACATCTTCCCACTGATGGCCCAGCCCGGCGGCACCCTGGCCCGCGCCGGCCACACCGAAGCGGCCTGCGACCTGGCGCGCATGGCCGGCTTCGAGCCGAGCGGCGTGATCTGCGAAGTGATGAACGACGACGGCACCA
The DNA here is from genome assembly GCF_044749485.1 of Pseudomonas sp. NPDC089401. Lineage (NCBI taxonomy): Bacteria > Pseudomonadati > Pseudomonadota > Gammaproteobacteria > Pseudomonadales > Pseudomonadaceae > Pseudomonas > Pseudomonas sp. NPDC089401. Next base: position 215,324 of record NZ_JBIVIA010000008.1, on the reverse strand, counting down.
TGTCGCGCCGCGCCGAGCTGGAAGTGTTCGCCGCCGAGCACGGCCTGAAGATCGGCACCATCGCCGACCTGATCCACTACCGCATGATCCACGAGCGCACCGTGCAGCGCGTCTCCGAGCAGCCGGTGGAGAGCGAGCTGGGCGAATTCAACCTGGTCACCTACCGCGACGCGGTGGAAGGCGACGTGCACATGGCCCTGACCCTGGGCAAGATCTGCGCCGAAGAGCCGACCCTGGTGCGCGTGCACAACATGGACCCGCTGCGTGACCTGCTGCTGGTCAAGCAGCCGGGCCGCTGGAGCCTGCGCGCGGCGATGGCCGCCGTGGCCGAGGCCGGCAGCGGCGTGGTGCTGCTGCTGGGCCACCCGCTGGACGGCGACGTGCTGCTGGCGCACATCCGCGAAAGCGCGGGCGATGCGCCGACCAAGGCGCCGACCACCTACAGCACCGTCGGTGCCGGTTCGCAGATCCTGCGCGACCTCGGTGTGCGCAAGATGCGCCTGATGAGTTCGCCGATGAAGTTCAATGCGATATCCGGATTCGATCTGGAAGTTGTAGAATACGTGCCCTCCGAGTGACTTGAGGCGGCATTGACGCCCTCCAGCTCGAGTCCAGACCCCTGTCGAGGCCGCTTGCATGCGGCCTCGCTCTTGAAGATGAGAATATCGGAATGACCCTGAAGACCATCGAAGGTACCTTCATCGCCCCCAAAGGTCGCTATGCTTTGGTGGTTGGCCGCTTCAACAGCTTCGTCGTCGAAAGCCTGGTAAGCGGCGCCGTTGATACCCTGGTTCGCCACGGTGTCAGCGAAAGCGACATCACCATCATCCGTGCCCCGGGCGCGTTCGAAATCCCGCTGGTGGCACAGAAAGTCGCCCAGCAAGGCGCTTACGACGCGATCATCGCCCTGGGCGCAGTGATCCGTGGCGGTACCCCGCACTTCGAATACGTGGCGGGCGAATGCACCAAGGGCCTGGCCCAGGTGTCCATGGAGTTCGGCGTACCGGTGGCCTTCGGCGTTCTGACCGTCGACTCCATCGAGCAGGCCATCGAGCGCTCCGGCACCAAGGCTGGCAACAAAGGCGGTGAAGCTGCCCTGTCCGCTCTGGAAATGGTCAGCCTGCTGGCGCAGTTGGAGGCCAAGTGATTAGCGACGAAAGCGATCGTTTCAACCCGCGCGATCCAAAACCTGCGGATGCCGGCAAGCCCTCGAAGAGCGCCAAGCGCCGCGAAGCCCGCAAGCTCGCGACCCAGGCCCTCTACCAGTGGCACATGGCCCAGCATTCGCTGAACGAGATCGAAGCGCAGTTCCGGGTCGATAACGATTTCACCGATGTCGACGGCGCCTATTTCCGCGAGATCCTGCATGGGGTCCCGGCAATCAAGGTCGAGATCGACAAGGCGCTGGTGCCGTGCATGACCATCGCCCTGGAAGAGCTCGACCCGGTCGAGCTGGCTGTGCTGCGTCTGTCCACCTGGGAGCTGATCAAGCGCGTCGACGTACCGTACCGCGTGGTGATCAACGAAGGCGTGGAGCTGGCCAAGGTCTTCGGTGCCACCGACGGCCACAAGTTCGTCAACGGTGTGCTGGACAAGCTCGCCCCGGCCCTGCGTGAAGCAGAGGTCAAGGCGAACAAGCGCTGATCCTGGCGCTGCCGAGCCATGGGTGAGTTCGAGCTGATCAACCATTACTTCGCCGCCGCGCCCTGTGCGCAGGGCGGCGAGGGCGTGGCCCTTGGCATCGGCGACGACTGCGCCCTGCTGGACCTTCCACCTGGCGAGCAACTGGCGGTGTCGACCGACACCCTGGTCGCCGGCGTGCATTTCCCCACCGTGTGCGAGCCACTGCTGCTGGGCCAACGTGCCTTGGCCGTGGCGGCCAGCGACCTGGCGGCCATGGGCGCGACCGCCATCGGTTTCACCCTCGCCCTGACCCTGCCCGACGTCGGCCCCGACTGGCTCGGCGCGTTTGCCGACGGCCTGAGCCGCATGGCCCAGCGCTGCCGCATGAGCCTGATCGGCGGCGACACCACCCGTGGCCCCTTGAGCATCACCGTCACCGTGTTCGGCCGCGTGCCGGCCGGCCAGGCCCTGCGCCGCAGCGGCGCGCGGCCGGGCGATTTGCTGTGCGTGGGCGGTACGCTGGGCAAGGCGGCGGGAGCGTTGCCGCTGGTGCTGGGCGAGCGCGAGGCGCCGGCCGAGCAGGCCGAGCCGCTGCTGGCCCATTACTGGTCGCCGCTGCCACAGCTGGAGCTGGGCCAGCGCCTGCGCGGCCATGCCACGGCGGCGCTGGACATCTCCGATGGCCTGCTCGCCGACTGCGGGCATATCGCCAAGGCGTCCGGCGTGGCGCTCGAGGTGAACCTGGCGCAGGTGCCAGTGTCTCCTGCTCTGCAGGCCTTCCTCGGGCCTGACGGGGCCCGGCTGGCAGCGCTCACCGGCGGTGACGACTACGTGCTGGCCTTCACCCTGCCAGCGGCGGCGCTGGCCGAACTCGAAGGCGTCGAGCTGCACGTGATCGGTCGCGTGCTCGATGGCCAGGGCGTGACCTTGCGCGATGCGCAGGGCCAGGACATCACCCCCGCGCAGCGGGGCTATCAACATTTTAGGGAGACACCGTGACCGACCACCCCAACCAGGTGCCTGCGGAGTTCGTTCCGCCATCGGTCTGGCGCAATCCGTGGCACTTCATCGCCTTCGGCTTCGGCTCCGGCACCTTGCCCAAGGCCCCCGGGACCTGGGGCTCGCTGGTGGCGATCCCGTTCATCCCGCTGTGGCAGATGCTGCCCGACTGGGGCTACTGGCTGTTGCTGGGCGTGATGATGCTGTTCGGCTTCTGGCTGTGCGGCAAGGTCGCCAACGACTTGCGCGTGCACGACCATGAAGGCATTGTCTGGGACGAGATGGTCGGCATGTGGATCACCCTCTGGCTGGTGCCGGAAGGGTGGCAGTGGATCCTCGCCGGGTTCCTGATGTTCCGCTTCTTCGACATCCTCAAGCCGTGGCCGATCCGCTGGATCGACCGCCATGTGCATGGCGGGGTCGGGATCATGCTCGACGATATCCTGGCCGGCGTGTTCGCCTGGCTGGGCATGCAAGTGCTGGTGTGGGCGATAGGCTGAGACAGGAGTGCGTTGGATGGCCATAAGGATTGTGCTGCTGGCAATGTTGCTGAGCGTCGCCCCCTGGGTGACGGCGGCGCAAGGGCTCCCCAAGCAGGTGCGCCTGGTCAGCGAGGAATGGATCGACTACACCGATGCCAAGGGCAACGGCCTGGCCTGGGACGTGCTGCGCAAGGTGTTCGAGCCGGCCGGGGTCAAGGTGTTGACCAAGAGCGCGCCGTACAGCCGTGCGGTGGGCCTGGTCAAGCGCGGCGAGGCCGATGCCTGGGTGGGCTCGTACAAGGAAGAGAACGAGGACAACCTGTACCCGCGCTGGCACTTCGACATGGACCACATCTATGCCCTGGGCCTGGCCGACCGGCCGGTGCCGACCCTCGATACCCTCGGTCAGTTCCGCCTGGCCTGGGTGCGCGGCTACGACTACGACAGCTACCTGCCCAACGTGCGTGACTTCCGCGAAATCCAGCGCCGCGAGGGCATCCTGCCGATGCTCGAGCATGACCGGGTGGACTTCTACATCGATGCCCTGACCGAAGTCGACTACGTGCAAGGCCAGAGCTCGCAGCCGGATAAATTCCGTCGCACCCATGTGGCCGAACTGCCGCTGTACCTGGCGTTCTCGCGCACCGACGAGGCCCGCGCGCTGCGTGACCTGTTCGACCGGCGCATGGCCGAGCTGGTGCGCAGCGGCGAGCTGAAGCCGATCTTCGAGCACTGGAAGCAGCCGTATCCGTTCACCCAGGACAGCAAGCCGCAGTAACCTGTGCAAAGTTAGTGCGATCCCTGTGGGAGCGGGTTCACCCGCGAACACCGGCAAAGCCGGTGCCATCCACCGCGTCGCCTTCTTCGCGGGTAAACCCGCTCCCACAGGGGGCCTGTAGGGTCAGCTAAGCATCGAACTTTTCGATCTTAACCCTCGGTATTCAACGGGGGCACACTGGCCAACCTGCTGATACAATCGGCTCACGAGAAATTTCCTACTTAACACCAGGAGCACAACGTGCCCGTCGTCTTTGTCGCCGCCTCGAAACTCCCGACTCCCTTTGCGATCTTCACCATGCATGGCTTCCTCGACGAAGCCACTGGCCGCGAGCACGTGGTGCTCAGCCTGGGTGACATCGCCGATGGCGAGCCGGTGCTGGGGCGCCTGCACTCCGAGTGCCTGACCGGCGATGCCCTGTTCAGCCAGCGTTGCGACTGTGGTTCGCAACTGGAAGCCGCCCTGCAGGCCATCGCCCGTGAAGGCCGTGGCGTGCTGCTGTACCTGCGCCAGGAAGGCCGTGGCATTGGCCTGTTGAACAAGATTCGCGCCTACGAACTGCAAGACGGTGGCGCCGACACCGTCGAGGCCAACGAGCGCCTGGGCTTCGCCGCCGACCAGCGCGACTACGCCATGTGCCTGCCAATGCTGGAGCACCTGGGGGTGAAGTCGCTGCGCCTGATGACCAACAACCCGCGCAAGGTCAAGGCACTGACCGACATGAACATCAAGGTCGCCGAGCGGGTGCCGCTGCACACCGGCCACAACCCGCACAACCGTTACTACCTGGCGACCAAGGCCGGCAAGCTGGGCCACATGCTGGGCAACGAACACCAGGGCGAGGCGCCCCAGGCGTGACCCGCGCCGAGGTGAAGCGGCGCCTGGCGCTGGCCTGGTGGCAGTACCTGGCGGTCGGCCTGGTGCCGCTGCCGGTGATGGCCTGGGCCTTTGGCGGTGGCGATGCGCTGATCCCGGTCCTGGCCATGCCGCTGTTCATCGGCGGCGCGGCCACCATGTTCCTCAGCTTGCCGCGCTTCGGTGCCTACAAGCGGACGTTGATCGCCACCTCCAAGGTGCTCGGCAGCGCCGAAGAGCCGGCTGCGTGGATCCTGCTGGCGCGGGTACGGCGCATGGCCATGCTGTTCGCCTGCTTCCCGGCCTGGGTCGCTGCGCTGTCGGTGCTGGTGGGGCTCGAGGCGGTGCCGCAGATTCTCCTGGCGCTGTCCACCGTGGTGCTGCTCTACCTCTATCGCATTCCGCGTCAGCTCGGCTGATGCGCCTCCTGCTCTGCCTGCTGGCACTGCTGGCCTGCACTGCGCAGGCCGGCGAGCCGCTGCGGGTGGTCAGCCTGGCGCCGTCGATGAGCGAAATCATGCTCGAACTGCACGCCGACGACCTGCTGGTGGGCGTGCTCGACGGCGGCGAACGGCCCGCCGCCCTGCGCACCTTGCCTTCGGTGGGGCGCCAGGGCCAGCTCGACATGGAACGCCTGCTCAGCCTGCGCCCGGACCTGTTGCTGCTGTGGCCCGGCAGCGTGGCGCCGGCCCAGCGCGACCAGCTCAAGCGCCTGGGCATCGCCACCTACAGTGCCGAACCCCACGACCTGAACCAGCTGCTCGAACAGATCGAGGCGATTGCCGTGCAGGTCGGCCGGGCCGAGCAGGGGCGCGAGTACGTAGAGGGGCTGCGTGGGCGTTTGCAGCAGCTGCGCCAGCTGTACCGGCGCGAAAAACCGCTGCGGGTGTTCTATCAGGTCTGGGACCGCCCGCTGTATACCCTCGGCGGGCAGCAGGTGGTCAGCGATGCACTGACCGTCTGTGGCGCGCGCAATGTCTTCGCCGACCAGCACCTGCCGGCGCCGCAGGTGAACGTGGAGTCGGTGCTGCTGCGCGATCCGCAGGTGATCCTGGCCGGCGACCCGGCGCAGTTGGCCAGCTGGAAGGCCTGGCCACGGCTCACGGCCGTGGCCCAGGGCGGCTTGTTGGTGGTGCCGGACAAGGGCCTGGAGCGGCCCAGCGGGCAGATGATCGAGGCGACCGCGCGCCTGTGTGCGCTGCTGGCGGCTAGAGCGCCGGCGTCCAGGTCACGCTGAACAGCACGGTGCGGCCTTCCTCGCGGTAGCCATGGCTGGCCCCGTCGTAGCTGTACAGCGCCCGGCTGTAGTCCTTGTCCAGCAGGTTATCCAGCTTCACGTCGAGCTTCACTTCGTCGGTTGCCTTCCAGCCAGCGCGCAGGCCCAGCAGGCCGTAGCCGCCGAGGCGGTTGCGGTTGGCCTCGTCATCGTAGCTGGCGCTCACGGCCTGCCAGCTGGCGCCCACATCGAAACGCTCGAACTGGCGATCCAGGTCCAGGCTCAGGGTGCGCCTTGCACGGCGAGCCAGGGTGTGGCCGCTGTCGCGGTCGCGCGGGTCGGTCAGCGCCAGGCCGAGCTGGCTGCGCCATGCGCCCCATTGCTGGGCCAGCGCCAGCTCGAAGCCGTTGATGCGGGCCGAGGCGACGTTACGCGGGATCGAATCCTGGCCGAAGATGATCGCGTCGCGCAGGTCGGTGCGGTACAGCGAGGCTTCCAGGCGGCTGTCGCGGGTCAGTTGGCTGCGCCACTGCACTTCATAGCTCTTCGAGCGCTCGGGCTTGAGGTCCGGGTTGCTGAACAGCGGGTAGTACAGGTCGTTGAAGGTCGGGGCGCGGAAGCCTTCGCTGTAGGACAGCAGCACGTCGTTGTGCGGGTTCAGCGGCACGGTCAGGCTACCGCTCCAGGTCGTCTGGCCACCGAACTGCTGGTTCTGGTCATGTCGCACGCCCAGCTCGGTGGAGAACGCTTCGCCGCTGTAGCGGTGCTGGATGAATGCGGCGCGGTTCCAGCGGCTGTCTTCGCTGAAGTCGGTGCTGGCGTGCACGCGGTCTTCGTACCAATCGCCGCCGACCAGCAGGTTGTGCCGCTCGGCCAGCGCCAGGTCGTTCTGCCAGGTGACCTGGTCGCGGTAGGTGTTGAACACGGAGCGCTCGTCGCTGAGCTTGTCACGCTTGTCGTCGCGGTTTTCGCTGTGGGCCAGTTCCAGGCGCGAATGCCAGATGTCGGTGAGCTGGGCGTCGAAGTAGCTGCCCAGGCTGCTGACGTTGAAGTCGGTGTAGGGCTTTTGCCCGAAACTCTCGAAGGTCACCGGGTCGAAGCGGCCGAACGGGTTGTCGTATTCGCTGCGGCCGTGGCTGTCGAGCAGGTTCAGGCCGGCCTCGAAGCGCTCGCCGAAGGTGTGGCTCAGGCTGAGGTTGAGCGAGCGGTTACGGTAGGCGTCGTGGTCGCCGTCGCTGGCCAGCGACGGGCCGGTCGAGTCGATGCCGGCGGTTTCGTCGAGGCTGGCGCCGAGGTTGAAACGGGTGGTGTCATCGCCGCCGGACAGCCCCAGGCTGCGCTGCAACGTCTGCTGGCTGCCGGCGGCCAGGCGCAGGCGCGGTTGCAGGCCGGGGCCGCTGCTGCGGCGGGTGAAGATCTGGATCACGCCGCCGATGGCATCGCTGCCGTACACCGCCGAGCGCGAGCCGCGCAGCACCTCGACGCGCTCGATCTGGTCGACGTCGAGAAACTGCAGGCCGCTGTCGCCGGAAGTGGCATTGGCGATGCGCACGCCGTCGACCAGCACCAGGGTCTGGGCGGCCTTGGTGCCGCGGATGAAGATCCCGGGCAGGCTGCCACGGCCGCCGGTGGGCGCGACCTGCACGCCGGGCACGCGGGTCAGCAGGTCGGTGACGCTGGAGGGTTGCAGGCGGTCGATGTCGGTGCGGGTGAAGACGGTGTTGGCGGCGCTGGTGGCCGTGCGCGATTCGACCTGGCGGTTGGCGCTGATCAGCACGTCGGGGAGCTTGAGGGCGTTGTCGCGTTCGGCGGCCAGCAGGAGTGTAGGGGCGCACAGTAGTGCGGCACAGGCGGATTTTTTCATTGGCTGTTCCATTTTGCGAGGGCTGCGCCCTCGATCGCGACACAAGGCCGCTCCTACACAGGATTGCGCGATCCTCTGTAGGAGCGGCCTTGTGTCGCGAAAGGGCCGCAAAGCGGCCCCAAAATCTACAGGCCGAGCTTAGCCATCCGGGCTTTGACGGCCGCTTCGATGCCAGCCGCATCCAGCCCGCACTCGGCAAGCATCTGCGCAGGCTTGGCATGCTCGACATAGATATCCGGCAGCCCCAGGTGCAGCAGCGGCTTGACCACCGCCTGCTGGGCCAGGAATTCGCCAACGGCGGCGCCGGCACCCCCCATGATGGCGTTTTCCTCGACGGTCACCAGCAGCTCATGGCTGGCGGCCAGTTCCAGCACCAGGGCCTCGTCCAGCGGCTTGACGAAGCGCATGTCGACCACAGTGGCGTTGATCTGCTCGGCCACCTGCAGGGCCTCGGCCAGCTGCACGCCGAACACCAGCAGGGCGACTTTCTCTCCCTGGCGGCGGACCACGCCCTTGCCGATTTCCAGCGGTTCGAGGTCGTTGTCGATCACCGCATTCGGGCCGGTGCCGCGCGGGTAGCGCACGGCTGCCGGGCCGTTGTACAGGTGGCCGGTGCTGAGCATCTTGCGCAGCTCGTTCTCGTCGCTCGGAGTCATCACCAGCATGCCGGGGATGCAGCGCAGGTACGACAGGTCATAGGCGCCGGCGTGGGTCGGGCCGTCCTCGCCGACCAGGCCGGCGCGGTCGATGGCGAACAGCACGTCGAGGTTCTGCACCGCCACGTCGTGGATCAGCTGGTCGTAGCCGCGCTGCAGGAAGGTGGAGTAGATCGCCACCACCGGCTTGCTGCCTTCGCAGGCCATGCCCGCGGCGAGGGTGACCGCGTGCTGCTCGGCGATCGCCACGTCGAAGTAGCGCTCTGGGTAGCGTTCGCTGAAGTCGACCAGGTCGGAGCCTTCCTTCATTGCCGGGGTGATGCCCACCAGGCGTTTGTCGGCGGCAGCCATGTCGCACAGCCACTGGCCGAACACCGCGGAGTACTTCGGCCCGCTAGCCTTCTTCGGCGCGGCCGGCTTGTCGGCGGGTTCGAGCTTGGTGATGGCGTGGTAGCCGATCGGGTCGACCTCGGCCGGGGCGAAGCCCTTGCCCTTCTTGGTCACCACGTGCAGGAACTGCGGGCCCTTGAGGTCACGCATGTTGCGCAGGGTGGCGATCATGGTCGGCAGGTCGTGGCCGTCGATCGGGCCGATGTAGTTCCAGCCCAGTTCTTCGAACAGGGTGCCGGGCACCAGCATGCCCTTGGCGTATTCCTCGGTGCGGCGGGCGATTTCCCAGGCGCCGGGCAGGCGCGACAGGACCTTCTTGCTGCCCTCGCGCATGCTTGCGTAGGTGCGGCTGGAAAGGATCTTGGCCAGGTAGTTGGACAGGCCGCCGACGTTGCGCGAAATCGACATGTCGTTGTCGTTGAGGATCACCAGCATGTCGGCGTTGACTTCCTGGGCGTGGTTCAACGCTTCGAAGGCCATGCCGGCGGTCAGGGCGCCGTCGCCGATCACCGCGATCGACTTGCGCGCGCTGTTCTGCAGGCGGGCGGCGATGGCCATCCCCAAGGCGGCGCTGATCGAGGTGCTGGAGTGGCCGACGCCGAAGGTGTCGTACTCGCTTTCGCTGCGGCGCGGGAAGGCGGCGATGCCGTCCTTCTGGCGCAGGCTGAGCATGCGCTTGCGGCGCCCGGTGAGGATCTTGTGCGGGTAGGCCTGGTGGCCGACGTCCCACACCAGCCGGTCGTCCGGGGTGTCGAAGACGTAGTGCAGGGCGATCGTCAGCTCGATGACACCCAGGCCGGCGCCGAAATGCCCACCGGTCTGACCAACGGTGTAGAGCAACTCCTGGCGCAACTCGTCGGCCAGGGTCTCCAGGTCGGCTTCGGCCAGCCGGCGCAGGCCGGCAGGCGTGTCAGCGCGGTCGAGCAACGGCGTGACCGGGCGTTCGCGGGGGATCTCTTGAAACGTCGTGGGCATCAGGCGAGTCGTTATAGGTGTGAAGACGCGGCAGTTTACCCCATTGTGGGAAAAGTGCCCATTGGACCACTGGGGCTTGGCGTCGGGGCTTAATGGCGGCGTTCGACGATGTAGCGCGCCAGCGCCCGCAGCGGCTCGGCGTTGTCACCGAAGCCTTGCAGTGCGAACAGCGCCTGGTCGCGCAGTTCGATCGCATAGGCCTTGGCCGCCTCCAGCCCCAGCAGTGCCGGGTAGGTTGGTTTGTCACGAGCTATGTCAGCGCCCTGGCGCTTGCCCAGGGTGGCGGTGTCGCTTTCCACGTCAAGGATGTCGTCTTGTACCTGGAACGCCAGGCCGATGGCCTGTGCATAAGTCTGCAATGCGTCCAGTTGTGCCTGCTCGGCGCGGGCACTGGCCAGGGCGCCGAGGCGCACGCTGGCTTCGATCAGCGCACCGGTCTTGTGCCGGTGCATGTACTCCAGGGCCTTCTGGTCGAGCTTCAGGCCCACCGAGCCGAGGTCGATGGCCTGCCCGCCAACCATGCCGGCCGGGCCGGCGGCCTTGGCCAGGGCCTGGACCATGGCCAGGCGAATGCTGTCGGACTGCGGGCTCAGGCCCGGGTCGAGCAGGGCGCTGAAGGCCAGGCTCTGCAAGCCGTCACCGGCAAGGATCGCGCAGGCTTCGTCGAAGGCCTTGTGGGTGGTCGGCTGGCCACGGCGCAGGTCGTCGTCGTCCATGGCCGGCAAGTCATCGTGCACCAGCGAGTAGGCGTGGATCAGCTCCACCGCGCAGGCGGCACCGTTGGCCTGTTCGGCCGGCGCGCCGAGGGCTTCGCAGGCGGCGTAGGCGAGCAGCGGGCGCACCCGCTTGCCGCCGTTCATCACGCTGTAGCGCATGGCGGCATACAGTCGCTCGAGTTCCTTGGAGGGTGCGACGAACAGTGGTTCGAGGGCGGCGTCGACGCGGGCCTGGCTGCTGGCCTGGTACGCGCTGATCATGCTTGCGGCTCCGCGTCGAATGGCTGCGCGGCCAGTTCGCCGTCGCGCTCCAGCAGGATCTGCACCTTCTGCTCGGCCTGGGCCAGGGCGCCCTGGCAGTCGCGGGTCAGGGCGATGCCTTGCTCGAAGGCGGCCAGCGAGTCTTCCAGCGACAATTCGCCGTTCTCCAGGCGCTCGACCAAAGCTTGCAGGTCGGCGAGGGATTGTTCGAAATCGATGGAGGCTTTTTTGCGGGCCATGGCGACAGTCTCGGTGGCGGGTTCAGAACGGCGCGACGTTAGCAGAGCGGGGCGGGGGGAGCAAACTTAAGGCGCTGGCTGGGAGGTGCAGGCCCATTCGCGGGCATGCCCGCTCCCACAAGTCAAGCGCAGCTCTTGAGGCCTGCGATAACCTTGTGGGAGCGGGCTTGCCCGCGAATGGGCCGCAAAGCGGCCCCGTACGGTCGATCAGGCAGGTTCGGCTTCCAGCTCAACCATGGCCTCACGGCACCGCGCCAGCTCTTCGATGGTCAGCACCGGCAGATTGTACTGCCGCGCATACACCGCCACCTGCTCACCCCGGGCCATGCTGCCATCGGGGTTCATCAGTTCGCACAGCACCGCCGCCGGGCGCAGGCCGGCCAGGCGCGCGAGGTCAACCGAGCCTTCGGTGTGGCCACGGCGAGCCAGCACGCCGCCATCGCGCGCGCGCAGCGGGAACACATGGCCCGGGCTGACGATATGGCGCTGCTCGGCGGTCGAGCGCAGCGCCGCCTCGATGGTGGTGATGCGGTCCTGGGCGGAAACACCCGTGCTCACGCCTTCGGCCGCCTCGATGGTGACGGTGAAACCGGTGCCGTGGCGGGCCTGGTTGTTCTGCACCATCGGTGCCAGCTGCAAGGCGTCGACGGTGGCTTCGTCCAGGCACAGGCAGACGATGCCGCTGCAGTCGCGGATCATCATGGCCATGGTCTGCAGCGACAGGTTTTCGGCGGCGGCGACGATGTCGGCTTCGTCCTCGCGGTCGTCATCGTCGAGCAGCAGCACAGGGCGGCCGGCCTGGAAGGCAGCGATGGCGGCGGATACGTTGGGGAATTGCTTATGCAGCAAAGGGGACATGAAACGCTCCTCGTGATTGATCGATGAACGTCTCGGGGCGAACAAAACGCGCGCGCAGGGGCGCCCGGATGGCCCCTGCCTGACGCCTTCTTTCATCCGGACTATGACCGTCGGCTCTGGAGTCGCACCAGATCTGCTGACCCCCGACATGGCCGGGGCGCTCGCGGGCTCATCTTTCGATTTACCGCCGGTGGGGACTTGCACCCCGCCCTGAAGACCGGCCAAGCATACAGCACTGGGCCACCGTGCTGGCAAGCCGATGTTCTACGACCTTTGGCGGTAGGTTGGCAGGTCCGGCCTCTTCGCGGGTAAACCCGCTCCCACAGAGATCATCACAGCCTGGCAGGCCTGTGGGAGCGGGTTTACCCGCGAAGAGGCCAGAACCGGCCTACCGAGACATCTCCTCGATCACTTTACCCAGCGACGCCGGCAGCATCGGCCCATGCCCCAGCCCCTCGAACCGTTCGAAGCGCACCTGCACGCCAGGCACTTTTGACAGGTCTTTCGCGAGTTCAAGCGCTGGCCATTGCGCATCCTTCTGCACCGGCCCACGCGGGCTCGCCGGCTCTGCGCTCCCACGCATCAACAGCAACCGCGGGCGGCTATCGCCCAATCGTTGCTGCAACCCCTGCGCCTCTCGCACGATCGCCCCGTCATGCCACCAGAGCGAAGGGCTGGCCGCCGCATAGTCGCCGAATGCCTCAGGACGGGTGAACAGCGCATGCAGCACCGCCAGACCTCCATAAGAATGGCCCCACAACGTCTGCCGCTGCGGATCGATTGGCGCCACGCTCGCCAGCAGCGGCCGCATCTTCTGTATCAACAGGTCCAGAAACGCATCCACCCCACCGCTGGGCTCACCCGTCAGCGGGTCGCGCTGCTCGGCCTGCCCGGGCACTGCTGGGGTGTAGTCGAAGGTCCGTCCGGTGCGCTCGATGCGCTGTTCGGTCTGGTACCCCACGGCCACCAGCAATGGCGCCTGGCCGGCGGCGAGGTTGTCCAGTTGCTGGCGATCCAGCGCCCCCAGCGCGGCATTGCCGTCGAGCATCCACAGCACCGGGTAACCGGCGGCCGGCGCCGGGCGGTTCGGCCGGCCGAGCCACAAGCGGTAATGGCGCCGGCCGTCGGCAGAATCCAGGTCGAGCTGGCTGAAGCGGTAGGCCAGGTCCTGGCGTTGCAGCAGCGAGCTGTCCATCTTCTGCGCATGCTCCGGTTGCGCCAGGGCGACAGGGGCCGCGAGGGCCAGCGCCAAGGCCAGGGGCAGGGTCATCTTGCTCATCGGGAGTCTCGTCGGGGCGTTGCCGGGAGCGCCCGATGATAATCAGTCCCGATTGAGCGTAAAGCGCATTAACTTTCTAAACATTCCTCGCCAACGGGCAGCAGCACATGCAGGCACAGGCCCGGGTGGCCGTTGCTGGCCCACAGCTTGCCGCCTTGCAGTTCGACGGCGCGGCGGGCGATGGCCAGGCCCAGGCCGAAGCCGGCGCCGCTGTCGGGCAGGCGCTGGTAGGGCTTGAAGATGCGTTCGAGGTCGGCCTGGGGCACGCCGGGGCCCTGGTCGCTGACCCGCAGGTGCCAGTAGCCGTCCTCGCGCCAGCCGTCGAGGCTGACCCGGCCGTCTTCCGGCGAATGGCGGATGGCATTGCGCATCAGGTTTTCCAGGGCCTGGGCCAGGCTGTCGAGGTGCACCTGCACCCGGCAGTCGGTGCCGAGCGAGCAGGGCAGGCGCGCCCGGTCCCAGCCACTTTCGAAGCAGATGTCCTGGCACAGGGCCTCCCACACCGACAGCATCAGCACGGGTTCCGTGGCCAGTTGCGGTTGTTCGGTGTCCATCCAGGCCAGGTCCAGGGTGTCTTCGAGCAGCTTCTGCATGTCGTTGACCTCACGCTCCAGGCGCTCGCGCAACTGGGCCGGCGGCAGCTCGCTGTCGTGGGCGATGCGCAGCCGCGCCAGGGGCGTGCGCAGTTCGTGGGACAGGGTGCGCAGCAGCAGGCGCTGCTGCTCCAGGCTCTGGCGCAGGCGCCCGGCCATGTGCTCGAAGGCCTGGGCCAGTTCGCCCAGTTCGTCGCGGCGGTCCTGCAGGGGCAGGGCGGGGCTGTCCAGGTCGTCGGCGCGCAGGGCGTCGGCGCGGTCGCGCAGGCGGTTGAGCGGCACCACCAGGTGGCGATAGAGGGCCAGCCCCAGCAGCAGGGCCAGTAACGTGGGGGCGACGCCGTGGGTGATGACGTGGGTCCAGGGCGTCAGGCCGGTCGGCAGCAGGCGCTCGGGCAGTTGCAGGACCAGGCGGCCGGCTTCGGGATGCTGCGGGAATTCGATGCTGACGTAGGGCAGCTCATCCTGCAGGCGGCGGCTCATCGGCCAGTCGAGCTTGCGCATGAAGGTCAGGTGGTTGGCCTCCTCGGCGTTCAGCGGCGTGGTGCCGAGGCTTTGCAGGTGCGGCCCGAGCAGCACCACCCAGGTGTCCTCGGCCCGCTCCAGCTGGCGGCGGAAGGCTTCGGCGCCGCTTGCGCCGCCCTGTTGCCAGGCGTCCTCGGCCTGCTGCGCGTAGCGCGCCAGGTAGTCCTGGTCGGCCTGGGAGAGGAAGTAGGTGCTGCGCTCCACCGACAGGCCCCAGGTCCAGATCAGCCAGGTCAGCAGCAGGCAGAAGCTGACCTGCAGGACGGCGAGTTTCCACAGCAAGGGATGGCGGCGCATCAGGGCTGTTCCGCGTCGACCAGCAGGTAGCCCTGGCCGCGCACCGCCTGGATCTGCACGTGCTGGGCGGCGATGTCGGCCAGCTTGCGGCGCAGGTTGCACACGTGCACGTCGAGGCCGCGGTCCAGGCGGGTGTAGGCCCTGTGCAGCACGGTCTGGTAGAGGAAGGGCTTGCTCAGGGCTTCACCGGGGTGGGCGCTCAGGGTGGCCAGCAAGCGGAACTCGGAGGCGGTCAGGCCGGCGGCCTTGCCGTGGTGCAGCACGTCCTGCAGGTCCTGGTCGAACACCAGTGGCCCGGCGTCGTGCTGCGGCACCGCAGCGCGCCCGAAGGCCACGCGCCGCAGCAGGGCATCGACCCGGGCGTCCAGCTCGGCCAGGCTGAAGGGCTTGGGCAGGTAGTCGTCGGCGCCGCGGGTAAAGCCGCTGATGCGGTCCTGCTCGGCGCCCAGCGCCGACATCAGCATCACCGGCACGGCCTGCTGGCGGCGCAGTTCGTCGAGCAGGCTGAGGCCGTCGATGCCCGGCAGCATGATGTCCAGCAGCACCAGGTCGAAGCGGCTCTGCTGCACTGCGCTCAGGGCCTGGGTGCCGCTGGCGCAGTCATGCACCTGGAAACCGCGGTTGAGGAAGTGGCGCTGCAGGTCCTGGCGCAGGCGGGGGTCATCTTCGACGAGCAGGAGTGAGGTGGGCATCGTGGGTCTTGAATGAGAATTCGTATCAGTTGGCGATCATCCCATTGTGCGCCGGGCAGGGCAATCGTCCCGTGTCGGGAGCATGTGTTAAGAAGGTTAATCCTGCTGCACCCCCGGTTTTGCTCCGGTATGGTTCGCAAAAAGCAACGTATTGCGTTTGCGACTAAATATCATTTGGGCTAGGGGTGTGTGATGGGTGGTTTGAACGCTGTGGGGAGCTCGCGCCGGGTTCGGGGCTGGCTGGTGGTGGGCCTGCTGGCGCCATTTTCGTTGTCGGCGCTGGCCGAAACGGTCGCGACGCAGGCGGCCGGCGATGGCGCGATGGACCTGCCGGCACTGACCATCGAAGGCAACCGCCTGTACGACATGCTGCCCTCGGAGGCCACCGGCGGCTACAGCGTCGACGCTGCCACCGTGGGTACCAAGACTCCGGCCGCGCTCAAGGACATCCCGCAGTCGATCACCGTCTACACCCAGGACTACGTCAAGGACCGCCAGTTCGTGCACCTGGACGACCTGGCCAAGTACACCGCCGGCCTGCGCACCCTGACCAACGACAGCGGCCGCTCGTCGATCTATGCCCGTGGCTACGAGTACAGCGAGTTCAACATCGACGGGCTGCCGGCACCGATGGCCAGCATCTTCGGCACGGTACCGGCGCTGGCGGCCTTCGACCGCGTCGAGATCATGCGTGGCCCGGCCGGCCTGTTCAGCAGCACCAGCGAGCTGGGTGGCATCGTCAACATGGTGCGCAAGCGCCCGACCGCCGAATTCCAGGGCCACATCGAAGGCAGCTACGGCACCTGGGACACCAACCATGAAGAAATCGACCTGAGCGGCCCGCTGGATGACGCCGGCCGCGTGCGCGGGCGCTTCATCGCCTCGCGCGACGACAGCAATGGCGAAGTCGACTACAACGCCAACACCAGCAACAGCTATTACGGCGCGCTGGACATCGACCTGGACGACGACACCCAGCTGTCGTTCGGGCTGATCCACGAGGTGAAGAACATCACCCCGCACAACGGCTACCCGGCCACGCTGAACGGCGAAGTGCCCGACTTCAGCCACTCCAGGTTCCTCGGCGCCGACTGGAACTACTTCGACGGCAAGACCACCGACCTGGTCGCCGAGCTGACCCACCGCTTCGACAATGGCGGCTATGGCCGCATCGCCGCCCGTGGTTCGCACCGCGACACCAACTACCTGTATGCCTTCACCGCGACCAACGCCAGCACCGGCGCCAACTCCGAGCGCGCCACCGCCCGCGACTTCACCCAGGACACCTACTCGCTGGACGCCAGCTACAGCCAGCCGTTCGCAACCTTCGGCCAGGTCAGCGAGTTCGTGGTCGGCACCGACTACAAGAACTACGACACCGAGTACCTGAACGGCACCACCAACCTGGGCAGCATCAACGTCAACAGCTACACGCCGACGCGCTTTGCCAAGCCGTCGCCGAACTACAGCACCGAAACCGGCATGCAAGAGGAAGAATACGGCCTGTACTCCAAGGTCACCTTCCGCCCGGTCGAGCGCCTGGCGCTGATCGCCGGTGGCCGTTTCAGCTGGTACCGCGGTGATTTCTACACCACCACCCTGAGCAGTGGCGCGACGGTGGATGACAGCAAGCAGGTCAATGGCCGCTTCACGCCCTATGGCGGCGTGGTCTACGACCTGACCGACAACCATGCGCTGTACGCCAGCTATTCCCAGGTGTTCAAGCCGCAATCGGACACCGACAGCAACGGTCGCGTGCTCAAGCCGCGCCAGGGCGAACAGTACGAGTTCGGTCTCAAGAGCAGCTACTTTGGCGGTGATCTGAACACCCGCTTCTCGGTGTTCCGCCTGACCGACAAGAACCGCGCCACCACCTTGTACGATGCTGACGGCGTGGCGACCACCGACTCGGTGGCCGCCGGCAAGACCCGGGTCAAGGGCGCGGAAGTGGAAGTCAGCGGCAAGCTGACGCCGAACTGGGAAGTGCTGGCGGGTTACACCTGGATGGAAACCGAGACGGTCAAGGGCGACGCCGAGACCACCTTCTTCATCATGCCGCGCAACCAGGCCTCGCTGTGGAGCAAGTACACCATCAGCCAGGGGCCGCTGAACGGGCTGGCCATTGGCGGCGGGGTATCGGCGATGAGCAACTTCTATTCCGAGAATGGCGGCGTGCGCATCGATGCGCCGGGGTACGCGACCGTGGATGCGATGCTGTCGTACCCGGTGACCTCGAAGCTGACGGCGACCTTGAATGTGAACAACCTGTTCGACCGGGATTACCTGTCGCGGGTGGGGTCGACCTCGACGTTCAACTTCTATGGGCCTTCGCGGAGCATGATGGTCGGGGCGCGGTATGACTTCTGACGTTCAGAAGCGGACTTTGATTGCGGTGCAGATGTCCCGTTGAGCTGTGGATATTGCAGTGAGGCGTGGCTGATGTGCTGCCTGAACTGGCCTCTTCGCGGGTAAACCCGCTCCCACAGGTACTGTGCAGGCTACAGGCCTGTGGTGATCCCTGTGGGAGCGGGTTTACCCGCGAAGAGGCCAGCACAGGTAGCCAATAAGTTTCAGGGCGATTGAGCAGTGCTATGCAGTCGAGTGCAAACTGGAGAAAGGCGCTATGCAAGAGATGATTATTTACCTAAGAACGAGCCTTCATTGAAAAGTACCCGCCTTAGATCTTTCTCTTCAAAATCCTTCAATCCCTGAATGGAGCTGTCCAGCGTGCTAATGACTGTATCGCTGGGAGGGACGTGACGTAATGCGATGGCGGCTTGTATGATAAGGTCTATTTGTCCAGGGTGGCAACATTGGTCAACGTTGAGAAAGTCAGGCCAGTCTAGAGTTTGTATAGTGTCTTGCCATGTATTGAAGTTGTGATGGCTCAATTGCTCCAAATACACTCGGCGAACCCAGGGGTGTGGATCGGTTTTTGCCCATGAAAGGAGCTTCAGGTCGTCGAGGGACTTCGTTGAACCTTCAAAGATCGCCATTCTGTGATAAACGCTTGGAATGATTCTAGGTATTGAAGTCAAAAACTCCTTTCTCTCGTCTTTGTTTAAGCCGAGGCTGGAGTTTATGTCGAAATCAATGGCGTGTCGCCACGACCCGTATAGCTTTGAACGCAGCCATTTTTTGGAGCCGTTCGAGCTTGTAGTGCCGCGTGGAGAGCTAAGTAAAAGTTTGCAGGCTGCTTTTAGGACGGCCGGTCTCAGCGCACTGTCGCGGTCTTTCAATATGGCATATTTCGAGTCTTTGCAGGTGGCTTCGCTTAATGCCAGGGCGTAGGGTAGATGGTCGGGCTCGTATAACTTGTCGTCAATGACTTCATCAGTTGAAGTTGGGATTTTTAGTAATTTGGATAGCTCATGCCGTCCCCAGTTTGAACGCGTGAAGCCCCAGGATGCACGGGGCGTGTTCAAGAGACAATGATTTGGGTTTATATCGTGTAAGTATAGTGCTGCGAGCCATCTTGCATCCATTGGAATGTCGGAGGCGAGGACCGCAGTGTAATGTCGGGTGGCCAATGCAGGATCCAGGATTTTTTTGGACGCATTTAGCCCTACGACCTTATGCATCCATATTTCCGACTCAAGCATTCGCTCGACCAGACTCTCGGCATCCTTCCTCAGGTATTTGATGCTGGAGAGGGCACTCCCCATGGCGCGTCGTACTGACCAGCTCGGTTCGACATCACCCTCATCCAGCATTCGTTCGAGCAACGACAGTGTCAGCGTTTCCGCTTCATCGCTCAATGCAAACCAAAGCGATTCGCGCTCGGCTTGACGCCCCGTCAGGATACGTTGATAGGTAGTCTTGGCGAATTTTTTAAACTCATTGGTTTTAACCTGAGGGTGTGCGATGGTCCAGTCGATTTGCTCATCTGAGTTTATGTGCTGAATTGTAGTCTTGCCTTGGTAGATGTCAGCGACTTCTCTGATGAGTAGGCTTACTGTTACGGGGCTGTTTTCATTGACCAGAGTGCCCAATGCTTGACTCAAAGCGTGGGCGAAGGGGCTGCCCTCTGAGTGGTCTTCAGCAAGTTCGTAAGAGGTGGTCGGAGTTAATATCTGGATGTTGCTTGGTACGGTTGGGGAATGGTTTGTGAACACTGTTGCAGCTGCCATTCCGGAGTGGCAACAGTCCAGCAGAAGCAAGGTTCTAGGACGCTTTGCCAGTCGATGGATATCGAGAAGCTTGTTTATCGAGCACTTCCCTTGAAATGCGGGCTCGTCAACCAGAAGGAGATCCAGTTGATTCAGGTCTGCTTCAGCATGGCCGCTGTAATACAGTACCAGCATGTCAGATTTCCGGCATGCTGCTGCCATCGCAGACTCGATGGCGGAAAGAAACTGCATACCGGTGGGGTTGAGGCAAACAACACTGCGAGCTTCAGAAAAGCTCTGGCCTGCAGCAAGGCGCACGGCCTCGTAGACGAGGAATGGATCTTTGCTGGGGCCAGCCAGTTTTTTCTCTGGGGAGCGGTAGTCTGAAACCCCAAATCCAATGAATATAATATGTTTTGGGGGGTTCACAAATGCTCCTTGCTAAGCAGTGTTTTGCCTTGACTTATTCGTCGTTTTTCTCTTCGATCGTAATGTCGGGGGCCTGGTTACGTGCTTTTGCATTTTCCAGCGTTGCTTTGATGATGGCTTTAATACCATCGTAGACGGCGTTGGTAATGACACCAATTATGATCCCAGTGACCAACTCACCTTTTGTATTGTCGGCATATTTCTTTTCTTCTTCAACATCGGCCAAGCCGCGTTGGCTGATGCCCTGTGCTATTTCTTTTAGCAGCGCGCTATTTTGAGGGGATAGCGATTCGGATCGCACAACAATCTTCATTTCTTCTCCAAAGGCGCACTCGCGCCAGACGTCAAGATCACGTTCTTGATGTTTTCCATGTCATGAGTCGCCAGATCGACCCCAACCCCGTCAACGGCGGTATGGGAGTGTTTCTGCAGCAACCCGGAGGGGTGAAGCACCCAGTAATCGGCATAAAGGCTAGGCCGTCGTACTGTCACTTCAATATCAGAATCTACCATCCCTCTGGCCTGCTCGACCACCTCCTCGAACCGCTCATCGCTCAGTTCGTAGTTTCCATAGGTGTCTTTCTGGTTGGCCGGATGGGGCTGGATCAAGCACCATTCGCGCACGCCGGAATGCGCCACCCAGTTGCCCAGTTGACGGAAGCTTGCCTCGAACTCCAGTGAGCCGGTCGCGACCGTATTGATGCGCAGTTTCTTCCGGCGAGTAGCGGGGTCCAGCCTGCGCACGATGTCGTTGACGCTGTTCCAGGCATTACAGTTGCCCCTGAGCCGGTCGTGAGCATCCGCATAGGCGTCCAGGCTGACGATCAGCCGGGTGAGGTGCTTGGCCAACGAGGGCAGGGCGTCGAAGTTTTCCTTGCGGCCGACGCCGCTGGTGGTCAGGGTGCAGTAGATGCCGTGCGCACGGATCTTCTTCAGTAACGCGCGCAGGTGGGGGTAGATCAGTGGCTCGCCGCCGCCAACATCGATCTTCTGTACGCCCAGTTTCTGCAAGACGGCCAGGGCGCCGTCGATGGCTTGTGGCTGCATGGTCTGCTCGGTTTTTGGCGCGAAGCAGTAGGGGCAGCGCAGCGGGCACACATCCGTGATGTGCCACATGACATGGGGCAGAACGCAAGGCGGGCCATCGGCCCGAAATGCGTTGCGATCCGGGTCGTAGATCAAAGCATGGATCGCTTGGCCAGCAACTGGCACACGGTGTCGAGGATCACGGCTTTTTCCTTCAGCTGCCCCGGTTCGATTTCGCACGGCACCAGCGCCACGTCATCGCGGCTTTCGCACAGCGAACGGTAAAGTTTCCACGAGCGCACCTGCAGGTCCTGGTCGCCCTCGTACACATCCAGCTCGCTGTCGGTATAGGCGCGGGTGCCTTTCTTCTGCATGTTGGCCGCGGTGGACTTGGGCGATACGTCGAAGACGAAGAACAAATCTGGCTTGGGTACGCGCAGTTCCTCGAACTCCAGGCGAGCGACCCAGTCCAGCATCACCTGTGGCTCGGTAGCACGCAGCGACTGGTAGACCATGCTCGACAGGGTCGAGCGGTTGAGCAGCACGTAGTCGCTGGCATCCCAGTTTGCGCTGTTGCGGTCGTAATCGCTGCGGCGGTCGAGTGCGTACCAGAGCGCCATGGACTTCGGGTCCAGGGTGCTGGCCGAGCGCTGCTTGTCCTGGCCGGACAGCAGTTGGCCGATCTCCTTGCCGAAGAATTCCTCGTAACGCGGGTAGTCGGCGATCCAGACGGTTTTGCCCAGCCCGCGCAAATGCTCGGCGAGGAGTTTGCACTGGGTTTCCTTGCCACTGCCGTCGATGCCTTCGAAGGCGATGATGATGGGTTTGCTCATTTTTTCAGCCCTGCTGCGTAGCCGCACAGTTTAAAGCGCCGGGCAGGGGGCAGCCACCGCTTTGTCTTCGAGGCGGTTGCAAGGGAGGTGCGGAACGGCTGCAAGGCAGGCATTAAAAAGCCGGCTTGTGGCCGGCTTCTCGGGGACGCTTCCGGCTAATTTATGGTAAGCCGCAACCGCCTTAACTGTGTGGCCAGCAAGGGCCTGAAAGAGATGGCAGACGGTCGTGTGGAGCGTCGCCGAGCCCTCTGCAACGCGGCTTGCGCCGGTAGGGGCTGAATGTGCCGCGTAGCATACAAGGGCTGGCCCCGGATGCCCAGCAAAAATTGGCACACTTTGTGTCGGAAGCCTGTATCAACTGGGGCGGCGCTGGCGGAAATGCGACCAGTGGAATACCCAGCCGAGGATTTCCAGCCCCTGTGTCAGGCATTGGGCGGGGGTGTAGCGCTCCACTGCGTAGTTGCCGTTGTTGTGGCTGTGCAGGCACAAGGTGCGGTTGTGGCCATGGCTCAGGCTGTGTACCCGCAGGTGCCCGTTGTGGCGCAGGGCGTAGGTTTCGCCATCGAACACCTCGGTCTGGCTCAGGTCTACGGCCAGGGCGGCGTCGCGGGGAATCCATGGGGCCATGTTGCTGTGGGGCATGACCACGCAGATGGCGCTTTCTTCGGGCACGCTGAGCGTGCGCAGCGCTTCGGCCGGCAACGTCAGGTGGTGATTGTCGACCGTCACCAACTCGCCCTCGTGCAGCACCTGGTAAGGCAGTTGCAGCATCGAGCCCTGGGGGGGCGACAGCGAGGTCGGTGAAAGCTCCGGCAGCGGTTGCGGCGGCGCCATGCGCAGGATCGGGTGGGTGTACTTGGGGCCTTCGCCACTGCGCAACCAGCGTCGATGAACGCAGAACAGGTCGGCCAGCGCGTCGAGGCGGGCGAGCGGAACGCCGCGCTTGAACCAGTTGTTGACGTGTTGCGACGAAACGCGGCGCTGGGCGGCGAAATCGGCAGGGGTCAGGCCACATTCATCGAGCAGAGCCTTGAGGCGGTCACCGGATGTCTTCATGGCGCCGAGTGTAGCGGCCGGGTGCCGGCTGGGGTATGAACCGGATGTTGATGCGGGCTGTGGGAAAGTGGGTTGGTTGTAGGATTGCGGAGTAGGGGGTTGTAGGATTTTTTACCACTTTCAGGCCGACGCCCATAAAAAAGCCCCGCCGAAGCGGGGCTTTGTGCAAAGCGGTATCAGCCCTTGTAGGCAGCGACCGATTTGGTGATCGCGGCGCGGGCGGCGTCGGCGCCTTCCCAGCCTTCGATCTTGACCCACTTGCCCTTCTCGAGATCCTTGTAGTTCGCGAAGAAGTGCTCGATCTGCTGGATCAGCAGGGCTGGCAGGTCGGTGTATTCCTTCACGTCGACGTACAACTGGCTCAGCTTGTCGTGAGGAACGGCGATGACCTTGGCGTCGCCGCCGCCGTCGTCGGTCATGTTCAGCACGCCGACCGGACGGGCGCGAATCACCGAACCTGGGGCGACCGGGTAAGGGGTCACGACCAGCACGTCCAGCGGATCACCGTCGTCGGCCAGGGTGTTCGGGATGAAGCCGTAGTTGGCCGGGTAGAACATCGGGGTGGCCATGAAACGGTCGACGAACAGGGTGTCGCTGTCCTTGTCGATTTCGTACTTGATCGGCGCGTGGTTGGCCGGGATCTCGATGGCGACGTAGATGTCGTTCGGCAGGTCTTTGCCAGCCGGAATCTTGCTGTAGCTCATTGGGCAGTGCCCCCGTGTCTGTTCAAAAAGTGGCGGCGATTATAGGCATATTCCGCCTGGCCATGCCACGCCTGGCCTGATGTGCGGGCATAGGTGGGCCCGCATCAGGCATGGCTTTCGCGGTAGTCGGGGTGTTCGGCCTGCAGGTGCGCGAGGCGTGCCAGCGGGTCCTGGCGGTAGAACAGCGACAGCTGCCGGTAGACCTGTGGATAGGCCTGCTGCAGCAGGTCGGGGGCGCTGAAGAAATATTCGCTGGTGACGGCGAAGAACTCCGCCGGGTTTTCCGCGGCGTAAGGGTCGATGGCGGTTTCGGCGTCGGGGTCGGCGTCGAGCTGGCGGTTGAGGTCGTCATAGGCCTGCTGCATGGCCGTGGCCCACTCTTCCACGCGCATGCCCGGGTGCAGGGGCGGCAGGCCGTTGGCGTCGCCGTTGAGCATGTCGAGCTTGTGCGCCAGTTCGTGGATCACCAGGTTGTAGGCTTCCCAGCCACCGCTGGCCAGCACTCCGGCCCAGGCCAGGATCACCGGCCCCTGCTGCCAGGCCTCGCCGCTGTGCTCGGCGTCCCACACGTGCTCCACGCCGCTGGCGTCGCGGTGGCGCTGCGGGCTCTTGAAGTCGTCGGGGTAGAGGATGATCTCGTGGAAACCCTGGTACCAGTTGAGCTCGCCCAGATGCAGCAAGGGCAGCTGGGCCTGGGCGGCGAGGAACAGGCGCTGCTCGTCGTCCAGTTCGACCCCGGGCAGGGTGGTCAGGTGCTTGCCGAGCAGGAACAGGATGCTGGCTTCACGCAGCCAGCGGTCTTCCTCGGCGCTGATGCCGTCGAGCATCGGCAGGCGCTCGCGCACCGCCTGCCACTGTTGCGGGTCGACCGGGTAACGCGCCAGGGTGCGCTTGCGCCGCCAGGCGCTGAACGACCACATGTGCTGTCAGTGGGCGGTGCTGCGGCTGAAGCGGGTGCGCAGCAAGCCAAGGATCATCGGCACCAGCGACAGCACGATGATCGCCACCACCATCAGCGACAGGTGCTGCTTGATGAACGGCACGTTGCCGAAGAAGTAGCCCAGCGTCACCAGGCCGCCGACCCAGAGCAACGTGCCTGCCACGCTGAAGCCCAGGAAACGCGGGTAGTGCATGCGCGCGATGCCGGCGACGAACGGCGCGAAGGTGCGCAGGATCGGCAGGAAGCGCGCCATGGTCACGGTCTTGCCGCCATGGCGTTCGTAGAAGTCGTGGGTGCGCTGCAGGTAGTCGCGGCGGAAGATCTTCGAATTCGGGTTGCTGAACAGCTTTTCGCCCGTCGTGCGGCCGATGATGTAGTTGGTGCTGTCGCCGAGGATGGCGGCGACCATCAGCAGGCCGGCCAGCAGGACCGGGTCCATGCCGCCACCGGCCGCCACGGCGCCGGCGATGAACAGCAGCGAGTCACCCGGCAGGAACGGCATCACCACCAGGCCGGTTTCGCAGAAAATCACCGCAAACAGGATGGCGTAGATCCAGGGGCCGTAATTGGTGACCAGCAGGTCGAGGTAGGCATCGAGATGCAGAATGAGGTCCAGCGGGTTGAATTCCATGTACAGCACCTGTGTTCTTGACCCGCGACTACGGGCACGCGATGACGGGCTATGCCCTGTGGATCGGCATCATTTCCTGACGGGTGGGTAAATTTTCACACGCGACAAGTGGGCATTATACGGCGAAGTGGAAAAGCTGCCCGGGGAGTTTGTAGCGGGGGGTTACTGCGTCGGCCTGCCCTGGCCTCTTCGCGGGTAAACCCGCTCCCACAGGTACTGCGCAAGGCTCGAAGGCTGCGCAGTCCCTGTGGGAGCGGGTTTACCCGCGAAGAGGCCGGTGCAGGTCAATCCTGGCTGATCGGCAGGATGTAGTTCTCGAACTCGGTGTCCTTGCGAAACCCGATCGACTCGTAGGTCTTGCGCGCCACCTCGTTGTTGGCGCTGGTGGATACCCGCATGCGTACCGCGTTGGTTTCCTTGGCCATCTTCTTGGCCTCGCGCATCAGGTGGTCGGCCACCAGCATGCGCCGTGAGTCTTCGGCGACGAAGATGTCGTTGAGGATCCACACCCGCTTGAGCGACAGCGACGAATAGCTCGGGTAGAGCTGGCAGAAGCCGAGCAACTTGCTGTCATCGTCGACCGGCAGAGCCAGGTAGATGACCGATTCACTGCGCATGAGGCGCTTCTGCAGGAATTTGCGCGAGCTGTCCGGATAGGGAAGCTCACCATAGAACTCGCGATAGCGGACGAACAGCGGGGTGAGCAGGTCGAGGTGTTCCAGGGTTGCCTTGATGATGCGCATGTGCGGCCCTCAGAGTCCATTTGGGGAAACAGCGGATTGCCAGCAGTCGTACAGTGGGAATGCTGCCCCAATGCTGGCCTTCTGCGCAATCCGCCTTCCGTGACAGGTTGTTTACCCTTCGCCGAGCAGGAAGTTGCCGCGCGGGGAGACAGATTGGTCGCTGTCGATACTGTGGACCTCGGCTTCGTCCTTCAGATTCACCCCCGACAACTGCCGACGGCAGGCTTCGCGCATCAGGTATAGCAGGCGATGGGCGGCCATGCCGTAACTCAGGCCTTCCAGGCGGATGTTGGAGATGCAGTTGCGGTAGGCGTCGGTCAGGCCGACCTTGGGCGCGTAGGTGAAGTACAGGCCCAGGCTGTCGGGCGAGCTCAGGCCTGGGCGCTCGCCGATCAGCATCACGGTCATCCGCGCGCCGAGCAGTTCGCCCACTTCATCGGCCACTGCCACCCGGCCTTGCTCCACCAGCACCACCGGGGCGCTGCGCCAGCCGTCGGCACTGGCCTGCTCGTCGAAGCGCGCCAGGAACGGCAGGGTATGCCGGTGCACGGCCAGCGCCGACAGGCCGTCGGCGACCACGATGGCCAGGTCGACGCCGCCAGGGTTGGCCAGGGCGTGCTGGCGCAGGGCCTCGGCCGAGTCGTCGGCCAGGCGCCGGCCGAGGTCTGGGCGTTGCAGGTACTGATGGCGGTCGCTGGCGGCGCTGTGCAGCACCAGGCTGTCGCGGCCGCGTGCCTTGAGCTGCTCGCCCAGCGCGGCGTGGTCGAAGGCCAGGTGCACGGCGTCGCGGGCCTGGGCATGGGCGAACTGGAAGTCCAGCTGCGCGGTGGTGGGCAGGCTGGTGCCGCAGCGGCCCAGGGCGATGCGCGCCGGGGTCAGGCCGCGCAGGGCCTGCCAGGGGCTTTGCGGGGTCGGGGTAGGGTCTGCCATGGTCACCTCCTATGCCAGTTGCGCCAGGGCCTGGCGGAATGCCGGCGGCAGGTTGTCGCCGAAGCGCACGCGGCCATCGGCCTGGGTGAAGATGCCGGTGCGCTGCAGCCAGGCCTCGAATTCCGGCCCCGGCTTGAGGCCCAGGGTCTGGCGCGCGTAGAGCGCGTCGTGGAACGAAGTGGTCTGGTAGTTGAGCATGATGTCGTCGGAACCGGGGATACCCATGATGAAGTTGATCCCGGCCACGCCGAGCAGGGTCAGCAGGGTGTCCATGTCGTCCTGGTCGGCTTCGGCGTGGTTGGTGTAGCAGATGTCGCAGCCCATCGGCACGCCGAGCAGCTTGCCGCAGAAGTGGTCCTCGAGGCCGGCGCGGATGATCTGCTTGCCGTTGTACAGGTATTCCGGGCCGATGAAGCCGACCACGGTGTTGACCAGAAACGGCTTGAAGTGGCGGGCCACGGCGTAGGCGCGGGTTTCGCAGGTCTGCTGGTCGACGCCGTGGTGGGCGTTGGCCGACAGGGCGCTGCCCTGGCCGGTCTCGAAGTACATCAGGTTCTGCCCGAGGCTGCCGCGCCGGAGCGACAGGCCGGCGTCATAGCCTTCCTGCAGGACGTTGAGGTTGATGCCGAAGCCGGCGTTGGCCGCCTCGGTGCCGGCGATCGACTGGAACACCAGGTCCAGCGGCACGCCGCGGTTGATGGCTTCGATCGAGGTGGTGACGTGGGTCAGCACGCAGGCCTGGGTGGGGATCTCGTAGCGCTGGATGATGGCATCCAGCATCTCCAGCAAAGCACAGATCGAGGCGATGCTGTCGGTGGCCGGGTTGATGCCGATCATGGCGTCGCCGTTGCCGTACAGCAGGCCGTCGAGGATGCTCGCGGCGATGCCGGCCGGTTCATCCGTCGGGTGGTTGGGCTGCAGCCGGGTCGACAGGCGCCCGCGCAGGCCCATGGTGCCGCGGAACTGGGTGACCACACGGATCTTCTGCGCCACCAGCACCAAGTCCTGCACGCGCATGATCTTCGACACGGCGGCGGCCATTTCCGGGGTCAGGCCGGGGGCCAGGGCGCGCAGGCTGGCTTCGTTGGCCTCGTCGCCGAGCAGCCAGTCGCGCAGGCCGCCGACGGTCAGGTGGCTGACCGGGGCGAAGGCCTGGGCGTCGTGGCTGTCGACGATCAGCCGGGTGATCTCGTCCTGTTCGTAGGGGATCAGCGCTTCATTGAGAAAATGCGTCAGCGGGATATTGGCCAGGGCCATCTGCGCGGCCACCCGTTCGCCGTCGTTGCTGGCGGCCACGCCGGCCAGGAAGTCGCCGGAGCGCGCCGGGCTGGCCTTGGCCATCACGTCCTTGAGGCTGTCGAAGCGGTAGACCAATTGGCCGACCGTGTGTACGAAACTTGCCATACAGAATCTCCAGAGCCGCGGGCTGGCCCGCGGCGGGTGGCTTTGATCAGTGCAGGGCCTCTTCGGCCTTCTGGATCGCGGCGAATTCCTCTTCCGGTGTGCCTGCCACCAGGTGGTGACGGCTGTAGAACGCAAAGTAGGCGATCAGCACGGCATAGATCACCGCTGCGCCGATCACCACCCGTGGGTCGACCAGGAAGCCCGCGACCACGGCAATGCAGGCCAGCACCAGGGCCAGGCCGGAAGTGAAGATGCCGCCCGGGGTGCGGTAGGGGCGTTCCATCTTCGGCCGGCGGATGCGCAGGGTGATATGTGCGGCCATCATCAGCACATAGGATAGTGTGGCACCGAATACCGCCACCAGGATCAGCAGGTCGCCCTGGCCGGTCAGCGACAGGGCGAAGCCGATGATCCCGGGAATCACCAGGGCCAGCACCGGGGCCTTGCTCTTGTTGGTTTCAGACAGTTTGCGCGGCAGGTAGCCGGCGCGGGAAAGGGCGAAGATCTGCCGCGAATAGGCGTAGATGATCGAGAAAAAGCTGGCGATCAGCCCGGCCAGGCCGACCAGGTTGACGAAGCTGCCCATCCAGGTGGAGCCGCCGTAGGCCTTGGCCAGCGCCTCGACCAACGGGTTGCCGGAAGCCTTCAGCGCTTCGGAACCGGCACCGCCGGGGCCGACCACCAGGATCAGCAGGGCGAACGCCACCAGCACCAGCATCGCGCCGATCAGGCCACGTGGCAGGTCGCGCTTGGGGTTCTTGGTTTCCTCGGCGGCCAGGGGCACGCCTTCGACCGCAAGGAAGAACCAGATCGCGTAGGGGATCGCCGCCCACACGCCGACGTAGCCGAACGGCAGGAAGCTGCTGGCGCCGGCGGCGTCGGTCTGGGCGATGTCGAACAGGTTGGCTGCATCAAAATGGGGCACCATGGCCACCAGGAACACCGCCAGGGCGATGGCGGCGATGGCGGTGATGATGAACATCAGCTTCAGCGCTTCACCGACGCCGAAGATGTGGATGCCGATGAACACCACGTAGAAGGCCAGGTAGATCATCCAGCCGCCGATGCCGAACAGCGACTGGCAGTAGGCGCCGATGAAGGTGGCGATGGCGGCCGGGGCGATGGCGTATTCGATGAGGATCGCGGTGCCGGTGAGAAAGCCGCCCCACGGGCCGAAGGCGCTGCGGGCAAAGCCATAGCCGCCGCCGGCGGTGGGGATCATCGACGAAAGTTCGGCCAGCGAGAAGCACATGCACAGGTACATGGTGGCCATCAGCAGGGTGGCGAGGAACATGCCGCCCCAGCCGCCCTGGGCCAGGCCGAAGTTCCAGCCGGCGTAGTCGCCGGAGATCACGTAGGCCACGCCCAGGCCCACCAGCAGCACCCAGCCGGCGGCGCCCTTTTTCAGTTCACGTTGCTGGAAATAGTCCGAACCGACCTTTTCGAAGTCGACGGAAGACCCTGCCGGCGTGCCGGAGGAATGATCGCTTGGCATGGTTTCACCTGTTCTTTTTCTGGGTGGCCGGAGGGGTTCCGGGCCGCTGGTGATGGGTACTGCAGGAAGCGAGCCAGAGCGGTTGGGGCTCTGGGTTTTGTGGAAGCAGGTCCGGCCTCTTCGCGGGTAAACCCGCTCCTACAGGGTCCCTGTGGGAGCGGGCTTGCCCGCGAAGCAGGCGACGCGGTTTAGAAGAAGCCCAGCGGATTGATGTCGTAGCTCACCAGCAGGTTCTTGGTCTGCTGGTAATGGTCGAGCATCATCTTGTGGGTCTCACGGCCAACCCCGGACTTCTTGTAGCCGCCGAACGCGGCATGCGCCGGGTACAGGTGGTAGCAGTTGGTCCACACGCGGCCGGCCTTGATGCCGCGGCCCATGCGGTAGGCGCGGTTGATGTCGCGGGTCCACACCCCGGCGCCGAGGCCGAACTCGGTGTCGTTGGCGATGGCCAGGGCTTCGGCTTCGTCCTTGAAGGTGGTGACGCTGACCACCGGGCCGAAGATTTCTTCCTGGAACACGCGCATGCGGTTGTTGCCCTTGAGCAGGGTCGGCTGGATGTAGTACCCGGTGGCCAGCGAGCCCTCGAGTTTTTCCACCTTGCCGCCGGTCAGCAGTTCGGCGCCTTCCTTCTGGGCGATGTCGAGGTAGGAGAGGATCTTCTCGAACTGCTGCTGCGAGGCCTGGGCGCCGACCATGGTGTCGGTGTCCAGCGGGTCGCCGCGCTTGATCTGCAGCACCTTCTTCAACACCACCTGCATGAACTGCTCGTAGATCGACTCCTGCACCAGGGCGCGCGACGGGCAGGTGCACACCTCGCCCTGGTTGAAGAAGGCCAGCACCATGCCCTCGGCGGCCTTGTCGATGAAGCTCGGCTCGGCCTGCATGATGTCTTCGAAGTACACGTTCGGCGACTTGCCGCCCAGTTCGACGGTGGACGGGATGATGTTCTCGGCGGCGCATTTCATGATGTGCGAACCGACCGGGGTGGAGCCGGTGAAGGCGATCTTGGCGATGCGCTTGCTGGTGGCCAGCGCTTCACCGGCTTCGCGGCCATAGCCCTGGACCACGTTGAGCACGCCTTTGGGCAGCAGGTCGCCGATCAGTTCGACCAGCACGCTGATGCCCAGCGGGGTCTGCTCGGCCGGTTTGAGCACCACGCAGTTGCCGGCGGCCAGGGCCGGGGCGAGTTTCCACGCGGCCATCAGGATCGGGAAGTTCCACGGGATGATCTGCCCGACCACGCCCAGCGGTTCGTGAATGTGGTAGGCCACGGTGTTTTCGTTGATTTCGGCGGCGCCGCCTTCCTGGGCGCGGATGCAGCCGGCGAAGTAGCGGAAGTGGTCGACCGCCAGCGGGATGTCGGCGTTGAGGGTTTCGCGGATCGGCTTGCCGTTGTCCCAGGTTTCGGTGATCGCCAGGATTTCCAGGTTCTGTTCGATGCGGTCGGCGATCTTCAGCAGGACGTTGGAGCGGTCCTGCACGCTGGTGCGGCCCCAGGCATCGGCTGCGGCGTGGGCGGCATCCAGGGCCTTGTCGATGTCTTCGGCCGTGGAGCGGGGGAATTCGGCGATGGGCTGGCCATTCACCGGAGACGTGTTGGTGAAGTATTCACCCTTTACCGGAGGAACGAACTCACCACCGATGAAGTTGCCGTAGCGGCTCTTGAAGGAAACCTTCGCGCCCTCGGTACCGGGATGTGCGTAACGCATGGTGTGTCTCCTGGCTGTTATGTTTGTTGAGGAGTTGGAAAGCGTAGAGCAAAGGTTGGGCCAGCGTGGTGCATGCCAATGGAATCAATGACTTGGATCAGTGCGGGGTGGTGATCGAGCGCGCCCTGTGCCACGCCTGGCACGGCCTGGGTGACACTTTGTACCGTTTGCGAGACGGTGCGGGCAGGCACATTGCAAAGCCTGTGCGGGTGGAGGATGCTGGCGGGACGCTCTATCTGCGGAGAACAACAACAAATGCAGAGCAATCCCTTCAGCCGCCATGCCCAGCAGGTGCACACCGTTGCCCGGGGGCAGGCCGACAGCGACCCGTCCATCGCCCGTTCCTGGCTGCGTTGCCTGGACGACTACCACCTCGACCCGGCGCTGAGCGAAGCGCCCGTGGTGCTCGAACATGGCCGCCTGCTGGAAAGCCGCGAGCGCCTGCGCCAGGTGCTGAAGATCGCCGACCACGAGATGAACAGCCTGCACCAGCAACTGTCCGGCGCCGGCCATGCGGTGCTGCTCACCGACGCCCGTGGGGTGATCCTCAACTGTGTCACCGCGGCCAGCGAGCGGCGCAGCTTCGAGCGCGCCGGGCTGTGGCTGGGCGCGGACTGGAGCGAGGCCCGCGAGGGCACCAACGGCATCGGCACCTGCCTGGTCGAGCGCCAGGCCCTGACCATTCATCAGGACGAACACTTTCGTGGCCGCCACACCGGGCTGACCTGTTCGGCGAGCCCGGTGTTCGACCCCCACGGCGAGCTGCTGGCGGTGCTCGACGTGTCCTCGGCGCGGCCTGACGTATCGCGGCAGAGCCAGTTTCACACCATGGCCCTGGTCAACCTCTCGGCGAAGATGATCGAGAGCTGTTATTTCCTGCGCCACTTCGAGCAGCAATGGTTGCTGCGCTTCCACCTGCAGGCCGAGTCGGTCGGCCTGTTCAGCGAAGGTTTGCTGGCATTCGACGGCGATGGCCGGATCTGCGCCGCCAACCAGAGCGCGTTGAACCTGCTGGGCAGCATCCGTGGCGGCGTGTTGGGCAAGCCGCTGGAGATGTTCTTCGCCTGCAGCCATGACCAACTGTTCAGCCGCGCCACGCCTGGCGGCAGCACCGCCTGGCCGCTGCATACCCGCGATGGCCGCCAGGTGTTCGCCAGCCTGCGCGGGCAGGCCAGGGCACCCGCATGGTCGGTGCCGGCCAGCCTGCCCGAGGCCCGGCCGGCGGCGCAGCCGGGCATCTGCCTGCTGGACCCGGCGTTGCAGCAGGATTTCCACCGGGCCGTGCGGGTGTTCGAGCGCGATGTGCCGCTGTTGCTGCGCGGCGAGACCGGCTGTGGCAAGGAGGCCTTCGCCCAGGCCGTGCACCAGGCCAGCCGGCGCGGCGGCAAACCCTTCGTGGCGGTAAACTGCGCGTCGATCCCCGAAAGCCTGATCGAGAGCGAACTGTTCGGCTATCGCGGCGGCAGTTTCACCGGTGCGCGCAAGGAGGGCATGCGCGGCAAGCTGGTGCAGGCCGATGGTGGCACCTTGCTGCTGGATGAGATCGGCGACATGCCGCTGGCCTTGCAGACCCGCCTGCTGCGGGTGCTGGAAGAGCGCCAGGTGGTGCCGATCGGCGGCGAGCCGCAGGCGGTGGACGTGCGTATCGTCAGCGCCACCCACCGGGATTTGCTGGAGCGGGTGGAGCAGGGGAGTTTCCGCGAAGACCTCTATTACCGGCTCAACGGGCTTGAGGTGGCGCTGCCGGCGGTGCGTGAGCGCAGTGACAAGGAACAGCTGCTGGACTTTCTGCTACGACAGGAGGCGCAGGGCCAACTCATTCGCTTGGCCGCCGAGGCGCGCCAGGCGCTGCTGGCGTTTGCCTGGCCGGGCAACGTGCGGCAGATGCGCAATGTGCTGCGGACCTTGGTGGCGCTGTGCGAAGGTTCGCAAATCGAGCTTTCGGATCTCCCCACCATTGTCCGCAGTGGCGCGCGCTCTGTAGGAGCGGCCTTGTGTCGCGAAAGGGGCGCGCAGCGGCCCCAGGATCTTCGCGTTGACGTCGATATTGCCGGGGCTGCTGCGCAGCCCTTTCGCGACACAAGGCCGCTCCTGCAAGCCGAGGGGCTGGCATTACGGGAAATCCTGGAGGCAAAACACTGGCACCTTACCCGGGTCGCCGAGCACCTGGGCATCAGCCGCAATACCTTGTATCGAAAACTGCGCAAACACGGCATCGCCAGGGGCGCCTGAGCAAAACACCGGGTGCGATTTCCCGCGCCCTGGGCTACCCTGCCTCGACGTTTTGCGAGGTCGACCATGCACATTCATATTCTCGGTATTTGCGGCACTTTCATGGGGTCGCTGGCGGTGCTGGCCAAAGAGCTCGGCCACCGCGTCACGGGCTCGGACGCCAATGTCTATCCGCCCATGAGCACCCAGCTCGAAGCCCAGGGCATCGAGCTGACCCAGGGCTACGACCCGGCCCAACTGGACCCGGCACCCGACCTGGTGGTGATCGGCAACGCCATGTCGCGGGGCAACCCGGCGGTGGAATACGTGCTGAACCAGGGCATGCCCTACGTGTCCGGCCCACAGTGGCTGGCGGACCACGTGCTGCAGGGCCGCTGGGTACTGGCCGTGGCCGGGACCCACGGCAAGACCACCACCAGCAGCATGCTGGCCTGGGTGCTGGAGCATGCCGGCATGAGCCCGGGCTTCCTGATCGGCGGCGTGCCGCAGAACTTCTCGGTGTCGGCGCGCCTGGGCGGCACGCCGTTCTTCGTGGTCGAGGCGGACGAGTACGACAGCGCCTTCTTCGACAAGCGTTCGAAGTTCGTGCACTACCACCCGCGCACCGCGATCCTCAACAACCTCGAGTTCGATCACGCGGACATCTTCCCTGATCTGGCGTCCATCGAGCGGCAGTTCCACCACCTGGTGCGGACCATTCCCAGCGAAGGCCTGGTCATTCACCCAACCGCCGAGCAGGCGCTGGCGCGGGTGATCGGCATGGGCTGCTGGACCCCGGTGCAGACCACCGGTGACGGTGGCCAGTGGCAGGCGCGCCTGCTCAGCGCCGACGGCTCGCGCTTCGAAGTGCTGTTCGAGGGAGAGGTGCAGGGCGTGGTGGACTGGGCGCTGACCGGTCAGCACAACGTCGCCAACGCCTTGGCCACCCTGGCCGCTGCCCGCCATGTGGGCGTGGTGCCGGCCATGGGTATCGAAGGCCTGAGCGCGTTCAAGAGCGTCAAGCGCCGCATGGAAAAGGTCGCCGAGGTACAGGGCGTGACCATCTATGACGATTTCGCCCACCACCCGACCGCCATCGCCACCACCCTCGATGGCCTGCGCAAGCGCGTCGGCGAGGCCCCGGTGATCGCCATCATCGAGCCGCGTTCCAATTCCATGAAGCTCGGCGCCCACCGTGACGGGCTGCCAGAAAGCGTCAACGATGCCGACCAGGTGATCTGGTACGCCCCGGCCAACCTCGGCTGGGACCTGGCTGCCACGGCGGCCCAGTGCAAGGTGCCGAGCGTGGTCGCCGACAGCCTCGAAGCGATCATCGAGCGGGTCAAGGGCCAGGCGCGCGAGGGCACCCATGTGGTGATCATGAGCAACGGCGGCTTTGGCGGCCTGCATGGCAAGCTGGCCGAGGCGCTGAAGTGAGCGGCCCGGAACGTATCACCCTGGCCATGACCGGCGCCTCGGGGGCACAGTACGGCCTGCGCCTGCTCGACTGCCTGGTGCGCGAGGACCGCGAGGTGCACTTCCTCATCTCCAAGGCCGCGCAACTGGTGATGAGCACCGAAACCGACGTGATGCTGCCGGCCAAGCCCCAGGCGATGCAGGCGTTCCTGACCGAATACACCGGGGCCGCCGATGGGCAGATCCGTGTGTACGGCAAGGAAGACTGGATGTCGCCGGTAGCCTCCGGCTCCGGCGCGCCGGCGGCGATGGTGGTGGTGCCGTGCTCCACCGGGACGCTGTCGGCGATCGCCACGGGCGCCTGCAACAACCTGATCGAGCGTGCCGCAGACGTCACCCTGAAGGAGCGCCGCCAGTTGATCCTGGTGCCGCGCGAGGCGCCGTTCTCGACCATCCACCTGGAGAACATGCTCAAGCTGTCGCAGATGGGCGCGGTGATCCTGCCGGCGGCGCCGGGGTTCTACCACCAGCCGCAGACCATCGACGACCTGGTCGATTTCGTCGTGGCGCGGGTGTTGAACCTGCTGAACATCCCGCAGGACATGTTGCCGCGCTGGGGTGAGCATCATTACGGGGCGGATGATTGAAGCGTGTGCTGGCTGGTGTGCTGGCCGCCAGCGTGCTGTGTGGTTGTGCCACGGTGCGCACGCTGGATGCTGGCAAACCAGGGGCGCCGCTGGTATACGCCGGGACTCGGCTGGACATGTACGTGATCAATGGTGGGTGTTGCCCCAAGGATCGCTTCGGGGCCGAGGCGCCGGCGTATCCGGGGCTGGACCTGCCGGGCAGCATGTTGCTGGATACCTTGCTGTTGCCGCTGTCATTGCTGACGGCGGCCGGGGTAGGGTTCAACGCCCGCGGCGGCCTGTGAGGGCCCTTTCGCGGGTAAACCCGCTCCCACAGGAATGCCACTGGGCTCAAGGGCTGTGACACCCCTGTGGGAGCACAGGAATGCCACTGGGCTCAAGGGCTGTGACACCCCTGTGGGAGCATAGGAATGCCACTGGGCTCAAGGGCTGTGACACCCCTGTGGGAGCACAGGAATGCCACTGGGCTCAAGGGCTGTGACACCCTTGTGGGAGCACAGGAATGCCACTGGGCTCAAGGGCTGTGACACCCCTGTGGGAGCACAGGAATGCCACTGGGTTCAAGGGCTGTGACACCCCTGTGGGAGCACAGGAATGCCACTGGGCTCAAGGGCTGTGACACCCCTGTGGGAGCACAGGAATGCCACTGGGCTCAAGGGCTGTGATACCCCTGTGGGAGCGGGTTCACCCGCGAAAGGGCCCTTGCAGGTGAAAGCTATTTCTTGCCCAGCTTGCGCAACTCATCGGACTCGATCACCCGAACCCCATCCTCTTCCTCCAGCGCCAGCCGCCACAGGGCCCGCGCCAGGGTGCACACCTCGATCCCGCGATACTTGCCTGGCAGCAACTTCGAAAACGGCGCAGCCACTGTCTCGCCCAGCCGTGGCTCGATCCGCTCACCCAGCAGCAGCGACGGCCGCACGATGGTCAGTTGCGGCCAGTCCTGGGCCTTGAGCGCCTCTTCCATCTCGCCCTTGACCCGGTTGTAGAAGACCGACGACTTGGGGTCGGCGCCGATCGCACTGACCACCAACAGGTGCCGCGCGCCCATTTCCCGCGCGCGCTTGCTGAAGGCGACCACCATGTCCAGGTCGACAGCGCGGAAGGCCTGTTCAGAGCCGGCCTGCTTGAGCGTGGTGCCCAGGCAGCAATAGGCGATATCCACCCGCCCGGCCAGTTGCGGCAGAAACACCGCAGGGTCGCCCACC
This sequence comes from Pseudomonas sp. NPDC089401, assembly GCF_044749485.1. Lineage (NCBI taxonomy): Bacteria > Pseudomonadati > Pseudomonadota > Gammaproteobacteria > Pseudomonadales > Pseudomonadaceae > Pseudomonas > Pseudomonas sp. NPDC089401. The sequence continues at coordinate 178,535 of NZ_JBIVIA010000008.1, read as the reverse complement.
GGGTTTTCCAGATGCGGGTGCTCGGCCAGCGGCCGCCGGGTCGGTGCCAGCACCCGGCTGATGGTCGGTTCGCTGAGCAGGCGGTCGAGCAGATGCTCGCCGGTCAGGCCGGTGGCTCCGGCAAGCAGGACATGCTGAGGCGTCAAGTACATGATGTCTCTCCCTTGTTACACACAAGCTTAGTGGGTGGCAGGGGTTTTTTCCTGCTCTGCCGCCTGGGCTTGTGCTGCATTGCGCAAGGCTTCTTCGGCTTGTTGCCGGCGCAGGCGCTGCCAATGTGCCAGTACCGTGGGCGGTGCCCAGATCTGCGGCTCGGAGGCCTCGAAACCTTCCCGTCGTTCTCGTTCGGCAACGCTGGCGCGTGCCAGTTCAAACGCCTGTTTCAGGTCGTCGGTCTGGTTCAGCGCCTCGGCGAACAGGGCATCGCCGAAGTAGGTGAAATCGGCTTCTTCCGAACACCCGAACGACACCCGATCGGCGCGTGCGGCAGTCATGACCACGGTCCGCTCATCCTTGAGCAGCGGTATGTAGCCCCCTGAATAGCAGGCGGAGATGACAATGATCTTGTCACGCTCCTTGAGCGGGGCAAGGGCGCTGGCCAGTTCGTCGGCGGACAGGTCGGTCAGTTGCAGGCGCGGCTGGTCGAGCACCAGTTGGTGATCTTCGCTGCCGTGGCTGGTCAGGTAGATGAACACCAGGTCTTCCGGGCCGCTGCGTTCGGCCAGGGTGCGGGCGGCGCGGGCCAGGTTCTCGCGGGTGGCCATGGGGCGGCTGGACATCTGGTCGCGGTGGTTGACCAGGGTCACCTGGCCGCGGGCACCGAAGCGTACCTTGAGCATGTTGCTGACATAGTCGGCTTCGCGCAGGAACACGCTCTGCTGGCCATCACCGCCCAGCACCAGGCTGTACAGCTGGATAGGCGCGGCCGAGCGCGGTACCCGGGCCAGGGCTTCGTCGAGCAGGCGGCCCTGGTTGAGCAGGGCCAGGTCCAGCGGGTCGGGCAGCAGGGTGCCCTTCTGGTCGCGCACGCGCACGCCGTTGACCCAGAACCCGCTTTCCGTCTTGCCGCTGGCCAGGGTCAGCTTGCCGTGGCCCTGGTAGGCGTCGTTGGCGAAACCGCCGCTGTACTTGCTGCCATCGGGCAGTTGCAGGTTGCCCTGGCCGGACAGGCGCCAGTCGACGAAGCTGCCCTTGTAGTGGCTGCCGTCGCTGCCGAGCAATTCGCCTTCGCCGACCAGCGAGCCGTCCTTGAAGTCGCCGATCCACACGTCGCCATCGGCGTTTTCGTAGCGGCCGCGGCCTTCCAGGCGGTTGTCCTTGAATTCACCGATGTACTGCTCGCCGTCGACGCTGTCGTAGGTGCCGCTGCCTTGCAGCTGGCCGTCGACGAAGCGGCCACTGAACTGGTTGCCGCTGGCATCGCTGCGCACCCCGGCGCCGTTGGGCTTGCCCTTGGCGAACAAGCCCTGGTAGCGGCTGCCATCGGCCATTTCCAGCTCTCCGGCGCCGTCGTACTGGTCGTCCTTGAACTGGCCGCGGTAGGTCTGGTCGGCCTGCTTGAGGGTGCCTTCGCCGTCGCGGCGGCCATGGCTGAAGGTGCCGGCGTAGTGGCTGCCCGGCGTGGTCAGGTCGCCCAGGCCGTGGAACAGGCCCTTGTCGAACTGGCCGCGATAGACCTCGCCGTTGCTGCCGTGCCACTCGCCCTGGCCGTGCCACTGGCCGTCCTTGAAGGCACCGGCGTACCAGCTGCCATTGGGGTAGTCGATGCGTCCTTCGCCCTGCAGCAGGCCATCGACCACCTGGCCTCGGTAGCGGCCACCGTCGGGCAGGCGCGCATCCGGCGGCGACAGCGACTCGCCGTCGCCACAGGCAGCGAGCAGCAGGGACAGGGCGAGGGGGAGCAGTGGACGCATGGCGGAATCCGGGCACAAAGGTCTGCCGAGTATGCCGCAGAATACGGGGCGCAGGTATCTGTGGCCCGACGGAAATCGGTGTTGGATCCTTCGCGGCGGTTCGATGCCTCGACAAGCCCGCTCCACAGGTACAGCGCTGCCTTCGAAGGCGGTGAGACTCCTGTGGGAGCGGGTTTACCCGCGAACAGGCCCGGTCAGACGAAGCAGAGCGAGAGCGGTTCGGCGATGTAGGCCGGCTTCTCTTCGCCTTCGATCTCCAGGGTCACGGTGGCCTTTAGCAACCACTGCCCAGGCTTCTTCTCGGTCACCTCACCCAGGTCCACCTTCAGCCGCACCTTGCTGTCGACCTTGACCGGCTGGATGAAGCGCACACTGTCCAGCCCGTAGTTCACCACCATCTTCAGCCCCTCGGGCAGCACCAGGATGTCCTCCATCAGCTTGGGGATCAGCGACAGGGTCAGAAACCCATGGGCAATGGTGGAGCCGAAAGGGGTCTTTGCCGCTTTGACCGGGTCCACATGGATGAACTGGAAATCACCGGTGGCTTCGGCGAACAGGTTGATGCGCTGCTGGTCGATCTTCAGCCAGTCGGACCGTCCCAGTTCCTTTCCAACGTACTGCGCTAGTTCGTTTACCGGTACATAGGGCATGGCGACTCTCCAGGTTGTCATTTGGTACGAAGGTGCAAGATCACCACGGCTAACCGTTTCAGTCAAGTTGCCCGCCATTCGGCGAATATCGGCTGATAGGCCGCGCGTGCTTATAATGGCCGGCATGCCCGAAGGAGATCCTTATGCTGTTGCGTGGTTTGACCTGGCTGGTCTTGTTCCAGCTGCTGGGGACGGCGATCAATCACCTGTGCGTGCCGATACTGCCGGGGCCGATCATCGGCCTGTTGCTGCTGCTGTGCTTTCTCATGGCCCGGGGTGAAGTCGGCAAGCCGCTGAACGAGGCCGCCGGCAGCCTGTTGCGCTACCTGCCGCTGCTGCTGGTGCCGCCGGCGGTGGGGGTGATGGTCTATGCCAAGGACATCGCTGCGGACTTCTGGGCCATCGCCGGGGCCTTGCTGATCTCCTGCCTGCTGACCCTGGTGTTCGTCGGTGTGCTGATGCAGAAGCTCATGCAGCGCCAGGGCAAGCGCGAGGAGCAGCCATGACCCTCGACTGGCAAGGCGCGCTCGACGCGGTCATCCACCACCCGCTGTTCGGTATCGGCATCACCCTGGCGGCCTACCAGATCGTGCTGGCGGCCTACGAGAAAACCCGCTGGATCTTCCTCCAGCCGGTGTTGGTGTCGATGCTGCTGGTGATTGGCGTGCTGCTCATCTGTGGCATCGATTACGCCGAGTACCGCAAGAGCACCGAGATCATGAACATTCTCCTCGGTCCGGCCACGGTGGCCTTGGCCGTGCCGCTCTACCTCAACCTGCGGCGCATTCGCCAGCTGTTCTGGCCGACCTTTACTACGCTGGTAATCGGAGGCCTGTTCGCCACTATCTGCTGCCTGCTGCTGGGCGCGTGGTTCGGTGCCGAGCACATGATCCTGATGACCATGGCGCCGAAGTCGGTGACCTCGCCGATCGCCATGCTGGTGGCCGAGCAGATTGGCGGCGTGGCAGCCCTGGCTGCGGTGTTCGTGCTGATCACCGGGGTGATCGGGGCGATCTTCGGCCCGGCCTTGCTGACGTGGCTGGGGGTGCACAGCCCGGAGGCCCGGGGCATGTCGCTGGGCGTGACCGCGCATGCCGTGGGCACCTCGGTGGCTTTGCAGGAAGGTGACGAGTGCGGCGCGTTCGCCGCGTTGGCGATGAGCCTGATGGGGGTGGCCACGGCGGTGTTCCTGCCGTTGGCGGTCAGCCTGGTGGCTTGAGGAATTGTGATGACGCTACCGCTGTTTCCCCTCAATACCGTGTTGTTTCCCGGCTGCCTGCTGGATCTGCAGATCTTCGAGGCGCGCTACCTGGACATGATCGGCCGCTGCATGAAGCAAGGCAGCGGCTTCGGCGTGGTGTGCATCGTCGAAGGCGAGCAGGTCGGCAAGGCGCCACCGGTGGTGGCGTCGATCGGCTGCGAGGCGTTGATCCGCGATTTCGTGCAGCAGGACAACGGCCTGCTGGGCATCCGCGTGGAAGGCGTGCGGCGTTTCGAATTGAGCCAGACCGAGGTGCAGAAGGACCAGTTGCTGCTGGGTGAGGTGCAGTGGCTGGCGGAGCAGGCTGACAGCCCGCTGACCGAACACGACGATGACCTGCTGGCGCTGCTGGTGGCGCTGGGCGAGCACCCGATGGTCGAGGCGCTGGACATGCCTCGGGATGTCAATGGCCGCCAGGCCCTGGCCAACCAGCTGGCGTACCTGTTGCCGTTCATGGAAGAGGACAAGCTCGACTTGCTGGCGATCGACTCGCCGGCCCAGCGGCTGGCGGAGATCCAGAAGCTGCTGGAGCGGATTCAGGGTGAGCTGTTTGCCTGATTGATCCCGGTTGTCGGTGCCGGCCTCTTCGCGGGTAAACCCGCTCCCACAGGGGGAGCACAGGCCTGGAAAG
>NZ_JBIVIA010000008.1:0-173983 GCF_044749485.1 Pseudomonas sp. NPDC089401 | reverse complement strand
CCGGAGCAGGCCCCCTCAATACTGGTAACGCAGCAAGGCGTGCGGCAGCGAATGCAGGGCAAAGAACGCCAGCAACGCCACGCACGCCGGCAACACCGGACACCACACTTCAGGGTGAGCTGTTTGCCTGATTGATCCCGGTTGTCGGTGCCGGCCTCTTCGCGGGTAAACCCGCTCCCACAGGGGGAGCACAGGCCTGGAAAGCAGTGCAGTACCTGTGGGAGCGGGTTTACCCGCGAAAGGGCCGGAGCAGGCCCCCTCAATACTGGTAACGCAGCAAGGCGTGCGGCAGCGAATGCAGGGCAAAGAACGCCAGCAACGCCACGCACGCCGGCAACACCAGCCACCACACCTTCTGTGGCATCGGCGTCAGCACCTGGCGATGCTGCACCAGGGTCAGGCTCAGCGCGCACACACAGCAGGCCAGCAAGGCGCCCGCCATCACATCGGTCGGCCAGTGCGCCCCCAGGTACACCCGTGACAGGGCAATCGCCAATGCCGGAATGCACCCCAGCAGCACCCAGGTCAGGCGCATGCGCGGCGGCATGCCGCGCCCGGCCAGCACGGCCAGGGTCAGGAAGAACGCGAACGATGCCGAGCTGTGCCCGCTGGGCATGCTGTAGCTGGTCAGCGGGTCGCTCAGCACCTCGGGGCGGGCCCGGGCGAACAGCCACTTCAAGGAGCCATTGGCCAGCGCCGTGCCGATCAGCGTGCCACCCGCGAACAGGGCGTGACGCCATTGCCGTGCCAGCAGCAACAAGCCGGTCAGCAGGCCGCCCAAAAAGAACTGGGTCTTGAAGTCGCCCAGCCGGGTCACCAGCACCACGGTGCCGTCGATCACCTTGCTGCGGTGCTCCTGCACCAGGGTCATCACGCCCTGGTCGAACGCATGCAGATAGGGCCAGCCGAGAAACACCGCCGCCAAGGCGACGAAGCTGAGGCCGGCGATCAGCCGCGTGCCGTGGCGCTGGTCGCGGATGCTGCTGTTCAGGCTCAGCCCGATCAACACCGCCAGGGTCCCGGCAATGATGCCCGCGTCCAGCCAGAAGCCTTCCGGCAGGGGCAGGCGCATCGCCGCGCCGGTGGCCCAGCCCGGCAACAGGTAGGCCACCGACCAGCCGGCCCCGGCCAGCAGGCTTACGGCGATGAAGCGCGGCAGCGGCATGTCGAACATGCCCGCGACCATCGGCAGCATCGGCCGCAGCGGGCCGATGAAGCGGCCGACCAGCAGGCTGGCGATACCGTAGCGCTGGAAGTAGGCCTCGGCACTGCCGATCCACTCCGGATGGTGGCGCAGCAGCGGCAGGCGGCGGATGTTCTGGTGGAAGTACTTGCCGATGGTGTACGACAGCGCGTCACCGAGCAGGCCGCCGAGGAAACCCAGCAGCAGGGTCTCACCCAGGCTGAAGGCGCCGCTGCCCGCCAGCACCGCGACGGCGAACAGCAGCACCGTGCCCGGCACGATGATGCCGGCGATGGCCAGGCATTCCACGCAGGCCACCAGGAAAATCGCCAGGCCAAGCCACTGGGGATTGGCGCTGAGCCAGCCGGTCAGGCTGTCGAGCCATTGGCCCATGTTTCAGCTTCCTTGTTCGAGAATGGAAAAATCCTGCCCTTCGACTTGCCCGCGGCGCAGCGGGTTCCGGCTGCAGAAGCGGGCGAACGCGGCGTCGACGAAACGGTAGGGCAGGTGCTCGTCGCGGCCATGGGGGATGCCCAGGCGCGCGGCCTGGATCACCACCGGCACGGCGATACCGCAGTCTTCGACGTACAAGCGCTCAGGGTCGAAACGCTGGGCATCCCATTGCGGCACCTTCAGACCCAGGGCCTTGCACAGCAGGGTCTGGCCGGCGCACAGGCGCTCGGCCGGCCGCAGGTTGCCACTGGCATCGGGGTTGTTCAGTTGCATCAGCGCCAGGCTGTTGGCATCGGAAATGGCATCGACCCAGGGGTAGGCGGACTTGATCAGCACCGCGTTGCCCGGGCCCTGGGCACTGAAATTCAGCGAGTCGCCGCCACGGGCGTAGTACATGTAGATGTGCCCGCCGTCGAGGAACAGCGCCTTGCGCTTTTCCGTATAGCCGAGAGAGGCGTGGCTGCCCTTGTCGGTCAGGTAGTAGGCCTCGGTCTCGATGATCCGCGCCGCCAGCCACAGGTCACCGTGGCGGTGGCGGATGACCTTGCCCAGCAGGTCTCTGGCCAGGGTCTGGGCATCGCGGTCGAAAAAGCTGTCGGGCAGGGCGCGGGCAGGGCAGGGTGCTGGCATGCTGGCGGTTCATGATGATGAAGGCCGAGATGATAGCAACGAATGGCTTAATCCAGGCTGAACTGACACGCACCCGTTCGGATTGGTCGCAGGCCCTTGTAGAAGCGGGCTTACCCGCGAAAGGGCCCTGTCAGAAGGTATTTTTCGATAAGCCCCGTTACATCTTTCCTACACATTCCTTTCAGCCATTTTCTACCATCCGCCACCCGCCGCTGGGCGTATACCTGCGCGACAGTTATAATCAGCCGATTTCCCCTTCGCCAAGACACCGAACCCATGACTGAGTCCGTTCTTGACTACATGACCCGCCTGGGTCGCGCCGCTCGCCAGGCCTCGCGGGTGATCGCCCGTGCCAGCACCGCGCAGAAGAACCGCGCCCTGCAGGCCGCCGCCAACGCGCTGGACGCCGCCCGTGCCGAGCTCACCGCCGCCAACGAACTGGACCTGGCCGCCGGTCGTGCCAATGGCCTGGAAGCTGCCTTGCTCGACCGCCTGGCGCTGACCCCAGCGCGCATCGACGGCATGATCACCGGCCTGCGCCAGGTGGCCAGCCTGCCGGACCCGGTCGGCGCGATCCGCGACATGAGCTACCGCCCGTCGGGCATTCAGGTCGGCAAGATGCGGGTACCGCTGGGGGTGATCGGGATCATCTACGAGTCGCGCCCGAACGTGACCATCGACGCTGCCAGCCTGTGCCTGAAGTCGGGCAACGCCACCATCCTGCGCGGCGGCTCCGAAGCGATCCACTCCAACCGCGCCATCGCCACCTGCATCCAGCGTGGCCTGGCCGAAGCCGGCCTGCCGGCCGCGGTGGTGCAGGTGGTCGAGACCACCGACCGTGAAGCGGTCGGCGCACTCATCAGCATGCCCGAGTTCGTCGACGTCATCGTCCCGCGCGGCGGCCGTGGCCTGATCGAGCGCATCAGCCGCGATGCCCGAGTGCCGGTGATCAAGCATCTGGACGGTATCTGCCACGTCTACGTGGCCGAGCAGGCCGACCTGGACAAGGCCTGGAAGGTGGCGTTCAACGCCAAGACCTACCGCTACGGCATCTGCGGCGCAATGGAAACCCTGCTGGTCGACCAGCGCGTGGCCGCAGGCTTCCTGCCGGAAATGGCCCGCCGCTTCCAGGAGAAGGGCGTCGAGCTGCGCGGCTGCGAGCGCACCCGTGCGCTGATCGACGCCAAGCCGGCCAGCGAGGACGACTGGCACACCGAATACCTCGACGCGATCCTGTCGATCCGCGTCGTCGACGGCCTGGATCAGGCCATCGAGCACATCAACCACTACGGCTCGCACCATACCGATTCGATCATCACCGAACACCAGGGCCAGGCCCGCCAGTTCATGGCCGAGGTCGATTCGGCGTCGGTGATGCTCAACACCCCGACCTGCTTCGCCGATGGTTTCGAGTACGGCCTGGGCGCGGAAATCGGCATCTCCACCGACAAGCTGCACGCCCGCGGCCCGGTCGGCCTGGAAGGGCTGACCTGCGAGAAGTACGTGGTGATCGGCGACGGCCAGCTGCGCGGCCAGGAGTCCTGCTGAGTTGAGCAAGGCCCAGGCAGTCCGGCGTATCGGCATTCTTGGCGGCACTTTCGATCCCGTGCACATCGGCCACCTGCGCAGTGCGCTGGAAGTGGCCGAGTTCATGGCGCTCGACGAGCTGCGCCTGCTGCCCAACGCCCGCCCGCCGCATCGCGACACCCCGCAGGTGGCGGCGCAGGATCGCCTGGCCATGGTCCGCGAAGCGGTGCAGGGTGTCGCTTGCCTGAGCGTCGATGCCCGCGAGCTGGAACGTGACAAGCCGTCGTACACCCTCGACACGCTGGAATCGATCCGTGCCGAACTGGGCACCGACGACCAGCTGTTCCTGGTGCTGGGCTGGGATGCCTTCTGTGGCTTGCCCACCTGGCATCGTTGGGAAGAACTGCTGCAACACTGTCACATCCTGGTGCTGCAACGCCCGGATGCCGACGTCGAACCACCCGACGAGCTGCGCAACCTGCTGGCGGCGCGCTCGCAGAGCGATCCCACCGCCATGTCCGGCCCGGCGGGGAATATTTCGTTCGTCTGGCAGACACCGCTCGCGGTGTCGGCTACACAGATCCGACAGCTGCTGGCCAGCGGCAGATCGGTGAGGTTCCTGGTGCCGGACGCCGTACTGGCCTATATCGAGGCGCACGAACTGTATCGTGCCCCTAACTGACGGTGCCCCAGGGCGCCTCATCCAAACGAGTTGAAGAGTTTTATATGAGCAAGCAGAAAATCAATGGCGAAGCACTGGTCAAGTTGACCATCAGCGCCCTGGAAGACGTCAAGGCCCAGGACATCCAGGTCATCGACGTGCGTGAAAAGCACAGCCTGACCGACTACATGATCATCGCCACCGGTACCTCCAACCGCCAGATCAACGCGATGCTGGAAAAGGTCCGTGAAGCGGTCAAGAAAGAAGGCGCGCAGCCACTGGGCGAAGAAGGCAAGGGCGACAGCGACTGGGTACTGCTGGACCTGAACGACGTCATCGTCCACATGATGACCGCCGCTGCCCGCCAGTTCTACGACCTCGAGCGTCTGTGGCTGGGGGCCGAGCAGAGCCGGGCCGCCGATGCCAAGCACCACAGCCCGGAGAACGCCAGCGACTACTTCACCGACAAGCTCAAAGACCGGGAATAAGGAAGCGTCGTGCGTCTGCGCCTGATCGCGGTCGGCTCGCGCATGCCCAAGTGGGTCGAGGAAGGCTGGCATGAATATGCCAAGCGCCTGCCCCAGGAGCTGTCGCTCGAGCTGGTGGAAATCCCGCTGAACACCCGTGGCAAGAATGCCGACGTCGCCCGCCTGATCCGTCAGGAGGGCGAAGCCATGCTGAGCAAGGTGCAGCCCGGGGAACGGATCGTCACCCTCGAGGTCCATGGCAAGCCCTGGAGCACCGAGCAGCTGGCCACCGAACTGGACCGCTGGCGCCTGGACTCGCGCACGGTGAACTTGATGGTGGGCGGCCCGGAAGGGCTGGCGCCGGAGGTCTGCGCGCGCGCCGAGCAACGCTGGTCGCTGTCGCCGCTGACCTTGCCGCACCCGTTGGTAAGGATACTCATCGGCGAGCAGATCTACCGCGCCTGGACCGTGTTGTCCGGGCATCCTTACCACAAATGAACCTGTAAGCCGTCCGATGTCGCAGCCGATCCGTCTCAAGGACCACGAGAAAGACGCCCGCCTGGTGCGTAACCGCGTCGTGGTCGGCGCGGTGGCGATCATGCTGCTCATCAGCGTGCTGATCGCGCGGCTGTACTACCTGCAGATCATCCAGTACGACTATCACTCCACACTGTCGGAAAACAACCGGGTGCACGTGCAGCCGATTCCGCCGACACGCGGCCTGATCTTCGACCGCAATGGGGTGATAATCGCCGACAACCGGCCCAGCTTCAGCCTGTCGATGACTCGCGAACGTGCGGGCAACTGGCAGGAAGTGCTGGATACCATCGTCGAAGTGCTGGAATTGACGCCAGACGACCGGGCGCTTTTCGAAAAGCGCATGAGGCAGGGCCGCCGGCCATTCGAGCCGGTGCCGATCCTGTTCGAACTGAACGAAGACCAGATTGCCCGCGTGGCGGTCAACCAGTTCCGCCTGCCCGGCGTGGAGGTGGTCGCCCAGCTGGTGCGGCATTATCCCCAGGGCGCGCATTTCGCCCACTCGGTCGGCTATGTCGGGCGCATCAACGAAAAAGAGCTGAAGAGCCTCGATTCGGTCAACTACAGCGGCACCCACCACATCGGCAAGACCGGCATCGAGCGCTTCTACGAGCCCGAGCTGCACGGCCAGGTGGGTTACGAGGAAGTCGAGACCAACGCCCGTGGCCGCGTGCTGCGGGTGCTCAAGCGCACGGATCCGCAGCCTGGCAAGGACATCATCCTGAGCCTCGACATCAAGCTGCAGGAGGCCGCCGAGGCCGCCCTGGGCGGGCGTCGTGGCGCGGTGGTGGCGCTCGACCCACGCACCGGCGAGGTGCTGGCGATGGTCAGCCAGCCGAGTTTCGACCCCAACCTGTTCGTCACCGGCATCAGCTTCAAGGCCTACGCCGAGCTGCGTGATTCGATCGACCGGCCGCTGTTCAACCGCGTGCTGCGTGGCCTGTACCCGCCGGGCTCGACCATCAAGCCGGCGGTGGCCATCGCCGGCCTCGACAGCGGCGTGGTGAATGCCAGCAGCCGGGTGTTCGACCCGGGCTACTACCAGTTGCCCAACTACGACCACAAGTACCGTAACTGGAACCGCAGCGGTGACGGCTGGGTCGACCTGGACACCGCGATCATGCGTTCCAACGACACCTACTTCTATGACCTTGCCCACAAGATGGGCATCGATCGCCTTTCGGGCTACATGAACAAGTTCGGTATCGGCCAGAAGGTCGCCCTCGACATGTTCGAGGAGTCGCCGGGGTTGATGCCGTCTCGTGAATGGAAGCGTGCCACCCGGCGCCAGGCCTGGTTCCCCGGTGAAACACTGATCCTCGGCATCGGCCAGGGCTACATGCAGGCCACGCCGCTGCAACTGGCCCAGGCCACCGCGCTGATCGCCAACAAGGGCGTGTGGAACCGCCCGCACCTGGCCAAGACCATCGAAGGCCAGCCGCCGGTGGACCCCAACCCGATGGAAGACATCGTCCTGCGCGACAAGTCCGACTGGGCCAAGGTCACCCACGGCATGGAGCAGGTCATGCACAACGCCCGCGGTACCGCGCGCAAGGCTGCGGCCGGCGCCCAGTACCGCATCGCCGGCAAGAGCGGCACCGCCCAGGTGGTGGCGATCAAGCAGGGCGAGAAATACGACCGCAACAAACTCCAGGAGCGCCACCGCGACCACGCCTTGTTCGTCGCCTTCGCCCCCGCCGACGACCCCAGGATCGTGGTCTCGGTGATGGTCGAGAACGGCGAGTCCGGCTCCGGCGTCGCCGCCCCCGTGGTGCGGCAGATCATGGACGCCTGGCTGCTCGATGAGAACGGCCGGCTCAAGCCTGAATTCGCTCCTGCCACCGTCGCCCAGGAAACGGCTCCGTGAAAAACAATTTCGATCGCATGCTCTCCAGCGAGGACGTGATGCGGCGGCGCGCCAGCTTTCTGCAGCGCATCCACATCGACGGCCCCTTGCTGGTCATCCTGCTGACCCTCGCGGCCGGCAGCCTGTTCGTGCTCTATTCGGCCAGCGGCAAGAACTGGGACCTGCTGCTCAAGCAGGCCACCTCGTTCGGCATCGGCCTGGTGTCGATGTTCGTCATCGCCCAGCTCGAACCCCGCTTCATGGCACGCTGGGTACCCCTGGCCTACCTGGTCGGGGTATTCCTGCTGGTGGTGGTGGACGTCATGGGCCACAACGCCATGGGCGCCACACGCTGGATCAACATCCCCGGGGTGATCCGCTTCCAGCCCTCGGAATTCCTCAAGATCATCATGCCGGCGACCATCGCCTGGTACCTGTCCAAGCGCACCTTGCCGCCGCACCTGAAACACGTGGCAATAAGCCTGATATTGATCGGCGTGCCGTTCATTCTTATCGTGCGCCAACCGGACCTGGGCACGGCGCTGCTGATTCTCGCGTCCGGTGCGTTCGTGCTGTTCATGGGCGGGCTGCGCTGGCGCTGGATCCTCAGCGTGCTGGCGGCGACCGTGCCGGTGGCGGTGGCGATGTGGTTCTTCGTGATGCACGACTACCAGAAGCAGCGGGTACTGACCTTCCTCGACCCGGAAAGCGACCCGTTGGGCACCGGCTGGAACATCATCCAGTCCAAGGCCGCGATCGGCTCCGGCGGGGTGTTCGGCAAGGGCTGGCTGCTCGGTACCCAGTCGCACCTGGACTTCCTGCCCGAGAGCCACACCGACTTCATCATTGCCGTGCTCGGCGAGGAATTCGGCCTGGTCGGCATCTGCCTGCTGCTGATCGTCTACCTGCTGCTGATCGGCCGTGGGCTGATGATCACCGCGCAGGCGCAGACCCTGTTCGGCAAGCTGCTGGCGGGCAGCCTGACCATGACCTTCTTTGTGTACGTGTTCGTCAATATCGGGATGGTCAGTGGCCTGCTGCCCGTGGTGGGCGTGCCGCTGCCCTTCATCAGCTATGGCGGAACTTCGTTGGTGACGCTGCTGTCAGCGTTTGGCGTTCTGATGTCGATCCACACGCACCGCAAGTGGATTGCACAGGTTTGAAAAAGGTGAAGAATTTCATGCAAGCAGTGCGTAACTGGGCTGCCCGTTGTGCGCCGTGGATCGGCGCGGTGGGCCTGTTCGGCGCTGTACAGCTGGCCCAGGCCGGCGACTACGACGGCTCGCCGAAGGTGACCGAATTCGTTCTCCAGATGAGCCGCGACTACGGCTTTGCCCCCGAGCAATTGAACGGTGTGTTCCGCGAGGTACAGCGCAAGCAGTCGATCCTCGACGCCATTTCGCGCCCGGCCGAACGGGTCAAGCCGTGGAAAGAATACCGGCCGATGTTCATCACCGACGCGCGCATCGCCCGTGGTGTGGACTTCTGGCGCCAGCACGAGGCGGTACTGGCGCGTGCCGAGCAGGCCTATGGCGTGCCGGCGCAGTACATCGTCGCGATCATAGGCGTGGAAACCTTCTTTGGCCGCAACACCGGCAACTACCGGGTGCTCGATGCCTTGTCGACCCTGGCCTTCGATTACCCGCCGCGTGCCGAATTCTTCCGCAAGGAGCTGCGTGAATTCCTGTTGCTGGCCCGTGACGAGCAGGTCGACCCACTCACCCTCAAGGGCTCCTACGCCGGCGCCATGGGCCTGCCGCAGTTCATGCCGAGCAGCTTCCGCAATTACGCGGTGGACTTCGACAATGACGGCCACATCAACATCTGGAACAACCCCGACGATGCCATCGGCAGCGTTGCCAGCTACTTCAAGCGCCATGGCTGGGTGGCCGGCGAGGGCGTGGTCAGCCGCGCCCAGGTCGGTGGCGCGCGGGTCGACGAGGGCGTGACCAGCGGCATCGAGCCGGTGAAGACGGTCGGGGAGTTGCGGGCGCTGGGCTGGTCGAGCCATGATGCGTTGCGCGATGATCTGCCGGTGACCGCCTTCCGCCTGGAAGGCGCCAACGGCCCCGAGTACTGGATGGGCCTGAAGAACTTCTACGCGATCACTCGCTACAACCGCAGCGTGATGTATGCCATGGCGGTGCATCAGCTTGCCGAACAGCTGGTCCAGGTACGGGGTGTCAAGTAATGCGCGCAATCTTCTCTGCCAACACCTGCAAGCTGCTGACCTGCATGACCGTCGGCATGCTGCTGGTCAGCTGTTCTTCCAGCCGCCCGACCTCCCAGGGCAGCGGTAGCGGTAACGTGGTCCGCGCGCAGCCTGGCCTGGACATCAACCGGGCGCACAAGGACGGCGCGCCGTGGTGGGACGTGGACGTCAACAAGATCCCCGACGCCACGCCGACCCTGCACACTGGCGCCTACAAGGCCAACCCGTACACCGTGCTGGGCAAGACCTACTACCCGATGCAGGACGCGCGCAACTACCGCGCCGAAGGTACCGCGTCGTGGTACGGCACCAAGTTCCACGGGCAGAACACCGCCAACGGCGAGCTCTACGACCTGTACGGCATGAGCGCGGCGCACAAGACCCTGCCGCTGCCGGCCTACGTGCGGGTGACCAACCTGGCCAACGGCCGCAGCGTGATCCTGCGGGTCAACGACCGTGGCCCGTTCTACTCCGACCGCATCATCGACCTGTCCTACGCCGCGGCGAAGAAGCTCGGTTACGCCGAGATCGGCACCGCCCATGTGCGTGTCGAGGGTATCGACCCGCAGCAGTGGTGGGCGCAGAAGGGTCAGCAGCCGCCGCTGATGCTCAAGGAACCCCAGGTCGCCCAGACCCAGGCGGTCCCGGCCAGCACCGGCCGCGTCGAGCAGTGGACGCCGCCACCGCAGCAGCATGCGGCGCCGGTGGTGCCGGTGCAGGTGGGCGGCGGCAACGTGCCGGCCGGCGGTGCTGGCAACGTGCTCCAGGTGGGCGCCTTCGCCAACCCGGATGCCGCCGAACTGCTGCGCTCCAAGCTCAGCACCATGGTCAGCGCGCCGGTGTTCATCAGCTCCATCGTGCGTAACCAGCAGACCCTGCACCGCGTGCGCCTGGGGCCGTTCAACAGCCAGGGCGAGATCCAGCAGGCGCAGAACAGCATTCGCCTGGCGAACCTTGGGCAGGCCAAGCTGGTCACAGCTGACTGACCGCGTCGCCTGCTTCGCGGGCAAGCCCGCTCCCACAGGGCTACACGAAACTGTCGGTTTTGTCATGAATTGTCGAACGCGGGCATGTACACTGTTCGCTTTTGCCCGCAGCGACATCAGGTCGCACTTTGCAGGCCAGGCCCACGGCCATAAAACTAGACTGACTGGCGCTGGGCACACGATGTGGCCCAGGGAACATCAGACCATTAGCGATTTTCGAGAGACGGATGAACATCACCAACCTTGCCAAACGACTTTGCCTGCCCGTACTGCTGATGCTCACGCCTGCTGCCTTCGCAGCAGAGCAGATGATGCCTGCACCTCCGCAGCTGGCCGCCAAGTCCTACGTACTCATGGACGCGTCCAGCGGCAACGTGCTGGTCGAGAACAACGGTGACGAGCGCCTGCCGCCAGCCAGCCTGACCAAGCTGATGACCGCCTACATCGCCACCGTCGACATCCGTCGTGGCCAGATCGGCGAGAACGACCCGGTCACCGTCAGCGAAAACGCCTGGCGCACCGGTGGTTCGCGCATGTTCATCAAGGTCGGCAGCCAGGTCACCGTCAGCGACCTGCTGCACGGCATCATCATCCAGTCGGGCAACGATGCCTCGGTTGCCCTGTCCGAGCACATCGC
Organism: Pseudomonas sp. NPDC089401; assembly: GCF_044749485.1. Lineage (NCBI taxonomy): Bacteria > Pseudomonadati > Pseudomonadota > Gammaproteobacteria > Pseudomonadales > Pseudomonadaceae > Pseudomonas > Pseudomonas sp. NPDC089401. Next base: position 162,844 of record NZ_JBIVIA010000008.1, on the reverse strand, counting down.
CGGCAGCGAAGACGCCTTCGCCGACATGATGAACAAGACCGCTGCCGAACTGGGCATGTCCAACAGCCACTTCATGAACCCGACCGGCCTGCCGAACCCGGAGCACTACTCCTCGGCCCACGACATGGCCCTGCTGGCCCGCGCGATCATCACCATCGACCCGGCCCACTACGCCATCTACTCGCAGAAAGAGTTCTTCTGGAACAACATCAAGCAGCCTAACCGCAACCTGCTGCTGTGGCGCGACAAGACCGTCGACGGCCTGAAGACCGGCCACACCGAGGAAGCCGGCTACTGCATGGTGGCTTCGGCCGTACGTGATGGCCAGCGCCTGATCGCCGTGGTGTTCGGCACCAACAGCGAGCAGGCCCGCGCCGCCGAGACCCAGAAGCTGCTGACCTACGGCTTCCGTTTCTTCGAAACCCAGACCTTCTACCAGAAGGGCACCGAGCTGACCCAGGCTCCCGTCTGGAAGGGCGCCACCAGCCAAGTGAAGGCTGGCCTGGCCAACGACCTGACCATGACTATGCCTAAAGGCCAATTGAAGCGCCTCCAGGCTTCGATGACCATGAACCCGCAGCTCACCGCACCGATCGCCAAAGGTGACGTGATCGGCAAAGTGGAAGTCAAACTGGACGAGCAAGTGGTTCACAGCGCCGACCTGATCGCCCTCGATGGCGTCGAGGAAGGTGGTTTCTTCCGCCGTATGTGGGATAGCATCCGTCTGTTCTTCTACGGGTTGTTCAACTGATAACGTGACCTGCCACGCCCCCGCCGATACTGCGGGGGCGTCGTTGTTGCCACGGCTTACGAGGCCGTTTCCGCCATGAGCGAACCTGACGTCAAGTCGCACAAGATCGAATTCCCCTGCGCCGATTACCCGATCAAGGTCATCGGCGACACCGTTGTCGGCTTCAAGGACACGGTGATCGAGATCCTCAGCAAGTACGCCAAGGTCGACCTTTCCACCCTGGCCGAGCGCCAGAGCAAGGAAGGCAAGTACACCACCGTGCAACTGCACATCGTGGCCGAAAGCGAAAACCAGCTGCACGACATCAACAGTGCCCTGCGTGCCACCGGCATCGTGAAAATGGTGCTCTGATGGCCCTGCGTCTCGGTGTCCGCGAGCTTGGCCTGCAGCCCTATGAACCGGTGCTGGAGGCCATGCGTCGCTTCACCGAGCAACGCAGCCCGGACAGCCAGGACGAAGTCTGGCTGGTCGAGCACCCCGCGGTCTTCACCCAGGGCCAGGCCGGCAAGGCCGAGCACCTGCTGGTGCCGGGCGACATCCCGGTGGTGCAGACCGACCGCGGTGGCCAGGTGACCTACCATGGCCCCGGGCAGCTGGTGGCCTACCTGCTGCTGGACGTGCGCCGCCTGGGCTTCGGCGTGCGCGAGCTGGTCAGCCGCATCGAACAGACGCTGATCGACCTGCTCGCCAGCTACGGCGTCGATGCCGCGGCCAAGCCCGATGCGCCGGGTGTCTATGTCGACGGAGCGAAAATCGCCTCCCTCGGCCTGCGAATCCGCAACGGCCGCTCTTTCCACGGCCTTGCTCTGAACGTGGACATGGACCTTGCGCCATTCCGCCGAATCAACCCCTGCGGGTATGCGGGGCTGGCCATGACCCAGCTGCGCGACCTGGCAGGCCCGATCGAACTCGACGAGGTCAGGACAAGGCTGCGCGGACAGCTGGTCAGGCACCTCGACTATGCTGAGCAGACGACCCTTACGGGCGGAATCGACTGAATATGACAACTGTGCAAGAAGCCGTGCCGAACCTGATACCTACCCAGGATGCCACCCCGCGCCCAGCGCCGAAGAAAGTGGAAGCTGGGGTAAAACTGCGTGGCGCCGAAAAGGTCGCGCGCATCCCGGTGAAGATCATCCCCACCGACGAGCTGCCGAAGAAGCCTGACTGGATCCGCGTGCGCATTCCGGTCTCGCCGGAGGTCGACCGCATCAAGCAGCTGCTGCGCAAGCACAAGCTGCACAGCGTGTGCGAAGAGGCATCCTGCCCGAACCTGGGCGAGTGCTTCTCCGGTGGCACCGCGACCTTCATGATCATGGGTGACATCTGCACCCGTCGTTGCCCGTTCTGCGACGTCGGCCACGGCCGGCCGAAGCCGCTGGACCTGGACGAGCCGAAGAACCTCGCCGTGGCCATCGCCGACCTGCGCCTGAAGTACGTGGTGATCACTTCGGTGGACCGCGACGACCTGCGTGACGGCGGTGCCCAGCACTTCGCCGACTGCATTCGCGAGATCCGCGCGCTGTCGCCGGGCGTGCAACTGGAGACCCTGGTTCCGGACTACCGTGGCCGCATGGACGTCGCCCTGGAAATCACCGCGCAGACGCCGCCGGACGTGTTCAACCACAACCTCGAGACCGTACCGCGCCTGTACAAGGCCGCGCGTCCGGGATCGGACTACGACTGGTCGCTGGACCTGCTGCAGAAGTTCAAGCAGATGGTCCCGCACGTGCCGACCAAATCGGGCCTGATGCTGGGCCTGGGCGAAACCGACGAGGAAGTGATCGAGGTGATGCACCGCATGCGCGAGCACGACATCGACATGCTGACCCTCGGCCAGTACCTGCAGCCCTCGCGCAGCCACCTGCCGGTGCAGCGTTTCGTCCATCCGGACACCTTCGCCTGGTTCGCCGAGGAAGGCTACAAGATGGGCTTCAAGAACGTTGCCTCCGGCCCGCTGGTGCGCTCGTCGTACCACGCCGACCAACAGGCTCACGAAGCCAAGATCAAGCTCTGATCCGGGCGTGAGCCGAACATGCCGATGCGCGCCGAGAGGCGGCATCGGCATTTTTGTTTATGCTGTGCTTGATAAGGAGCCGCGATGAACTGTGCCGAAACCCTCGAATCCCGTTTGCCCAGAGCGCTGGCGGACAATGCCTGCTTCGCCATCGTCGCCCCGGCTGGCCCCGCGCGGCTGGACGCACAGAAGGCCAGCCTGTGGTTCGCCGAGCGTGGCTACCGTTGCTGCATCTACCCGGGTGCCCAGCAAGCGGAGGGCTACCTGGCGGGTTCCGATGAGGTGCGCCTGGCTGACCTGCATGCGGCGTTCGCAGACCCCGAAATCGACGCGATCCTGTGCATGCGCGGCGGCTACGGCAGCATGCGCCTGCTCGACCGGCTCGACTTCGAGCTGATCCGTCGCAATCCCAAGCCGTTGATCGGCTACAGCGACATCACCGCGCTGCACATGGCGATCTACGCGCACACCGGGCTGATCACCTTCCACGGTGCGATGCTCAATGCCGACCTGCTGGGGGCCAAGCTGCAGCCGACCGAAGCGTCGCTGCTGGCCCAATTGGGTGGGCACCTGGGGGAGGGCGATGCAATCGTCCATCCGGCCCAGTTCGCGTTGAACTGCGTGGTACCCGGGGTGGCCAGCGGGCGCTTGCTGGGCGGTAACCTGTCGATGCTGGGGGCGACCATGGGGACTGTGGCGCAAATCGATACCCAGGGCTGCATCCTGTTCATCGAAGACGTCAACGAGCCGCTTTACCGGGTGGACCGGTTGCTGACCCAACTGCGCCTGGCGGGCAAGCTGGAGGGCATCAAGGGCGTGCTGGTGGGGGATTTTGCCGGGATCACGGTCGCGGCGCTGGCGCCTTTGCTGGAGGAGATCTTTGGGCCGCTGGGCGTGCCGGTGCTGGCCGGATGGCGCAGCGGGCATTGTGATCCGAATGTGTGTCTGCCGATGGGGGCCATGGTTCGGCTGGACAGTGAGAAGCAGACATTGGTGCTGGGGCAGGATTTGTTCAGGGCTTGAGATTGTCGGGGCTGCTTTGCAGCCCTTTCGCGACACAAGGCCGCTCCTACAGTGCGCGACGCTTGTAGGAGCGGCCTTGTGTCGCGAAAGGGGCGCAAAGCGCCCCCGGCACCCTCAAGGCCTACGCAAGCTCTCAAGCAGCTTGTGCGTAGGATACCCATCCGCCGGCCACCCCAGCCCCTGCTGGGCATTGCGAATCGCCTTGCGGGTATTCGCGCCGATGATGCCATCCGGGTTCCCCGCCTCATGCCCGCTGGCATTCAACAGGTTCTGCAACTCCATCCGCTCGCTGCGGCTCAACGGCAGGTCTTCCTTCGGCCAGCTGCCAGCGATGAAACCCCACCCCGAGAACCGATCACCCAGCAGGCTCACCGCCAGCGCATAGGACGACGAATTGTTGTACTTGAGGATCGCGCGGAAGTTGTCCAGCACCAGGAACGCCGGGCCGCGAGCACCTGCTGGCAACAGCAGTGCAGCCGACAGCTGGTTGCTGCCCGCCGGCAGCTGGGTGCCTGCCGGCAGCTTCACGCCCATCTGCAGCCACTCAGAGACCGGTTTGCGCAGCGAACCGTCGGCAAGCCAATAGTCGAAGCCGTCCGGGACCTGCACCTCGAAGCCCCAGGGTTGGCCACGCTTCCAGCCCGAGCTTTGCAGGTAGTGCGCGGTCGAGGCCAGGGCGTCGGGAGTGCTGTTCCAGATATCGCGGCGGCCGTCACCGTCGAAGTCCACCGCATGGGTGTTGTAGGTGGTCGGGATGAACTGGGTCTGGCCCATGGCGCCAGCCCACGAGCCACGCATGGCCTCGGGCTGGATATCGCCGTGCTGGATGATCTGCAAGGCGGCGATCAGCTGGTCCTGGGCGAACTGCGGGCGGCGGCCTTCGTAGGCCAGGGTGGCCAGCGAGCGGATCACCGACTTGCTGCCCTGGAACTGGCCGAAGTTGCTCTCCATGCCCCATACCGACACCAGTGCCTGGCGATCGACGCCATAGCGCTGTTCTATGCGGCTCAGCAGCTCGGCGTTCTGCTCCAGCAGTTTCTTGCCGTTGCGCACGCGCAGGGGCGACAGTGCGCCGTCGAGGTATTCCCACACCGGGCGGGTGAATTCTGGTTGGCTGCGGTCGGCCTTGATCACATCCATGTCCGGTGTCACGCCGAGGAATGCGCGGTCGAAGGTGCTCGGCGAAATGCCGGCCTGCAGTGCCTGCTGGCGGAAATTGGCCTGCCATTGGGCGAAGGTCTGCAGAGGCTGGATTTCAGTGCTGACGTCGGGCGTGGCGCTGGGCAGGGTCACGACCGGAGCGGGCTGGGCGGGAGCCAGCGGCAGGGCGTCGGCGGCGGTGGGTTTTTCCGCGCAGGCGACGAGCAGGATGAAGCTGGAGGCCGCGAGCAGCTGACGGGAATTCCAACGGGGGAGGAGACTCAAGGGCATGCACAGATCCAGAATTTCAGGTCAGGTGCCGACCATATCATGCCTGCGCTTGCGATGCTTTCATGCGGCCAAAAAGTAACAAGCCTCCCAATCTCTCGATTGGAAGGCTTCGCGGCGGTAGCTGCCTTTGCCCTTGTTCGGTTGTTCCTGTCGGCAGCGGAACAGCGGTTGGGCAACGATGGACTTGGCCTTGTTGGGGCCGTGCTTTTTTGGCTTCTTGCGCATGGCGGGGTTCCCGGTTGGGGTGGATTTCGGGGCGGACTTTAGGGCTTGGCGCGGGGCAGGGCCAATTGATTGTGTTTATGGCGAGTATCTTGGGAGCGGTGAGATCCCTTGTGGGAGCGGGCTTGCCCGCGAATCAAGCAACGCGGTGGATGGCACCGGCCAAGCCGGTGTTCGCGGGCAAGCCCGCTCCCACAGGGATCCCCGTTATTCTGGGGGCAGCACCAGGCGCTGCCCGGCCATCAACAGCGCCAACCGCGACAACCCGGTCCAGGGCGAACCTTCGGCCTGCCCCTTGATCTGCGCGTCGATACGCTGGGCATCTTGCAGCAACTGCGCCCAGCGCTGCGCCGAGAGGCGCTGCAGGGCCTTGCTGACCAGGGGCCGGCGCTTGTCCCACACTGGCGGCCGGGCCTGGCTGAAGGCCTTGTCCAGCGGCACGCCCTGGGCGAACTGCTGGGCCAGGCCCGCCAGCAGGCGCAGCTCGCGGGCCAGCGCCCAGAGAATCACCGGCGGCTCCACACCCTCGCCGCGCAGCCCTTCAAGCATGCGCAGGGCGTGGGCGGCCTCGCCGTTGAGAATGGCATCGACCAGGCCGAACACATCGAAACGCGCACTGTCGGCCACTGCCGACTGCACCGTTTCAACGGTGATCTGGTTGCCTTCGGCAAGCAGCTTGAGCTTTTCGATTTCCTGGGCGGCCGCCAGCAGGTTGCCTTCGACCCGTGCCGCGATCAGGTCGACCGCGTCACGCTGGGCCGAGAGCCCGGCCTGGGACAGGCGCTGGTTGATCCATTGCGGCAACTGCTGGGCATCCACCGGCCAGATCTGGATGAACTGGCAGTGGGCGCCGTCGATCAGAGCCTTGCCCCACTTGGTCTTCTGCGCACTGCCATCGAGCTTGGGCAGGCTGATCAGCAGCAAGGTGTCTTCGGCAGGGTTGGCGCAGTATTCCATCAATGCCGCCGCGCCCTTGTCGCCAGGCTTGCCCGACGGCAGGCGCAACTCCAGAAGGCGGCGCTGGGCGAACAGCGACAGGCTGGCGCCGGCCTGGAGCAGGGTGCCCCAGTCGAAGTTGGCGTCGGCGCTGAACACCTGGCGTTCGTCGAAGCCTTGCCGGCGAGCCGTGTTGCGGATGGCGTCGGCGGCTTCCTGGCACAGCAGCGGGTCGTCGCCGCTGACCACGTAGACCGGAGCGAGGGCGCCTTGCAGGTGCTTGTTGAGTTGGGCGGGGGCGAGCTTCATGGGAAACGGCCGGGGCACCGAAGTGCCCCGTGCGGGCTCAGTTGCCCGGGATTTCCAGCGGCGACTGCTGCGGCGTTTCCGCCTGCTGGCGGCGCGCGGCCTCCAGTGCGTCGGCTTCGGCCTTGGCGCGGGCGTCGGCCTTGCGCTGCAGTTCGTCCAGTTGCGACGGGCTCAGCAGTTGCAGGCGGGCGACCATCGACTGTACCAGCTCACGGCGCATTTCTTCGCGGGTACGGCTGGCATCCTGATCGGAACCGGTGACGTTGGAGCCGTCACGCACGTAGGTCTTGCGCACTTCCACCTTGTCGCTGAGCAGTTCCAGCTTGTTGCTGCCCTGGATGCTGTAGTTCAGGGTGGTGAACAGCTCGTACTCGGCGGCGCGGTTACCGCCGGTGTAGCTTGCCGAACGCTCGGTTTCCTGTTCGTTGGTCAGCACCAGATGGTATGGCGCGCCTGCGTGCACGTTGACGCCGCTACGCTGCAGGACCTGGCGCAATTGCACCACGGTCTGGCCATAGGCGTTGCGCGCGCTGACGTCCATTTCCTTGACGCTCAGCGTGTTGGTACCCGTACCGCGCAGCTGGAAACCGCAGGCGCTGAGCATCACGGCCAGGCCCATTACCAGCAGATTGCGTTTGATCATGTTGTTGCTCCCTTGTGGGCCGATTACGCCCGCCCGCATCAGCTGCGGGCGGGCGCTGCCATCAGTTGGCGACGATGTTGACCAGCTTGCCCGGTACCACGATGACCTTGCGGATGGTCAGGCCATCGATGAAGCGCAGGACATTTTCGTTGCTGCGGGCGGCGGCTTCGATTTCCTCGCGGCTGGCGGCGGCAGGCATTTCCACCTGGCCACGCAGCTTGCCGTTGACCTGGACCACCAGGGTGATGCTGTCCTGCACCAGGGCGCCTTCGTCGACGGCCGGCCAGCCGGCGTCGATCACCGCCTGATCGTGGCCCAGCTGCTTCCACAGCTCGTGGGAGATGTGCGGGGTGATCGGTGCCAGCAGCAGGGTCACGGCTTCCAGGCCTTCCTGCAGCAGGGCGCGGTCCTGGGCGGTGGCTTGCGGGGCCTTTTCCAGCACGTTCATCACGGTCATCACCTGGGCGATGGCGGTGTTGAACTTGTGGAACTGGCCCACGTCGGTGCTGGCCTGCTTGATCGCGGCGTGGATGGCGCGGCGCACGACCTTCTGCGCATCGTCCAGGGCGGCGATATCCAGCTTGCCCGGCAGACCCTGGGCAACATGGGCCTGGGCCAGGCGCCAGACGCGACGCAGGAAGCGGCTGGCACCCTCGACGCCGGAGTCGGACCACTCCAGGCTCGCGTCGGGCGGCGAGGCGAACATCATGAACAGGCGGCAGGTGTCGGCGCCGTACTGGTCGATCATCGACTGCGGGTCGACACCGTTGTTCTTCGACTTCGACATCTTCTCGGTGCCGCCGATTTCCACCGGCAGGCCGTCGGTCTTCAGGCGCGCGCCGATGATCTTGGCCTTGGCATCGCGCTCGATCTCGACGTCGGCCGGGTTGAACCAGTCCTTGCCGCCATTGCTGGCCACGCGGTAGTAGGTTTCGGCAACGACCATGCCCTGGGTCAGCAGGTTCTTGAACGGCTCGTTGGAGGTCACCAGGCCTTCGTCACGCATCAGCTTGTGGAAGAAGCGCGCGTACAGCAGGTGCAGGATGGCGTGCTCGATACCACCGATGTACTGGTCGACCGGCAGCCAGTGGTTGGCCGCTTTCGGGTCGACCATGCCACCCTCGTAGTTCGGCGAGGCGTAGCGGGCGAAGTACCAGGACGATTCCACGAAGGTGTCCATGGTGTCGGTTTCGCGCTTGGCCGCGGTGCCGCATTTCGGGCAGCTGCAGTCGTAGAATTCGGGCATGCGCGCCAGCGGCGAGCCGGCGCCGTCCGGCACCACGTTCTCCGGCAGGGTGACCGGCAGCTGGTCTTCCGGCACCGGCACGTCGCCGCAGGACGGGCAGTGGATGATCGGGATCGGGCAGCCCCAGTAGCGTTGGCGGCTGATGCCCCAGTCGCGCAGGCGGAACTGGGTGCGCGACTTGCCGAGTTCCTTGCGGATCAGCGCCGCTTCCATGGCGTCGAAGGCGCCGGCGAAGTCCAGGCCGTCGAACTCGCCGGAGTTGATCAGTTGGCCATGTTCGCCATAGGCGTCCTGCCACTCGCTGCCGACTTCGTCGCCAGCACTGGTGCGCACCACGGCCTTGACCGGCAGGTTGTACTTGTGGGCGAACTCGAAATCGCGCTCGTCGTGGGCCGGCACGGCCATCACGGCGCCATCGCCGTAGTGCATCAGCACGTAGTTGGCGACCCACACCGGCAGCTTCTCGCCGGTCAGCGGGTGCTGCACGAACAGGGAAGTGGGCATGCCCTTCTTCTCCTGGGTGGCCATGTCGGCCTCGGCGACGCTGCCGCTCTTGCATTCGTCGATGAACGCCTGCAGCGCCGGGTTGCCCTGGGCGGCCTGGGTGGCCAGCGGGTGCTCGGCGGCGACGGCGACGTAGGTGGCGCCCATCAGGGTGTCGGCACGGGTGGTGAACACCTTCAGGGTGCCTTCGTGGCCGATGCTGGCCTGGTCGTACGGGAACTGCACTTCCATGCCGCGCGACTTGCCGATCCAGTTGCGCTGCATGGTCTTGACCTGCTCAGGCCAGCCCGGCAGCTCGTCGAGGCTTTCCAGCAGCTCGTCGGCGTAGTCGGTGATGCGGAAGTAGTACATCGGGATTTCGCGCTTCTCGATCAGCGCGCCCGAACGCCAGCCGCGGCCGTCGATGACCTGCTCGTTGGCCAGTACGGTCTGGTCCGCCGGGTCCCAGTTCACGGTCCCGTTCTTGCGGTAGATGATGCCTTTCTCGAACAGGCGGGTGAACAGCCACTGTTCCCAGCGGTAGTAGTCCGGCTTGCAGGTGGTGACTTCACGTGCCCAGTCGATGGCCAGGCCCAAGCTCTTGAGCTGGGTCTTCATGTAGTCGATGTTTTCGTACGTCCACTTGGCCGGGGCGACGTTGTTCTTCATCGCCGCGTTTTCCGCGGGCATGCCGAAGGCGTCCCAGCCCATCGGCTGCAGGACGTTCTTGCCCAGCATGCGCTGGTAGCGGGCAATCACGTCGCCGATGGTGTAGTTGCGCACGTGGCCCATGTGTAGCTTGCCGCTCGGGTACGGGAACATCGACAGGCAGTAGTAGGTGTCCTTGCCTGGCTGTTCGGTAACAGCGAACGATTGTTGCTCGTCCCAGAAGTTCTGGGCGGCGGCTTCGATATCACGGGGCGTGTATTGTTCGTGCATGGCTACTTTTTGCTGAGAGAGAAGAGACCTTGTTCCAGGCAGCGGAACCTCGCTGCGTCCGGCACTCCGGTGTCGTTTTAGAGTGAACGCCGTAGCATACAGCAGCGCCGCGCATCGTGGGAAACCCTGATTGCGAATGCCCGCTGGTCGCGGCGCCCGGCTGCTTTTTGCAACGACGCTAAGCTCAGGTGTGGGGGGAGATATTCTTTATCTTCAATGAGGTGAACGGATGGGAGAGACGCAGCTACCTGCAATTAAACCGGAGCTTTACGAACGCCTGATCGACCGTCTTGGTCTGGCACTGGAAAGCGCCAGAACCTCGGTGCGATTGCGCGACGAGATGCCAGCCGAGCTGGAGTTGCGCGGCCTGAGCCACGCAGAGTTCGAAGTGATCAAGGCCTACCTGGAGTCCCTCCCGGAACGCCGCAATGCCTGTGCCGCCAGTATTCCACCAGCGGAGCCGACATCAGCCAAGATCATCTGGCTCAAAGACAAGAGACGCCCCGCCACCACGGCGAGACCCCGGACGCTGCCGCATCGCTAGCCGTTCAGGACGCCAGGCGCAGGCCATCGCGCGCCGGTATTCATTACACATCCCTTGACCGACGCCGGCCACCTACTTGTTGACCGGCGTCGATCCACATAGGCTGCACGCCTTCCATGGAGGTGTGGCCGATGCCGATCCGATTCTTCATCAAACAATGGCTGATGCCGCCCGGCATCCTCTTTCTGTTGCTGCTCGCGGCCTGGTGGCTGCGTGCCCGGCGCCCGCGCCTGGCGGCGCTGTGCTTCGTGGCGGGCCTCGCTGGCCTGTGGCTGATGAGCCTGCCGCTGGTGGTGCAGCAGACCGCTCGGGCGCTGGAAAGCGAGCCGGCGCTGGCAGTGGCCGATTGGGCCGGGCTGGCTTCCCGGGCGGACGCGATCGTGGTGCTTGGCGCCGGGCGCGAGCGTGGCGACCTGGCCTGGGGCGGTGCCGACCAGCCCTCGGCCACGGCCCTTGAGCGCATGCGCTTTGCCGCGCACCTGGCCAAGGCGTCGGGCTTGCCGGTGCTGACCAGCGGCGGGCTGCACTACGGCACGCCGCCGAGCGAGGCGCAGTTGATGGCGGAGCGCTTGCAGGAAGACTTTGGCGTCCCGGTGAAATGGCAGGAAGGGGCCAGCCGTACCACTTGGGAGAATGCCCAGCTCAGTGCCCAGGTGCTGCAGCCGCTGGGGATTCGCCGGGTGGTGGTGGTGACCCAGGCGTGGCACATGCCGCGCTCGCGCTGGAGCTTCGAGCAGGCGGGGTTCGAAGTGGTGCCGGCGCCGGTGGGGTTCCTCGGCCGGGACCATGCGCGGCCGTTCGGTGGGTTGCTGCCGGAGAGCCGGGCCCTGTGGCAGAGCGGGCAGCTGTTCAATGAGCTGGTGGGGTTGCTGGGGTATCGGCTTTTCTACTGAGCTTTGGGTTGCCTGTTCCGGCCTCTTCGCGGGTAAACCCGCTCCCACAGGATTTATGCAGCCCTGGAGGCTTGCACAGTACCTGTGGGAGCGGGTTCACCCGCGAAGAGGCCGGAACAGGAATACTCAGACCGTCCTGGCTATCCGCCCAGCCAGCAACGCCCACCCCAGCAGCAGCACGCAGAGAATCGCCAGCGGCCACGACCGCCACTGCAGATAAGGTGTCAATTGCTGCATCGGCACCACTTCCCCATACAGCACCGCGCGCTGGAACTGCGGCACTTCGGCGGTAATCCTGCCAAACGGGTCGATCAGCGCGGTCACGCCGTTGTTGGTGGCGCGGATCATCCAGCGACCGGCCTCCAGCGCCCGCATCTGCGCCATCTGCAGGTGCTGCAGCGGGCCGATCGAGGTGCCGAACCAGGTGTCGTTGCTGATGGTCAGCAGCAGGTCGCTGCGCGCCGCAAGGCTGGCGGCGAATTCCGGGTAGACCACTTCGTAGCAGATGAACGGTGCAATCTGGTAGCCCTTGGCTTGCAGCAGCGGCTGGTCCTCGGGGCCGCGGGCGAAGTCCGACATCGGCAGGTTGAAGAATTCGATCAGGCCGCGAAGCATGTCCTGCAGGGGCACGTACTCGCCAAAGGGCACCAGCTTCTGCTTGAGGTAGGTGCCGTCGCCTTCGCCGGCCACGGTAACGCCGTTGTAGTAGCGACGCTGGCGATGCACGATCTCGCGCACCGGCACGCCGGTGATCAAGGCCGAATGGCGGTCGGCGGCGAAGCGGCCCATCACGTCGATATAGCCCTGGGCCTGGTCCTTGAGGATCGGCACCGCGGTTTCCGGCCACACCAGCAGGTCGACGGGCCTGGAGCTGAAGCTCATGTCGCGGTACAGCGCCAGTTGCGCATCGATGTGCGCCGGGTCCCATTTCACTTCCTGCTCGACGTTGCCTTGCAGCGCCGCGACCTTCAGCGGATCGCCGGCCGGCCTGGTCCAGGCGTGGCCCTTGAGCGCCAGGCCGAGGACCCACGGCGCCAGCAGCAGGACCACGCCCACGGCCAGGAACGACGGGCGCGCGCGCAGGCGATGCAGGTTGCACAGCAAGGCGGCGCTCAGCGCCAGGGCAAACGATACCAACCACACGCCGCCCAGCGGGGCCAGGCCCGCCAGCGGGCCGTCGAGTTGGCTGTAGCCGGCGTAGAGCCAGGGGAAGCCGGTCAGGAACCAGCCACGGAAGGCTTCTTGCAGCAGCCACAAGGCGGCAAAGCACAGGGCATCGGCCAGGGGCGCCTCGTTGCGTCGCAGCCAGCGTGCCCACAACCAGGTGGGCAGGGCGAAGAACCAGGCCAGGGCGGCGAAGAACGCCAGCAGCAAGGCGATCGCCAGCAGCGGCGAGGCGCCGCCGTAGGTGTTCATGCTGACGTAGATCCACCAGGTGCCGGCGCCGTACAGGCCGAAGCCGTACCACCAGCCGCGCCACATCGCCTGGCGCGGACTGAGCGCGCGCAGGCCGAGGTAGAGCACGGCGATGGACAGCAGCGCCAGCGGCCAGATGTCGAACGGCGCCAGGGCCAGGAGGGTCGATGCGCCGGCCGCCAGGGCCAGCAGGTTACCGGGCCAGCCGGGGCGGGTGAGCCAACGCATGTTTGTCCTTAGCGGGTGATCGGGGTCAGGCGCAACAAGTGTATCCGCCGGCTGTCGGCGTTGAGAATACGGAACTTGTAGGCGCCGATCTCGGTGGTTTCGTTGCGCTTGGGCAGGTGGCCGAAGGCGCTCATCACCAGGCCGCCCACGGTGTCGAACTCATCGTCCGAGAAGGTGCTGTCGAAGAACTCGTTGAAGTTGTCGATCGGCGTCAGCGCCTTGACCAGGAAGTCGCCGCTGGGCAGCGGCTTGATGTAGCTGTCTTCCTCGACATCGTGCTCGTCCTCGATGTCGCCGACGATCTGCTCGAGCACGTCCTCGATGGTCACCAGGCCCGCCACGCCGCCGTATTCGTCGATGACGATGGCCATGTGGTTGTGGTTGGCACGGAACTCGCGCAGCAGCACGTTCAGGCGCTTGGACTCCGGCACGAAAGTGGCCGGGCGCAGCAGGTCCTTGATGTTGAAGCTGTCGCCGTTCTCCTTGAGGATCAGCGGCAGCAGGTCCTTGGCCAGCAGGATCCCGAGCACATCGTCATGGCTTTCGCCGATCACCGGGTAGCGCGAGTGCGCGGCGTCGATGACCGCCGGCAGGAACTCGCGCGGCGATTGGGTCGCCTTGATGCTGATCATCTGCGAACGCGGGACCATGATGTCGCGCACCTGCAGGTCGGCGACCTGGATGGCGCCTTCGACGATGGTCAGCGCTTCGCTGTCGAGCAGCTTGTTCTGATGGGCTTCGCGCAGCAGCTCGAGGAGCTCCTGGCGGTTTTTCGGCTCATGGACAAAAGCCTGGGTCAGTTTACCCAGCCAGGACTTCTGCCCGTTGCTCGATCGATCTTCGCTCATGGCGGTTCTCGTGATCCTTCGTGTATCAGTGTGTAAGAGGTTCGTTTTCATCGTCGGCGTACGGGTCGGGGTGACCCAGTTCCGACAGCAAATCCCGTTCCAGTGCTTCCATTTCCTCGGCCTCATCGTCGTCGATGTGGTCGTAGCCGAGCAAATGCAGGCAGCCGTGGATGACCAGATGCGCCCAGTGGGCTTCCAGCGATTTGCCTTGTTCGGCGGCCTCGCGCTCGACCACCGGCACGCAGATCACCAGGTCGCCGAGCAGCGGGATGTCCAGCAGTTCGTCGGGCACCTCGGCCGGAAACGACAGCACGTTGGTCGCGTAGTCCTTGTGCCGGTAGGTGTGGTTGAGTTCGCGGCCTTCGGCTTCGTCGACCAGGCGGATGGTCATTTCCGAGTCGGCCGTGCGCTGGCGCAGGGCCAGCTCGCACCAGCGGCGGAAGGCGGCGTCATCCGGGGCGGCAGCGTCCGTGGCCCGTTGCAGGTCGAGTTCAAGCATCTTTGCCGGGCGCCTCGGGCTTGGCCTGGCGGGTTTCGAAGCGGTCGTAGGCCTCGACGATACGCTGCACCAGTGGGTGGCGAACCACATCTTTGGGTTGGAAGTGGGTGAAGCTGATGCCGGGCACGTCGCGCAGCACCTCGATCACGTGGGCCAGGCCCGACTTGGTGCCGCGTGGCAGGTCGACCTGGGTGATGTCACCGGTGATCACCGCGGTCGAGCCGAAGCCGATACGGGTGAGGAACATCTTCATCTGCTCGAGCGTGGTGTTCTGGCTCTCGTCGAGGATGATGAAGCTGTTGTTCAGGGTGCGGCCACGCATGTAGGCCAGCGGGGCGATCTCGATCACCTGGCGCTCGATCAGCTTGGCCACGTGTTCGAAGCCGAGCATCTCGTACAGGGCGTCGTACAGCGGGCGCAGGTACGGGTCGATCTTCTGCGCCAGGTCGCCGGGCAGGAAGCCGAGCTTTTCGCCCGCTTCCACTGCCGGGCGCACCAACAGGATGCGGCGCACCTGCTCGCGCTCCAGGGCATCGACGGCGCAGGCCACGGCCAGGTACGTCTTGCCGGTACCGGCCGGGCCGATGCCAAAGTTGATGTCGTTGGCGAGGATTTCCTTCACGTAGCGCTGCTGGTTGAGGCCGCGCGGGCGGATGTTGCCCTTGCGCGTGCGCAGCGACACGCTGACTTCGTTGACCGCCGGGTTGTCGATGTGCTCCACCGCCGACTCCTGCAGGTACAGGTGCACGGTTTCCGGCGACAGGTCGGTGGCCTTGGTCTCGCGATAGAGACGGCGCAGCAGCTGTTCCGCGGCACTGGTGGTCTTGGGTTCGCCGATCAGCTCGAATTGATTGCCGCGGTTGCGGATCTCGATGGCCAGGCGCTGTTCGATCAGGCGCAGGTGCTCGTCGAACTGGCCGCACAGGTTGGCGAAACGGTGGGCCTCGAAGGGTTCGAGGATGAAGCGATGGGGTTGTATGGGTGCGTTCAAGGTCGTTTTTAGCCGCTCGACGGCAATGAATGTGAACTCAAGAATAACCCTTGAACGGCAGTGGCGAAAGCACTGAAACGTTCAACGGTATGTACTGGCTGTTCCGGCCTCTTCGCGGGCAAGCCCGCTCCCACAAATTATCTGCAGGCCTTGGGGTGGTGCAGTCCCTGTGGGAGCGGGTTCACCCGCGAAGGGGCCGGAACAGGTATCATGCGCGCCTTTTCTTACGCATGTGTTATCCCCGGACATGAGCAAACGCGAACCCGCCATCTACAAAGTGATCTTCCTCAACCAGGGGCAGGTCTTCGAGATGTATGCCAAGCAGATCTACCAGAGCGACCTGTGGGGTTTCCTGGAGATCGAGGAATTCGTCTTCGGCGAACGCACCCAGGTGGTGGTCGACCCGAGCGAAGAGAAGCTCAAGAACCAGTTCGAAGGGGTGATCCGCAGTTTCGTGCCGATGCACTCGATCGTGCGCATCGATGAAGTGGAGCGCCTGGGCACGGCGAAGATCAGCGAGGCCAAGGGGGGCGGCAATGTCATGCCGTTCCCGATGCCGATGCCGGAGAAGTAGGCGAGGTCAGGGCAGCGGCGAGAACGGCGTGCGCCCTTCGGCGTTCTGCAGTTCCAGCAGGTATTTGCGGAAGATCTGGCCGAGCACCTGGGTGGCGTGTTCCAGCTCTTCGCGGGGCATCCGCTCGGTGACTTCGTCGGCCATGTCCAGCGCATCCTCGGCGCCGTTGACCGCGGCCATCTTCAGCAGGATGTAGGCCTGCACGTTGTTGGCCTTGACTCCTTCGCCACGGAAGAACATGGCGCCAAGGCGGTACTGGGCGTCGGCCTGGCCTTGCAAGGAGGCCTTCTCGAACCACTCCAGGGCCTTTTTCAGGTTTTTCGGTGTTTGCGTGTAGTAGTACTCGCCCAGCTCGTACTGTGCCTGGGCGTCCCCGGTCGCCGCCGTTGTCTCGCAGGCTTTCAGCGCATTCTGCAGGTCTTCTGGCTGAACATTGAGCGTGCAGCGCCCCGTTGCCGGAATCAGCAACGAGTTACCGCCCTCCGCCAGGGCCAGCAGGGGCTGAAGAAGCAACAGGCAGCCCAGGGTCAGGGCGCGGCCGGTGCGGTTCATGGGGATCGACATACCTCTGCAAAGCTACGGCCAAGGTCTCTGGTGGCACATTATGGGATAAGCAGCGCCAACCTTACAAAGTTTTACTCGAAATTATCCATTGAAGAAGCCTTTGTTAACTGCAAAGCACTTTTATTGCCTGTTCCGACCTCTTCGCGGGTAAACCCGCTCCCACAGGTATTCGCATCACCTGTGGGAGCGGGTTTACCCGCGAAGAGGCCGAAACAGGAATAATCATTTCAGTGCGGCAAACGCCTTTTCAGCCGCGTCCAGGGTGATCTGCAGCTCTTTCTCGCCATGGGCGATCGACGTGAAGCCCGCTTCGAAGGCGCTCGGCGCCAGGTACACGCCACCGTCGAGCATCAGGTGGAAGAAGCGCTTGAAGCGTTCAGCGTCGCTGGCCATCACGTCGTCGAAGGTGACGATGTCGTCGGCACCACTGAAATACAGGCCGAACATGGCTCCGGCTTGCGTGGTGACGAACGGCACGCCAGCGGCATCGGCGCGCTGTTGCAGGCCATCGAGCATACGGCTGGTGAAGGCGCTCAGCTCATCATGGAAGCCCGGACGGCTGATCAGCTTCAGGGTGGTCAGGCCGGCCGCCATGGCCAGCGGGTTGCCCGACAGGGTACCGGCTTGATAGACCGGGCCCAGCGGGGCAATGCAGCCCATGATTTCACGCTTGCCGCCGAAGCAGCCGACCGGCATGCCGCCACCGACGATCTTGCCGAAGGTCGACAGGTCCGGGGTGATGCCGTAGTAGCCTTGGGCGCCGCCCAGGGATACGCGGAAACCGGTCATCACTTCGTCGAAGATCAGCACCACGCCGTGCTTGTCGCATTGCTCGCGCAGGCCTTCGAGGAAACCCGGTGCCGGCGGCACGCAGTTCATGTTGCCGGCCACCGGCTCGACGATGATGCAGGCTACGGTCTGGCCGACGTCGGCCAGGGTCTTCTCGACTGCGGCGATGTCGTTGAACGGCAGGGTCAGGGTGTGCTTGGCGAAGTCTGCCGGCACGCCCGCCGAGCTCGGCACGCCCTGGGTCAGCAGGCCGGAACCGGCTTTCACCAGCAGGCTGTCGGAGTGGCCGTGGTAGCAGCCTTCGAACTTGATGATGGCATCGCGGCCGGTGTAGCCACGGGCCAGGCGGATGGCGCTCATGGTGGCCTCGGTGCCGGAGCTGACCATGCGCACCATTTCCATCGACGGCACCAGCGAGCAGACCAGGTCGGCCATCTCGGTTTCCATCGCGGTCGGCGCGCCGTAGGACAAACCGTGCTGCAGCTGGTTGCGCACGGCGTCGAGCACTTCCGGGTGGCCATGGCCGAGGATCATCGGGCCCCAGGAGCCGACGTAGTCGACGTAGCGCTTGTCATCCTCGTCGACGACGTAGGCGCCTTCGGCATGCTTGAAGAACAGCGGCGTGCCGCCGACGCTCTTGAAGGCACGGACCGGCGAGTTGACGCCGCCGGGGATGTGCTTCTGGGCTTGGGCGAACAGGGATTCGGAACGGGACATGGGATCTTCTCTCGAAATCAGGAAGCGAACAGGGCGTTGAAGGCGCGGGCGCGGCGGGTGACTTCCTGCGCGCTGTCGGCACCGAACAGGCCGTGGATCACCGCCAGCAGGTCGGCGCCATGGGCGACCAGCGGGGCGGCGTTGTCGAGGGTGATGCCGCCGATCACGGCGATCGGCAGTTTCACCTGGGCGCGGGCCTGTTCCAGCAGTTCGACGCTGGCGGCCGGCGCGCCCGGCTTGGTGACGGAATTGAAGAAGCGGCCGAAGGCCACGTAGCTGGCGCCTTCGCTGGCGGCCTGGGCGGCCAGGTCGAGGCTGGCGTGACAGGTGGAACCGATTATCGCCTGGCGGCCGAGCAGGGCGCGGGCCGGGGTCAGCGGGCCGTCGGTCTGGCCCAGGTGCACGCCGACGCCCAGGCGCGCGGCCAGCTCGGCGTCATCGTTGATGATCAGCTGGGTGCCATGGCGCTCGCAGAGCTTCATCAGCGCTTCGGCTTCGCGCAGCCGGCGGGCGGCGTCGTCGCTCTTGTCGCGGTACTGCAGCAGGCACACGCCGCCTTCCAGCGCGGCCTCGACGTGGGACAGGAAACGGCCGGCGAGCAGCTGGCTGTCGGTGATGGCGTACAGGCCGCGTAGCTTCATGAAAAGCCTCGTGTCAGGAGCAGAAATCCAGGGGCAGGCGGCGCGGGACGAACTGGCCCTTGCCCAGCTGCTCGGCGTCACGCAGGGTGCGCCAGGTGTAGTCGAGGGCGCTTTTCACCGCGCTCTGCAGTTGCTCGCCGAGCGCCAGGCGCCCGGCCAGGGCGCTGGCCAGGGTGCAGCCCGAGCCATGGTAGCTGCCTGGCAGGCGTTGGCAGGTCCAGGTGTGGAATTGGCCGTCGCGGCTGTACAGGCGATTGTGGATTTCGTCCTCGTCGCCGTGACCACCGGTGATCAGCAGGTGTCTACAGAACGGCAACAGTTTCTCGGCACACTCGTCGGCAGTGCCTTCGGGCAGTTCGGCGAGGATGCGTGCCTCGGGCAGGTTCGGCGTGGCGATGGTGGCCAGTGGCAGCAGGCGCTCGCGCACGGCGAAGCCGACCTCGTCCTTGCCCAGGCGGCCACCGCCGCCGGCGCGCAGCACAGGGTCGCAGACCAGCGGCAGGTGCGGATGGGCGGCCAGCAGTTCGGCGACGGTGTCGACCATGTCGATCGAACCGAGCATGCCGAGCTTGACCGCGGCGACCGTGGAGTCGGCCAGCACGGCGTTGGCCTGGGCCAGTACCCACTCGCGGTCGAGCACGCGGAAGTCGGTGACGTTGACGGTATCCTGCACGGTCAGGGCAGTCACGGCAGGCGCGGCGTGACAGCCTTGGGCGATCAGGGCTTCGATATCTGCCTGCAGGCCGGCGCCGCCACTTGGGTCGTGGCCGGAGAGACAGAGGACAACGGGGCGGGAGCTGTAGGTATTCATGGTCGGCGAGCTTACCACCAAACCTGTTTGCACGGATCGTCCTACAAGCGGGTTTTGTTGATCGACTGGTCAGAATTCGCTGTTGATGCCTACTGAAAGCATTGATCTAGAGCTGTTTGATTAAAAGTGGTGGTGGCTCATTGCTGGCCTGGAAAGCTATGCTAGAGTGCTCGGATAACTCGATAAACGGGCTTTGCCGGATTTCGTCGCCTCAAAGGGAAGGGAGGCCATCGCGACGCGACCGAGCAGGCCATGCTGGGGCTGTATGCGTAATTTGCTGATTTTGCTTCTGGGCTTGCTGCCCATGCTGGCCGGTGCCGTCGACTTCGACGCGCAGACCCGGCACCTTCCTTTGGGCAAGGTCATGCAGGTATACGAAGACCGTGCGGGCAGCGCAAGCATCGCCCAGGTCAGCGCGCCAGTCTTCGCCAACCGCTTCCGCACCCATCATGCCGATGTGCTGAACGCCGGCTACTCGACTTCGGTGTTCTGGCTCAAGGTCGACCTGCACTACACCGCCTCGGCCGATGCCACACCGCGCCAGTGGCTGCTGGAGCTGGCCTACCCGCCCATGGACCACCTCGAGCTGTACCTGCCCGATGGCAATGGCGTGTTTCGCCTGGCCCAGCGCACCGGCGATGCCTTGCCATACGACAGCCGGCAGATCCGCCAGAACAACTACCTGTTCGAACTGCCGCTCGAGCCCGGCCAGTCGACCACCGCCTACCTGCGCCTGCACAGCCAGGGCTCGGTGCAGGCGCCGCTGTCGCTGTGGTCGGCCGAAGCCTACATGGAAGACCAGCCCACCCGCCTGTACGTGCTGGGGATGATCTACGGCGTGCTGCTGGTGATGCTGGTGTACAACCTGTTCCTCTACCTCAGCGTGCGCGACGTCAGCTACCTGTACTACATCCTCTACATCGGTTCGTTCGGCCTTTACCAGGTATCGGTCAATGGCGCCGGGGTGGCCTACCTGTGGCCGGACAGCCCCTGGTGGGCCAACGCCGCGACGCCGCTGTTCATCGGCGCGGCAGGCCTGTTCGGCTGCCAGTTCGCCCGCCACTTCCTGCAACTGGGCAAGCTCAGTCGAGGCCTCGACCGGTTGCTGCAACTGCTGATGCTCGGCGGTGCGCTGGTGATGGTGCTGGCGGTGAGCCTGCGCTACGGCATCGCCCTGCGCATGGCCACGGGGCTGGCCCTGCTGTTCACCGTGAGCATCTTCAGCGCCGGGCTGTATGCCTGGGTGCGCGGCCTGCGGGTAGCGCGCTGGTTCATCATCGCCTGGACCGCGTTCCTCCTGGGCGGGTTGGTCAACACCCTGATGGTGCTGGGCTACCTGCCGAACGTGTTCATCACCATGTACGCCAGCCAGCTTGGTTCGGCGCTGGAGGTGGCGTTGCTGTCGCTGGCCCTGGCCGATCGGATCAACAGCATGCGCGAGCAGCAGGCGCAGACCCTGCGCGATACCGGCCGCGCCCTGGAGCAACTGAACCAGCAGCTGGCCCGCAGCAACCACCTCAAGGACGAGTTCCTCGCCACCGTCACCCACGAGCTGCGTACCCCGATGAACGGTGTGATCGGTTCGCTGGAGCTGATGCACACGCTGCCCATGAGCGCCGAGATGGCCCAGTACCACCGTACGGCGGTCGGCTCGGCCCAGGGCATGATGGACATGGTCGACGACATCCTCACCCTCACCGAGCTGCAGGCCGGCCGCCTGCGCCTGCAGGCCGAGCCGTTCAGCCTGCGGCGCCTGCTCCAGGACCTGCGCGCCGGCTATGCCGGCACGGCACTGGGCAAAGGCCTGTACCTGAGCCTGGACATCCCGGCCGAGCTCCCCGACGAGCTGCTGGGCGATGCGCAGAAGATCACCCGCTGCCTGGGCTGCCTGGTGGACAACGGCCTCAAGTTCACCCACCAGGGCGGTGTGATGGTGCAGGTGCGCGGTCGCCGGCTGGGTCCGGACAGCCTGGCGCTGACCTTTACCGTGAGCGACAGCGGCATCGGCTTCGATGACCTGGACCAGGCGATCCTCTACCAGCGTTTCTTCCAGGTCGATGGCTCGATGACCCGGCGTTACGGCGGGCTGGGCATCGGCCTGTCGATCTGCAGGCAGATGGGCGAGGTGCTGGGCGGCAAGCTGTCACATGAATCGACGCGGGGGCTGGGTAGCCGTTTCGAACTGACCATGAACATGGCGATTTCCCAGGTGCAGATGCCGCCGGGGCGGGCGGTTTCCGGGGCTACGCGGTTCTAGTGCAGATCTTTCGGCGAACACCTCTCAGCCCCACGCCAATTTCCTTCCGCCCGTGCCACATGTTTCGTCACTAATGCCACTTTGACTGACCCGAAGACAGTGCTTCACTGGCCCTTTCAGGCCTGCCCGGATCCAGGAGCGCTGCGATGAACCTGCACCAGTACGCTGAAACCCACGAAGTCACCAACCAGCCGCCGCCGCTCGACGGTGCCAACCTCTACCGCCTCGACCTGCCGCTGCAGGAATGGTCGCGGCGCTTCGGCGCCGGCTGGGCCGAAGCGCGGATCGACGCCTACGGTGCCCTGGCCGGCGGGCCGCTGATGGCGGCGGGCTTCCTGGCCAACGCGCACAAACCGGAATTCAGCAGCCACGACCGCTTCGGCCACCGCATCGACCTGGTCGAGTTCCACCCCGCCTATCACCAATTGATGCGCACCGCCGTCGAACACGGCCTGCCGTCCTTGCCCTGGGCCGAGCCACGCGCTGGCGCCCACGTGGCCCGGGCCTCGATGACCTACCTGCACAGCCAGGCCGAAGCCGGCAGCGGCTGCCCCTTGACCATGACCTTCGCCGCCGTGCCGGCGCTCAAGCTGCAACCCGAGCTGGCCGAGTACTGGCTGCCGAAGGTCCTCGCCCGCGAGTATGACCCGCGTAACGTCGGCGACCGGCACAAGGCCGGTGTCACCCTCGGCATGGCCATGACCGAGAAGCAGGGCGGCACCGATGTGCGCGCCAACACCACCCGCGCCTACCCGGTCGGCAGCCCGGGGCCGGGCCAGCCTTACGAGCTGGTCGGGCACAAATGGTTCTGCTCGGCGCCGATGTGCGACGCCTTCCTGACCCTGGCCCAGACCGACAAGGGCCTGAGCTGCTTCCTGCTGCCGCGCCACCGTCCGGATGACAACCGCAACCAGTTCTACATCCAGCGCCTGAAGAACAAGCTCGGCAACAGCTCCAACGCCTCCAGCGAAGTGGAGTTCCGTGGGGCCCTGGCGTGGATGGTGGGCGAGGAGGGGCGTGGCGTGCCGACCATCATCGAGATGGTGGCCATGACCCGCTTCGATTGCATGGTCGGCTCCAGCGCCCTGATGCGCCAGGCCCTGACCCAGGCCAGCCACCACTGCGCGCACCGCAAGGTCGGCGGCCGGCTGCTGAACGAGCAGCCGCTGATGCAGAACGTGCTGGCCGACCTGGCCCTGGAAAGCGAGGCGGCGCTGGCCTTGAGCCTGCGCATGGGGCAGGCCCTGGAGCAGCTCGACGACCCGCAGCAGGCGCACTTCGCCCGGCTGGTCACGGCGGTGGGCAAGTACTGGATCTGCAAGCGAGCGCCGGCGATGATCAACGAGGCCGCCGAGTGCCTGGGCGGGGCGGGGTATGTCGAGGACAGCATCCTGCCGCGGCTGTACCGCGAAGCACCGGTCAACTCGACCTGGGAAGGCTCAGGCAACGTGCAGTGCCTGGACGTGCTGCGCGCGTTGTCCAAGGAGCCCGGCGTGCTCGATGCGCTGTTCGCCGAGCTGGGTGACGGCCACGGCGACCCGCGCCTGGCGGCGCACATCGGCAACCTCAAGGGGGCGTTTGCCGATACCGCCGACATCCAGTACCGGGCGCGGCAGTTGACCGAGGACATTGCCCTGGCCTTGCAGGCCAAGCTGCTGCTGGAGGCGGGCAACGCGACCGTCAGCGATGCGTTCATCGGCAGCCGCCTGGCCGCGGGTGGCAGGGTGTATGGCGCATTGCCGCGCGGGGTGGATGCCGAGGCACTGGTGGCCAGATCGACACCGGCCTGACCCGGCTGAGTTGGCTTCTTCGCGGGCTTGCCCGCGAAGCAGACGACACTGATCAATGGGGGTGTATTTACCCAAGAAGGCAGGCAAGATGGCTGACATGCATGTCCAGACAGGAAGCCCAGTGTGAGCCAAGCTTTTGTAGTCGTTGATACCCCCGAACAGGCCGTCGACCGTCTGGCGGCCCTGCATGACCAGGCCACCGGGGCCCTGAGCCAGGCCCTCAAGCGTTACCTGAAGGACCGTACCGAGCCGGATGCCGACGAGCGGGCCTTGTTCCGCTACCCGGCCCTGCGCCTGACCTACCACAGCCACGGCGAAGTCGCCGCTACCACCCGCGCCTACGCCAAGGTCCAGGTGGCCGGCACCTACAGTGTCACCGTCACCCAGCCTGCGGCCTTCCGCAGCTACCTGTTGGAGCAGTTGCGCCCGTTGATGCACGACTACACGGTGAGCGTGGAAGTCGGCGTCAGCGAGCAGAACATCCCGTATCCCTACGTGGTCGACCAGGGCGACGAGCTGGCCGGCAGCGGCATCACCGCGGCAACGCTGGCACGGGTGTTCCCCAGCACCGACCTGTCCGCCGCCACCGACGACATTGCCGACGGCCTGTGCGACTGGGGCAATGCCGAAACCCTGCCGCTGGCGCTGTTCGATGCCGCCCGTGTCGATTTCTCGCTGCGCCGCCTGGTGCACTACACCGGCAGCGACTGGCGCCACGTGCAGCCGTGGATCCTGCTGACCAACTACCACCGCTATGTCGACCAGTTCATCAGCCACGGCCTCGAGCAACTGCGCGAAGACCCGCGCTTCGTGCGCATGGTGCTGCCCGGCAACGTGGTGATCGAAAAAGCCATGGACCATGGCGAAACCCAGGCACTGGTGGCCAGCGTGGTCTGGCACCGCTACCAGATGCCGGCCTACCACCTGATCGCCGCCGATGGTGACGGCATCACCCTGGTCAACATCGGCGTCGGCCCGTCCAACGCCAAGAACATCACCGACCACCTGGCCGTGCTGCGCCCGCACTGCTGGCTGATGATCGGCCACTGCGGCGGCCTGCGCCAGTCGCAGACCATCGGCGACTACGTGCTGGCCCACGCCTACATGCGCCGTGACGGCATTCTCGACCGCGTGGTACCGCCGAACATCCCGATCCCGGCCCTGGCCGAGGTGCAGCTGGCGTTGCAGGAAGCGGCGGCGCAGGTCACCGGCGAGCGCGGCGAGGAATTGAAGAAACGCCTGCGCACCGGCACCGTGCTGACCTACGATGACCGCAACTGGGAGCTGCGCTGGGCCCAGGAACGGCCGCTGATCAACCTGTCGCGCGCGGTGGCGGTGGACATGGAAAGCGGCACCATCGCCGCCCAGGGCTATCGCCTGCGGGTACCTTACGGCACCTTGCTGTGTGTTTCCGACAAGCCGCTGCACAGCGAGATCAAGCTGCCGGGCTCGGCCAACGCCTTCTACAACCGGGCAGTCAGCCAACACCTGAAGATCGGCATCGCCGCCCTCGACCTGTTGCGTACCGAGCTCAATTCGCTGCACTCGCGTAAACTGCGCAGCTTCGATGAGCCGCCGTTCCGCTGAGGATCCATGTCACTGCCACCCCGTTCCAAGCCGCGCCGCCCCCAGGCGCGGCCTGCCGGCCCCCGTCGCCAGGCCAAGGCGCCTCCGGCCGAGCCACGGCTGATCCTGTTCAACAAACCGTTCGACGTGCTGACCCAGTTCAGTGATGGCGAAGGGCGTGCGACGCTCAAGGACTTCATCGACATCCCCGGCGTGTACCCGGCCGGGCGCCTGGACCGTGACAGCGAAGGCCTGCTGCTGCTGACCAATGATGGTGGCCTGCAGGCGCGCATCGCCGACCCCAGGCACAAGTTGCCCAAGACCTATTGGGTACAGGTGGAAGGCGAGCCGAGCGAAGAACAGATCCAGCGCCTGCGCGATGGGGTGCAGCTCAATGACGGGCCGACCCTGCCTGCAGAAGCCCGGCGCCTCGACGAGCCTGAGCTATGGCCACGCAATCCACCGGTGCGTTTTCGCAAGAGTGTGCCGACCAGCTGGCTGGAGCTGGTGATACGAGAGGGGCGTAATCGCCAGGTGCGGCGCATGACGGCGGCGGTGGGCCTGCCGACCTTGAGGCTTGTGCGGGTGCGGATTGGTGATTGGGCGCTGGATGGGCTGGAGCAGGGTTGCTGGCGCGAAGTGGCGCCCAGGCTCTAGGCCCATTCGCGGGTAAACCCGCTCCCACAGGGATCGCACACATGTCGAGAGATGTACAGTACCTGTGGGAGCGGGTTTACCCGCGAAGAGGCCCTGGCAGGCTTACACCCCTTCGAGAAACGCCACCACCACGCTCTTGATGATGAACGCCAGTACCCCCAGCCCGAGCACGAAGAACAGGATCAGGGTGCCGAACCGCCCCGCCTTGGACTTTTTCGCCAGGTCCCAGACGATGAAGCCCATGAACCCGATCAACACGGTGACCAGGATGATCATCATCCATTCTTCGAATACGGCAGGGTCCATCGATGCGCTCCTGGCAGGCTGATCGGCCGAGTATACGCCGGCCGGCAGGCATTTATCGGAGGTGGGTCAACGGCAGCTCGGTGCTGGCCAGCACCTGGTTGAGCACGAAGCTCGAACGCACGCTGGTGACGCCCTCGATGCGGGTCAGGCTGCCCAGCAGCAGTTTCTGGTAATGGTCCATGTCCGGCACCACCACCTTGAGCTGGTAGTCGGCGTCCATGCCGGTGACCAGGCTGCATTCGAGCACCTGCGGCAAGTTGCGGATCGCCGCCTCGAAGGTCTCGAAGCGCTCGGGGGTGTGCCGGTCCATGCCGATCAGCACGTAGGCGGTCAGGCTCAGGCCGAGCTTCTTGCGGTCGAGCAGGGCGACCTGGCGCGAGATGTAGCCGTCGTCTTCCAGTTGCTTGACCCGACGTGAGCACGGCGATGGCGACAGGCCGATGCGTTCGGCCAGCTCCTGGTTG
Source organism: Pseudomonas sp. NPDC089401 (assembly GCF_044749485.1). Classification (NCBI taxonomy): domain Bacteria; kingdom Pseudomonadati; phylum Pseudomonadota; class Gammaproteobacteria; order Pseudomonadales; family Pseudomonadaceae; genus Pseudomonas; species Pseudomonas sp. NPDC089401. The sequence continues at coordinate 136,289 of NZ_JBIVIA010000008.1, read as the reverse complement.
GAGATGCGCGCATCGCGCTGCAATTCGGCGAGGATGCTCAGGTCGTAGCGGTCAAGTTTGCTCATGGAAATCGCCTTTTCTGTTCGGATTGCGGTGAATTATCGATCCAGGGTTAAAAATTGCGCAAGTGCTATTTATCTGAGCAATCTTCGCAATCCAGTGCCGCAACCGATCCCGTATCGTTACCCACAGAATCACTGCCCGGACATCAGTCCACGGCGAGGCGCCCTAGGCGGGCGCTCGCGGCCAGGCCATCCAACAGGATCCGCCAGGCCCCCGGGCTACACAGCTTCCAGAAGACGCTGTGAGGTGAGCCGGCATCACAAGTGCCGAGCACGGACGACAAATTCTTGAAGGGAGGCCCTATGGCCTCCCTTTTTTCATGTCCGCGATTTCATCTGGCAGTGCAGCGCGAGAGCGGCGCAGGCGCGGTAGACTGGCGGCACGCTGTCTTATTCATCGTGAGGAACAACATGAAGTCGCGCATCTGGCAGTTGGCAGGTGTCTGTTTGCTGGGTTTGAGCATCAGCGTGGGGGCCATGGCCGAAGGGCCGGGCGAGGGCCATGATGACGGTGGCCCGCGCCGCTCGCTCAACTCGCGTGACGAAGTGCGCCAGACCGAGCCTGCCCGACAGGGCTACTACCAGGACATCCCTCGGCACAACGGCGACAACCGTCACTGGCAAGCCGGTGGCCCCGGGCAACGGCCCGGTGGCGACTGGCAGGGGCGTCCGGATGGTCACGGCAATGGCTGGGGGCCGGGGCCGCAGTATCGACCGGGGCACAACATCGATCACTTCCCGGATCGCTACTGGAAAGTGCCGTACCGTGGGCAGGACTACTTCTACTCCGGTGGCTACTGGTACCGCCCCCATGGCGGTGGCTACATGGTGGTGACTCCGCCGTACGGCGTGCGGGTCGACTATCTGCCGTCCTACGCCCGCGAAGTGTGGCTGGGCGGGGCGCTGTTCTTCCTGGTCGCCGACACCTATTACCAGTACATGGCCGACACCCAGGAGTATGTGGTGGTGACCCCGCCGGCCAGCGCGCCGGCGCCACTGCCAGCGGCAGCACCGGCAGGCAATGCCTACGACGTGGTGGCCTACCCCATGTATGGCCAGGGGCAGGAGCAGCAGGACCAGGACCGCTACCAGTGCCATCGCTGGGCGGTCAGCCAGTCCGGTTTCGACCCGGCGACCGCGCCCTATGCGCCGCCGGTCGAAGTGGCGAGCAACTACCGCCGGGCGTTGGCGGCCTGCTTCAGTGGCCGCGGCTACAGCGTCAACTGAGGCCTACACCGGGTCGGCATGCACCAATACATCCGCCTTGGGATACTGCTGGCGGATCACCTGCGAGGCCTTCACGCACAGGGCGTGGGCCTCATGCAGCGGCAACTGCCCCGGCAGCTCCAGGTGCATCTGCACGAACCACTGGTTCCCCGACACCCGCGTGCGCAGGTCATGCACGCCCTTGACCCCAGGTATGCCCAGGACCAACTCGGCCATCCCCTCGCCGATATCGCCGGGCAGTTCCTTGTCCATCAGGATCGCCGTGCTCTCCCGGGCGATCTGCACGGCACTCCAGAGGATGTACGCCGCGATGCCCAGGCCGAACAGTGCATCCAGCTGCGGCCAGCCGAAGCGGGCCAGCAGCAGGGCGAGCAGGATGCTGCCGTTGAGCAGCAGGTCGGAACGGTAATGCAGCGAGTCGGCCCGCACCGCCGTCGAGCCGGTCAGGCGGATCACCTTGCGCTGCAACGCCAGCAGGGCGACGGTCAGTGCCAGCGACAGCAGCATCACCATGATGCCGATGGCCGTGTCGCCGAGCGGCTGGGGCGCTTGCAGGCGTTCGACCGCCTGCACCCCGATCAGCACCGCGCTGACCCCGATGAACAGGGCCTGGGCCATGCCCGCCAGTGCCTCGGCCTTGCCATGGCCGAAGCGGTGATCGTCATCGGCCGGGCGCAGGGCGTAGTGCACCGCCAGCAGGTTGAGGAACGAGGCGACGGCATCCAGGGCCGAGTCGGTCAGCCCGGCCAGCAGGCTCACCGAGCCGCTCAGCCACCAGGCCAGTGCCTTGCTCAGGACCAGGATGCTGGCCACCGCCAATGAAGCACGGGTGGCCAGGCGCAGGAGGCGCTGGTGTTCAGCCGAGGTGGTCATGCCGTGGCACAGTCCTTATGCCGCAGGCACCAGGCCGAACGCCGCCAGTTGCTCGACGCTGCCGCGGTGCTGGATCAGCCGTGGGTCGTCGAGCGGCAGGCGCTGGCCCAGTTCGCTTTCCAGGATGGCCTGGAGCTTGAGGTTGTCGACCTTGCCGTCGGCGTTGATGGCTTTTTGCAGCTTGGCCGGCGCGACCTGCGCCGTGGTGCCGCCCGGGTAGTAGATGGCGCCGGTGGCGAAGTCGACGCCGAAGGCGATCAGCCCGGGGATCACGTAGAACAGGATGCCGATGGCGTCGAGGGCGACGATCACCGGGTCGACCTTGCCCTCGATCTGGCCGCGGCGGTCGGGGTAGAACAGCGTGCCACAGGCCGTCAGCTGGGTCAGCAGGGTGGCGATGAGGGCGCCGCCGATGACGCGGGAAGGGATGCGCATGTAGATCTCCGGAAAAGGTGTCCAGCAGGGTGGGCGAAGCGCCAGCACCTGATGCTAAGACCATGATAGAGCAGGCTCGGTTCGCCGTTATACTCGCCGCACTGTTCGAGGACCACCATGATTTCATTACCAATCGATGCCGTCTTGCCGGCCCTGCGCCAGGCCCTGGAAAACCGCGACGAAGCCGTGCTCGAAGCGCCGCCCGGCGCCGGCAAGACCACCCGCGTGCCGCTGGCGCTGCTCAATGAACCGTGGCTGGCCGGGCAGACCATCCTCATGCTCGAACCGCGCCGCCTGGCCGCGCGTGCGGCGGCCGAACGGCTGGCCAGCGAGCTGGGCGAAAAGGTCGGCGAGACCGTCGGCTACCGTATCCGCCTGGACAGCAAGGTCGGCCCGAACACCCGCATCGAAGTGGTCACCGAGGGCATCCTCACCCGCCGCCTGCAGGCCGACCCGGCGCTCGATGGCGTGGGCCTGCTGATCTTCGACGAATACCACGAGCGCAGCCTGGACGCCGACCTGGCCCTGGCGCTGAGCCTCAATGGCCGCGAACTGCTGCGCGACGAGCCGCCGCTGAAGATCCTGCTGATGTCCGCGACCCTGGAGGGCGAGCGCCTGTCGCGCCTGCTCGACGACGCACCGGTGGTCAGCAGCGAGGGCCGCATACACCCGGTGGATGTGCGCTGGGGCCGGCCGTTCCAGCCGGGCGAATTCGTCGAGCCTCGGGTTGTGGACAGCGTGCTGCTGGCGCTGGCCGAGCAACCCGGCAGCGTGCTGGTGTTCCTGCCCGGCCAGGCCGAGATCCGCCGCGTCCACCAGAGCCTGCTCGAGGCCCTTGGCGAGCGCCCGGAGGTGCTGCTCTGCCCACTGCACGGCGAGCTCGACCTCAATGCCCAGCGTGCCGCCATCGACCCGGCGCCCAAGGGCCTGCGCAAGGTGGTGCTGGCCACCAACATTGCCGAGACCAGCCTGACCATCGACGGCGTGCGCGTGGTGATCGACGCCGGCCTCGCCCGGGTGCCGCGCTTCGACCCCGGCAGCGGCATGACCCGCCTGGATACCCAGCGCATTTCCCGCGCCAGCGCCACCCAGCGTGCCGGCCGTGCCGGTCGCCTGGAACCGGGCGTGTGCTATCGATTGTGGTCCGAAGCCCAGCATGAGCAACTGGCTGCCCATGGCAGCGCCGAGATCCTCCAGGCCGACCTGGCCGGCCTGGCCCTGCAACTGGCCCGCTGGGGCGTGACGCCCGACCAGCTGAGTTGGCTCGACCAGCCGCCAGCGGCAGCCTTCTCCCAGGCCCAGGACCTGCTGGCCCGGCTTGGCGCTTTCAAGGCGGGCAGCCGCGATCAGCTCAGCGAGCATGGCCAGGCCATGGCCGAACTGCCGGCCCACCCACGTATTGCCCACCTGCTGCTGCGCGGCCAGGACCTCGGCCTGGCGAACATGGCCTGCGATGTCGCGGCCCTGCTCGGCGAGCGCGATATCCAGCGCGGCGGCGGTGCCGACCTGCACAGCCGGCTGGCGCTGGTCAGCGGCGAAAGCAAGGCCGGCCGCGGTGGCCAGGGTGGCGTGCAACGCGCCCGGCAGCTGGCCCGCCAGTACCGTGGTTTGCTACGCGGCAAGGCTGGCGCGGCGGTCGCCGACCCCGACCACCCACGCTGGCTCGGCGCGCTGCTGGCGCTGGCCTACCCCGACCGGGTCGCTCAGCAGCGGCGTGAGGGTGGTGCCGAATATCGCCTGGCCAACGGCCGCGCCGCCTTGTTCGCCGACGTCGACGCACTGATGAAATGCCCCTGGCTGGTGATCGCCGACCTCGGCAGCCGCCAGGGCCAGCGTGAAGAGCGCATCTACCTGGCAGCCGAATTCGACCCGGCACTGCTCGACGACGTGCTGGCCGAGCAGGTCGAACGCGTCGACCTCCTCGATTGGGATGAACGCGAACAGGTGCTGCGTGCCGAGCGCCAGGCCAAGGTCGGCGAACTGGTGCTCAGCCGCGAACCGCTGCCTGGCCTGGACGACGAGGCCCGCGCCAGGGCATTGATCGGCCTGGTGCGGCGCAAAGGCCTGAACCTGCTGACCTGGACCCCGGAGCTGCGTCAGTGGCAGGCGCGGGTGGCGCTGCTGCGCCAGCTGGACCTGGGCAAGGACGGCCACAGCGAATGGCCCGACCTGGGCGACCAAGCCCTGCTGGCGAGCCTGGAAGAGTGGCTGCAACCTTACCTGGGCAAGGTCTCGCGCCTGAGCCATTTCGCCGCCCTGGACCTGTCATCGATCCTGCGCAACCTGTTGCCCTGGCCGCTGCCCCAGCGTCTCGACGAGTGGGCTCCGGCGCATCTGACAGTACCGTCGGGTTCGAACATACGCCTCGACTACAGCGAACACCCGCCGATCCTCGCCGTGCGCCTGCAGGAGCTGTTCGGGCTGGCCGACACCCCGCGCATCGCCCAGGGGCGCCAGCAGGTCAAGCTGCACCTGTTGTCCCCGGCGCGTCGGCCGGTGCAGGTGACCCAGGACCTGGCCAATTTCTGGCGCACCACCTATGCAGAGGTGAAGAAGGACTTGAAGGGGCGTTATCCGAAGCACTATTGGCCGGATGACCCTTTGGTGGCCGAGGCCACCGCCCGGGCCAAGCCGCGCGGTACTTGAGGGGGAGGGGCCGGTTCAGGCGCCGGCTTCGCCTTCCATCAACATGAACAGGCGATACAGCACCACGGTGCTGAACAACTGCAGGAACCCGCTGAAGCTGTCCATGGCCAGTTCCATTGCCGGGGTCGGTTCCGGAATCGCCATCATCAGCAGCCCATCGATGAGCCAGATCGGCGCCAGCACGGCCAGCACGCAGATCATGATGCGCATGAAGTGCCCGGTGGTCATGCGCGCGCTCTCGCGCATCGACTGCACCACCGGCAGGCCGCGCAGCACCAGCAGGTACTCGGCGAACACCAGGTTGATCATGATCCACACGCCCGGGAAGATGAACAGCGCCAGGCCCGCCATGATCAACAGCGAGCTGATCAGCACCAGCAGCGCCAGCTGCGGCCACAACTGCAGGGCACGGGCGAACAGGTCGCGCTTGGGCACGGCCTGGCCGTTGCTGCGGGTGTCGAGGTAGAGGATCAGCGCCGCGCTGTAGAGCGGGTAGAACAGCAGGCTGACCAGCATGCCCAGGGGCATGCCGTAGGTGGTCAGGGCCTGCTCGCCCATCTGCCGGTAAAGCAGTTGCGCCACCAGGGCTTCGAGTATCACCAGGGGCAGGCAGAGCGGGACGATACCTGGCAGGTGGCGGCGGAAGAAGTACAGGGAGTCGCGCAGAACGCTCAGCGGATTCATCAGTCAAGATCGCATGGCTGTAAAAGCAGGGGGCATCACTTTAGCCCAGCGCTGACATTTGCTGAAAAAAGTTTCACCGCGCCAGTGATTGAATCCGCTGCCCGCGCGCCCCATCTTTGTCACGTCCGATGTCCCGCTAGCCCATGAGGTAGCCGCAAATGAACACTGATGAACAAACCCTGATCGACGGCCTGTTCGGCCGCATCAAGCAAGCCGAAGATCCAAACCAGCCACGTGACCCCCAGGCCCAGGCATGCATCGAGGAACATGTCCGCCAGCAGCCGGCGGCCCCTTACTACATGGCCCAGGCGATCCTCGTGCAGGAAGCGGCGATCAAGCGCCTGGACGAGCAGAACAAGCAGCTCGAGGCCGAGCTGAAGCAGGCCCGGGCCCAGGCTGAAGCCAGCCGGGCCGGCAGCAACAATGGTGGCGGAGGTTTCCTGTCGAGCATCTTCGGCGGCGGCGCACGTAACCCGGCGACGGCTCCGCAACCGCAGCGTTCCGCGGCACCGGTGGCGCCCGCTGGTGGCTGGCGCGAGCCGAGCGCGCCGGGCTTCTCCCAGCCGCAGATGCAACAGCAGCAACCCGGTTTCGGCGCAGCGCCTGCGCGCGGCGGTGCCGGCGGCTTCATGGCTGGCGCGATGCAGACGGCTGCCGGTGTCGCCGGTGGCGTGCTGCTGGCCCAGGGCATCAGCAGCCTGTTCAACCATGACAAGCCCGAGGAAGTGGCCGAGGTGATCAAGGAAGAGCCGGCGCCGGCCAGTGACACCGGCGGCTGGAACGACCAGGGTGGCCAGGAGCACGTGGCCGACAACGGTGGCTGGGGCAATGACCAGGGTGGCTATGCCGACACCGATTACGGCAGCGATGATGGCGGGTTCTTCTCGGACGACGATACGTACGTCTGACCGGTCTGGCATACTGCTGGCATTGTCGGGGGCGCTTTGCGCCCCTTTCGCGACACAAGGCCGCTCCTACAGGTAATCGCATTTCGCCTGTAGGAGCGGCCTTGTGTCGCGAAAGGGCTGCAAAGCAGCCCCAGAGCCCCAAACCGCCCGCAGAGGTTCCCAGGTGAAAAAGATCGCGCTGTTCGCCGACGTGCAGAACCTCTACTACACCGTGCGCCAGGCCCACGGTTGCCACTTCAACTACACCGCCCTGTGGAAGGACGTCAGCCGCGAAGGCGAGATCGTCGAGGCCGTGGCCTACGCCATCGACCGCGGTGACAGCAAGCAGCAGCAGTTCCAGCAGATCCTGCGCAACCTCGGCTTCGACGTGCGCCTCAAACCGTTCATCCAGCGCAGCGACGGCTCGGCCAAGGGCGACTGGGACGTGGGCATCACCCTCGATGTGATCGACGCCGCCAGCCGGGTCGACCAGGTGGTGCTGGCCTCCGGCGACGGTGATTTCGACCTGCTGCTGGAGCGGGTGATCCAGCGCCACGGCACCGAGGCGGTGGTCTATGGGGTGCCGGGGCTGACCGCCTTGTCGCTGATTCGCGCCGCCAGCCGCTATGTGCCCATCGAGGGCGCGCTGTTACTCAAGCATTGAAGGTTTTTCATGGAACGCATCGCTGTCATCGACTTTGAAACCACCGGCATCACCCCCAGCGCCGGCTGCCGCGCCACCGAAGTTGCGGTGGTGATGCTGGAAGACGGACGCATCGTCGAGCGCTACCAGAGCCTGATGAACGCTGGCGTGCCGGTGCCGGCGTTCGTCGCCGGCCTGACCGGCATCACCACCGCCATGCTGCGCAGCGCGCCGCCGGTGGAGCGGGTGATGAACGAAGTGGCCGAGTTCGTCGGCAGCACGCCGCTGCTGGCGCACAACGCGTCTTTCGACCAGAAGTTCTGGGACTATGAACTGAGCCGCATCGGCCGCAGCCGCAGCCAGTCCTTCGCCTGTTCGCTGTTGTTGTCGCGGCGCCTGCTGCCGGCTGCGCCGAACCACAAGCTGGGGACCTTGACCCGTTGGGCCGGCTTGCCGGATACCGGCACCGCGCACCGCGCACCGGGCCATGGCCGATGCCGAAATGGCCGCCAACCTGCTGCAACACCTGGCCGGCGTGCTGCGGCAGAACCACGGCGTGCAGCGCCTGTCCCACGATCTGCTTTGCCGGCTGCAGAAAGTGCCGGCGGCGAAGGTACGCGAGGCGCTGAGCAAGTTCGGCTGATATGCGCACTAAAAGTGTGCCGCTTATTTTGCGTTGATTTGTAACTTATCTTTACCAGGGGCAGGGCCTAGACTCGGCCACCCGAAAACGGATTTCTGAGTTGCCTGCCATGCCTGCCTCCCGTCGCTTTCCGCTGTTGCTCATCGGCGCCTTCCTGGCCCTGTACCTGGTCTGGGGTTCCACCTACCTGTTCATCCGCATCGGTGTCGAGTCATGGCCGCCGATGTTGATGGCGGGGGTGCGCTTCCTGATTGCGGGGGGGCTGTTGTATGGCTTCCTGCGCTGGCGCGGGGTGCCGGCGCCGACCTGGCCGCAGTGGCGGGCGGCGGGGGCGATCGGCTTCTTGCTGCTCAGCTGCGGCAATGGTGGGGTGACGGTGGCCGAGCATGCCGGCGTGGCCTCGGGCGTCGCGGCACTGGCGGTGGCAACGGTGCCGCTGTTCACCCTGGTCTTCGGCCTGCTGTTCGGCCACCGCAACTCGCGTCTGGAATGGGCCGGGATCGTTCTCGGCCTGGTCGGTATCGCCTTGCTCAACCTGGGTTCCAACCTGCAGGCCAGCCCCATCGGCGCGGCGCTGATCCTGTTCGCCGCAGCGTCCTGGGCGTTCGGCTCGGTGTGGAGCAAAAGCCTGCCGTTGCCCCAGGGCCCGATGGCCAGTGCCGCCGAGATGCTGGTGGGCGGGGCGGTACTGCTGCTGGGCAGCGTGCTGTCCGGTGAGCGCATGACCCAGCTGCCCAGCGCCGCCGGCTGGGGTGCGCTGGCCTACCTGGTGCTGTTCGGCTCGATCCTGGCCTTCAGCGCCTACATGTACCTGCTGAAGAACGTGCGCCCGGCGGCAGCCACCAGCTATGCCTACGTCAACCCGGCGGTGGCGGTGCTGCTCGGCATCCTGTTCGCCGGCGAGGAAATCGGCGCGGAAGAATGCCTGGCCATGGCGGTGATCATCGGCGCCGTGGTGCTGATCGGCCTGCCCCAGTGGCGCAAGGCCCCGGAACAGCCGTTGAAGGGCGAAATCTGCAAGTAGCTGCTAGTAGAGAAGGGCGATGCGGTAAACTTGCCGCCTTCGCTGAACCCCCTGACGGTATTGCCATGAATTTCGCCAAACTCGGCCTGATCGAACCACTGCTGCGCACCCTGCAGCAGCTGGACTACACCACCCCCACCCCGGTCCAGGCCAAGGCCATTCCCGCCGTGCTGGCCGGCCGCGACCTTATGGCCGCCGCCCAGACCGGCACCGGCAAGACCGCCGGCTTCGCCCTGCCGGTGCTGCAGCGCCTGGCCCTGGAAGGGGAGAAGGTGGCCAGCAACTCGATCCGTGCGCTGGTGCTGGTGCCGACCCGCGAGCTGGCCGAGCAGGTGCACAACAACGTGCGCGAATATGCCGAGAACCTGCCGCTGAGCACCTACGCGGTGTATGGCGGGGTCAGCATCAACCCACAGATGATGCGTCTGCGCCGTGGCGTCGACCTGCTGGTGGCAACCCCGGGCCGCCTGCTCGACCTGTTCCGACAGAATGCGATCAAGTTCAACCAGGTGCAGACCCTGGTACTCGACGAAGCTGACCGCATGCTCGACCTGGGTTTCGCCGAAGAACTGCAGTCGGTGTACGCCGCCTTGCCACGCAAGCGCCAGACGCTGCTGTTCTCCGCCACCTTCTCCGAGCAGATCCGCCTGCTCGCGGGCCTGGCCCTGAACGACCCGCTGAGCATCGAAGTCAGCCCGCGCAATGCCGCCGCGACCACGGTCAAGCAGTGGCTGGTGCCTGTGGATAAAAAACGCAAGGCCGACCTGTTCATCCACCTGATGCGCAAGCAGCGCTGGAAGCAGGTGCTGGTGTTCGCCAAGACCCGCAATGGGGTGGACCAATTGGTCGAGCGCCTGCTGGGCGAAGGGGTCAACGCCGACGGCATCCACGGTGACCGCCCGCAGGCCACCCGCCAGCGCGCGCTGGACAGCTTCAAGGCGCGCGAGATCCAGGTGCTGGTGGCCACCGACGTGGCCGCCCGTGGCCTGGACATCGACGACCTGCCACTGGTGGTCAACCTCGACCTGCCGATCGTCGCCGAGGACTACGTGCACCGCATCGGCCGCACCGGCCGCGCCGGCAACAAGGGCGAGGCGATTTCGCTGGTGTGTGCGGATGAAGTGCAGATGCTGTCGGCCATCGAAGTGCTGACCCGGCAGACCCTGCCGCGCCATGAAGAGCCGGACTTCATCCCCGAGCACCGGGTGCCGCTGACCGATGCCAGTGGCCAGGTGGTCAAGAAGCCGAAGAAGCCCAAGAAGCCGAAAGAGAACAGCGCCAAGCGCGGGCTGGGGCGCTGGATGGACAGTGCCGAAGCGGGCGCTGCAGAGCCTGCGGTGAAGGCCGTGCGCAAGGTGCCGAGCTTCAACGGCGGCCCGCGCAAGCGCAAGCCCTGAATCCCAGGGAAACCTCGGTCTCTGTAGGAGCGGGTTCACCCGCGAAGAATCCACCTTGGTGCATGGCACGGGCTTCGCCCGTGTTCGCGGGTGAACCCGCTCCCACAGGGGACTCGCGCCAGTATTGGAAGTGATAAAGCCAGGGGCAGAGGGGATCAGGCTCGGGACTCGAGCCAAGCTGCCGCTGCCTGCCCCGCCCGCAAGCCGCTGGCAAAGCAGGCGGTCAGCAGGTAGCCCCCGGTAGGCGCCTCCCAGTCGAGCATCTCGCCGGCACAGAACACCCCCGGCATCCCGCGCACCATCAAGCCTTCATCCAGCCCTTCGAAGCGCACCCCGCCGGCACTGCTGATCGCCTCGTCCAGCGGTCGCGTGCGCACCAGCGTGATCGCCAGCGCCTTGATCGCCCGGGCCAGCGACTCAGGGTCGGCAAAGGTCGCCGGGTCTGTCAGCTCCCGCAGCAACCCCGCCTTGACCCCATCGATGCCCAGCTGGCTGTGCAGGTGCTTGGCCATGGACCGCGAGCCCCGTGGTCTGGCCAAGGCCTGGGCAATTTTGTCCACAGGCTTGTCCGGCAGCAGGTCGAGCAGCAACGTCGCCTGCCCATCGCGCTCGATGGCCTGGCGCAGCGGCGCCGACCAGGCATACACCAGGCTGCCTTCGACGCCTTGGGCGGTGAGGATGAATTCACCCTTGCGCGGTACCTGGCCCGGCACGCTCAGGGCGATGTTCTTCAGCGGCGCACCGGCGAACTTGTCCACCAGCAGCGCGCTCCAGCCTTCGACCTCGAAGCCACAGTTGCTCGGCCGTAGCGGCGAGATATCCACAGCACGTTCGGCCAGCAACGGCTGCCAGGCGCCGTCGGAACCCAGTCGAGCCCAGCTGGCGCCACCGAGGGCCAGCACGACGGCATCGGCCTCTACCCGCAACTCGCCCTGTGGATAAGCGATCCGCAAGCTGCCGTCGGCATTCCAGCCCAGCCAGCGGTGGCGGGTGTGGATAACTACCCCGCCGTCACGCAGGCGCTTGAGCCAGGCGCGCAGCAACGGCGCGGCTTTCATGTCGGTGGGGAACACCCGCCCCGAGGTGCCGACGAAGGTCTCGATGCCCAGGCCGTGAATCCACTGGCGCAGGGCTTGGGCATCGAAGCCGCGCAGCAGGGCGTCGATCTCGCCCTGGCGCTCGGCATAGCGCGAGACGAACTGTGGATAAGCCTCGGAGTGGGTGATGTTCATGCCGCCGACGCCGGCCAGCAGGAACTTGCGCCCCACCGACGGCATGGCGTCGAACACCTGCACGGCCATGCCCGCCTGGGCCAATGCTTCTGCCGCCATCAGGCCGGCGGGGCCGCCGCCGATGACGACGGCCAGGGGAGGGGAGCTGGGGTGTTTATCGGACATGGCGGGCAGCAGGCTGTGGAAAAGACTGCGCATTCTAGCGCAGCGCGGCCCCTCGACGCACTGGACAAAAAATGATCAGTATTCTGCAGCCCTTGTACAGCGAGGGCTGTAGCGGCTTTCCCGCAGGTTATCCACAAGCGGTTCCACAGTCATTGTGAACAACCGATGACCCGCGCCGCACTGTGGTGAAGGATGCCGTGGCGCCGGGCCAGGGCTTCGCGGTCCTTGCTGTAGCCACCGCCGATCACGCCGACCACCGGGATGTCGCGGCCCAGGCAATGGCGCATCACCGACTCGTCGCGCGCGGCCAGGCCTGCATCGGTCAGTTGCAGGTAGCCCAGGGCATCGTCCTTGTGCACGTCGACTCCGGCGTCGTACAGCACCAGGTCGGGCTGGTACAGCGGCAGCAGGTAGTTGAGGGCGTCGTCCACCACCTTCAGGTAGGCCACGTCGCCCATGCCCCGTGGCAGCGGGATGTCCCAGTCGCTGTGGGCCTTGCGCGCGGGGAAGTTCTGCTCGCAGTGCAGCGACACCGTGATCGCCTCCGGGGTGTCGTGGAGGATGCGCGCGGTGCCGTCGCCCTGGTGCACGTCGCAATCGAAGATCAGCACCCGCTGCACGCGGCCGGCTTCGAGCAGGTAGCGGCTGATCACCGCCAGGTCGTTGAAGATGCAGAAGCCGGCCGGGTGGTCGTAGTGGGCGTGGTGGGTGCCGCCGGCCAGGTGGCAGGCGATGCCCTGTTGCAGGGCCAGTTCGGCAGTCAGCAGCGAGCCGCCGACCGCGCGCACGGTGCGCCGGGCCAGGGCCTCGCTCCAGGGCAGGCCGAGGCGGCGCTGGTCCTCGCGGGACAGTTCGCCGTTCATGTAGCGCTCGATGTAGCCGCGGTCGTGGGCCAGGGCGAGGATGTCGCTGGGGCAGATGTCTGGGCGCAGCAGGGCCTGGTCGGTGGTCAGCCCGCTGGCCACCAGGTGGTCGCGCAGCAGGCGGAACTTGTCCATCGGGAAGCGATGCTCGGCGGGGAATTCCGGGCTGTAGTCATCGTGGTAGATCAGCGGCAGCGGCATGGGGTGTTCGCAATCGGGGCCAGCGATGATCTTGCCAGTTATTTCCCCGCACTGGCCAATACCCGTTGCCAGTCCGGCTCGTTCAGGCGGCCGAGGATGCGCGCCTTGCCGTTGCCATCCACCGAGACGAACAGCGCGCTGGCGTAATTGCTGTCGCGCTGGCCGCCCGCCACCTTCTGCTGGCGGGCGAAGTGGTCGATGCAGCCGTTGTGGGTCACCAGCACCAGGTTGTGCCCGGCACGCTTGTGCGCCAGCGCTTCGCTGGCGAACCGGTTGTCGCAGCTTTCCAGGAAGGCCGCGCTCGGCACGGCCTGGCCGAGGATGAAGTGGGCGGTCTGCCGGGTGCGCACCTTCGGGCTGGCAAGCAGGTCGGCATTGGCCAGGCCCAGTTGCGTCAGGCCCTGGCCCACCCGCGCGGCGGCTTCGCTGCCGGCCACGGTGATGCCGCTGGGGTCGCCCAGGCAGGGCCCGGGAGCGCTGTCACAGCGTTCGGCGTGGCGGATCATCACGATCACCGCGCCCTCGGCCCAGTCTTGCAGCAGGCCGCTTTCACTCAACTGTTGCTCGTTGCCAAGGTCCACGATGGGGGTCCTCGTCGCCAGCCAGGAGGTCACTGCCGCGATGAACAGGCATACGCCGAGAGCGGCACCGAGGGCTTTGCGCGACAGGCGTCGCTTGCGCCGGGCGTGGATGGCGGGGTGGCCCAAGGTGCTGCTCAGGTGCATGCGTCACTCCAATGGCGCGGTGGTGTAGCTGCGATTGTGCTGAGCCGTCTGTCGGGAGCCGGTGAAGGGCTTGTGAAAATTGCATTCCGGGTGCCGGCGGCTGGGTGAAAAGCCTGGCCGCGCCTACGCTGTAGACTGTGAGACCGCGAAACCGGAGCACCCCGCATGACCCCTATCCTTCACCTTGAAAGCGCACGGCTGGTGCTGCGCCAATGGCACGACGACGACCTGCGCGAATTTGCCGCGCTGTGCGCCGACCCGCAGGTGATGCGCTACTTCCCCGCCCCGATGACGCGGCTGGAGGCGGCGGCACTGATCGGCAGGATCCGCGGCCACTTCAATGAATACGGCTACGGCCTGTGGGCCCTGGAACGCAAGGACAGTGGCGCTTTCATCGGCATGACCGGCCTGCTCAAGGTCAATTTCGATGCGCCCTTCGCCCCGGCGGTGGAGATCGGCTGGCGCCTGGCCCGGCGCCACTGGGGGCTGGGTTTCGCCAGCGAGGCGGCGTGGACCTGCCTGCGTTGTGCGTTCGCCCAATTGCGCCTGGAGCAGGTGGTGTCGTTCACTAGCGCCAGCAACCTGCCGTCGCAGAAGGTCATGCAGGCGATCGGCATGGTTCGTGACCTGGATGGCGACTTCGAGCATCCGCGCCTGCCTGCTGGCGATCCGCTGCGCCCCCACGTGCTGTACCGCATGGACCGCGCCCACTGGGAGCAGACCCTGCGCACTGAATGAGCGGGCATGCGTGGGGCCGATGACAAATCTTGTATTATTTGCCGACTGCCAGGTGCTTGCTGAAAGATGTTCAGCACCTTTGGAGCCGGGCGCCGCGCTTGCGGCGCATCGCGAGCAAGGCTCGCTCCTACGGAGAATCTCTGATGAGTCATGTGTTGGACGACCTGGTCGACCTGTTGAGCCTCGAGTCGATCGAGGAAAACCTGTTCCGTGGCCGCAGCCAGGACCTGGGCTTCCGCCAGCTGTACGGTGGCCAGGTGCTGGGCCAGTCCCTGTCGGCCGCCAGCCAGACGGTCGAGGACGCGCGCCACGTGCATTCGCTGCATGGTTACTTCCTGCGCCCGGGCGATGCCAGCCTGCCGGTGGTGTACTCGGTCGACCGCGTGCGCGATGGCGGCAGCTTCAGCACCCGGCGGGTCACGGCGATCCAGAAGGGCCAGCCGATCTTCACCTGCAGCGCGTCGTTCCAGTACGACGAGGAAGGCTTCGAGCACCAGGTGCAGATGCCCGATGTGGTCGGCCCGGAAAACCTGGCGACCGAAGTCGAGCTGGCCAGCGCCCATGCCGACAAGCTGCCCGAGCGCATCCGCGACAAGGTGCTGTGTGCCAAGCCGATCGAGATCCGCCCGGTGACCGAGCGCGATCCGTTCAATCCCAAGCCCGGCGACCCGGTCAAGTACGCCTGGTTCCGCGCCGACGGGGCGCTGCCGGACGTGCCGGCGCTGCACAAGTACCTGCTGGCCTACGCCTCCGATTTCGGCCTGCTGACCACCTCGCTGCTGCCCCATGGCAAGTCGGTGTGGCAGCGCGACATGCAGATCGCCAGCCTCGACCACTCGTTGTGGTTCCACCGTAACCTGCGCGCCGACGAGTGGCTGCTGTACGCCACCGACAGCCCGTGGGCCGGCAATGCCCGTGGCTTCTGCCGCGGCAGCATCTTCAACCGGGCCGGCCAGCTGGTGGCGTCGTCGTCCCAGGAAGGCCTGATCCGCCACCGCAAGGACTGGGCATGAGCCTGGCCGAGGTGCGCAACTGGGTGTTCGACATGGACGGCACCCTGACCGTGGCGGTGCACGATTTCGCTGCCATCCGCGTGGCCCTGGACATCCCCGCCGAGCGCGACATCCTCACCCACCTGGCGGCGTTGCCGGCGGCCGAGGCTGCGGCCAAGCATGCCTGGCTGCTGGAGCACGAACGCGACCTGGCGGTAGCCTCGACGGCGGCCAGCGGTGCGGTGGAACTGGTGCGCGAACTGGCCGAGCGGGGCTGCCGGCTGGGCATCCTGACCCGCAATGCGCGGGAGCTGGCCCATGTGACCCTGGAGGCGATCGGCCTGGCGGATTGTTTCCCGGTGGAGCACATTCTCGGGCGTGATGAGGCCGAGCCGAAGCCGAGCCCGGATGGGCTGCTGAAGATTGCCAGGGCCTGGGGGGTGGCGCCGAGTGAGCTGGTGATGGTCGGCGATTACCGGTTCGATCTGGATTGTGGGCGGGCTGCGGGTGCGCGCACGGTGCTGGTGAATTTGCCGGACAATCCGTGGCCGCAGCTGGTGGACTGGCATGCGGCGGATTGCCGGGCTTTGAGATCGTTGTTGGGCTGAGTGTTGTGCTTCATGTGGGGGCCCTTTCGCGGGTAAACCCGCTCCCACAGGGATCGCCACAGGGCTGAATCTTGTGCTGTACCTGTGGGAGCGGGTTTACCCGCGAAAGGGCCGGCACTGGCTATGCTGAACCCCAGTCTTCCCCCTCAATGGAACCCCAGTCATGACCAGCAAGGCCATCTATGTGCAACCCGGCGGCGGCTACGACAAGGTCGAAGTGGGCACTAGCGAAGCCCCGGCGCCGAAGCCAGGCGAGATCACCGTGCAGCTCCACGCCAGTTCCCTCAACTACCACGACTTCGCCGTGGTCAGCGGCATGTGGGGCCCGAGCGAGCGGCGCATTCCCATGGCCGATGGCGCCGGCGAAGTGACCGCAGTCGGCCCGGGTGTCAGCGAGTTCAAGGTCGGTGACAACGTCGTCAGCACCTTCTTCCCCGATTGGCTCGACGGCCAGGCCAATGTCGAAGGCTTCGGCCGTGTGCCTGGCGACGGCCTCGACGGCTATGCCCGCGAGCAGGTCACCGCGCCAGCCACCGCCTTCACATTGGCGCCCCAGGGCTTCAGCCATGCCGAGGCCGCCACCCTGACCACCGCCGGCCTCACTGCCTGGCGCGCCCTGATGAGCGACGACCACCTCAAGCCTGGCGATACCGTGCTGGTGCAGGGCACCGGTGGCGTGTCGATCTTCGCCCTGCAGTTCGCCAAGCTGGCCGGTGCCACGGTGATCGCCACGTCGTCCAGCGATGCCAAGCTCGAACGCCTCAAGGCCCTTGGCGCCGATCACCTGATCAACTACAAGGCCACCCCGGCCTGGGGCGAGAAGGTGCGCGAGCTGACCGGCAACCGTGGGGTCGACCACGTGATCGAAGTGGGCGGGCCGGCGACCCTGGAGCAGTCGATGATCGCTGCGCGGATCGGTGGCCATGTGTCGCTGATCGGCATCCTCACCGGCGTGGCCGGGCAGCTGCCGCTGGTACAGGCACTGGTGCGACAGATCCGCCTGCAGGGCGTGCTGGTGGGCAGCCGCGCGCAGCAGCAGGCGATGGTGCGGGCGATCGATGCCAATGGTTTTCGGCCGGTGGTGGACAAGCACTTCGAACTGGAACAGATCGTCGAGGCGTTCCGTTACCAGGAGAGCAACCGGCATTTCGGCAAGATCTGCCTGACCTGGTAAGCGCAGCCTGTTCAACTTTGTGCATGACCCTGTGGGAGCGGGTTTACCCGCGAACACGGGCATAGCCCGTGCCATCCACCGAGTCGCCTGCTTCGCGGGTAAACCCGCTCCCACAGGGGGCTTTGTTCAACCGTTGGGTCAGCGTTTACCGAACGGCCTGGGCAGGTCGAGGGTCACCAGCAACCCACCGCCAATCCTCGGCCCTAGCTTGAGGCTTCCGCCGTGGGCACTGGCAATGCTCGCCGCAATGCTCAGCCCCAGGCCATGCCCGCCACCGCTGCGTGACGGGTCGGCCTGGTAGAACGGCTCCAGCACCCGCTGCAGATGCTCAGGGTCGATTCCCGGCCCACGGTCGGCGACCTGGATACGCAGCCGGTCCGGGGTGTCGCGCACCTCGATGTCCACCGGCCCCGGGGCATGCCGCCAGGCGTTCTCCAGCAGGTTCTGCAGGCAACGGCGCAAGCCGCTAGGGTGGGCGCTGTAGGGCAGGGCGTGGCCGTTGACGTTGACCTCGCCGCCGAGGTCTTCGAAGTCGGCCTGCAACGCCATCAGCAAGGCGTCGATGTCCACCGGCTCGCGAGCATCCTCCAGCTCGCCGCTGCGCAGGAAGTCGAGGCTGGCCGAGACCATCTCTTCCATATGCTCCAGGTCACCACGAAAGCGCTGGCGCAGGCTTTCGTCGGGCAGCAGCTCGGTGCGCAGGCGCAGGCGGGTGATCGGCGTGCGCAGGTCGTGGGAGACGGCGGCGAAGAAGCGCGTGCGCTCGGCGATGCTGTCGATCAGCCGGCGCTGCATGGCATTGAACGCCTGGGCCGCCTGGCGCACTTCCTGCGGGCCGTCCAGGCTCAGCGGCGGGCGGTGGATATCCTGGCCCAGCGCCTGGGCCGCCGCGGCCATCTGCTTGAGCGGGCGCAAGGCCAGGCGCACGGCGAGCAGGGCGATCAGCACCACGGCGATGCTGCGCAGCAGGTAGATGCGCAGGATGAAGTCGAACACCAGCGAGCCGATCGAGGCGTTGCGCCAGCCCTGGTCTTCGACCGCTTCCAGGTACAGCGGCCGGCCATCGGGCAGGGTCAGCTCGACCTGCGTGCGCACCCGCGCTGGCGCCCCGCGCAGCAGCAGCGGCGCCCCGCCCGCATGGCCTTCGCTGTCGATGATGTCCAGCCTCAGCAGGCGCACCGGGGCAGGCCCTTCGGTGCGCGCCGCGAGCAATTCCTGCAACAGGCGCTCCAGTGCCGGTTCCACGGGGTTGCCAGCGGCCGGTGCGCTGGCCAGGCGGTGCCAGCGCGAGGACTCCATGCCATCGAGCAAGGCGGGCAACTGCGCCGGCTGGTCATGGGCCACCCGCCACACATCACCCAGGCGCTCGGCCAGCAGGCGCAGCGGAATTTCCAGCACCTGGGTCTGGCGTACTTCGTACCAGATGCTGCTGGTCAGCAGCTGCGAGGCCAGCACGCCGACCACCAGGATCAGCACCATGCGCCCCTGCAGCGAGCGGGGCCAGCCGCGCTTCATTCGCTGAACACCTCGTCGACCGTGAGCATGTAGCCCTCGTTGCGCACGGTGCGGATCAGCGCCGGGTTGCGCGGGTCGTCGCCCAGGTGCTGGCGCACGCGGCTGACGCACACGTCGATGCTGCGGTCGAACGGTTCGCGCTCGCGGTCGAACACGTGGTTGAGCAGGAAGTCGCGGCTCAGGGCGCGGTTGGGGTGCTGCAGCAGCAGGCGCAGCAGGCGGTAGTCGGAATTGCCCAGGCTGATCACCAGGCCGGTCGGCGCGCGCAGCTGGCGGGTGCTGGTGTCCAGGCGCCAGCCGGCAAAGCGCAGGGTACCGGCTTCGTCGAGGCGGGCGCGCTCGGGGAAGCTCTGGGTGCGGCGCAGCACCACCTTGATCCGCGCCAGCAGTTCACGCGGGTCGAACGGCTTGCCCAGGTAATCGTCGGCGCCCATTTCCAGGCCGACGATGCGGTCCACCAGGGTGCCGCGGGCGGTCAGCATGATCACTGGGATGTTGCTGCGCACGCGCAGTTCGCGGCACAGGCTCAGGCCGTCCTCGCCGGGCAGCATCAGGTCGAGCACCACCAGGTCGACCCGGTGTTCCTCCAGGCGCTTGCGCATCTCGCGGCCTTCGGCGGCCACCGAGGTGCGATAGCCCGCTTCGTCCAGGTAGGTGGAGAGCAGTTGGCGGATCTCGGGGTCGTCATCGACGATCAGGATGTGGTCGGGCTTGGTCATCGGGCACCTGGGGAGCGTGGGTGGAGGGCACCTTACACCGCGTCCGCCGACGCGAATGTAACGGAATGTGTTGCGGGGGCGCGGGACTGCACGGCAATACATTTGCGGACACCGGCGGGCTGCTGGCCATCATTAGAATTGCGCAACACAAATGCGACTGATTTTCTTTAAGGACTTCACATGCCCCATGCGTCCCTCCAGCGGCTGCCGGCGACCCTCGCCCCGGCCTTCGGCCTGGTGCTCGGTGCCTGCGCGGCGTCGGCCTTCGCCGACAGCCAGGCCCTCGACCTGCCTGCGACCCAGGTGACCGGCAAGCAGGATCGCTACAAGGTCGATACGGTGACCTCGAGCAAGATCACCACGCCGCTGCTGGATGCGCCGCAGAGCATCAGTGTAGTCCCGCGGGCGGTGCTCGATGAGCAGAACGCCCAGAGCCTGCAGGACGTGCTGCGCAACGTGCCGGGCATCACCTTCATGTCCGGCGAGGGCAACCTGGGCTGGGGCGACCTGTTCTCCATCCGCGGGTTCGCCGCCGAGCAGAGCATGACCGTCGATGGCGTGCGCGACGCCGGCATGGCCAGCCGCAACGACACCTTCAACCTGGAGCAGGCCGAGGTCTACAAGGGCACAGGCTCCGTGGAGTCGGGCGTGTCCGCGGTCGGCGGCAGCGTCAACCTGGTCAGCAAGCGCGCGCACCTCGGCGATGCCGGCAAGCTCTCGGCCGGCATCGGCACCGACAACTACAAGCGCCTGACCGCCGACATCAACCGCCAGCTCAACGACACCACGGCGGTGCGCGTCAACCTGATGAAGCACTACAACGCCGTGAGCGAGCGCGATGAGGTGGACTACGACCGTTGGGGCTTCGCCACCTCGTTCGGCTTTGGCCTGGGCACCGACACCCGGCTGTGGATCGACGCCTTCTACCAGAAGGACAAGAACACCCCCGACGGCGGCGTCCCGATCCAGCGCGGCAGCAACGGCAAGCGCATGCCCGGCGTGTCCCGCGATGCCTGGTACGGCGATTCCAGCCTGTACACCCAGCGCAGCGAGACCCGCTCGCTCACCGGCCTGCTGGAGCACGACTTCAACGACGACCTGACCCTGCGCAACCAGCTGCGCTGGCAGCAGACCGACAACTGGGCGGTGCTGTCGCCGGCGCGCTTCATCGCCGCCGACGCCGATGGCAACAAGACCTGCACCGGCACCCGTTGCGCAAGCCTGGGCTACGCCGGCGTCGGTGGCCTGACCTCGATCAACGGCATCAACGCCTACACCGACTACGCCAACAGCAGCAGCGGTTACGGTTACCTGCGCGGCACCGACTTCGGCCAGTCCAAGCGTTACGAGATCATCGACAACCAGACCGACCTGCGCTTCAACCTCGATACCGGTGGCATCCACCACGAGGCAGTTACCGGCATCGAGCTGTACCGCGAGAGCTACGGTGGCCTGCACAAGACCATGGACGTGCCGGACGGCGCGATGTTCTTCGACCTGTCCAACCCGTCGCATCACTTCGCCTCCACCCGCAGCGACAAGGGCTACGGCGACCCGCGCAGCGTGGTCAAGGATGCTGCGCTATATGTGTCCGACACCATGACCCTGAGCCCCCAGTGGCAGTTGCTCACCGCGCTGCGCTACGACCACTGGGACGTCGACACCGACCGCTCCAGCGGCAGCACCAGCAGCAGCGACGACGCCTTCGGCGGCCGCCTCGGCCTGGTCTACAAGCCGTTGCCCAACGGCAGCATCTACCTGTCCTACAGCCAGGCGGCGCAGCCGTCGGCAGTCGGCGCCAGCACCAACAACCAGATCTACGGCGCGGCCGGCACCGAGGACTACAAGCCGGCCGTGTCGAAAACCTACGAGCTGGGCACCAAGTGGGAACTGTTCGACGAGCGCCTGAACCTCACCGCCGCGCTGTTCCGCACCGAGCTGGAAGACAGCTGGGAATACACCGAAGGCGAAAGCGCGCCGGTGCGTTCGCTGCCGGCCAAGCGGGTCGACGGCATCGAGCTGGGCCTGCAGGGGCAGCTCACCGATCGCTGGTCGGCCTATGCCGGTTTCGCGGCGATGAAGAGCCGCCAGACCAAGGGCGACAACAAGGGCGAGGAAGCCAAGAACGTTCCCGACCTGACCGCCAACCTGTGGACCACCTACGACCTCACCGACCAGCTCAGCGTCAGCTACGGCGCCGACTACGTGGGCCGGCGCCGCTACAGCGACAACAAGTACGTCGGCGGCCTGAACAACAACAGCAGCTACGCCAATGGCTCGGCGGGGGTCTACACGATCTACACCCGTGACCACGAGAAGGCGCCGTCGTACTGGCTGCACAGCCTGGCCGCGCGCTACAAGGTCGACAGCCAGACCACGGTCAACCTGAACGTGTCCAACCTGTTCAACAAGTTCTACTACAGCCGCGTCGGCGCCTCGCTCGATGGCTTCCAGCTGTACGGCGTCCCGGGCGCCGGGCGCACCCTGACCGCCAGCGTGGACTACACGTTCTGATGCTGGTGGAAATCGACCGGCTGTTCAGTGCCGACGAACTGGATGCCCTGCGCCGGCAGTTGCTGGCGCAACCCTGGGTCGACGGCAAGGCCACCGCCGGCGTGCAGTCGGCCCAGGCCAAGCGCAATCGCCAGCTGGACGAGGACGACCCGGTCGCCCGCCAGCTTGGCGGGCTGATCCTGCAGCGGCTGTCGGACAACCCGCTGTTCATGTCCGCGGCCCTGCCCAAGCGCATCTACCCGCCGCTGTTCAACCGCTATGGCGAAGGCGAGGGCTTCGGCTTTCACGTCGACAACGCCATCCGCGGCATCAAGGGCGTGCGCGAGCGGGTGCGCACCGACCTGTCGGCGACCTTGTTTCTCGCCGACCCGGACACCTACGACGGTGGCGAACTGGTTATTCGCGACACCTTCGGCGAACGCCAGGTGAAGCTGCCGGCCGGCCACCTGGTGCTGTACCCGGGCAGCAGCCTGCACCGGGTCGAGCCGGTGACCCGTGGCGAGCGCCTGGCCGCCTTCTTCTGGATCGAGAGCCTGGTACGCGAAGACAGCCAGCGCAGCCTGCTGCTGGACATGGACGTGGCCATCCAGCGCCTCACCGCCCAAGGGGCCGACCCGGGCTCGCTGCTCGAGTTGACCGGGGTCTACCACAACCTGCTCCGTCGCTGGGGCGACACCTGACCTTAGGAGTTCACGCATGAATCACCGTTACTGGCGGCGGCTGCTGCCGTTGTTGCTGGTGTTGGGCAGTTGCCTGGGCATCGCCCAGCAGGCCAGCGCCGTGGAAGTGACCGACGTGCTCGGGCGCAAGGTCGAGGTCGATCACGCACCGCAGCGCATCGTGCTCGGCGAAGGGCGGCTGTTCTTCGCCCTGGCATTGCTCGACCGCGACAACCCGTTCCAGCGCGTGGTCGGCTGGCAGAACGACATGCGCCTGCTCGACCCGCACACCTACGACGTCTACGCCAAGCTGTACCCGCAGGTGGCCAAGCTGCCGCTGATCGGCCAGGCGTCCGAACAGAGCGTCAGCGCCGAGCAGATCCTGGCGCTGAAGCCGGACCTGGCGATCTTCAGCATCGCCGGCGAAGGCCCGACCCAGCACAGCCCGGTGGCCGACCTGCTGCAGCAGGCCGGGGTGCCGGTGCTGTTCATCGACTTCCGCGTGCACCCGATCCGCAATACCCATGTGAGCATGGAGGCGCTCGGCACCTTGCTCGGGCGTGAGGCGCAGGCCAGGCAATACCTGAGCCTGTACGACCGCCACCTCAAGCACATCACCGACAGCGTCGCCACGCTGAGGCCCAGCGAGCGGCCGAAGGTGTTCCTCGAGCTGCTGGCGGGCGTGTGGCAGGCGCCGGGGCACACCACCGGCAAGAGCGGCCTGGGCAGCGTGGTCGAGGCGGTCGGCGGGCACAACATCGGTGCCGACGTGGTGCCGGGGGCGCTGGGTGATGTCAGTGTCGAGTACGTGCTGCAGGCCGACCCGGACGTCTACATCGCCACCGGCAACCGCGCACCGGGCGTGCTGCTGGGGGCAGGCGTGACGACCGACACCGCGCGCCAGAGCCTGGCGAAGATCACCGCCCGTCCCGAGTTTGCGCCGCTGCGGCCGATCCAGGCCGGTCAGGCCCATGGCCTGTGGCATGACTTCTACAACTCGCCGTTCAACATCCTCGCCGTCGAAGCCATGGCGCGCTGGATCCACCCCGAGCGCTTCAAGGATGTCGACCCGCAAGCGACCATGGGCGAGATCAACCAGATGCTCAAGGTAGGCCTGGACGGCCAGTACTGGGTCGACGCCAAGTGACCGCGCTGGCCCGGGAAGGCGCTGCGCTCGCGGCCTGGCATTACCGCCGCCTGCTCTGGCGGCGGGCGATGCTGGTGGGTGCGCTGGCGTTGCTGCTGTTGCTGTCGGTGCTCGGTGACCTGGCCAGCGGCGCCTCGGGCATGGGCCTGGGGCAACTGCTGCACGGCATCTTCGACCCGGCGACGCTGAGTGCCACCGAGCGGGTGATCATCTGGAACGTGCGCCTGCCGTATTCGCTGATGGCGGTGCTGGTGGGCGCGGCGCTGGCGCTGGCCGGTGCCGAGATGCAGGCGATCCTCGACAACCCGCTGGCCAGCCCCTTCACCCTGGGCGTGTCGTCGTCGGCGGCGCTCGGGGCCTCGCTGGCCATCGCCTACCCGCTGGGGGTCGCCTGGCTGGCGCCGAGTGCCCAGGTGACGGTGATGGCGTTCGTCTTCGCCTGCCTGTCGGTGGTGCTGTTGCAGGCCATGTCGCGCTTGCGTGGGGCGGGGGTGGAAAGCCTGGTTCTGTTCGGCATCGCCCTGGTGTTCAGCTGCAATGCACTGGTCTCGCTGCTGCAGCTGCTGGCCACCGAGGACGTGTTGCAGCAGCTGGTGTTCTGGACCCTCGGCAGCCTGGCCCGGGCCAACTGGCAGAAGCTCGGCATCCTCGCCCTGGTGCTGGGGCTGCTGTTGCCGTTCTCGTTGCGCGCCGCGCCGGCGATGACCTTGCTGCGCATGGGCGAGGACCGCGCACGCAGCTTCGGCGTCGATACCCGGCGCCTGCGTTTCGCCTCGCTGCTGCGCATCAGCCTGCTGTCGGCGACGGCGGTGGCGTTCGTCGGCACCATCGGCTTCGTCGGCCTGGTCGGCCCGCACATCGCCCGCCTGCTGGTGGGCGAGGACCAGCGCTTCCTGCTGCCGGCCAGTGCGCTGGTGGGGGCGTTGATGCTGTCGCTGTCGTCGCTCGCCAGCAAGCTGATCCTGCCCGGGGTGATCGTGCCGGTGGGCATCGTCACCGCGCTGGTGGGAGTGCCGGTGTTCGTTTTGCTGGTGTTCCGCCGGGGGAGAAAGCTGTGAGCCTGTTGATCGAAGACGTTGCGGTGGCCTATGGCGCCCGGCAGATCCTGCACGGGGTGAGCCTGCCGGAGTTGCCGGCCGGCAGCCTGGTGGCGCTGGTCGGGCCCAATGGCGCGGGCAAGTCGACCTTGCTGCGGGCGCTGGCGGGGCTCGAGCGGATGCAGGGCGGCTTGAGCCTGGATGGCCGGGACGTGACCCGGCTGGGCTTTGCCGAGCGTTCGCGGCGGCTGGCCTACATGCCGCAGCAGTTGCCACCCGGCATTGCCCTTGGCGTGCTGGAGAGCATTGTCGCGGCGCTGCGCGTGAGTGGTGTCGATGACCTGCTGGGGACTGCCTTTGATGCGTTGCGTCAGTTGGGCATCGAGGCGTTGGCCGAGCGCTCGCTGGACAGCCTGTCCGGTGGCCAGCGCCAGCTGGTGGCGCTGGCCCAGTTGCTGGCGCGCAATCCGCAGGTGCTGCTGCTCGATGAGCCGACCAGCGCGCTGGACCTGCATTACCAGTTGCGGGTGATGGGCGCGGTGCGCGAGCGGGTGGTGGCGCATCGGTTGCTGGCGGTGGCGGTGCTGCATGACCTCAACCTGGCGGCGAGCCATGCCGATTGGCTGGTGGTGCTGAGTGAGGGCAGGGTGGTGGCGTGCGGGGCGCCGGGGGAGGTGCTCGAACCTGGGTTGCTGGCCGAGGTGTATGGCGTTCAGGCGCGGGTCGAGCGGTGTTCCCAGGGGCGCTTGCAGGTGTTGGTGGATCGGGCCTTGTGATGGCCTGTGCCGGCCTCTTCGCGGGTAAACCCGCTCCCACAGGAATTGCACAGATTTCAGGCACAGTGCAGTTCCTGTGGGAACAACTGTTTTGCTCAAGAATTGAAAAGCTTGCGCGATCCCCTGTGGGAGCGGGTTTACCCGCGAATGGGTCGCGAAGCGGCCCCTAGTCCGGCAATAACCGATCCCGGCTGTTGGACAGGTGCAGGCAGATCGCCGCCCGCGCCGCATCCGGGTCCTGGCGGCGGATGGCATTCAAGATCGCCTCGTGCTCAAGGTTGGCCAGGTAAGCATGCCGCGCCAGGTTGGCCCCGGCACGTTCGGCAAAGGCCATGCGGTTACGCGGTATCAAGCCATTGCCCAGCTGCCCCATCATCTCGCTGAAATACAGGTTGCCCGTGGCCTCGGCAATCAGCAGGTGAAAACGCCGGTCCGCCTCGATGCAGCTGTCGCCGGCCGCCGCCAGGTCCTGATAGTCGTCCAGCGCCTGGCGCATCCGCGCCAGGTGCTGGTCACTGCGGCGCACTGCCGCCAACGCGGCGGCCTGGCCCTCCAGCCCGATCCTCAACTCCAGCAGGTCACGCACGCTGGCGGCATTCTCCGCCCCCACGCGCAGGCCCGCCTGGGCCTGGCGCTCCATCACGAAGGTGCCGATGCCATGACGCGGCTCCACCAGGCCCGAGGCCTGCAACTTCGACAGCGCTTCGCGGACCACGGTGCGGCTGACGCCGTGTTCGCGCACCAGGGTGTTTTCCGAGGGCAGCTTGTCGCCGGGCTTGAAGGTGCCGAGGAGAATCTGCTGGGTCAGGCTCGACACCAGGTCGTGGGCACGGCTGTGGCTGCGTTTGGCGGGTGGTTGTGTCATCGGTCTGTCCTGAGCGGCTTGCTTGTACGACAAGTTAATCGATAAAAATATTTATTGCCCGAATTTTCCCCGCGTCGTTCTAGCCTGTTTAACACATTGCCAGCATGATCGCGTCAAAATTGCTCTTAATGAGCTTGTACTTTGCCTATTGGGCGACATTCGGCATCTTGTCGTACAACCTCGCGACGCATATGCTCGTTCCCACTGTCACGTCACACCTCTTCGACCCGCACAAAAACAATTAGTGGGAGATCCACCAGTGAACGATACCCTCGCTCCGTCTGCCCGGAATGAAGGCGACCCCTTGGCCAGTGCCGTGGCCAAGGTCAAGCGTCACGTCCTGCCGCTGTTCGTCATCATGTTCATCGTCAACTACCTCGACCGCGTCAACATCGGCTTCGTCCGCCCGCACCTGGAAAGCGACCTGGGCATCAGCGCCGCCGCCTATGGCTTCGGCGCGGGGCTGTTCTTCATCGGCTATGCCCTGTTCGAAGTGCCGTCCAACATGCTGTTGCAGAAAGTCGGCGCGCGCCTGTGGCTGACCCGCATCATGTTCACCTGGGGCCTGGTGGCGACGGCCATGGCCTTCGTGCAGACCGAGACCCAGTTCTACGTGCTGCGCTTCCTGCTCGGCGTGGCCGAGGCGGGCTTCTTCCCCGGGGTGATCTACTACTTCACCCGTTGGCTGCCGGGCGCCGAGCGCGGCAAGGCGATCGCCATCTTCCTCAGCGGCTCGGCCTTCGCCTCGCTGATTTCCGGCCCGCTGGCCGGGGCGCTGATGCAGATCCAGGGGCTGGGCCTGCATGGCTGGCAGTGGATGCTGTTCATCGAAGGCATGGCCTCGGTGACCCTGTGCTTCTTCGTCTACTTCTGGCTCGACTCCAAACCCCAGGACGCCAAGTGGCTGAGCCAGGCCGAGCAGGACGCACTGGTGGCCACCATCGACCGCGAGCAGCGTGAGCGCGAAGCGGTCGGCGCGGTGAAGCCGTCGGCCTGGAGCCTGCTCAAGGACCGCCAGATCGTGCTGTTCTGCCTGATCTACTTCTGCATCCAGCTGACCATCTACGCCGCCACCTTCTGGCTGCCGAGCATCATCAAGCGCATGGGCGACCTCAGCGACCTGCAGGTCGGCTTCTTCAACTCGATCCCGTGGCTGATCTCGATCATTGCCATGTACGCTTTCGCCGCCGGCTCCGTGCGCTGGAAGTTCCAGCAGGCCTGGGTGGCCGGTGCGCTGGTGGTGGCCGCCATCGGCATGTTCATGTCGACCACCGGCGGGCCGATCTTCGCCTTCGTCGCGGTGTGCTTCGCCGCCATCGGTTTCAAGTCGGCCTCGTCGCTGTTCTGGCCGATCCCCCAGGGCTACCTGGATGCCCGCATCGCCGCGGCGGTGATCGCGCTGATCAACTCGGTGGGCAACCTCGGCGGCTTCGTCGCGCCCACCACCTTCGGCCTGCTGGAGCAGCAGACCGGGTCGATCCAGGGCGGGCTGTACGGCCTGGCCGTGACCTCGGTGCTGGCCGCCATCGCCATCTTCTTCGTACGCCTTCGCCCAAAGGGCGCTCCTACTGACGACCTCAAGGCCCCTTCGGTCCTGGGTCAGACCCACTGATGACTGTGAGACGACAACCATGAATATGCAGACCAATCCCGCCGTTCATACGCAAACCCCGGTCGTCACAGACCTGCGCGTAATCCCGGTGGCCGGCCATGACAGCATGCTGCTCAACCTCAGTGGCGCCCATGGCCCGTACTTCACCCGCAACGTCGTGGTGCTGCGCGACAGCGCCGGCAACACCGGCCTGGGCGAAGTGCCTGGCGGCGAGAAGATCCGCCAGACCCTGGAAGACGCCCGCAGCCTGGTGGTCGGCCAGCCGATCGGCCACTACCAGCGCGTGCTCAACGCCATGCGCCAGACCTTCGCCAACCGCGACTCCGCCGGCCGCGGCCTGCAGACCTTCGACCTGCGCATCACCGTGCACGCGGTGACCGCCATCGAGTCGGCCATGCTCGACCTGCTCGGCCAACACCTCGACGTGCCGCTGGCGGCCTTGCTCGGCGAAGGCCAGCAGCGCGAGGCGGTGAAAATGCTCGGTTACCTGTTCTACATCGGCGACCGCCAGCAGACCGACCTGGCCTATCGCAACGAGGCCGATGCCGACGACGACTGGTTCCGCCTGCGCCACGAGAAGGCCCTGACCCCGGACGCGGTGGTGCGCCTGGCCGAGGCGGCCAAGCAGCGCTATGGCTTCAGCGACTTCAAGCTCAAGGGCGGCGTGCTGCGCGGTGAAGAGGAGATGGAAGCAGTGACGGCCCTGGCCGAGCGCTTCCCCGAGGCGCGCATCACCCTCGACCCGAACGGCGCCTGGTCACTCAAGGAAGCCATCGCCCTGTGCCGCGACAAGCACGACGTGCTGGCCTATGCCGAAGACCCGTGCGGCGCCGAGAACGGCTACTCGGGCCGCGAGGTGATGGCAGAGTTCCGCCGCGCCACCGGCCTGCCGACCGCCACCAACATGATCGCCACCGACTGGCGGCAGATGGGCCATGCGATCCAGCTGCAATCGGTGGACATCCCCCTGGCCGACCCGCACTTCTGGACGTTGCAGGGCTCGGTACGGGTGGCGCAGATGTGCAATGACTGGGGGCTGACCTGGGGCTCGCACTCGAACAACCACTTCGACATTTCGCTGGCGATGTTCACCCAGGTGGCGGCGGCGGCACCGGGTGAGATCACTGCCATCGATACCCACTGGATCTGGCAGGACGGCCAGCGCCTGACCCGTGAGCCGCTGAAGATCGTCGATGGCCATGTGCGGGTGCCGGCGCGGCCGGGGCTGGGGGTCGAGCTGGATGAAGACCAGCTGGCCAAGGCCCATGAGTGCTACCGCAACATGGGGCTCGGCGCGCGGGATGACAGCGTGGCGATGCAGTTCCTGATTCCCGGGTGGAGCTTCGACAACAAGCGGCCTTGCCTGGTGCGTTAAGGCTGCTGGCCTCTTCGCGGGTAAACCCGCTCCCACAGGTACAGCGTCACCTTCACGGCTGGCGCTGTACCTGTGGGAGCGGGTTTACCCGCGAAAGGGCCGGCACAGTTTATCCCTTCTCGAAAAACGCCCGCGCCATCTCGACGAAGGCCCCCAGCACCGGGTTGGGGTTGTCCCGGCAGAACGCCAGGAAGATCTCCGCCTGCTGCTCCATCCCCGCCAGCGGCCTGAACACCACCTGCTCCAGCCGTAAGGCCTGCGCCGAAGCCGGCACCACCGCGCATCCAAGCCCCACATTGACCAAGCCCAGGATCGAATGCGTCTGTCCCAGCCTGTGCTGATAGCGCGGCTGCACCTCGTGCCGGGCGAACAGGTTGGCGATGCGGTCATGCAGGTAGCGCCCTTCACCGGCGCTGTACATCACGAACGGCTGCTCATGGAAATCGCTTGGCCTGACCCGCTCGCGCGCCGCCAGCGGATGCCCGGCCGGCAGCGCCGCGACGAACGGCTCGCGGTGGATCGGCAGGTATTCCACGCGCGCGCTGGGCAGCACCTGGCGTACCAGGCCAAGGTCGATCAGGCTCGCCTCCAGGTCGTGCACCTGGGTGCTGGAAACGCTTTCGCTGAGCACCAGTTCGATGTCCGGCAAGGTCTGCCCGGCGTGCACCAGCAGGCGCGGGATCATGCTGTAGGCGCCGACTGCGGTGAAGCCCAGGGTCAACCGGCCGGCCTCGCCGTGGGCGATACGCCGCGCCGAATGGCTGGCGGTGTCGGCGATGTGCAGGATGCGCCGGGCATCTTCGAGAAAGCTCTGCCCGGCCAGGGTCAGACGTGCCTGGCGATTGTTGCGTTCCAGCAACAGTACCCCGAGGGAATGCTCCAGCAGCTGAATCTGCCGGCTCAGCGGCGGCTGGGTCATGTGCAGGCGTTGGGCGGCGCGGCCGAAATGCAGCTCTTCGGCGACGGCGACGAAGCAGCGCAACTGGTGCAGCTCCATGATTCAATTCCTGAATTATTCGATCCAGCATCTATATTAGACCTGTATCAAATGCCGGCCTAGCATCGAGTCATGTCTTCGAACTGCCGGATGCCCACGATGAACAACGACGCCATCGACGTGCTGCTGACCCAGCCCGTCCCCGAGGCCATCGATGCCCAGCTACAGAGCGCCTACCAGGTGCATCGCCTGTACCAGCACGGCAACCCGCAAGCGCTGCTCGACGAAGTCGGCCCGCGTATACGCGGGGTGGTTACCGGCGGTGCCAAGGGCCTGTCCAACGCGCTGATGGACCAGCTGCCGAACCTCGAAATCATCGCCATCAGCGGCATCGGCACCGATGCGGTGGACCTGCGCCATGCGGCCAGCCGCAACATCCAGGTCAGCACCACGCCGGGCGTGCTCACCGCCGATGTCGCCGACCTGGCCATGGGCCTGATCATCAGCACCTTGCGCCGCCTGGGCGAAGGCGAGCGGCTGGTGCGTGACGGGCTGTGGGGCACGGTCAACCTGCCGCTGGCGCGCAAGGTCAGTGGTATCGAACTGGGCATCGTCGGGCTGGGTGAAGTCGGCAAGGCCATCGCCCGGCGCGCCGCGGCATTCGACATGGGCATCGCCTACAACGGGCGGCGCGAGCAGCCGCAAAGCGGCTACCGCTATGAGCCCGATCTGCTCGCGCTGGCGCGTTCGGTGGACGTGCTGGTGGTGGCCGCGTCCGCCGATGGCGGGCAGGTGCTGGTGACGCGCGAGGTGCTCGATGCGCTGGGGCCGCAGGGCTACCTGGTCAATGTGGCGCGCGGCAAGCTGGTCGATGAAGCGGCGTTGGTCGAGGCGTTGCGTGAACAGCGCATCGCCGGGGCCGGGCTGGATGTGTTCGTCGATGAACCGAACGTGCCGCCGGCCATGCGTGACCTGAACCAGGTGAGCCTGCAGCCGCATCGCGGCAGTGCCACGTTGCAGACCCGGCTGGAGATGGGGCGCATGGTGCTGGACAACCTTCAAGCCTGTTTTCGCGGTGAGGTGCTGCCGAACCGGGTGATTCACCTCTAGGGCCTCTTCGCGGGTAAACCCGCTCCCACAGGGGCATCGCCGGTGCTGAAACTGTAGAGAACCTTGTGGGAGCGGCTTTAGCCGCGAAGAGGCCGGCACAGGCAATCCAAGGCCCAAGGGCCACACCTTCTCTGTACAAGAACAATCGCTTCCAACGAGAAGCAAGAGGGTCCACATGAACAGCAAATCCGCCGTCGCCATTCCCCAGGCCATGGCCGGGACCGGCCGTCACCGCTTCCGGGTCCTGGCGCTGATCTTCGTCATCACGGTGATCAACTTCGCCGACCGTTCCACCCTGTCGATCACCGGCACCGAGGTGCTCAAGAGCCTCAGCCTCGATCCGGTGATGCTCGGCATGATCTTCTCCGCGTTCGCCTGGGCCTACGCCCTGGGCCAGGTGCCGGGCGGCATCCTGCTCGACCGCTTCGGCGCCCGCCGGGTGTATGGGGTGAGCCTGATTCTCTGGTCACTGTTCACCCTGCTGCAGGGCACGGTGGGCTGGATGGGCCTGGCCGGCGTGTCGGCGGCGGTGGCGCTGTTCTCCATGCGCTTCATGCTCGGCCTGGTGGAGTCGCCGGCGTTCCCGGCCAACTCGCGCATCGTCAGCTGCTGGTTCCCGACCAGCGAGCGCGGCACCGCTTCGGCGCTGTTCAACTCGGCGCAGTACATGGCGGTGGTGGTGTTCGCCCCGCTGATGGCGTGGATGACCCACAGCCTGAGCTGGGAGCAGGTGTTCATCTGGATGGGCGTGCTGGGCCTGGCGTTGAGCGTGGTGTGGTTCCGCCTGTATCACGAGCCGCACAGCGCGCCGGGGCTGAGCCGCGAGGAACTCGACTACATGCGAGAAGGTGGCGCGTTGGTCGACCTGGAACGGGAACGCAAGACCGCCACCAGCAAGCCGACCCGTGCCGAAGTCCTGCAGCTGTTCACCAGCCGCAACCTGTGGGCGGTGTACCTGGGCCAGTACTGCATCACTGCGCTCACCTACTTCTTCATCACCTGGTTCCCGATCTACCTGATCAAGGGCCGCGGCATGAGCATCATGGAGGCCGGCTGGGTCGCCGCGCTGCCGGCCATCTGCGGCTTCAGTGGCGGGGTGCTCGGCGGCTTCGTCTCCGACTACCTGATCCGCCGCGGCGTGCATCCGTCCAAGGCGCGCAAGACCCCGTTCATCATCGGCATGGCACTGTCCACCAGCCTGGTCCTGGCCAACTATGTGGATGGCAACGCCGCGGTGATCGCCCTGATGACCCTGGCCTTCTTCGGCAAGGGCCTTGCGGCGGTGGGCTGGGCGGTGCTGTCGGACGTGGCGCCGAAGAAGATGGTCGGGCTGTGTGGTGGCGTGTTCAACGGCATCGGCAACACCGCCGGCATCGTCACCCCGCTGGTGATCGGTTACGTGGTGGCGAGCACCGGCTCGTTCCACAACGCCCTCTGGTTCGTGGCCGCCCATGGCGTGCTGGGGATCTTCGCTTACCTGTTGCTGGCCACGCGCTTCGAGCGCACTGGGCAGGCGTAGGCAGACGCCTGAGCAACAGAGGCCCCGGGTAACCGGGGCTTTTTTGTCTGCGTCACAACATCGTCGGCTGCCGGTTGAGCATCGGCAAGCGGTGCGGTGATACTGCGGCAAAGACAATACGATCAGGCCCACGGATGCGCCGTAGTGGCCTGGCAGGAGCCCTTGCTGCCATGTTCATTCGCCAGCTCAACTACCTGGTCGCCCTGGCCCGGGAAAAGCACTTCGGCCGTGCCGCCCAGGCCTGCCATGTTTCGCAGCCGGCGTTGTCCGGTGCCATTCGCAGCATCGAGGAAGAGCTCGGCATCGTCATCGTTCAGCGCGGTCGGCGTTTCGAGGGTTTCACCCAGGATGGCGAGCGGGTGCTGGCCTGGGCCAGGCGGGTGCTGGCCGACTGTGAAGGCTTGCGCCAGGACGCCCGCGCCGACGAAGGCGACCCGGTGGGTACCTTGCGCCTGGGGGTGATTCCGGCGGCCTTGCCCCTGGCGCCGCTGCTGACCCAGCGCTGCCTGGCGCGTTTTCCGCGCATGCGCCATGAAATCCAGACCCTGTCCGCCCAGGAGATCCAGCGCAAGCTCGATGCCTTCGAACTGGACCTGGGGCTCAGCTACCTGGACGACGCGCCGCTGGCGGCCTGCTCGGTGCGCACGGTGTTCCGTGAGCGCTATGTGCTGGTGGCGGCCGGGGAGGGCAGTTTCGACGTTGACGGGCCGGAGAGCTGGGAAGCGGCGGCGCGCCTGCCGCTGTGTTTGCTGGCGGCGAAGATGCAGTGCCGGCAGGGGATCGATGCGATGTTCCAGCGCCAGGGGTTGGCGGTGGAGCCGCGGGTGGAGACCGATTCGTTGACGGCGCTGTGTGCCCATGTGCGGCATGCGGGGTTGTTCAGCATCTTGCCGCACAGCGTGCTGTGCCAGACGGACGGGCCGTTGGCGGCGCGGGTGCTGGTGCCGGAGCTGAGCCGCGAGATGGGCTTGCTGGTGCGTGACGAAGCAGTGCGCAGCCCGTTGCTGGCGGCGGCGTTGGGGGAGCTGGAGAGCCTGGATCTGCAGGGATGGGCGGATCGCGTTCTGCCTTGAGAGATGTACGGGCTGTGCCGGCCCATTCGCGGGTGAACCCGCTCCCACAGGGATCGCACAAGTTTTGAGGTGTGTGCAGTACCTGTGGGAGCGGGTTTACCCGCGAAGACGCCAGTACAGGTTTACCGAGGCCTGGAAGCCCAGCGCCAAGCCTGGCTGATCACCAGGAGCACCAGCACTCCAGCCAAGGTCGGCATCACCAGGAAATCCCACCCCGGCTGCGCCAGGAAGATGATCACCGGGTTGCTCCCCGCCGGTGGGTGCACGGTGTCGGTGGCCAGCATCAGCATCAATGCCAGGGCACCGGCCAGGGCCATGAAGTACCACTCCGAGCCGCCGTAATGCAGCACCAGCAACCCTACCGTGGTCGACAGCAGGTGCCCGCCGACCAGGTTGCGTGGCCGCGAGAACGGGCCATCTGGAAAGCCGAACAGCAGCACGCAGGAGGCACCGAACGACCCCATCACCCAGGCGTTGCCGCTGAAGTGGGCGAGGGCGCCGAGCGCACCGAGGCCTGCGAGCGAGCCGAGGCCGGCCAGCAGGATCACTGCTGGACGGCGTCGGATCAGACTACTGCTGGCGGTTGTCGAGGCCGTCATGGCTCAACGCTTGAAGCGCGCGGCTTCTTCCGAGCCGCCGGTGGCGTTGCCGGCACTGTAGGAGTGCGCACCGACCCCGGCCAGGCGGCCACCCTGGACGATCAGGTACTCGTCGCGGATCGGCCGGTTTTCGAAGTAGCACTCGAGGATTTCCCGGGTGCCGGCGGCATAGCGCGCCTGGGCCGACAGGGTGGTGCCGGAGATGTGCGGGGTCATGCCGTGGTGCGGCATGTGCCGCCACGGGTGGTCGGCCGGGGCCGGCTGCGGGAACCACACGTCGCCGGCATAACCGGCCAGCTGGCCGCTTTCCAGCGCCCCGGCGATGGCGTTGCGGTCGCACAGCTTGCCGCGCGCGGTGTTGATCAGGTAGGCGCCACGCTTGAAGTATTTCAGCGTGTCGGCATTGATCATGTGTTCGGTTTCCGGGTGCAGCGGGCAGTTCAAGGTGACCACGTCGCAGACCTTGGCCAGGCTTTCCAGGGTGCTGTGGTAGGTCAGGTTGAGCTCGCGCTCGACGCTTTCCGGCAGGCGGTGGCGGTCCATGTAGTGCAGCTTGACGTCGAACGGCTTGAGCAGGCGCAGCACGCGCAGGCCGATGCGCCCGGCGGCCACGGTGCCGACGTTCATGCCTTCTAGGTCGTAGGCGCGGGCCACGCAGTCGGCGATGTTCCAGCCGCCCTTGACCACCCAGTTGTAGGACGGGATGTAGTTGCGCACCAGGCCGAGGATCATCATCAGCACATGCTCGGCCACGCTGTGGCTGTTGCAGTAGGTGACTTCGGCGACGGTGATGCCGCGTTCCATGGCGGCTTGCAGGTCGGTGTGGTCCGAGCCGATGCCGGCGGTGACGATCATCTTCAGCTTGGGGGCCTTGGCGATGCGTTCGGCGGTCATGTAGGCCGGCCAGAACGGCTGCGAGATGATGATCTCGGCATCCTGCAGCTCGCGGTCCAGCACGCTGTCGGCGCCGTCCTTGCTGGAGGTCACCACCAGCTGGTGGCCGTTGCTCTCCAGGTATTTGCGCAGGCCCAGTTCGCCACCCACGCTGCCCAGCAGCTGGCCGGGCTGGAAGTCGATCGCCTTGGGTGTCGGCAGGGTCTGGCCGTCCGGGTAGCGCTCCAGCACCGGCAGGTCGTCGCGGGCGTAGCTTTGCGGGTAACCGGTAACCGGGTCGTCGTAGAGCACACAGACAATCTTGGCCATCTTTTTCTCCTTGGGTTTGGCTGGCGGCGCAGGGTGGCCGCTGGCGCCGATGGTTCACCAGGAGGGGAAAGGCGGGCCAATCGTTTGATCGGATGGCGAGATAGGTGAGAGTTATCAAGCTGTGTTCGCCTGTACCGGCCCCTTCGCGGCTAAAGCCGCTCCCACGGATCGCACAGATTTCAAATAGTGTGCAGGACCTGTGGGAGCGGCTTCAGCCGCGAAAGGGCCGGGCCTGGCAACACACATCCAGATGAAAAACAAAAGCTCCAAATGGCCGGGTGACGCGATCGGGCATGCCATTCGCGACATCTGGCGTTTATGGAAATGCCCTGTCGTGATCGAACAGTTCCGAGGCGTTCTCGTGTAATTTCCCGCTGCCCCGCAGGGCTTAAATGAACCCCGAACCGCACGGCACCTTGCGCTGTGATGCGCGCCAAAGATCAACAAAAACGCGCCAGCAACCTGTCGACTTATTGATTTGAAAGGAGATATTTTCGCCTACGCCTGCCCGTCCATCCTTGTGTCAGCAAAAAGAGAACAACATCAATGAACACCGTGGGATCTGATGGCAACCTTGCACAAGGTTTCAAGCCACGTCATGTAACGATGCTGTCCATCGCCGGCATCATCGGCGCAGGACTTTTCGTCGGTTCAGGCCACGCCATCGCGGCGGCGGGCCCTGCGACCATAATTTCTTACTTCGTGGCCGGAACCTTGGTGGTGCTGGTCATGCGCATGCTCGGCGAAATGGCCGTGGCGCACCCGGACACCGGATCGTTCTCCACCTACGCCGACCAGGCCATCGGCCGCTGGGCCGGCTACACCATCGGCTGGCTGTACTGGTGGTTCTGGGTGCTGGTGATCCCGATCGAGGCGCTGGCGGCGGGGCATGTGCTCAACGCCTGGTTCCCCGATGTCCCCAGCTGGATCTTCGCCCTGGCCTCGGTGCTGTTGCTGGCCGGTACCAACCTGTTCAGCGTGGCCAAGTACGGCGAGTTCGAGTTCTGGTTCGCCATTCTCAAGGTCACCGCGATCCTCGGCTTCATCGGCCTGGGCTTTGCTGCACTGATGGGCTGGCTGCCCAACCGCGAGGTCAGCGGCCTCAGCGGGCTGATCGCCGAGCACGGCGGCTTCGCGCCCAACGGCTGGTCGGCAGTGATCGGCGCGTTCATCACGGTGATGTTCAGCTTCATCGGCACGGAAGCGGTGACCATCGCCGCCTCCGAGTCCAGCGACCCGTCGCGCAACATCGCCAAGGCCACCCGCTCGGTGATCTGGCGCATCAGCACCTTCTACATCCTGTCGATCTTCGTGATCATCTCGGTGGTGCCGTGGAACGATCCGCAACTGGCGGTGGTGGGTTCGTACCAGCGCGCGCTGGAAATCATGAACGTCCCCAACGCGGCGTTCATGGTCGACCTGGTGGTGCTGGTGGCGGTGACCAGCTGCATGAACTCGTCGATCTACATTGCCTCGCGGATGATGTATTCGCTGGCCAAGCGCGGCGATGCCCCGGCCATGCTCAAGAACACCTCCAAGGTCGGCGTGCCGCGTGCGGCGGTGTTCGGCAGCACCCTGATCGGCGCGGCCATCGCCATCCTCAACTACTTCGCGCCCAAGGGGGTGTTCGAGTTCCTGCTGGCCAGCTCCGGCGCCATCGCGCTGCTGGTGTACATGGTCATCGCCATCTCCCAGCTGCGCATGCGTCGCCGCCTGGAGCGCGAAAATACTGAGCTGAAGTTCCGCATGTGGCTGTTCCCGTACCTGACCTGGGCGGTGATCATCTTCATCGCCGGCGCGCTGGCGGTGATGATGTACACGCCCGAACACCGGGCGGAAGTGAGTTCGACCCTGGGCCTGGCGATCGTGATTTCCTTCCTGGGGATCGTGACCTCGCGGGGCCATGCGCAAACGGTGGGGGCGCGGTCGATGGGGTGATTCAGTTCACCTTGCGGTAAGGCAAAGGGCACCTGTGGATGGGTGCCCTTTGTTTTTTGAAACACTTGAACCCTGTGGCTGGGGCCGGGCGTTGGCTTGCCGGGAGTAGACTTCCTGCCGAAAGCAAACAGGGAGTCGAGGCATGAGCGCGAAACAACAAGACCTGAACGCGCCAGCAGCTCCTCCAGCGGTGAATGATGACCGTTTCGAGGAAGTGCTGGCATTGATTCAGGGGGCCCGGCAGCGGGCGGTGCAGGCGGTCAACAGCCAGTTGATCGAGCTGTACTGGCAGGTGGGGGCTTATATCAGTCGCAAGTTGGAGGCGTCCGAATGGGGCGATTCGGTGGTCAGCCAGCTGGCTGCGCACCTTGCCCAGAAACAGCCTGGTTTGCGAGGGTTTACCAGGCCCAACCTGTTTCGGATGCGCCAGTTTTATGAGGCATATCGCGACGATCCAATTGTCTCACCACTGGTGAGACAATTACCGTGGACGCTCAATCACACCATACTGAGCCAATGCAAACGCGCGGAAGAACGCGAATTCTACGTGCGCATGGTGATACAGGAAAAATGGTCAAAGCGCGAATTGGAGCGCCAGCTGAAGGCGGCTCTGTTCGAGCGTAGCGTTTCACAGCCAGCCAAGGTTTCAGAGGCTCTGAAACAGACTCACCCAGCAGCGATGGACGTTTTCCGAGACGTTTACATGCTTGAGTTTCTCGGTCTGCCTGGCGGGCATGCCGAAGCGGACCTGCATGGCGCGTTGATGGACCGCCTGAAGGAGTTCCTGATCGAATTGGGCCGGGACTTCTGCTTCGTCGGTTCGCAATACCCCCTGCAGGTCGGCGGCCGCGACTTCGCACTGGACCTGCTGTTCTTCCATCGCGGCCTCAACTGCCTGGTGGCGATCGAGCTCAAGGTCGGTCGCTTCGAGCCGGAGTACCTGGGCAAGCTCGATTTCTACCTCGAGGCCCTGGACCGCAACGAGCGCAAGTCCCATGAAAACCCGGCCATCGGTGTGTTGCTGTGCGCCAGCAAGGATGACGAAGTGGTCGAATATGCGCTCAACCGCAGTTTGTCTCCGGCGTTGATAGCGGAGTACCAGACACGTCTACCGGACAAGGCACTTCTACAGGCCAAACTGCAGGAATTCTATGCCTTGGGGGCACACGCGCAGCGCGACGAGTGAGCACTGCCGGCAGGCAATTCCGGCTGCCGTGATGTTCATCGCCATGATATATCCGTGCCATCACTTTTCTCGTACACTCCGGCCACAGTGCTCGCAAGGGAGTGTGCAACATGTGTCGTGGGATTCGACTGGCTCTGACCTTGAGTATGTTGCACCTGCCGCTGGCCTGGGCCAGTGAGGCCCCGGGCGACCCGTTGCTGGGCACCTCCGCCACCGCCAGCGAGGCGGGCGCCGGGCACAATGCCCGGGGCGTGTTGCGGGCCCGCGACCAGGCCGTGCTGGCCAGCGAGCTGGCCGGGCGCATCGTCGAGATGCCCTACGCCGACGGCGAAGATTTCAAGAAAGGCAGCACCCTGGCCCGTTTCGACTGCTCGGCCTACCAGGCCCAGCTCAACGCCGCCCAGGCCGCCGTGCGCGCCGCCCGCGAAGAACTCAACCACAACCGCCAACTGGCCGCGCTGAAATCGGTGGGCCAGTTCGAAGTGTCGCTGGCCGACGCCAAGCAGGCCCAGGCCCAGGCCGAAGCCCAGGTGTACCAGGTGCAGGTCAAACGCTGCGTGGTCACCGCTCCGTTCGATGGCCGGGTGGTGCAGCGCCGTGCCCAGCCCCATGAAAGCGTGGCCAACGGCGCGCCGTTGATGGAGGTGGTGGACAACCGCTCGCTGGAGATCCAGCTGCTGGTGCCATCGCGCTGGCTGGCGCGGCTCAAGCCGGGGCAGGCCTTCCAGTTCACCCCCGACGAAACCGGCCAGCCGCTGGGGGCCAAGGTCAAGCGGGTAGGCGCGCGTATCGATGAAGGCAGCCAGACCTTGCTGCTGATCGGCGAGCTGCCGGAAGACGCCCGCGGCTTGCTGGCAGGCATGAGCGGCACCGCCAGCTTCCCGGAACAGCCATGACCGCCGTCGCCAGTGGCGCGGCGGAACGGGCCTTCGCGCTGTTCCTCGGCCTGGAGCGCCAGGCCCGCCAGGCTGGCAGCACCGAGCAACTGGCCTTTGCCATGGTCAACGACGGCCAGGTGCTGTTCGGCTTTCGTCATGCGGCCTTGCTGATTGCCGGCAAGGTGCGGGCGTTGACCGGGATCAGCGTGGTCGAGGCCAACGCGCCGTTCGTGGCCTTTGTCGAGCGAGCGGCCGGCAAGCTTCAGGCGGCGGGCATCGCAGGGCCGGTCAAGGTGAGCCAGCTCGACGCCCAGGCGCTCGCCGACTGGCAGGCGCTGTCCGCCGGGCAGGCATTCTGGTTGCCGTTGCTCGACCGCCAGGGCAGTGCCTTCGGTGGCCTGTGGCT
The DNA here is from genome assembly GCF_044749485.1 of Pseudomonas sp. NPDC089401. Classification (NCBI taxonomy): domain Bacteria; kingdom Pseudomonadati; phylum Pseudomonadota; class Gammaproteobacteria; order Pseudomonadales; family Pseudomonadaceae; genus Pseudomonas; species Pseudomonas sp. NPDC089401. Next base: position 96,002 of record NZ_JBIVIA010000008.1, on the reverse strand, counting down.
GGCCCGCGAGCACGCTTTCAATGCCTCCGAGCAAGCCTTGCTGGCGCAGTTGGGCGAAGCCTACGCCCACGCCTGGCAGGCCTTGGACCCGGTGCGCCCCTGGCGTCTACGCTGGCCTCGCAAGCGTCTGCTGGCGGTGCTCGGCATGGCCTTGCTGGTGCTGCTGGTGCCGGTGCGCCAGTCGGTGCTGGCGCCGGCCGAAGTGGTGCCGCGTGGCGGCTGGGTGGTGGCGGCGCCGTTGGACGGGGTGGTCGCCGAATTCCTGGTCAAGCCCAACCAGACGGTGGCGGCCGGCGAGCTGCTGGTACGCTTCGACGCCACCACGCTCAAGGCCCAGGCCGATGTTGCCGAGCGCGCCCTGGGCGTGGCCGAGGCCGAGCACAAAGCCAGCACCCAGCGCGCCTTTTCCGATGCCGAGTCCAGCGCGCGCCTCGATTTGCTGGCGGCGCGCGTGGAGCAGAAGCGCGCCGAACTCGAGTATGCCCGGCAGTTGCTGGCGCGCAGCGAGATCCGCGCCGAGCGCGCGGGCATCGCGGTGTTCGCCGACGCCGAGCGCTGGACCGGCAAGCCGGTGCAGACCGGCGAGCGCCTGATGCAACTGGCCGACCCGGCCCAGGCCGAGCTGCGCATGGAGTTGCCGGTGGGCGATGCCATCGCCTTGCAGACAGGGGCCGAAGTGGCGCTGTTTCTCGACAGCGACCCGCTGCATCGGCACCAGGCCACGCTGGAGCGCGCCGCCTACGAGGCCCAGGCCACCGCCGCCGGGCAACTGGCCTACCGCCTGGATGCGGCCTTCAGCGACACGCCGCCACGCATCGGCCTGCGCGGTACGGCCAAGCTGTACGGCGAACGCGCGCCACTGGCCTACTACCTGCTGCGCAAGCCACTGGCAGCGCTGCGTCAAGGGTTGGGCCTGTAATGCTGCCGGCGCTGCGGGCGGACCTGCAGCTGTCGCCAGCGGCGGCTGCCTTGGACGGCGCGCCGCAATGGACCTTGGCCGACCCGTTGCGGGGCCGTTACTTCAAGCTCGGCGCCGCCGCCGTGCGCCTGCTGCGCCACTGGTCGCTGGGGGAACCGCGACAGGTGCTCGATGCCGCCAACGCCGAACCCGGGGCGCCGCTGGATGGCGAGGCCCTGCAGGACCTGCTGACGTTTCTTGGCCACCACGATCTGCTGACGGCGCAGGACCCTCGCCAGCGCCAGAGCTACGCCGACAAGGCGGCCTCCATCCGCCAGAGCCTGTGGAAAAAAGCCCTGCACCAGTACCTGTTCTTCCGCATTCCGCTGTGGCGCCCGGACGCCTTTCTCAACCGCACCTGGCCCACCCTCGAACGCCATGGCGGCTGGCTGCTGCGCATCGGCCTGCCGCTGCTGCTGGTGCTCGGCCTGTTCCTGGTGCTGCGCGACTGGTCACGCTTCATCGCCACGTTTCCTCACCTGTTCAGTTTCGCCGGCATGCTCGCCTTCGGCCTGGCCTTGGGCTTTGCCAAGCTGTGCCACGAGTTCGGCCATGCCTACATGGCCAAGCGCGCCGGCTGCCGGGTGCAGAGCATGGGCCTGGCGTTCATGGTGCTGCTGCCGATGTTCTACACCGATGTCAGTGACGCCTGGCGGGTCAGCGACCGGCGTTCGCGCCTGCTGATCGATGCCGGTGGCGTGTTCGCCGAGCTGGTGCTGGCGGTGCTGGCGCTGCTGGCCTGGTCCTTGTTGCCCGACGGGCCATTGCGCACCGCTGCCTTCATGCTGGCCAGCGCCACCTGGATCACCACCTTGCTGGTCAACCTCAACCCGTTCATGCGCTTTGACGGCTACTTCCTGGTCAGCGACCTGTGGAGCGTCGAAAACCTCCAGCAACGGGCCTTCGCCCTGTGCCGCTGGCGCCTGCGCGAGGCGCTGTTCGGCTACGGCCAACCCATGCCGGAACCCTGGCCGCCGGCCCTGCGCCGGCGCCTGCTGGTGTGGGGCTATGGCGCGTGGATCTGGCGCGCGGTGCTGTTCTTCGGCATCGCCCTGGCGGTGTATCACCTGTTCTTCAAGGTACTGGGGATCTTCCTGATGCTGGTGGAGCTGGTGTGGTTCATCGGCCTGCCGGTATACAAGGAGCTGCAGCACTGGTGGCAGCAGCGTGCCCAGGCGCGGCCCGGCAAGGCGCTGCGTGTCGCTGCCGGCCTGGCCTTGCTGCTGGCCCTGCTGGTGGTACCGTGGCGCGGCGCGGTGGAGGTGCCGACGATGCTCGAGGCATCGCGGGTCAGTGCCTTGCATGCGCCCGTGGCGGCGCGCCTGAAAAGCCTGCAGGTGCACGATGGCCAGGCGGTCGCCCAGGGCCAGTTGCTGCTGGAGCTGGAGTCGCCGGACCTGGACTCGCGCCAGGCCATCGTGCGCCGGGAAATCGAGATACTGCAGCTGCTGCTGCGCCGTCAGTCCGGGCGCAGCGCCACCGCCAGCGATGCCGGGGTGATCGAGCAGCAGCTGGCCGAGGCGGTGGCCGAATACCGCGGCCTGGCCGCCCGGCGCGAGCGCTTGCTGCTGCGCGCCCCCCGCACTGGCGTGCTGCGTGACCTGCCGGCCGAGCTGGCGCCAGGGCAGTGGCTGAACACGGCGCAGACGCTGGCCCGGGTGGTGGAGCCGGGTGTGCGCCTGCGCGGCTACCTGGCCGAGGCCGACCTGTGGCGGGTGGCGGCCGGCAGCGAAGGCCGCTTCATCGCCGACGACCCGGCCCGCCGCGCGTTGCCGGTGCGCCTGGAGCAGGTGGATGCCAACGGTGTGGCCTACCTCGATCTGCAGGCACTGGCCTCTGACCGCCACGGGCCGATTGCCGTGCGCCGGGATGCCCAGCAACGCGCCGAGCCCTTGCAGGCGCAATATGGCGTGCAACTGACGGTCCTGGGCGATGCTGGCGACGTGCTGCAGCCGCAGCGTGGCGTGGTGGTGCTGGAGGGCGCCCGCGAGTCGCTGCTCGGCGCGGCCTGGCGCCGGCTGGCCGCGTTGGGCGTGCGCGAGAGTGGTTTCTAGGGGGAGCAAGCATGTCCGAACTTCCGCGTTGTGCCCGCCTGGCGTTGCCCGTCGACCTGGCCGCGCTGTTGCAAGCCTTGCAGCGCGTGGCGGGCGATGCCTGGCAGGCGCACTTCAACAGCGCCTACCACCAGGGTGACTGGAGTGGCGTGGCGCTGGTCAGTGCCGAGGACGCCGTGGTACCGCTCGCGCCTGGCCAAGGTCCGCCAACGCTGCAGGCTTGGTGGCAGGGCGAAACGGCCTGGCAGGCCGTGCTGGCGCCGTTTCGTACGACGCTGCGCGCCGCGCGCCTGCTGCGCCTGGGGGAGGGCGCACGGATCCACGAGCACCGCGATCCGGACCTGGGCCGCCCCGGGGGCTGTGTACGCCTGCATCTGCCGCTGCTGAGCCCGCCGGGCGTTGAGTTTCTGGTCGATGGCCTGCAGGTACCCATGCAGCCCGGAGAATGCTGGTTCCTCGATCTGTCGCGGCCGCACCGGGTCAGCAACCCAGGGCCTGGCGAACGTATTCACCTGGTGCTCGATTGCCTGCCCGATGCCTGGCTGCGGGCCCTGATCGAACAGGGGCGGGCGCAGACTCCAGCCTTGCAGCCGGGCCGGGCAGGGCGGGCGTTCGAACAGTTCCGTCAGCGGGTAACGCAGGATCCGGCCCTGGCAGCGCGCCTGCAGGCGCTGACCGATCCGCGTGCCTTCGTGGCCGAAGCCGTTACCCTGGGCGCCGCCCTGGGCCTGGCCTTTACCGATGCCGAAGTGCATGGCGCGATGCGCCAGGGCAAACAGGCCTGGAGCGATCAATGGCGAGTCTGAACACCTCGGGCGATTTCCAGGGCTGGCTGCCGATCCGCCTGTGGCGCCGCGACGGTGAGTGGCGCCTGGACTGGTGCTGGTTCGGCGCGGCACACCTGGCCCGGCCGTTCTTCCGTGACGATGTCGACCAGGCCCTGCGCCTGCCCTTCAACCAGGCCCTGCGCCGCGACACCGACCTCCAGGCCCTGCTCGACTGGCAGGCCCGCAGCCCGGGCCTGGCACCCACGGCATTGCTGTTCCACGCCTCGCGCTGTGGCTCGACCTTGATCGCCCAATTGCTGGCGAGCCAGGCGCGCAACATCGTGCTGTCCGAGCCGCCACCGCTGGACAACCTGCTGCGTGCGCCCTTGCAGGACCCGCAGGCCAAGGCCTGGCAGGCCGATGCCGTGCACGCGCTGCTCTCGGCCTACGGCCAGCAGCGCCACGGCGCCGAGCGGCAGCTGATGGTCAAGCTCGATGCCTGGAACGTGTTCGAGGCGCCCTTGCTGGCCGAGCTTTACCCTCGGGTTCCGCGCATTTTCCTCTACCGTGACCCGCTGGAAATCGTCGTCTCGCAACTGCGCCAGGCCGGCATGCATCGGGTCCCGGGCCTGCTCGGGCCCTCGGCGCTGGATACCGTGCTGGCGGCTGACGAGGCCATGGACACCGTGCAGTACACCTGCCGCCTGATCGGGGAGATTCTCAAGGCAGGCCTGGTGTTGTGCCGCGAGCATGGCGGCATCGCCGTCAACTACAGCGAGTTGCCCGATGCCCTGTGGGGGCGCCTGGCCACCGTATTGGGCGTGACACCCGGCGATGCCCCGGCATTGCGTGACGTGGCCGCGTTCGATGCCAAGCAACCGGCCATGACCTTCAGTTGCGACAGCCAGCGCAAGCGCCATGAAGCCAGCGATGCCGTGCGTGACGGTGTGCTCCAATGGGCACTGGAACCCTATAAAGCCTTGGAATCCATACGCTTGCGAAACGCCTGAGAGGTGGTGTCAAAACACCTCGAACAGGCGTTTCAGAAAAGATTGAAATTTCCTGCGGCAGTGGTGGCGATATGCCTTGTTGTACGACTACGCTCAACGCCATCGTGTAGAACAATCCACTTGGATGTGCGCCCCTCACCATGGGGTAACTACAGCAGGGAAGTGTGAGCGAATGTCGACCCCCGAGGTGCTTCTTCGTCCCGTCGTGGACGCCGACCAGGCGTTCCTGCGTGCCTTGTACGGCACCACCCGGGCTGCCGAAATGTCCATGACGCAGTGGGCGCCGGCGCTGGTCGAGACCTTTCTCGACCAGCAATGCCAGGCCCAGCACAGCCAGTATCAGGCGCACTTTCCCGACGCCTGCTTTTCCATCATCGAAACCGCCAGCGAGCGCATCGGCCGTGCCTACCTGCACTGGTCCGACAATCACCTGCACATCATCGACATGGCCTTGCTGCCGGCCTGGCAAGGCCAGGGCATCGGCACCCGGCTGCTGCGCCAGTGGCTGGCGCAGGCCGACCGACAGGGCCTGAGCGCCGAGTTGCACGTGACCGCCCACAACCCCGCCTTGCGCCTGTACAAGCGCAGCGGCTTCGAAGTGGTCGACGACAAAGGCCTGTACCTGAAGATGCACCGTTACTGAACTCATTTTTCGCAGGCCATCCGGCCTGCCCGGCAGGTAGTCAAAGGAGAGCAGCAAATGAGTGAACCATACCTCGGTGAGATCAAGATGTTCGCGGGCAACTTCGCCCCACGTGGCTGGGCCTTCTGCCAGGGGCAGATCTTGAGCATTGCGCAGAACTCCGCGCTGTTCGCCATTCTGGGCGTCACCTATGGCGGTAATGGCACCACCACGTTCGCCCTGCCGGATCTGCGCGGCCGCGCGCCGGTCGGCCAGGGCACCGGCCCGGGCCTGCCGACCGTGGAACTGGGGCAGGCGGCCGGCAACAACCAGGTCACGCTGCTGCAATCGAACGTGCCCATGCAAGCGGTCATGGTGCCGGCCCAGACCGTTGCGGTGTCGATCCCGGCGGTGGAAGGCAGCGCCAATGCGCCGGGGCCTTCGACTGCAAGCGTTCTCGCCCAGTCGTTCGACAAGTCGGGAAGCGGTGCGGCACCGGATATCTATTCCACCGATCAGGCCACTACCAGCCTGAAGCCGTTCAACGTCACCGTGCCCCAGGCCACGTTCAACGTCGGCGGCAGTTCCCAGCCGTTTTCCGTGCAGAACCCATACCTGGGCACCAACTTCATCATTGCCCTGGAGGGCATCTTCCCTAGCCGCAACTGAGGCCAGGGCCAGCTGGAGCAGTTCATCGCGGGGGGCAAGTCGGCTCCCCGCGGTGCGTTCAGGACTTACGACAAGGACGCGCCGCCGCCAGGCGCAGTTGCAGGATCAACCAGCCCCGGGGCTGAACGAGGTCGACATGGCGTTCTGGAAACGAGACAAGAACAACGTGAAGCCCAGCGTTTCCGTTAGCCGACCCAGCCTGATCCAGGCCCTGGAACCGCGGATGATGTTCGACGCCTCGGTGGCCGTTGTCGCCGACCAGGCGGCCCAGGCGGCAGAAGCGGCGGCGGCTGCCACCGCCACCGGCAAGGACAGCGCCACGGCCAGCGACAGCGCCGGCACCCAGGACAGCGCCAGCCACGACAGCGCGCAGGATGTCGCACCGGCCACGGCGCCGGCGACCACGGCCTCGGGCAGCCACGAAGTGGTGTTCATCGATTCCGCCGTCAGCGACTACCAGAAGCTCATCGCCGGCCTCCCGGCAGGCGTCGAGGTGGTGGTGCTGGAGAACGGTAAGGACGGCTTCAAGCAGATCGCCGATTACCTGGAGGGCCGCAATGACGTGACCTCCATCGATATCATCAGCCACGGTGACAGCGGCTACGTGTACCTGGCCGGCAATGCCATCTGGGCCAACCAGCTGGCCAGCCACGCCGCCGACCTGGCGCGCATCGGCGCCAGCCTGGCGGAGGGCGGCGACATCCGCTTCTTCGCCTGCAGCACCGGGGCCGGCAGCGACGGGCAGTTGTTCGTCGACGAAGTGGCGCGGCTCAGCGGCGCCGACGTCGGCGCTTCCTCGGATGCCACCGGCAACCGGGCGGGCGAGGACTGGGACCTGGAGACCGTGTCCGGCCTGGTCGCCAGCGGCACGGGCGTGCAGCGCGGTGACCTGTCGGGGTTCAACACCTCGCTGGCGACCATCACCGTCACCGACAGCGATGCCTCCTCGGTGTCGGTCAATGGCCTGGTGTCGCTCGCCGAGGCGATCCAGGCCGCCAACACCGACAGCTCGGTGGACGGCTCGGCCGCCGGCAGCGGCAGCGACGTCATCGTCTTCCACCAGTCGCTCAAGGGCCAGACCATCTACTGGTCGACGTCCGCGGCGCTGCTGGTCACCAGCGACATCACCATCAATGGCGACGTGGATGGCGACGGCCAGGGCGACATCATCCTCAGCGGCGACGTCAACCGCAACGGCAGCCGTGATGCTACCGAGTCTTCGGGGCTGCAGAGCAACCCGGGCGGTGTGCTGACTGTGAAGAACCTCGATTTCCGCTTCTTTTCCAGCAACGTGACCGGGGGGGCGATCCGCGCCAACGGCGGTTCGATCACCATCGAGGACTCGAACTTCCAGAACAACTCCGGCACGGTGATCAACTCCGGTACGGCTACCGGCTCCGCGGTGACCGTACGCAACACCACCATCCACGACAACGACGCCAGCATCGTCGGCGCCACGGGCATGTCGTCGCTGGTGCGCCTGGTCGGAGCCAACAATCATCTCCTGGAGAACGTCGCGATCTACAACAACACCGGGACGCTAAGTTTTACCTCGACGGTGGCGGGGGGCTCGGTCATCGTGGTGGGCAACACCGGTGGCACGGTGCGCATCATCAACAGCACCATCGCCAACAACACCTTCACCGCCAACGCCGGTACCATCAACTCGGCCGGCCTGGGCTGGGCAGTCGGCCAGGCCGGCACGGTGACCGTGCAGAACAGTATCCTCACCGGCAATACCGTCAATGGCGCTGCGGCCGATGCCGCCACCAACGGCGGCACCGGGAGCGGTTTCACCAGCATCACCAACCTGATCGGCACCACGGTCAATTTCGTCAACGCCGCTGGCGGCGATTATCGGCTGGCCGCCACCGCCACCAATGCCATCGACCAGGGCACCAGCTCGGGCGCCCCCGCTACCGACCTGCGCGGCTTCGATCGCCCGCGCGGCGGGGGTGTGGACATCGGTGCCTACGAGGTGCTGTACGTGGCCCCGCCGGTGGTCGACCTGGACACCGGCACCGGTGGCAACGACAGCAGCGTCAACTTCAGCGGCACGCCGGTGGCGATCGTGCCGAACATCTCGCTCACCCAGACCGACGGCGATACCCAGGTCAGCGGCGCCACCCTGAGCCTGGGCGGTGTGCTCAACGGCGCCAACGAAACCCTGTCGCTGAGCGCCGCGCAGATCGCCACGGCGGCCACCTACGGCATCACCGTGAGCGGTTCGGGCAGCACTGTCCTGACCCTCAGCGGTGTCGCCACCCTGGCCCAGTACCGGGCGATCCTTGCCTCGGTGGCCTATGGCAACAGCGCCAGTGCCTACACCACCGGCACCCGCAGCGTGACCGTCAGCGTCAACGACGACATGGGCAGCACCAGCCGTACCGCGTCGGTGGTGGTACTGCCACAGAACAGCGTGCCGGTGATCGCCAACCTCAACGGCGACAGCGTCGCCTACACCCAGGGCAGCGGCGCGGTGCTGATCGACGCGGGCGGCAACGCCACCATCACCGACAGTGACTCGGCCGACTTCGCCGGGGGCAACCTGACGGCTTCGGTCAGCGCCAATGGCGTTGGCAGCGAAGACGTGCTGGGCATCCGCAACCAGGGCACCGGCGCCGGGCAGATCAGCGTCAGTGGCAGCACGGTCAGTTATGGCGGCGTGGCCATCGGCACCGTGGCCGGTGGCAGCGGCGGCGCCAACCTGGTGGTGACCTTCAACGCCAACGCCACGGCAGCGGCGGTGCAGGCGCTGGTGCGCAACCTCACCTACGACAATGGCAACGCCGGCAATGGCATCGGCCAGGCTACCCGCGCGGTCGCGGTCACCGTCAACGATGGCGACGGTGGTACTTCCAGTGCGGCCACGGTGACGGTGAGCGTCCGCGAGACGGTGCCGCCGACCGCCACCATCAGCCTCAGCGACAGCGCGCTGAAGATCGGCGAAACCAGCCTGGTGACCATCACCTTCAGCGAGCCGGTGACCGGCTTCGACAATACCGACCTGACCATCAGCAACGGCACCCTGAGCGCCGTCACCAGCGCCGACGGTGGCAAGACCTGGACCGCCACCTTCACCCCCACCAGCAGTATCACGGCCGCCAGCAACGTGATCAGCCTCAACAATGCCGGTGTCACCGACCTGGCGGGCAACGCCGGCAGCGGGGTCACCCAGTCGTTCAACTACAGCATCGACACCCAGCGCCCGACCGCGACCATCGTCGTTGCCGACACCTTCTTGCGGGTTGGTGAAACCAGCCTGGTGACCTTCACCTTCAGCGAGGCGGTGATGGGGTTCACGGCTGCCGACCTGACCATCGCCAACGGCACCTTGAGCGGGCTGGCCAGCGCTGACGGCGGCATCACCTGGACCGCCACCTTCACGCCCACCAGCAACCTCACCGACACCACCAACCTGATCACCCTGGACAACAGCGGGGTGAGCGACCTGGCCGGCAACGCCGGCAGCGGTACCACCAGCTCCAACAACTACGCCATCGATACCCAGCGCCCGACCGCCACCATCGTGGTTGCCGACAGTGCCTTGAGCATCGGTGAAACCAGCCTGGTGACCATCACCTTCAGCGAAGCGGTCAGCGGCTTCAGCAACGCCGACCTGACCATCGCCAACGGCACCCTGAGCGCGGTGAGCAGCAGCGATGGCGGCATCACCTGGACCGCCACCTTCACCCCCACCAGCAACATCACCGACGCCAGCAACCTGATCACCCTGGACAACAGCGGTGTGACCGACCAGGCCGGCAACGCCGGCAGCGGCACCACCGATTCCAACAACTACGCCATCGACACCCAGCGCCCGACCGCCACCATCGTGGTCGCCAACAGCAGCCTGGCCATTGGTCAAACCAGCCTGGTGACCATCACCTTCAGCGAGGCGGTGACCGGTTTCAGCACTGCCGACCTGACCATTGCCAACGGCACCCTGAGCGCGGTGAGCAGCAGCGATGGCGGCATCACCTGGACCGCCACCCTGACCCCGACCAGCGGCATCACCGACACCAGCAACGTGATCACCCTCGACAACAGCGGCGTGACCGACCAGGCCGGCAACGCCGGCAGCGGCACGACCCTATCGAACAACTACGTGATCGACTCGCAGCGCCCCACCGCGACCCTGGTGCTGGCCGACAGCGTGGTGCGTGCCGGCCAGACCACCCAGCTGACCATCACCTTCAGCGAAGCGGTGACCGGCTTCACCCTGGCCGACCTGAACGCCCAGAACGGCATCCTGAGCAGCCTTTCGAGCAGCGACGGCGGCATCACCTGGACGGCCACCTTCACCCCGACCCTCGGCGTTCAGGACGCCACCAACGTCATCACCCTGGCCAACACCGGCATCGCCGACCTGGCCGGCAACAGTGGCGTCGGCACCACCCAGTCGGCCAACTATGGGGTCGATACCCTGGTGCCGACGGCCACCATCGTGGTCGCCGACACGGCGCTGGCGGTGGGCGAAACCAGCATCGTGACCATCACCTTCAGCGAGGCGGTCAGCGGCTTCGACCTGAGTGACCTGAGCGTGGCCAACGGCAGCCTGAGCGGGCTGGCGAGCGCCGATGGCGGCATCACCTGGACGGCCCTGCTCACCCCGACCGGCAACCTTCAGGACGCCAGCAACGTCATCACCCTCGACAACACCGGGGTGGTGGGCAGTGCCAGCGGCAACACTGGCGTCGGCACCACCGTGTCGAACAACTACGCCATCGACACCCAGCGCCCCACTGCTACCATCGTGGTGGCCGACAGCAGCCTGGCGATCGGTGAAACCAGCCTGGTGACCATCACCTTCAGCGAGGCGGTGACCGGCTTCAGCTATGCCGACCTGTCCATTGCCAACGGAACCCTGAGCGGGCTGGCGAGCGTCGACGGTGGCATCACCTGGACTGCCACCCTGACCCCGACCAGTGGCATCACCGACACCAGCAACTTCATCGTGCTCGACACCAGCAGCGTGATCGACCAGGCCGGCAACGCCGGCAGCGGCATCACCCTCTCCAACAACTATGCGATCGACTCGCAACGCCCCACCGCAACCCTGGTGCTGGCCGACAGCGTGGTGCGCGCCGGCCAGACCACCCAGCTGACCATCACCTTCAGCGAAGCGGTGACCGGCTTCACCCTGGCCGACCTGAGCGCCGAGAACGGCACGTTGAGCAACCTGTCGAGCAGCGATGGCGGCATCACCTGGACGGCCACCTTCACCCCGAGCGCCAGCATTCAGGACGCCACCAACGTCATCACCCTGGCCAATACCGGCATCGCCGACCTGGCCGGCAACAGCGGCCTCGGTACCACCCAGTCGGCCAACTACGGGGTCAGCACCCTGGTGCCGACGGCCACCGTGGTGGTCGCCGACACTGCGTTGGCGGTGGGCGAAACCAGCCTGGTGACCATTACCTTCAGCGAGGCGGTCAGTGGCTTCGACCTGGCTGACCTGAGCGTGGCCAACGGCAGCCTGAGCGGGTTGGCGAGCGCCGACGGTGGCATCACCTGGACCGCAACGCTGACCCCAGGCAGCAACATCGAGGACACCAGCAACCTGATCAGCCTGAACAACGCCGGCGTGGTCGGCGTGGTGTCGGGCAACGCCGGCACCGGCACCACCGACTCCAACAACTACGCCATCGATACCCTGCCGCCCAGCGTGAGCAGCGTCGGTGTGCCGGTCGGCGGGGTGACCTACAACGCCGGCGATGCCCTGGTGTTCGTGGTCAACGCCAGCGAGGCAGTGGCGATCAACGGCGCACCGCGGCTGGCGCTGGACGTGGGCGGGCGCACGGTGTTCGCCGAACTGATCGCAGGTGCCGGCACGCCGACCCTGGTGTTCCAGTACATCGTCCAGGCCGGCGACAACGACAGCGACGGCATCAGCGTGACCGGCCTTGCGGCCAACTGCGCGACCCTGAGCGATGCCCAGGGCAATGCCATGAACCTGACCTTGAATGGCATCGCCGATACCAGCCAGGTACTGGTCGACACCCAGGCGCCCACGGTGCTCGGTATCGTCAGCGTCGACCCGTCGCCAAGCAATGCCCAGAGCGTGCGCTTCACCGTGACCTTCAGCGAACGGGTCAACGGCGTGGACCTGACCGACTTCAGCCTGGTGAGCACCGGCACGGCGGCAGGTGTGATCAGTGGCATGCGCCTGCTTGGCAATGGCGTGTACGAGGTCACCATCAGCGGCGTGACCGGCAACGGCACCTTGGGCCTGAACCTCAACGCCAGCGGCACTGGGATCAGCGACGTAGCCGGCAATCTGCTCAGTGGCGGCCTCACCGGTGCGGTGTACAGCATCGATCACGATGCGCCGACGGTCGGCAGCGTCAGCGTGCCGGTCGGAGTGGCCTACAACGCCGGTGACACCCTGACCTACGTGGTCAACACCAGCGAAGCGGTGATCGTCGACGGCGTGCCCAAGCTGGCGCTGGACATTGGCGGGCGCACGGTGTTCGCCGATTTCGTTGCGGGCTCCGGCACCCCGACGCTGGTGTTCCAGTACCGTATCCAGGCCGGCGACAACGACGCCGATGGCGTCCAGGTGCTGGGCCTGACGGCCAATGGTGCGAGCTTGCACGATGCCGCCGGCAATGCCTTGAACCCGGGCCTCAACGCCGTTGGCGACAGCAGCACGGTGATCGTCGATACCCAACTGCCGGTCGTCGAGGCGATCACCCCGTCAGCGGTCACCGGCAGCGGCAACCAGAGCTTCACCGTGACCTTCAGCGAGGCAGTGCGCGGTGTCGACCTCGGCGATTTCCAACTGGTGGGCACGGGCAACGCCAGCGGTACCTTGCAGTCGCTGGTGCAAGTCGACAGCCGTACCTGGCAGGTGAATGTCGTCGGGGTGGCCGGCAGCGGCAGCCTGGCGCTGGCCTTGAAAAGCACGGGTACCGGCATCAGCGATGCGGCTGGCAACACGCTGGAAGGGGGCTTCACCGGCCAGGGCCTGGCCTTGCAGTCCAGCGATGGCGACCCGCAGTTCCGCGCCTACCCGGCGCCGCCAGCGGGCCTGTCCGGCCAGCCGACAACAGTGCAGGTGGCGAGCGCGCCACCGTTCAGCGCGTACCAGTCGCCACTGCTGCCGCCACCGCTGTTCGACATGCCGAGCCCCGGCGGCGGGCTGCCGCCATTGGGCAGCATCTTCATTCGCGACGGCGCACTGGCGCCCAGTTACCTGGCCCAGGTGTTCGCCGGGCAGCAGGGCGGCTTTGGCCTGGGCAATGGTTCCGCAGCCGGGTTCCTCGGTTTTGGTGGCGGCGATGCCAACGTGTTCGGTGCCAGCAGCCTTTCCAACGTGTTCGACAAGACGCTGCCGGAGGACGGTGGCCAATACGAAATGAGCGGCGGCAAGCCGTTCCGCCAGGGCGGCGAGAAACTGACCGGCGCGCCGACTCTTGGCCAGCAGTTGCAGGCCTTCAGGGAGGGCGAGCAGCGCCAGGTCAGGGACCTGGCGCTGGCCCTGGGGCAGATCGTGGCACCCGTGCCCGAGGCATGAGCCGGAGCAGGGCCAATCACTACATGACCGACACCAGAAGGTCGTACCAAGGGGCGGTGGGATGAGCAGAGCATCAAGGATTTTTGCGATCAGCGTGTTGGCACTGGCGGTGACCGGTTGCGCGGTCAAGACCCAGCCGATCGACCGCAGCGTCAGCGAACAGCGCGCACGGGCCGACCTGGCCAGCATGTTCAAGGGCCAGGAGGCGCTGCACGGGCCATTGACCCTGCACCAGGCCATGGCCCGGGCGGTGAAGTACAACCTGGAGGCGCGCCTGAAGGTGATGGAGGAAGCCCTGGCCCAGCGCCAGGTCGACCTGGCCACCTTCGACATGCTGCCGCGCATGGCCATGTCCGCCGGCTACGCCGGGCGCAGCAACGTCAGCGCCGCCAGCAGCCGCAGCGTGCTGACCAACACCCAGTCGCTGGAACCGTCGACCTCCCAGGACCGCGACCGCGATGTCGCCGACCTGACCATGGTGTGGAACGTGCTGGACTTCGGTGTCAGCTATGTCAGCGCCAAGCAGCAGGGCGACCAGCGCCTGATCGTCCAGGAACGCCGACGCAAGGTGGTGCAGACCATCATCCAGGACGTGCGCTCGGCCTACTGGCGCGCGGTGGCCGCCGAACGCCTGCTCAAGCAGATCGACACCCTGATGGCCCGCGTCGACCAGGCCCGCGGCAACAGCCAGCGCATGGGCGAGCAACGCCTCGGCGACCAGATCGACACGCTCAACTACCAGCGCTCGCTGATCGAGGCCACCCGCCAGCTGGAAGAGCAGCGCCGCGCCCTGTCGCTGGCCAAGACCGAGCTTGGCGCGCTGATCAACCTGCCGCCGGGCACCGAGCTGAGCCTGGCCAGCAACGACGACTACAGCGTGCCGGAACTCAAGGTCGGCCTCGACAGCCTGGAGCAGCAGGCCCTGGCCTCGCGCCCGGAGCTGCGCGAGCAGGACTACCAGGCCCGCATCAGCGCCGCCGAAGTGCGCAAGGCGATGTTGCGCATGCTGCCGGGGCTGGAGTTCTCCGCGGGCGGGCACTACGACAGCAACAGTTTCCTGACCAACCAGAGCTGGGCCGACTACGGCGTGAAAGTGACCTGGAACCTGTTCAACGTGCTCTCGGGGCCTGCCTCGATCGACGTGGCGAAGGCCGGCGAGCAGGTGGTCGAGGCGCGGCGCCAGGCGATGTCGATGGCCATTCTGGCGCAGTTGTACGTGGCCAACGCCAACTACAGCGAGGCGCGGCGCCAGTTCACCACCAGCCAGCAATTGGTGGCGCTGGACCAGCAGATCGTCGAGCAACTGCGCAACCGCCACCAGGCCCAGGGCATTGGCGAGCTTGAGTTGATCCAGGGGGAATTGAACGCCCTGCAGGCCGACCTGCGACGCGACTTGGCCTACGCCGAACTGCGCAACAGCTACGGGCAGGTGTTCGCCAGTGCCGGGCTCGACCCGCTGCCGAGTACCTTGCCGTCCAGTGAGCTGGGGGATATTGCCCAGGCGTTGAGCAACAGCGAGGCGCGCTGGCAGCGGGGGGATATCACGCCGGGGTCTTGAGGCGGATGACCTGCTGCAGGGCGTACGCCAGCAGCAGGTCCAGCGAGGCCTGTAGCGAGGTGGTGGCGGTATTCACTACCAGGTCGGGTTGCTCCGGCGCCTCGTAGGGCGCATCGATGCCGGTGAACGCCTTCAGCTCGCCGGCCCGCGCCCGACGGTACAGCCCCTTGGGGTCGCGGGCTTCGCAGGTGGCCAGGTCGGCTTTGACATGGATTTCGTGGAAGGCGCCCTTGCAGGCCCGGCGCGCGGCTGCGCGGTCGGCGCGGTAGGGCGAGATCAGCGCGGCGATGCAGATCAGCCCGGCGTCGGCGAACAGCGCTGCGACCTCGCCGGTGCGGCGGATGTTTTCGTGGCGGTCGGCGGGGGAGAAGCCCAGGTCGGCGTTCAGGCCGCTGCGCAGGGTGTCGCCATCCAGCACGTAGCAGGCATGGCCGCGTTGCCCGAGGCGGGTTGCCAGGGCTTGGGCCAGGGAGGATTTGCCGGAGCCGGAGAGGCCGGTGAGCCAGATGACTGCGCCGTGTTGTTGCTGTTCGCATCCTGCGTTGTGCACGTCGGACTCTCCGGGCTGAAAGGGCGAGTTTAGTGCGGGTTGGTCAGGCTTTCGAGTGCTTGACCGTAGCTGTGATGTACAACTTCAAAAGCGGTTGCGATCCCCGTGACAACGCGGACATTGTAGGAGCGGCCTTGTGTCGCGAAAGGGCTGCGCAGCAGCCCCGGCAATTGTGAGTCAGACTCAAGATCCTGGGGCCGCGCTGCGGCCCTTTCGCGACACAAGGCCGCTCCTACAAAGGTTCAGTTCTATGCGCGACAGCGCAAGCACGGGGGGCGTTTGTCTTCAGTGCGTCATGCCCATTTCGGCATCATCCAGCAGGGCCTTGGCCAAGGCACTCAAGTAGTACGAGGCCCAGACCAACTGGGGATTCTCGTCCAACAGGCCAGAGAGCGTCAGGTCCCGAACATAGCCCATCAGTTCCGATGCTTGTTCCCGAGCGTACTGGCACGGGATGCCAGGCTCGATACAGAACAGGGGTTGGGTCTGGTGTTCACCTTGGAAGAACCTGGTTTTGCCGACCGTGGTTTTCGTCTCGTCTTTGGTCATTGTTCAATCTCCCTGAAATCGCTCATGCCTCAGTGCAACGTGCGTGGATCCTTTGGCATCTGCAGTTGGATCAATGCGTGTTCAAGCAAGGTCCGTAGCGCTTCCATCTCATGCACCGAGGTCATCATCAGGATGGATGCTGGGGATTTGGGCTGCAGCAGCAAGGCCTGGTGGGCGACGGTGGCGGCACAGAGTGCGTAGTCTGTGGCTTGGATGAGGGTGTCTTCGAGGGAAGAAGAGAGGAGGGGTGGGTCGGGGACGATCTTTTTCATACAGGCACCATATGTTGAGTGCCACCCATCCGTTTCCACACATTTGGGCGACAGCTGTACACGGGGTGGAAATCCAGGCATATGGCAAACCCGGTAGGCCCGAAGGCCTCCCGCGTACAGCTGTCATGACGACAGTCACCATAATTTGTTCCCGGGTTTCCACACCCGGTCGCTGAACCATCAGCGACATGGACAGCCTAGAGGGCTGGGTTTCCAGGAACAATCAGACGCGTGTCGACAGGGGGTGTAGGATATTTCCCGAGGAAGCGTATCGCTAGCGCTGTCTTGTAGGAAGTTTCTTAAGATCGTGCGGGATTTGGTGAGGCCCTATAAGGCTCGGTCGCCTGAGGCGCATCGCTCGGCCCTTAGTGCCTGGCCGGCTGGGGTCAGGCGATAGCGTTGCTTGCTGCTATTGGCTTTGTCTGGAATGGTCATCTCAACCACTCCAAGCGCCAGCAGAGGGGCCAAAACCTGCTCACGGAACTTGCTGCGGTTGCTGCGCCCCACGAAGGTCATCAGCTCGGGCGTGGCGTGGTCGCCTGTCATTCGGCACAACAATGTAATTTGCTCGTGCTGCAGGAACAGGTGTGTCTTGGGATGTTGCTCTTGGGCTACCGACTCAAGCCCAACTTGGTCCCTACTTAGTCCCGACTTGGTCCCTACTTGGTCCCTGCTTGGTCCCGAAAGAGGCCCTTTTTCAACGTTGCGCTGAATCACAACTTTGAACTGGTTACTCTGCCGGTCGTCTTCCAGCGTGATCATTGGCCAGGCGTCGATCGCGCGTGGGATGCCGGTGCCTAAACCACGGTAGGGCAAGATATGCACCGCATGAGAGGTGAGCGTCGGATTGCGACGGTTGGACAGGCCGAAGCGAATTTTCTCGGTATCGAGCACGTCAGGCAGATGTCCGGGGCTGATGAGTTCGATGCGGTCGGAGAAGATCATGATCCGAATGGAAGCGCTGACAAAATAGTCACGGTGGATCAAGGCATTGACCAGCAACTCTTCAAACACCTCCTCGGGAACTTCCAACTGGCCGAGAGTATTGAAGCCCTGCTGACGCTGTACATGACGCAAGTTGCGCTTAATAAGGCTAAGCTGCGCCGGTACTGCTCCAGCAAGTTGCCGTCAATGTCCTCGCTGTCTAGGTAGTGGCGGTCATGCAGCACCGTGCCTGGAAACGCCACAGCCTTGATATCGAATGCAGGGCACAAACGTTGTGGTGCCTGGCCGAACAGCAGCAAACCGGCCAAATTGGGTGTGTCGCCGCTGGCAAGGGCAAGATTTTCAAGAATGCGGGCCGTATCCAGCCCTGTCTGCTCGGGGCTTTGCCGAAAGCGTCTCTGGAAGTAGTCGCCAAGTGCCTTGGCGTCGATATCTGCCACGCTGCTGCCCACGACCGGTACCGCATCTGCGTACACCAGCCCAGTCTGCTGGAACAAGCGCTGCAGCTCCTCACGCGCCGTAACTCGACGCTTGTCGGCGCCACTCTTCACCCAGATGCGGCCATGATTATCGACGTAGGGCTTATTCAGCCCCTGTTCGACGGATACCACCATGACCAGCCCGTGTTCGGTCTGAAAGTTGTTGGACAGTGGATTGATCGCCGGGCGGACATTCTGCGATGCCGCATTAGAAAGTAACTGATTGAGCCGTGCTACGTCGGCGCCACTCAAACCACTACCCACGCCGGAGTCGTCCACGCCAATCAGCAGATAGCCACCGGATGTATTGGCGAACGCCACCAATTCGGCTGCCAACGCATCGATATTGCTGAAATCGCGCTTGAACTGGTGGCGACTGTCCTCGCCACGTGCAAGGATCTGATGGAGCTCGGCGAAGGTCATTAAGCGGCCTCTAGGTATCGCTGTGAGAGGTTTGTATCGCTACTGCATTATTCCTCATAGAGGAAGATGCTGGCCAATCCAGCAATTGTCTTGCTCAACTTTCCCAAAACTGCCTCAGCCCGCGTAGAAGAAGGCTTGTCCTGTGAACACGGGCAAAGCCCATGCCATGCAGCGAGTTGACATCGCGTGGGCAGCAACCTGGGCAGCCTAGCGGGTTGGGCTTTCAGAAGCCTATGCACTCGCTATCGTCGTGACACCTCAAGATGGGTCGCCCATCGAGACTAGAGCGCTGGGGAAACGGCCGCAACGAAAACGGGGGCTGAGGAACAATTTGGGAAATGGACTACAAGAAAGGTACTGAATCTGAATTTTCGGTGTGCAGGGAGGAGGGGCCTCAAGGAATCCCAGGCACAAAAAAAGACGCCCGAGGGCGTCTTCTTTCTTGGAATTTGGTGGAGCCGGGGGGATTTGAACCCCCGTCCGCCAGTACTCCGCTGTCGGTACTACATGCGTAGCCGTGTCTACTGATTTAATCCGCAGCCGCCCGACGGGCAGGGTGCTTTGGATGAGTTGGGTAAGTTTTAGTCGCTTTGCCCCCAACGTGCTACACGACGATCCTGTTCTGTATGACAATCATTTCGGGTTTACAGGCATCCCCTGATGATTGCTGGAGCCGAAGCTACCAGGAGAGCGGGCTCAGCTGCTTACGCAGCGAGAGCGTAGCCCTCGTAGTTTTCGTCATTGGCAACTATAGAAAGTTGCAACAGTGGATTTACGAGTTCTGTTACCAACTCGGCATGCACCTAGAGTTTCGCTACCGGCGTCGAATCCTGATCGGCCCCACACTAGCTCTACGCTAACGCACCTTACGGCACGTAGGGTGGAGTATACGCCATTGTGCGGGCGGCGTCGACAGGCGGTCTGGCCGCCCGCACCAGCGCGGCTCAGGCGCCGCTGCCGCCAGCGGAACCGCTGCCTTTCTCGGTTTTTTCCAGGCGTTCGAGGACCTTGCTGGTGATGGCGATGCATTCCTTGGTGTCGCCCTTGGCCTGGGCGGCCTTGGCTTGGTCGACGTGCTCGGTGATGGCTTTGTCCAGGCCTTCGGAGGTGGCGCCGGCGGTGGCCATGCTGTCGTCGATCTTCTGCAGGTTGAGCGTGCAGAGGTCTTCGGCGGCGAACACCGGGGAGGCCAGGAGGGTGGCGGCCGCGAATAGGGCAGAGAGCGCTGTGCCTTTCATGGGTGTCTCCTTTTGAGGCCTCTGGAAGGGTGGGCCTGTAAGGTGGACTGTGGGGGGTGGTGGGGGTTCCATCGGGTTTATCGAGGCGTCGATCCGCCGCGAACACGGGCGAAGCCCGTGCCATGCACCGCGTTGGATTCTTCGCGGGTAAACCCGCTCCCACAGGGGGCGCGCGCGCCAGCTTGGGGAAATTGGCATGCTGGGCGCGGCCCTGTGGACAGGTCAGATGCTGCGCGGGCGAGTCACACGGTCCACCAGGTAAACCAGCCCGTGGTAGTCAATGCCACTGTGGCTGGACAGCCCGATCTCGCAGGTGCGGCTGGTGGAAATCCCTTCGCTGCAGTACTGCACGGCGTCCTTCAGGCTGCGCAGCGAATGGGCATTGAGCTCCGGCGTGGTGAAGCCCTTGTCGCCGGCGAAGCCGCAGCAGTGAATGCCTTCCGGCACCACCACCTGCTTGCTGCACCGCCGCGCCAGGTCGATCAGCGCCTGGCTTTCGCCCAGGTGCTGGGTGCTGCAGGTGACGTGCACGGCCACCGGTTGCTCCTGCGGGGTGAATTCCAGCTTGTCGACCAGGTGGGTGCGGATGAAGCGCACCGGGTCGTACAGGTCGAGCCGGGTTTCGCCCAGGTCCTGTACCAGGCGCAGGGTGCAGGGGCTGGTGTCGCAGTAGATCGGGTCGAGGCCGCCGCGGCTGGCGTGGAGCAGGGCGTTGATCAACTCCTGGCGCTTGTGTTCGGCCTGTTCGGGGTAGCCTTTGGAGGCGAACGGCTGGCCGCAGCAGAGGCTGTCGGCGTTGTCGGGGAATACCACCTGGTAGCCGGCCTTTTCCAGCAGGGCGCGGGTCTTGTCGAGCAGCGAACTTTGCTCGCGGTCGGCATAGGCCGGGCCCATTACCCGTGAGACGCAGGCGGCGAGGTAGACCACCCGTGGCCGCGCATCATTGCTCGCCGGGCCGAAGGCCACGCTGCGCAGGGGCTGGGGCATGGCCGGGGTCCAGTGCGGCAGTCGGCCTTTGCTGGCCTTGCTCAACGATGCGCTCAGCCGCGCCAGGCGCGGGGCTCCGAGCAGTTTGCGGGCGGTATTGGCGGCGGTCAGGGTCAGGCGCGCGCCACCCAGGGCCGTGTGGAAGTTTTCGGACAGCCAATTGGCGGTTTTCGGGTGCTCGGCGGCCTGGCTGCGCAGCTTTTTCACCAGCTCGCCGGTGTTGATGCCCACCGGGCAGCGCTGGGCGCACAGGCCGGTGGCGGCGCAGGTGTCGAGGCCCTGGTACTGGTAGGTCTGCAGCAGTTCGCGGGTATCGATGCCGGCACGTGTCTTGGCCTGGATGTCACGCCACATGACGATCCGCTGGCGAGGGCTGAGGGTCAGACCCTTGGACGGGCACACCGGTTCGCAGAAGCCGCATTCGATGCACTTGTCGACGATTTCGTCGGCGGCAGGCAGCGGCTTGAGGTTTTTCAGGTGGATGTCGGGATCGTCGCTGAGCACCACGTCGGGGTTGAGGATGCCGTTGGGGTCGAGCAGGCGCTTGAGCTTCCACATCAACTGGTAGGCGTCATGGCCCCACTCCAGTTCGACGAACGGCGCCATGTTGCGCCCGGTGCCGTGCTCGGCCTTGAGCGAGCCGCCGAACTCCACGGCCACCAACTGCGCCACGTCGTCCATGAAGGCCTGGTAGCGGGCGACTTCCGCCGCGCTGTTGAAGCCCTGGGTGAAGACGAAGTGCAGGTTGCCCTCCAGCGCGTGGCCGAAGATGATCGCCTCGTCGTAGCGGTGCTTGTCGAACAGCTGGAGCAGGCGGTTGACGCCCTCGGCCAGTTGCTCGACGGGAAAGGTCACGTCCTCGATGATCACCGTGGTGCCGGTCTGGCGCACGGCGCCGACGGCGGGAAAGGTGTCCTTGCGGATCTTCCACAGCTGGTTGTAGACGGCCGGGTCTTCGCTGAAGTCGACTTTCTGCTCCAGCGGGTAGTCGTCGATCGAGGCCATGACCTGTTGCAGCTGTTCGTGCAGCAGGCTCTGGCTGGCGGCGCGGGACTCGATCAGCAGGGCGCAGGCGTGGTCCGACAGGCCCTTGACCCACGCCGGCATGCCCGGCATGTCCTGCACCGAGCGCAGGCTGCGGCGGTCGAGCAATTCGACGGCGGATACCGGTTGGCGCTTGAGTACGGTCACCGCGCGGCAGCAGCTCTCGACGCTGGGGAACACCAGCAGCGCGCTGGCCTTGTGCGGGTGGTCGGGCACGGTGTCGTAGGTGACGGCGCTGATGAAGCCCAGGGTGCCCTCGGAACCGACCAGCAGGTGCTGGAGGATATCCAGTGGCTGGTCGTAGTCCACCAGCGCGTTGAGTGACAGGCCGGTGGTGTTCTTCAGTCGGTATTTGTGCCGGATGCGCTCGGCCAGTTCGGTGTTGGCGCGGGTTTCACGGCCCAGGCGAGCGAGGGATTCGAGCAGCTCGGCGTGGGAGGTTTCGAAGGCGGCGACGCTGGCCGGGTCTTCGCTGTCCAGGCGGGTGCCGTCGGCCAGCACCAGGCGCAGGCCGGCGAGGGTGTGGTAGGTGTTCTGCGCGGTGCCGCAGCACATGCCGCTGGCGTTGTTGGCGACGATGCCGCCGATCTTGCAGGCGTTGATCGACGCCGGGTCCGGGCCGATCTTGCGGCCGTAGGGCGCCAGCCAGGCGTTGGCCTGGGCGCCGATGACACCGGGTTGCAGGCGGATCTGCTCGCCCTGGCCGCGGATCTCCCGGCCATTCCAGTTATCGCCGAGCACGATCAGCACCGAGTCGCTGATGGCCTGGCCGGACAGGCTGGTGCCGGCGGCGCGGAAGGTGACCGGTACGCGCTCGCGCTGGGCCAGGTGGATCAGCCCGACCACTTCGTCCTCGGACTCGACGCGCACCACCAGCTTGGGGATCAGCCGGTAGAAGCTGGCATCGGTGCCGAAGGCCAGGGTGGAGGTCGGGTCGTCGAAACGGCGTTCGGCGGGTATCAGGCGCTCGGCATCACGCAGGAACGCGGCGGGCAGGCTCATGCAATCTCCTCGCGGGGCCACGGCGTCTGCGCGCCGCGTGCCCCGGGTCATTCAGGCGGTACGGTGGGGGCGTTCAGGCGCCCAGTTCGCGGACCAGCGAGTCGCGGCTGATTTCGCTGATCGACTTGGCGCCGGTCAGCACCATGGCCACGCGCATTTCTTTCTCGAACAGCTCGAGCAGGTTCTTCACCCCGGCCTGGCCATGCACGGCCAGGGCCCAGAGGAAGGCGCGGCCGATCAGCACGGTGTCGGCGCCCAGGGCGATCATGCGCACCACGTCGAGGCCGCTGCGGATGCCGGAGTCGGCGAGGATCTTCAGGTCGCCCTTGACCGCGTCGGCAATCGCCGGCAGGGCGCGGGCGCTGGACAGCACGCCGTCGAGCTGGCGGCCGCCGTGGTTGGACACGACGATGCCGTCGGCGCCGAAGCGCACCGCGTCACGGGCGTCGTCGGCGTCGAGGATGCCCTTGATGATCATCGGGCCGTCCCAGAACTCGCGGATCCACTCCAGGTCCTTCCACGAGATCGACGGGTCGAAGTTGTTGCCCAGCCAGCCGATGTAGTCGGCCAGGCCCGTGGGG
This sequence comes from Pseudomonas sp. NPDC089401, assembly GCF_044749485.1. Taxonomy (NCBI): domain Bacteria; kingdom Pseudomonadati; phylum Pseudomonadota; class Gammaproteobacteria; order Pseudomonadales; family Pseudomonadaceae; genus Pseudomonas; species Pseudomonas sp. NPDC089401. Next base: position 72,775 of record NZ_JBIVIA010000008.1, on the reverse strand, counting down.
TTGCCCCGGTAGGTCGAAATGTTGCCCAGATCGTGTGGGCGGCCCATCACGCCCACGTCCCAGGCCCACTCGGGGTGGGTCATGGCCTGCAGCACGCGGCGCAGCGGGCCGTTGGCGCCGCTCATGCCGGAGTGGGCATCGCGGTAGCGGGCGCCGGGCACCGGCATGTCGACGGTGAACACCAGGGTTTTCACGCCAGCGGCCCTGGCCCGCTCCAGGGCGTTGCGCATGAAGCCGCGGTCTTTGAGCACGTAGAGCTGGAACCACATCGGCCGGTCGATGGCCGGGGCCACTTCTTCGATCGGGCACACCGAGACGGTGGACATGGTGAAGGGGATGCCATGGGCTGCGGCGGCACGGGCGGCCTGCACTTCGCCACGGCGGGCGTACATGCCGGTGAGGCCGACCGGGGCCAGGGCCACGGGCATGCTCAGGGTCTCGTCGAACAGCTGGGTCTGCAGGCTCAGCTCGGACATGTTGTTGAGCACGCGCTGGCGCAGGGCGATGCTGGCAAGGTCCGAGACGTTGTGGCGCAGGGTGTGCTCGGCGTAGGCGCCGCCGTCGGCGTAGTGGAAGAGGAAGGGAGGCAGCTTGCGTTGGGCCGCGGCGCGATAGTCGGTGGAGGCGGAAATGATCATGGATTCTCGCAACGTGGGTTGAAGGATATGCCGGGCGCGCCAGGGCGCCCGGCCCCTTTCACTTTAGTGTTGAACCAGCATGCCGGTCAGCCAGTAGGCCTGGATCAGGGTGATCAGGCCGACGATGGTGGCGAAGAACAGGCTGTGCTTGACGGTGAAGCGGAACAGGTCGGATTCCTTGCCGACCAGGCCGGTGGCGGCGCAGGCCACGGCGATCGACTGTGGCGAAATCATCTTGCCGGTCACGCCGCCGCTGGTGTTGGCCGCCACCAGCAGGGTGTCGTTGACCCCGATCTGGTGCGCGGTGGTGGCCTGCAGCGAGCTGAACAGGGCGTTGGACGAGGTGTCGGAGCCGGTCAGGAACACCCCCAGCCAGCCGAGGAACGGCGAGAAGAACGGGAACGCGGCGCCGGTGCCGGCCAGTACCAGGGCCATGGTCGAGGACATGCCCGAGTAGTTGGTGACGAAGGCGAAGGCCAGCACCATGCCGATCGACAGGATCGGCCAGCGCAGCTCCCAGAAGGTTTCCTTGAAAGTGGTCAGACCAGTTTTGAGGTTGATCTTCAGCACGGCCATGGAGATCAGTGCGGAGAGGAAGATCGCGGTGCCGGTGGCGGAGATCGGGTCGAGCTTGAACACGGCCGGCATGGCGGTCGGTGCGGTGACGATCGGCGCGGTCTTGATCACCAGCTGGTCGAGGTGCGGGATGGCGAAGTTGAACACGAAGTCGTACATCGCGCCGCCGGGGGCGAAGGCTGCCTTGAACGGCTTGAGGGTCCAGATCGTGACCAGCACGGTGAGGATCAGGAACGGCGACCAGGCCTTGAAGATCTCGCCGAAGCTGTACGGTGTTGGCTGGCTGCCGCCTGGCTGTACCACTGCGGCGCCGACGCTGCCCTTGGCCTGGGCGAACGAGCGCTTGGGCTGCCAGACCTTCAGGAACAGGGTCAGGCAGATCAGGCTGGCCAGGGCCGAGGTGATGTCCGGCAGCTCGGGGCCGATGAAGTTCGAGGTGAAGTACTGGGTCACGGCGAAGCTCAGGCCGGCAACCAGGGCGGCTGGCCAGGTTTCCTTGACGCCGCGCAGGCCATCCATCATGAACACCAGCCAGAACGGCACGAACAGCGACAGCAATGGCAGCTGGCGGCCGGTCATGGCGCCGATGTGGAAGGCGTCGATGCCGGTCACTTGCCCGGCGACGATGATCGGGATGCCCAGGGCGCCGAAGGCCACCGGTGCGGTGTTGGCGATCAGGCACAGGCCGGCGGCGTACAGCGGGTTGAACCCGAGGCCGACCAGCAGGGCAGCGGTGATGGCCACCGGCGCGCCGAAGCCGGCCGCGCCTTCGAGGAAGGCGCCGAAGCAGAAGCCGATCAGCAGCACCTGCAGGCGCTGGTCGTCGGTGATCGACAGCACCGAGCTGCGGATCACTTCGAACTGGCCGCTCTTGACCGTGAGTTTGTACAGGAACACCGCGGCAACGATGATCCAGGCAATCGGCCAGAGGCCGTAGAGGAAGCCGTAGCCGGCCGCCGCCAGGGCCATGTCGACAGGCATCTGGAAGGCGAAGATCGCCACCAGGATCGACAGGGCCAGGGTGATGCTGCCAGCGACGTGGCCTTTGAGGCGGAACACGGCCAGGGCGAGGAAGAAGAAGACGATGGGGATGACCGCCGCCAGTGCGGACAGGCCGAGACTACCAAGTGGGCTGTAGAGTTGTTGCCAGGTTTGCATATGGGGTGGCCCCTAATTGTTGTTGGTCAGGCACTGGCATTGGATAATTGGTAAGACCAATTTACAATGACTGGTCGCTAGGTTAAGAGCGCTGTCGTGGGTGTGTCAATTTGTCCCGCGCAAAACTTTGGTCGCGTGTCGATGAACGGGCGCCTGACGCCCTGGGAAATTCATTGGCTGATACGTGCTGGCGCGGCGCGGATCGGCGAGAATAGGCGCCCCGGCGATTCAGGCCGGGGTTTGTGGAGAGCATGTGATGGTTTTTGATCAGGTCCGCCAACGGCGCCTGTCCGACGACATCGTCGATCGGTTGGAAGGGATGATTCTCGAAGGTACGTTGACCTCCGGGCAGCGGCTGCCGGCCGAGCGCACCCTGGCCGAACAGTTCGGCGTGTCGCGCCCGTCACTGCGCGAGGCGATTCAGAAGCTGGTGGCCAAGGGGCTGCTGGTGAGCCGTCAGGGTGGCGGCAACTATGTGGCCGAATCGCTGGGCTCGACCTTCAGCGACCCGTTGCTGCAGTTGCTCGAGCACAGTGCCGAGGCGCAGCGCGATCTGCTGGAATTCCGTCACACCCTGGAGGCGTCATGCGCCTACTATGCGGCCCAGCGTGCCACCGAGCCGGATCGCGCGCGGCTCAAGGCGGCGTTCGATACCTTGCAGGACTGCTATGCCCGGGTCGACGAAGTGACGCGGGCGGAGGAGGGCGCGGCCGATGCGCGCTTCCACCTGGCGATTGCCGAGGCCAGCCATAACGCGGTGTTGCTGCATACCATCCGCGGGTTGTTCGATCTGCTCAAGCGCAACGTGGTGACCAACATCGGTGGCATGTACCAGCAGCGCAGCGAGACCCGGGACATGCTGATCAGCCAGCACCGGGAGCTGTACCTGGCGATCGTCGAGGGCAGGGCGGAGGACGCGCGGGAGGTGTCCAGCCGGCACATTCTGTATGTGCAGGAAGTGCTGGAAGAGGCGCAGGACGAGGCCCAGCGGGTGGCGCGGGCGGAGCGGCGCAGCGGGCGCTGAAAGCGGTGTTGGTTTCTTCGCGGGTGAACCCGCTCCCACAGGTAGTGCACAGATTTCAGATTCTGTGCACTACCTGTGGGAGCGGGTTCACCCGCGAAAGGGCCGGAACAGGCTAAAGAAGGAGGGTTACTCTTCCTTGCCCTTGTTCCGCACCGCACGCTGCAGCTCGCGGTTGGAGTCGCGTTCGCGCATGGTGTCGCGCTTGTCGAACTCCTTCTTGCCCTTGCCGAGTGCGATTTCGCACTTGATCAGGTGCTTGCTCCAGTACAGCGCCAGGGCCACGCAGGTGTAGCCCTTCTGCGCCACGGCGGCTTCCACGCGCTCGAGCTCGCGCTTGTTCAGCAGCAGCTTGCGGGTGCGCGTGGGGTCGGCGATGACGTGGGTGCTGGCGGTGGTCAGCGGGGTGATGTGGCTGCCGAACAGCCAGGCTTCGCCATCCTTGAGCAGCACGTAGCTGTCGGTCAGGTGCGCCTTGCCGGCCCGCAGGCTCTTTACTTCCCAACCGGACAGGACCAGCCCGGCCTCGAACTTGTGTTCGATGAAGTAATCGTGTCGCGCCTTTTTGTTTTGCGCGATGGTCCCGGTCGGATGTTTCTTTTGTTTAGCCATAGGGGCGGCATTATAGGCAAGTCATCGCGCGGTCGGCTATGGGATTTCGGTGTGCTTGAGCCACTGCAATGAATACCGGACAATACAAGGCCTGTCATACGCACAGAACCTGTTTTCGGCACGCTGTGAAGCGCCGCCACCCAGCCTTGGAAGTGACGCCTGGATGACTACCCATATTCAACGCTCCGCCCTGCTGCCGTACCCTGCCCAGGCGCTCTACGATCTGGTCAACGATGTGGCCAGCTACCCTGAATTCCTGCCTTGGTGCTCGGCCTCGACGGTGATCGAGAGCAGTGATACGCACATGCGTGCAAAGCTGGAAGTCGCCAAGGGCGGCATGAGCCAGCAGTTCGTGACCCGCAATGTGCTGGTGCCGGGGCAGTCCATCGAGATGAACCTGGAGGAGGGGCCGTTTACCCAGCTGCATGGCGTGTGGGTGTTCAAGCCATTGGGAGAAAAGGCCTGCAAGATCAGCCTCGACCTGACCTTCGACTATGCCGGTGCAATCGTGCGCGCGACCTTGGGGCCGTTGTTCAACCAGGCGGCCAATACCCTGGTGGATGCGTTCTGCCAGCGTGCCAAGCAGCTCAATGGCTAGATGAGCAGCCTGACATGAAAAAGCCCGGACCATGGTCCGGGCTTTTCTTTGCGCCTGCAGTTACTGCGGCGAGGTGTCCAGCGGTGCCGGGGTAGGCACTGGCGTGGTCTCGATGGTGTCGATCTCGCGCTGGATGGTGTCTTCCACCGAGCCTGGCTTGGCCGGCTTTTCTTCGGCTTGCGGCTTGGCTTGTTCAGGCTGGGCGCCCGGGCTGACCGTGGTATCGCTGCTGCCGCCTAGGATTTCCTGGTCGCGGCTCACGCCTGGCATGAAGTCGCCGGACAGGTTGACCAGTTGGTCGCTGTCGTTGAAGAACACGCTCATGCGCTCCTGCTGGCGTTGGCCGCCACCGGGCTGCAGGCTGTACAGGTAATCCCACCGGTTGGTGTTGAAGGTATCCTGAATCAGCGGGTTACCCATGATAAACCTTACTTGCCGGCGGGTCATTCCGGGGCGCAATTGGTCTATCATGTCTTGCGTGACGACATTGCCCTGCTGGATGTCGATTTTGTAAACCCCGGGAAACGAGCAACCGGCGAGTGCGAGCAGTCCCGCGAAGGCGAGGCTGTTTAGCAAGAGCTTGGTGTTTTGCATCGGTGGGCGACTTCCACTATCTTGGCTGGACAACGTAAACACCGATCATACCCGTATTAAGAGAAGCTGCGAAGCAGCATCGGCGAGAAAGCTGACCATGGTTGAAAATAGCGAATTGCGCAAAGCCGGCCTCAAGGTGACCCTGCCTCGAGTCAAGATCCTTCAGATGCTCGATTCCACCGAGCAACGTCACATGAGCGCGGAAGATGTCTACAAGGCGCTGATGGAGGCTGGCGAGGACGTCGGTCTGGCAACCGTCTATCGCGTACTGACCCAGTTCGAAGCGGCTGGCCTGGTGGTACGTCACAACTTCGACGGCGGCCACGCGGTGTTCGAGCTGGCTGACGGCGGTCACCACGACCATATGGTCAACGTGGAGAACGGCGAAGTCATCGAGTTCATGGATGCTGAAATCGAGCGCCGTCAGAAAGAAATCGTGGCCGAGCATGGCTACGAGCTGGTGGACCATAACCTGGTCCTCTATGTGCGTAAGAAAAAGTAACGATTTAGCTCGTTATGAACGACAAAGGCGACCTTCGGGTCGCCTTTGTGCTTTCAAGAAGGGAATCAAAGCTGTGGTGGCTTTACTGGCCTCTTCGTGGGCAAGCCCGCTCCCACAGGTGGATCAATAGGCCTGAGGCCTCCACGATCCTGTGGGAGCGGCGGTGCGGCGACCCGACTTGCCCGCGAAGAGGTTGACGGAGATATCAGGCCTTGCCGGAAACCACCATCTTGCGCGCATGCGCCAGGGATTCCTTGGTCAGGTCGATGCCGCCGAGCATCCGCGCCACTTCCTCGACGCGCTCGCGTTTGCCCAGGCTGGCCACCGCGGTATGGGTGGTGTCGCTGTTGCGCACCTTGTGCACGAACAGGTGATGATGCCCCTGTGCCGCCACCTGTGGCAGGTGGGTCACGGTCAGTACCTGGCCGCGTTCACCCAGGCGACGCAGCAGTTGCCCAACAATCTCTGCAGTCGGGCCGCCGATGCCCACGTCGACTTCGTCGAACACCAGGGTCGGAATGCGCGACGTCTGCGCCGTGATTACCTGGATCGCCAGGCTGATCCGCGAGAGTTCGCCCCCGGAGGCCACCTTGGCCAGGCCTTTGAGTGGCTGGCCGGGGTTGGCGCTGACCAGCAGTTCGACCTGCTCCAGGCCGTGGGGGGACAGGTCGTTGCCTTCATTGGGCTTGAGTTCGATGCAGAACCGCCCGCCCGGCATGCCCAGGCGCTGGATTTCCACTTCCACGGCACTCGCCAGCTGCTGCGCGGCCTGCTGGCGCAGGGCGCTGAGCTCGATGGCCTTCTCTTTATAGTGCTGGGCAAACGCCGCCAGCTCCTCGCCCAGGCGTTCGATCGACTCGTCGCTGGCGTTGAGCGTTTCCAGCTCCTCCATCAATTGCTGCTGCAGGTGGGGCAGCTCGGTAGGGTGCACGCGGTGCTTGCGCGCCAGGGTATAGATGGTGTCGAGGCGCTCTTCCAGTGCCTGGAGGCGCATCGGGTCGGCGTCGAAGTTGTCGAGGAAGCGGTTGAGTTCGCCCATGGCCTCTTCCACCTGGATCTGCGCGGTGGCAATCATGTTCGCGGCTTCGCCCAGTGCTTTCGGGGCATTGGTTGCCGCGCCCAGGCGGTTGAGGCTGGAGGTGAGCGCGCTGAGCACGTTGCCCGAGTCGCTTTCGCTGCACTGGTCGATGACCTGGCGGCAGATGCCGAACAGGGCCTCGGCACTGGTCAGGTTCTTGTGCTCCTGCTCCAGGTGCTCCAGTTCATGCTCGCCAAGGCCGAGGTTGTCCAGCTCTTCGAGCTGGTAGCTGAGCAGCTGGTGGCGCGCCCGCTGCTCGTCACCGGAGTTGGCCAGACGATCGCGCTCCAGGCGGGTCTGGTTCCAGCGCTTGGCGGCAAGCTGTACCTGGCGGGCCAGGTCGATGGCGCCGGCGTATTCGTCCACCAGGCGGCGGTGGGTGTCGGTTTTCAGCAGCGACTGGTGTTCATGCTGGCTGTGGATGTCGATCAGCAGCTCGCCCAGCGCCTTGAGGTCGCCAAGCGGGCAGGGTGTGCCATTGATGTAGCCGCGGCTGCGGCCCTCGGCGGTGATCACCCGGCGCAGGATGCACGGGCCGTCGTCGCTGAGATCGCGCTCGGCCAGCCAGGCGTGGGCTTCGGGGATGTCCACCAGGTCGAAGGTGGCGAGGATGTCTGCCTTGTCGGTGCCCGGACGCACCACGCCGCTGTCGGCACGGTCGCCCAGGGCCAGGCCGAGGGCGTCGAGCATGATCGACTTGCCGGCCCCGGTCTCGCCGGTGATGACGGACATGCCGCGGGCGATTTCGAGGTCGAGGTGTTCGACGATGGCGTAGTTGTGAATGGACAGGTGCACCAGCATTGGGGCGGCTCCCGAAGTTCGTGTCTGGTTATTTATACAGTACTTTTTTCGGGCCTGCCAATGTCCCTCGGCGGATTTTCTCGCCGCCCGGAAAACCGCCTTGCCCCTTGAAGCTGGTTTTTCCGGCCCCATATAGCCGGCAGACACGGCGAGCTTTGCTCGTAGAACAGAAATTGCCCAGGAGAGAACCCATGGCTGACGAACAGCTGAACGAGAAAGACCTTAATGCCGAAGAGGCCGCTGCGGTGGATACCGGCGCCCGCGTTCTGGAGCTCGAGGAGCAGCTGGCCGCGGCCAAGGATCAGTCCCTGCGTGTTGCTGCCGAAGCGCAGAACAGCATTCGCCGCGCCGAACAGGAAGTCGACAAGGCCCGCAAGTTTGCCCTCGAGAAGTTCTCGGGCGACCTGCTGCCGGTGATCGACAGCCTGGAAATGGCCCTGACCCACCTCAATCCCGAGGATGAGCAGGTCAAGAAATCCCGTGAAGGCCTCGAGCTGACCTTGAAGATGTTCCAGGACACCCTCAAGCGCTACAACCTCGAAGCCATCGACCCGCACGGCCAGCCGTTCAACCCTGAGCACCACCAGGCCATGGCCATGCAGGAAAGCGCTGACGCCGAACCGAACAGCGTGTTGAACGTGTTCCAGAAAGGCTACCTGCTCAACGGCCGTCTGCTGCGTCCCGCCATGGTGGTGGTGAGCAAGGCGCCGGCCGCCCCGCAACCTTCTATCGACGAGAAGGCTTGAAATCTGTCGGGGCATCCCCATCTAGGTGTCAAGCGATCAAGTATTACCGCAGTTGGCCAAAGTAGCCGCTGCCGCCAAATTCAAGTTTCGGGAGAGTAAACATGGGCAAAATCATCGGTATCGACCTGGGGACCACCAACTCGTGCGTCTCCATTCTGGAAAACGGTAACGTCAAGGTCATCGAAAACGCCGAAGGCGCGCGTACCACCCCTTCGATCGTGGCCTACGCCAACGACGGCGAAATCCTGGTTGGCCAGTCGGCCAAGCGCCAGGCCGTCACCAACCCGCACAACACCCTGTTCGCGGTGAAGCGCCTGATCGGTCGCCGCTTCGAAGAAGAAGTCGTGCAGAAAGACATCAAGCTGGTGCCGTACAAGATCGTCAAGGCCGGTAACGGCGACGCCTGGGTACAGGCCAGCGGCAAGGACATGGCGCCGCCACAGATCAGCGCCGAAGTCCTGAAGAAAATGAAGAAGACCGCCGAAGACTACCTCGGCGAGCCTGTCACCGAAGCGGTCATCACCGTTCCGGCCTACTTCAACGACAGCCAGCGCCAGGCTACCAAGGATGCCGGTCGCATCGCCGGTCTGGACGTCAAGCGCATCATCAACGAACCGACCGCTGCCGCACTGGCGTACGGCATGGACAAGGCCAAGGGCGACCACACCGTCATCGTTTATGACCTCGGTGGTGGTACCTTCGACGTTTCGGTCATCGAAATCGCCGAAGTCGACGGTGAGCACCAGTTCGAAGTACTGGCTACCAACGGCGACACCTTCCTGGGTGGCGAAGACTTCGACATGCGTCTGATCGACTACCTCGTGGACGAGTTCAAGAAAGAGTCCGGCATGGACCTGAAGAACGACCCACTGGCCCTGCAGCGCCTGAAAGAAGCCGCTGAAAAGGCCAAGATCGAGCTGTCCTCGGCCCAGTCGACCGACGTCAACCTGCCGTACATCACTGCAGACGCTACCGGTCCCAAGCACCTGAACGTGAAGATCTCCCGCGCCAAGCTGGAGTCGCTGGTCGAAGACCTGGTCAACCGTACCATCGAGCCTTGCCGCATCGCCCTGAAAGACGCCGGCATCGACGCCAGCAAGATCGACGACGTGATCCTGGTCGGTGGCCAGACCCGTATGCCGATGGTGCAGAAAGCCGTTGCCGACTTCTTCGGCAAGGAAGCCCGCAAGGACGTCAACCCGGACGAAGCCGTGGCCATGGGTGCTGCCATCCAGGGCGCCGTACTGGCTGGTGACGTGAAGGACGTGCTGCTGCTGGACGTCAGCCCGCTGACCCTGGGTATCGAAACCATGGGTGGCGTGATGACTGCGCTGATCGAGAAGAACACCACCATCCCGACCAAGAAGTCGCAGGTGTTCTCGACTGCCGACGACAACCAGGGCGCGGTGACCATCCACGTGCTGCAAGGTGAGCGCAAGCAGGCTTCGCAGAACAAGTCGCTGGGCAAGTTCGACCTGTCCGAGATCCCGCCAGCGCCACGTGGCGTGCCGCAGATCGAAGTGACCTTCGACATCGACGCCAACGGCATCCTGCACGTCGGCGCGAAAGACAAGGCCACCGGCAAGGCTCAGTCGATCGTGATCAAGGCCAACTCCGGCCTGTCCGACGAAGAGATCGAAAAAATGGTGCGTGACGCCGAGGCCAACGCCGAGGAAGACCGCAAGTTCGAAGAGCTGGCCACTGCCCGTAACCAGGGTGACGCGCTGGTTCACTCGACCCGCAAGATGGTCGCTGACGCTGGTGACAAGGTCACTGCCGAAGAGAAAACCGCCATCGAAGCAGCCGTGGTTGCCCTGGAAGCCGCTGTCAAAGGCGACGACAAGGCTGCCATCGACGCCAAGGTCGAGGAACTGTCCAAGGTTTCGGCCCCGGTTGCCCAGAAGATGTACGCCGAGCAGTCGGCCGAACAGCCTCAGGGTGGCGCGCAGCAGGCCGAGCCGGAAGCCAAGCACGACGACGTGGTTGACGCCGAGTTCGAAGAAGTGAAAGGCGACGACAAGAAGTAATCGTTGCATGCTGTCGACCCGTTCACCGGCTTAGGCTGGTGAACTGGTAGGATGTCGCCGCGCGGGGGCTTGCTCCCGCGTTGGCGTATCTGGAATTCGAGATTTTTTTACAGCATTTGCCCGCGCCATTGGTGGTCTGCAGGCAGGTGCTGATGGCGCGGCGCAGATGCCAGACGCCCAACAAGGTGCAAATGACCTATGTCCAAGCGTGATTATTATGAGGTCCTGGGTGTCGAGCGCGGCGCCAGCGAAGCTGACCTCAAGAAGGCCTACCGCCGTCTGGCGATGAAGTACCACCCGGACCGCAACCCGGGCGACAAGGAGTCGGAAGACAAGTTCAAGGAGGCCAACGAGGCCTACGAAGTGCTGTCTGATGCCAGCAAGCGCGCGGCGTTCGACCAGTATGGCCACGCCGGCGTCGACCCTAGCATGGGTGGCGGTGGTGCCGGTTTCGGCGGTGCCAACTTCTCCGACATCTTCGGCGACGTGTTCAGCGATTTCTTCGGTGGCGGTCGCGGCGGTGGTCGTGGCGGTGCCCAGCGTGGCAGCGACCTGCGCTACACCCTGGAACTGAACCTGGAAGAAGCGGTGCGTGGCACCACGGTCAGCATTCGCGTGCCGACCCTGGTCAATTGCAAGCCGTGCGACGGCTCCGGGGCCAAGAAGGGCTCCACGCCTTCCACCTGCCCGACCTGTGGCGGTATCGGCCAGGTGCGCATGCAGCAGGGCTTCTTCTCGGTGCAGCAGACCTGCCCGCGCTGCCATGGCCAGGGCAAGATCATCACCGACCCGTGCACCTCGTGCCATGGCGAAGGTCGTGTCGAGGAATACAAGACCCTGTCGGTCAAGGTGCCGGCCGGTGTCGACACCGGCGACCGCATCCGTCTCTCCGGCGAAGGCGAGGCGGGTACCCACGGCGGCCCGACCGGCGACCTGTACGTGGTGATCAACGTGCGCGAGCACGAGATCTTCCAGCGCGACGGCAAGCACCTGTATTGCGAAGTGCCGATCAGCTATACCGATGCCGCCCTGGGTGGTGAGCTGGAAGTGCCGACCCTCGACGGTCGTGTGAAGCTGAAGATTCCGGAAGGCACCCAGACCGGCAAGCAGTTCCGCCTGCGCGGCAAGGGCGTCGCTCCGGTGCGTGGCGGTGGTGCCGGCGACCTGCTGTGCCGGGTTGCGGTGGAAACCCCGGTCAACCTGAGCCGCCGCCAGCGCGAACTGCTCGAAGAACTGCGCAGTTCGCTGGAGGGCGACAGCTCCCACTCGCCCAAGGCCAGTGGCTGGTTCGATGGCGTGAAGCGCTTCTTCGGCGATCTCTGATAAGGAAACGGCTATGCGACGTATTGCAGTGATGGGCGCGGCAGGGCGGATGGGCAAGACCCTGATCGAAGCCGTGCAGCAAACCCCGGGTGCCGGGCTGACGGCGGCGATCGATCGCCCGGACAGCTCGCTGGTGGGTGCCGATGCCGGTGAACTGGCGGCCCTTGGTCGGATCGGCGTGCTGCTGTCCGATGACCTGGCCAAGGTCGCCGACGAGTTCGACGTGCTGATCGACTTCACTCACCCGTCGGTGACTTTGAAGAACCTTGCCTTCTGCCGTAAGCACGGCAAGGCGATGATCATCGGTACCACGGGTTTCTCCGTGGAAGAGAAGCAGTTGCTGGCCGAGGCGGGCAAGGACATTCCAATCGTGTTCGCCGCCAACTTCAGCGTCGGCGTCAACCTCAGCCTCAAGCTGCTGGACATGGCGGCGCGGGTGCTGGGCGATGATGTCGACATCGAGATCATCGAGGCGCACCACCGGCACAAGGTCGACGCGCCTTCGGGTACCGCGCTGCGCATGGGTGAAGTGGTCGCCAATGCGCTGGGGCGTGACCTGCAGGAAGTGGCGGTTTATGGCCGTGAAGGCCAGACCGGCGCGCGTGATCGCCAGACCATCGGTTTCGCCACCGTGCGTGCTGGCGATGTGGTGGGTGATCACACTGTGCTGTTCGCCGCTGAGGGCGAGCGCCTGGAGATCACCCACAAGGCCTCCAGCCGCATGACCTTCGCCAAGGGCGCCGTGCGTGCGGCGCTGTGGCTGGATGGGCGTGAGCCGGGCCTGTACGACATGCAGGATGTGCTCGAGCTGCGCTGACCTGTTCGATCGGTGCTGGCTTCTTCGCGGGTAAACCCGCTCCCACAGGAGTTATGCAGGGCTCAGGCTTTGCACGGTCCCTGTGGGAGCGGGTTTACCCGCGAAGAAGCCAGCACCGATGTCAGTCTGTCGCAATCATGTGTTTTGGAGGCACATATTCGGTAGACCCAAAACGCACTTTTCTGTAAGCTACAGCTTTAGTGTGTCCACTAAAAGCGCGCAGCGAATTGAATTCAGCACATGAAAGCGGGGTGACGTGTCCATACGTCACTCCGCTTTTTTGCAACCTGCGATCGCCCTTTCATGCTTGATTAACGGGAGGTCTTCTTGACAAAGCCAGCCATACTCGCCCTTGCCGACGGCAGTATTTTCCGCGGTGAAGCCATCGGTGCCGACGGTCAGACCGTTGGTGAGGTGGTATTCAACACCGCTATGACCGGCTACCAGGAAATCCTTACAGACCCTTCCTACTCGCAGCAAATCGTTACCCTGACCTACCCGCACATCGGCAACACCGGCACCACGCCGGAAGACGCCGAGTCGAACCGCGTCTGGTCCGCTGGCCTGGTCATCCGTGACCTGCCGCTGCTGGCCAGCAACTGGCGTAACACCCAGTCGCTGCCTGAGTACCTGAAGGCCAACAACGTCGTCGCCATCGCCGGCATCGACACCCGTCGCCTGACCCGCATCCTGCGTGAAAAGGGCGCCCAGAACGGCTGCATCCTCGCCGGTGACGACATCACCGAAGAGCAGGCCATCGCCGCCGCTCGCGCCTTCCCGGGCCTCAAGGGCATGGACCTGGCCAAGGTCGTCTCCACCAAGGAACGCTACGAGTGGCGCTCCAGCGTGTGGGAACTGAAGACCGACAGCCACCCGACCATCGAGGCTGCCGACCTGCCGTACCACGTGGTCGCCTTCGACTACGGCGTCAAGCTGAACATCCTGCGCATGCTGGTCGCCCGCGGCTGCCGCGTGACCGTGGTGCCTGCCCAGACCCCGGCCAGCGAAGTGCTGGCACTCAATCCCGATGGCGTGTTCCTGTCCAACGGCCCTGGTGATCCGGAGCCATGCGACTACGCGATCCAGGCGATCAAGGAAATCCTCGAGACCGAGATCCCGGTCTTCGGCATCTGCCTCGGCCACCAGCTGCTGGCCCTGGCCTCCGGCGCTAAGACCGTGAAGATGGGCCACGGCCACCACGGTGCCAACCACCCGGTCCAGGACCTGGATACCGGCGTGGTCATGATCACCAGCCAGAACCACGGTTTCGCGGTTGACGAAGCCACCCTGCCGGGCAACGTCCGCGCTATCCACAAGTCGCTGTTCGACGGCACCCTGCAGGGTATCGAGCGCACCGACAAGAGCGCGTTCAGCTTCCAGGGCCACCCTGAAGCGAGCCCAGGCCCGACCGACGTCGCGCCACTGTTCGATCGTTTCATCGATGCCATGGCCAAGCGCCGCTGAGCATCCTGCATCAAGGCCCCGGGGCGGCTCGCGCCGCGCCCGGAAGCGCCTGACCCAGATTGTTCAAGACGGCTTGCCGACTGACCCGCGGATTTGAGTGACAACCATGCCAAAACGTACAGACATCAAAAGCATCCTGATTCTCGGCGCTGGCCCGATCGTGATCGGCCAGGCCTGCGAATTCGACTATTCCGGCGCCCAGGCCTGCAAGGCCCTGCGCGAGGAAGGTTTCCGCGTCATCCTGGTGAACTCCAACCCGGCCACCATCATGACCGACCCGGCCATGGCCGACGCCACCTATATCGAACCGATCAAGTGGCAGTCGGTGGCCAAGATCATCGAGAAAGAGCGTCCCGACGCCGTGCTGCCGACCATGGGCGGCCAGACCGCCCTGAACTGCGCCCTGGACCTGGAGCGCCACGGCGTTCTGGAGAAGTTCGGCGTGGAGATGATCGGTGCCAACGCCGACACCATCGACAAGGCCGAAGACCGTTCGCGCTTCGACAAGGCGATGAAGGACATCGGCCTCGAGTGCCCGCGTTCCGGTATTGCCCACAGCATGGAAGAGGCCAATGCGGTCCTCGAGAAGCTCGGCTTCCCATGCATCATCCGTCCGTCGTTCACCATGGGCGGCACTGGCGGCGGCATCGCCTACAACCGTGAAGAATTCGAAGAAATCTGCACCCGTGGCCTGGACCTGTCGCCGACCAAGGAACTGCTGATCGACGAATCGCTGATCGGCTGGAAGGAATACGAGATGGAGGTGGTCCGCGACAAGAAGGACAACTGCATCATCGTCTGCTCCATCGAGAACTTCGACCCGATGGGCGTGCACACCGGTGACTCGATCACCGTGGCTCCAGCACAAACGCTGACCGACAAGGAATACCAGATCATGCGCAACGCCTCGCTGGCGGTGCTGCGTGAAATCGGTGTCGAGACCGGCGGTTCCAACGTGCAGTTCGGTATCTGCCCGAACACCGGCCGCATGGTCGTGATCGAGATGAACCCGCGTGTTTCCCGTTCTTCGGCCCTGGCCTCCAAGGCCACCGGCTTCCCGATCGCCAAGATCGCTGCCAAGCTGGCCATCGGCTACACCCTCGACGAACTGCAGAACGACATCACCGGCGGCCGCACCCCTGCGTCCTTCGAGCCGTCGATCGACTACGTCGTCACCAAGCTGCCACGCTTCGCCTTCGAGAAATTCCCGAAAGCCGATGCCCGCCTGACCACCCAGATGAAATCCGTGGGTGAAGTCATGGCCATCGGCCGTACCTTCCAGGAATCCCTGCAGAAAGCCCTGCGCGGCCTGGAAGTCGGTGCCTGCGGCCTCGACCCGAAAGTCGACCTGGCCAGCCCGGAAGCCGCCAGCATCCTCAAGCGCGAACTGACCGTGCCGGGCGCCGAGCGTATCTGGTACGTGGCCGACGCGATGCGCTCGGGCATGACCTGCGAGGAAATCTTCGCGCTGACCGGCATCGACATGTGGTTCCTGGTGCAGATGGAAGACCTGATCAAGGAAGAAGAGAAGGTCAAGACCCTGGCTCTGTCGGCCATCGACAAGGCGATGATGCTGCGTCTGAAGCGCAAGGGTTTCTCCGACCAGCGCCTGGCCGTGCTGCTCGGCATCACCGACAAGAACCTGCGCCGTCACCGCCACAAGCTGGAAGTGTTCCCGGTGTACAAGCGCGTCGACACCTGCGCCGCCGAGTTCGCCACCGACACCGCCTACCTGTACTCGACCTACGAGGAAGAGTGCGAGGCCAACCCGTCGACCCGCGACAAGATCATGATCCTGGGTGGCGGCCCGAACCGTATCGGCCAAGGTATCGAGTTCGACTACTGCTGCGTGCACGCAGCCCTCGCGCTGCGTGAAGACGGTTACGAGACCATCATGGTCAACTGCAACCCGGAAACCGTTTCCACCGACTACGACACCTCGGACCGCCTGTACTTCGAGCCGCTGACCCTGGAAGACGTGCTGGAAGTCTGCCGCGTCGAGAAGCCGAAGGGCGTCATCGTCCACTACGGCGGCCAGACCCCGCTGAAACTGGCTCGCGCCCTGGAAGAAGCCGGCGTACCGATCATCGGTACCAGCCCGGACGCCATCGACCGTGCCGAAGACCGCGAGCGCTTCCAGCAGATGGTTCAGCGCCTGAACCTGCTGCAGCCGCCAAACGCCACCGTGCGCAGCGAAGAAGAAGCCATCCGCGCTGCCGGCAGCATCGGCTACCCGCTGGTCGTGCGCCCATCCTACGTGCTGGGTGGCCGCGCCATGGAGATCGTCTACGAGCTGGACGAGCTCAAGCGCTACCTGCGTGAAGCCGTGCAGGTGTCCAACGACAGCCCGGTACTGCTCGACCACTTCCTCAACTGCGCCATCGAGATGGACGTGGATGCGGTCTGCGACGGCACCGACGTGGTGATCGGCGCGATCATGCAGCACATCGAGCAGGCCGGTGTTCACTCCGGTGACTCCGCATGCTCGCTGCCACCTTACTCGCTGAGCCAGGAAGTGCAGGACGAAGTCCGCGTCCAGGTCAAGAAAATGGCCCTGGAGCTGGGTGTTGTCGGCCTGATGAACGTGCAGTTGGCCCTGCAGGGCGACAAGATCTACGTGATCGAAGTCAACCCGCGCGCCTCGCGTACCGTGCCGTTCGTGTCCAAGTGCATCGGCACTTCGCTGGCCATGATCGCGGCCCGTGTGATGGCCGGTAAAACCCTGAAGGAACTGGGCTTCACCCAGGAAATCATCCCGAATTTCTACAGCGTCAAGGAAGCCGTCTTCCCGTTCGCCAAGTTCCCAGGGGTTGACCCGATCCTCGGCCCTGAGATGAAATCGACCGGTGAAGTCATGGGTGTCGGTGACAGCTTCGGTGAAGCCTTCGCCAAGGCCCAGATGGGTGCCAGCGAAGTCCTGCCGACCGGCGGTACCGCGTTCATCAGCGTGCGTGACGACGACAAGCCGCAAGTGGCTGGCGTGGCCCGCGACCTGATCGCCCTGGGCTTCGAAGTGGTTGCAACTGCCGGCACCGCCAAGGTCATCGAAGCGGCTGGCCTGAAGGTGCGCCGCGTGAACAAGGTGACCGAAGGCCGTCCGCACGTGGTCGACATGATCAAGAACGACGAAGTGTCGCTGATCATCAACACCACCGAAGGCCGCCAGTCGATCGCCGATTCCTACTCGATTCGTCGCAATGCGCTGCAGCACAAGATCTACTGCACCACTACCATTGCGGCCGGTGAAGCCATCTGCGAAGCGCTGAAATTCGGGCCTGAGAAGACCGTTCGTCGCTTGCAGGATCTGCATGCAGGACTCAAAGCATGAGCATTACCAAATACCCGATGACCGTCCAGGGCGCTCGCGCCCTGGAAGAAGAGCACCTGTTCCTGAGCAAGACCGAGCGCCCGCGCCTCAGCCAGGCGATCGGTGAAGCCCGCGAACTGGGCGACCTCAAGGAAAACGCCGAATACCATGCTGCCCGCGAAGAGCAGGGCATGGTCGAGGCGCGCATCCGCGATATCGAAGGCCGCCTGCAGAACTCGGTGGTGATCGACGTCACCACCATCGCCCACACCGGCAAGGTGATTTTCGGCACCACCGTGGTGCTGGCCAACACCGAAACCGATGACGAGGTGACCTACCAGATCGTCGGCGAAGATGAAGCTGACGTGAAACAAGGCAAGCTTTCGAGCAGCGCACCGATCGCCCGTGCCATCATTGGCAAGGAAGAAGGTGACACCGTGGTGGTGAAGACACCAAGCGGTACGGTCGAGTACGAGATTGTCGAAGTCAAACACATCTGACCGGCGCCTGCGGGCGCCATCCCTCGAGGGGATCCTCTGGCAGCTGGCCCAGGTTTTCTGGGTCGGAGGCCTGTGGGTGTTCCATGTGGGGCTGGTGCCGGCGCTCAAGGTCAGTGGCCTGGCACCCTTGCTGGTGCAGGACATCGCCGGGCAGATCGACCGCTGGTTGATCGGCGTGGCGTTGCTTGGCTTGTTGACCCAGCTGGCGGTGCTGGCGAGGGTGGACGGCCTGGCGGCCTGGTGGCGGCAGTTTCGCGGGCAGATGCTGTTGTTGGGCTTTGCGGCCTGCGTGGGGTACTACACCTTGCGCTACGGCATCTCGGTCGGCGAGCGCTGGCAGATGTTCTGCTTCCTGGTACTGGGCTTCTCCGGCATCGTGCTGGTGGCCCAGCCGGTCCCGGTCAGGGCGCGCCAGGCGCGCCACTGAACGGAGCCACCGTTACTTGTAACGGTGGATGTTGGACAGCTGCTTGTTCGGCTGTGGGTTCTTGCGATAGATCAGCGCCTTCTTGCCGATGGTCTGCACCAGCTCGGCACGGCCGGCCTTGCACAGCGCGGCAATGGTTTCGGCGCGTTCTTCGCGATCTTCCGAGCGAATTTCGACCTTGATCAGCTCATGGTCGACCAGTGCGCGCTCCAATTCGGCGACGACGCCCTCATTCAAGCCGTTGCCAGCAACGATCAGGACCGGCTTCAGGTCATGACCAATGGACTTGTATTGCTTTTTCTGCTCGTTATTGAGCGGCATAATCTGACCCTTTCCGTCTGATTCTGTAAAATTGACCGGCATTTTACCCGAGGGCCACCGGCTCCGCCCAGTCAATCACGACGCATATCATCGAGGTGCCCCGTGGTACAACGTTCCAAAAGCAGCGCAAACTGGCTGCGTGAACACTTCAACGACCCTTTTGTGAAACAGGCACAGAAGGATGGCTACCGCTCGCGAGCGAGCTACAAACTGCTGGAGATCCAGGAAAAGGACCGCCTGATCCGCCCCGGCATGAGCGTGATCGACCTCGGCGCCGCGCCTGGAGGCTGGTCGCAGGTCACCAGTCGTCTGATTGGTGGCCAGGGCCGCCTGATCGCCTCCGACATCCTGGAAATGGACTCGATCCCGGACGTGACCTTCATCCAGGGTGACTTCACCCAGGACGAAGTGCTGCAACAGATCCTCGAGGCGGTCGGCGATTCGCACGTAGACCTTGTGATTTCCGACATGGCCCCCAATATGAGTGGTACGCCTGAGGTGGACATGCCTCGTGCCATGTTCCTTTGTGAGTTGGCCCTGGATCTGGCGACCCGCGTGCTCAAGCCGGGCGGGGACTTCCTGATCAAGATTTTCCAGGGCGAAGGTTTCGACATGTACCTCAAGGACGTGCGCAGCAAGTTCGACAAGGTGCAGATGCGCAAGCCTTCGTCGTCGCGGGACCGCTCTCGCGAACAGTACCTGCTGGGCAAGGGTTTCAAAGGGGCATGAGGCGTATTGCGGGGAGGCCGATAGTTATTTCCAATCGGCCGCCCCGTCTGGATCGTCCGAACTTCGTGTAGTCTAGCTTTCACAAAGGGTTACAGACGGTGCCTGCGGATGCGTAGGTAATGTAGTAAGTTAGGGCGATGAATATCATGCGAGGCACGGCTGCGTCGTGCGCCGGCCTCAGAGGGTAGCGAATTGAACGACATGGCAAAGAATCTGATCCTGTGGTTGATCATCGCAGCCGTCCTGGTGACGGTGATGAACAACTTCTCCAGCCCTAACGAGCCGCAGACCCTCAACTATTCCGACTTCATCCAGCAGGTCAAGGATGGCAAGGTCGAGCGTGTGACCGTCGACGGCTACATCATCACCGGCAAGCGCGCCGACGGTGACAACTTCAAGACCGTGCGCCCGGCCATCACCGACAATGGCCTGATCGGCGACCTGGTCGACAACCACGTGGTCGTCGAAGGCAAGCAGCCCGAGCAGCAGAGCATCTGGACCCAGCTGCTGGTGGCGAGCTTCCCGATCCTGGTGATCATCGCCGTGTTCATGTTCTTCATGCGTCAGATGCAGGGCGGTGCCGGCGGCAAAGGCGGGCCGATGAGCTTCGGCAAGAGCAAGGCACGCCTGCTCTCCGAAGACCAGGTCAAGACCACCCTGGCCGACGTTGCCGGTTGCGACGAGGCCAAGGAGGAGGTCGGCGAGCTGGTCGAGTTCCTGCGTGATCCGGGCAAGTTCCAGCGCCTGGGTGGCCGCATCCCGCGTGGCGTGCTGATGGTCGGCCCGCCCGGTACCGGCAAGACCCTGCTGGCCAAGGCCATCGCCGGCGAAGCCAAGGTGCCGTTCTTCACCATTTCCGGTTCGGACTTCGTCGAAATGTTCGTCGGTGTCGGTGCCAGCCGTGTTCGTGACATGTTCGAACAGGCCAAGAAACACGCGCCGTGCATCATCTTCATCGACGAGATCGACGCCGTGGGTCGCCATCGTGGCGCCGGCATGGGTGGCGGTCACGACGAGCGTGAGCAGACCCTCAACCAGTTGCTGGTGGAGATGGACGGCTTCGAAATGAACGATGGCATCATCGTCATCGCTGCCACCAACCGTCCGGACGTGCTCGACCCGGCGCTGCTGCGTCCCGGTCGCTTCGACCGCCAGGTGGTGGTCGGCCTGCCGGACATCCGCGGCCGCGAGCAGATCCTCAAGGTGCACATGCGCAAGGTGCCGGTCGGCGACAACGTCAACCCGGCAGTCATTGCCCGTGGTACCCCGGGCTTCTCCGGCGCCGACCTGGCCAACCTGGTCAACGAGGCTTCGCTGTTCGCTGCGCGTTCCAACAAGCGCCTGGTCGAGATGAAAGAGTTCGAACTGGCCAAGGACAAGATCATGATGGGCGCCGAGCGCAAGACCATGGTCATGTCCGAGAAGGAAAAGAAGAACACTGCCTATCACGAGGCTGGCCACGCCATCGTCGGTCGTCTGGTGCCCGAGCATGACCCGGTCTACAAGGTCTCGATCATTCCGCGCGGTCGTGCGCTGGGCGTGACCATGTTCCTCCCGGAAGAAGACCGCTACAGCCTGTCCAAGCGTGCGTTGATCAGCCAGATCTGCTCGCTGTACGGCGGCCGTATCGCCGAAGAAATGACCCTGGGCTTCGATGGCGTGACCACCGGTGCCTCCAACGACATCATGCGAGCCAGCCAGATCGCCCGCAACATGGTCACCAAGTGGGGCTTGTCGGAAAAACTCGGCCCGCTGATGTATGCGGAAGAGGAGGGCGAGGTGTTCCTCGGTCGCAGCGCCGGCAGCCAGCACGCCAGTGTGTCCGGCGAGACGGCCAAGCTGATCGACTCCGAAGTGCGCAGCATCATCGACCAGTGCTATGCCACTGCCAAGCAGTTGCTGATCGACAACCGCGACAAGCTCGAGGCGATGACCGAAGCGCTGATGAAGTACGAGACCATCGATGCCGATCAGATCGACGACATCATGGCCGGTCGTACCCCGCGCGAACCGCGCGACTGGGACGATGACAAGGATTCGGGCACCCCTACAGCCCAGGATGATCGCCCGGAATCGCCGATCGGCGGCCCGGCAGCTCAACACTAAGGGCAACTATGAGCTCAGTGCAGTACCCGACCCGGTTGCCTTGCGGCAACCGGGTTCTTGACCTTTCCCGTACCCATGTCATGGGTATTCTCAATATCACTCCGGACTCGTTTTCCGACGGCGGGCGCTTCAGTCAGCGCGACGAGGCGTTGCGACATGCCGAGGCGATGATTGCTGCCGGCGCCACCTTGATCGATATCGGTGGCGAGTCGACCCGGCCCGGGGCCCGTGCGGTTTCGGTCACCGAAGAAATCGAGCGCGTGGCGCCGATGGTCGAGGCGATCAACAGCCGCTTCGACGTGGTCATCTCGGTGGATACTTCCACGCCTGCGGTGATCCGTGAGTCGGCTCGGCTCGGTGCCGGCCTGATCAACGATGTGCGTGCGCTGGAGCGCGATGGCGCGCTCGACGCGGCGGCGGACACCGGCTTGCCGGTGTGCCTGATGCACATGCGCGGGGAGCCGGGGAACATGCAGGACGACCCGCATTACGAGGATGTGACCGTCGACGTAACGCGCTATCTTGAACAGCGGATGGCCGCCTGTGCGGCAGTCGGCATCCCCGCCGAGCGAATCATTCTTGATCCGGGCTTTGGTTTCGCCAAGACCCTGGCGCACAACCTGAGCCTGTTCAAGCACATGGAGGCGCTCTACCGCCTGGGGCGGCCACTGTTGGTGGGCGTTTCGCGCAAGAGCATGATCGGCCTGACGCTGGATCGCCCGGTCGGCGAGCGACTGTACGGCAGCCTGGCGCTGGCGGCCCTGGCAATGACCAAGGGTGCCAGCATTCTGCGCGTCCATGACGTGGCCGAGACGGTCGATGTGGTGCGCATGATTGCCGCGGTACAGAACGCCGAATAAGAGCATTGGAGTCCCTATGAGCAGAAAATACTTTGGCACCGACGGCATTCGTGGCCGCGTCGGCGAATACCCGATCACCCCGGACTTCATGCTCAAGCTGGGTTGGGCCGCAGGCATGGCCTTCCGCAAGCAGGGCAAGTGCCAGGTGCTGGTCGGCAAGGACACGCGGATTTCCGGCTACATGTTCGAATCTGCGCTCGAGGCCGGCTTGTCGGCAGCGGGGGCCGATGTGTTGCTGCTCGGCCCGATGCCGACGCCGGCCATCGCTTACCTGACCCGTACCTTCCATGCCGAGGCAGGGATCGTCATCAGTGCCTCGCACAACCCGCACGACGACAACGGTATCAAGTTCTTCTCCGGGCAAGGCACCAAGCTGCCGGACGAAGTCGAGTTGATGATCGAGGAACTGCTCGACCAGCCGATGACCGTTGTCGAGTCGAGCAAGCTGGGCAAGGTTTCCCGCATCAATGACGCGGCCGGCCGCTACATCGAGTTCTGCAAGAGCAGCGTGCCGAGCAGCACCAGCTTCGAAGGCCTCAAGCTGGTGGTCGACTGTGCCCATGGCGCTACCTACAAGGTCGCGCCGAGCGTCTTCCGCGAGCTGGGTGCGGACGTGACCGTGCTGCACGCGCAACCCGACGGTCTCAACATCAACGAAAGCTGTGGCTCGACCCATATCGAGTCGCTGCAGGCTGCCGTGCTGGTCGGGCATGCCGACCTGGGCATCGCCTTCGACGGCGATGGCGACCGTGTGCTGATGGTCGACCATACCGGTACCATCGTCGACGGTGACGAACTGTTGTTCATCATCGCCCGTGACCTGCAGGATCGAGGCAAGTTGCAAGGCGGCGTGGTCGGCACGCTGATGAGCAACCTGGGCCTGGAGCTGGCGTTGCAGGACCTGGACATCCCGTTCGTGCGGGCCAAGGTTGGCGACCGTTACGTCATGGCGGAACTGCTGGAGCGTGACTGGCAGGTGGGGGGTGAAAACTCCGGGCACGTGGTCTGCGGCAATCACACCACCACCGGTGATGCGATCATCGCCGCGTTGCAGGTGCTGATGGCGCTCAAGCGCCGTGGCGAGACCCTGGCGCAGGCCCGCCAGGCCCTGCGCAAGTGCCCCCAGGTACTGATCAATGTGCGCTTTGGCGCGAGCCAGGTCGACCCGCTGGAGCATCCAGAGGTCAAGGCCGCCAGCGCCAAGGTCACCGAGGCCATGGCGGGCCGTGGGCGTGTGCTGCTGCGCAAGTCCGGGACCGAGCCGCTGGTGCGGGTAATGGTCGAAGGTGATGACGAGAACCAGGTGCGGACCCACGCCGAAGCCCTGGCCAAGCTGGTCACGGAAGTTTGTGCCTGAAATGGGCTTGCCAGCGCAGATCGGGTTGGGTAAGATCTGCGCCCACTTTGACCGACGAGGTAAAGCATGCGTCGCCCCATGGTAGCTGGTAACTGGAAGATGCACGGTACCCGCGCCAGCGTCGCTGAGCTGATCCAGGGCCTGGGCAATATGCCCGTGGCAAACGGTGTCGAAGTCGTGGTGTTCCCGCCGACGTTGTTCATCAATCAAGTTGTTGATGGGCTGCAGGGCAAGGGCATCACTGTTGGAGCACAGAATTCCGCAGTAAAGCCCGAACAGGGTGCGCTGACCGGTGAAGTTGCACCGAGTCAGTTGGTTGAAGCAGGTTGCAAGTGGGTCCTGATCGGCCACTCCGAGCGTCGCCAGATCATCGGCGAAAGTGAAGAAGTGCTGAAAGAGAAGTTTGCAGCCGCTCAACTTAGTGGTTTAATGCCGGTGCTCTGCGTAGGGGAAACTCTCGAGGAGCGCGAGGCGGGCAAGACCCTTGAAGTTGTCGGGGGTCAACTAAGCAGTATCATCGACGCGTTCGGTGTTAAGGCTTTCGCCCAGGCAGTTATCGCCTATGAGCCGGTTTGGGCCATTGGCACAGGTTTGACGGCTTCGCCTCAACAAGCTCAGGATGTGCATGCAGCCATCCGCCAGCAGTTGGCGGCCGAGGACGCCGAAGTTGCCGCAAGCGTGCAGCTTCTCTACGGCGGCAGCGTGAAGGCGGCCAATGCGGCCGAACTGTTCGGCATGCCGGATATCGATGGGGGGCTCATTGGTGGAGCGTCCCTGAACGCAGACGAATTCGGTGCAATTTGTCGCGCCGCAGGAAACTGAACAAATGCTGGAAACAGTTATCGTTGTTTTTCATCTGTTGGCAGCGCTGTCGCTTGTAGTGCTGGTTCTGCTTCAACAGGGTAAAGGTGCGGAAGCAGGTGCATCTTTCGGCGCGGGTGCTTCTAATACCGTGTTCGGGAGCCAAGGCTCTGCAACGTTTCTGAGTAAATTAACTGCAATACTCGCTGCCACTTTCTTTTTGACAGCACTTGGGTTAGGATACTTCGCGAAGCAACAAGCTCACCAGCTTAGCCAAGCAGGTCTTCCAGATCCAGCAGTGCTAGAAGTGAAAGAGCAGCCAAAGCCGGCAGTTAATGATGATGTACCGGTGCTCCAGGAGCAGAAGAGCGACACCGCCCCTCAAGGTGATGTTCCTCCTTCGACCGAAGAGCAGAAGTAACGGGTTTCAAATGTAGTATTGCCGAGGTGGTGGAATTGGTAGACACGCAACCTTGAGGTGGTTGTGCCCATAGGGTGTAGGGGTTCGAGTCCCCTTCTCGGTACCAATTGAAGCTTGAGAGCCCGCTTTAGCGGGCTTTCTTGCAGGTGAAGGTTTGGGTTTGACCCTCAAGCGGGTTAAGTCTTATACTTTCGCCCCAGCTTTGTCGCGGGGTGGAGCAGCTTGGTAGCTCGTCGGGCTCATAACCCGAAGGTCGTTGGTTCAAATCCAGCCCCCGCAACCAGCTTCAGCAGAGCCCCTTTTCAGGGGCTTTTTGCTAGCCGAACAGTTTTCGGCGTCGTTGTCCAACGGCGCTTTCAGGGATGGGCGCTTCGCCCATTTTTTATTTGCACAGCATGCACGAGGGGGTTCAGGTGTCGAGCAAGCTAGAACAGTTGCAGGCCTTGTTGGCCCCGGTGGTCGAGGGTCTGGGCTATCAATGCTGGGGGATCGAGTACGTTTCCCAGGGTAAGCATTCGGTACTGCGCATCTATATCGACAAGGAAGACGGGATCCTGGTGGACGACTGCGAAGCGGTCAGCCGTCAGGCCAGCGCGATCCTCGATGTGGAAGATCCGATCAGCAGCGAATACACCCTTGAGGTCTCTTCTCCTGGCATGGATCGCCCACTGTTCACTCTGGAACAGTTTGCCTCGCATGCCGGCGAACAAGTGAAGATCAAGCTGCGTTCACCCTTCGAGGGTCGTCGTAACTTCCAGGGCCTTCTCCGCGGTGTGGAGGAGCAGGATGTGGTGGTCCAGGTGGACAACCAGGAGTTCCTGCTGCCGATCGATTCGATCGACAAGGCCAATATTATTCCCAGTTTTGACTGAGACGTGCCGGGCCCGGCGGACTTTCCGGGCCCAATGGCTTGCGCAAGGCGAGGCGTACGATGAGCAAAGAAGTACTGCTGGTTGTTGAATCGGTATCCAACGAAAAAGGTGTACCGCCCGGCGTCATTTTCGAAGCGCTGGAAGTGGCCCTGGCTACTGCAACCAAGAAACGTTTTGAGGACGAAGTCGACCTGCGTGTGGAAATCAATCGCCACACCGGGAGCTATGAGACTTTCCGTCGCTGGACCGTGGTCGACGAAAACGACCTGGACGACCCAGCGATCGAAACCTGGCTGGACAAGATCAAGGACACCCACCCGGAAGCCAAGATCGGGGACGTGATCGAAGAAAAGATCGAGTCCATCGAGTTCGGCCGTATCGCCGCCCAGACCGCCAAGCAGGTCATCGTGCAGAAGGTCCGCGAGGCCGAACGCGCCCAGGTGGTCGACGCCTACCGCGAGCGGCTCAACGAGATCATCTCCGGTACCGTCAAGAAGGTCACCCGCGACAACGTCATCGTCGACCTGGGCAACAATGCCGAGGCGCTGCTGGCCCGCGAAGACATCATTCCACGTGAGACCTTCCGGGTCGGCGTGCGCCTGCGCGCGCTGCTCAAGGAAATCCGCACCGAGAACCGCGGCCCTCAGCTGATCCTGTCGCGCACCGCGCCGCAGATGCTGATCGAGCTGTTCCGCATCGAAGTGCCGGAAATCGCCGAAGGCCTCATCGAAGTCATGGCCGCCTCCCGTGATCCGGGGTCGCGTGCCAAGATCGCCGTCCGCTCCAAGGACAAGCGCATCGACCCGCAAGGTGCCTGCATCGGCATGCGCGGTTCGCGCGTCCAGGCCGTATCCGGCGAGCTGGGTGGTGAGCGTGTGGATATCGTCCTGTGGGACGATAACCCGGCGCAGTTCGTCATCAACGCCATGTCGCCGGCTGAAGTCGCGGCGATCATCGTTGATGAAGATGCCCATGCCATGGACATCGCCGTTGCCGAGGACAACCTGGCCCAGGCCATTGGCCGTGGCGGTCAGAACGTTCGCCTGGCCAGTCAGCTGACCGGCTGGACCCTGAACGTGATGACCGAGAAGGACATCCAGGCCAAGCAACAGGCCGAGACCGGTGACATCCTGCGCAATTTCATCGATGAACTGGAAGTCGACGAGGAGCTGGCCCAAGTGCTGGTCGACGAAGGCTTCACCAGCCTCGAAGAAATTGCCTACGTACCGTTGGAAGAAATGCTCAACATCGATGGCTTTGACGAAGATATCGTCAATGAGCTCCGCGCTCGAGCCAAGGACCGTTTGTTGACCAAGGCCATCGCTACCGAAGAAAAACTGGCAGACGCCCATCCGGCCGAAGACCTGCTCTCCCTCGAGGGCATGGACAAGGACCTGGCGGCGGAACTGGCGGTGCGCGGCGTGGTTAACCGCGAAGACCTGGCCGAGCAGTCGATTGACGACCTGCTCGACATCGACGGCATCGACGAAGAGCGTGCCGGCAAGTTGATCATGGCCGCCCGAGCCCACTGGTTCGAGTAATTAGGCGCGGCCTGAGGAGAGAAGTGCATGACGCAAGTCACGGTGAAAGAACTGGCCCAAGAGGTCGAGGCACCGGTAGAGCGCCTGCTGCAGCAGATGCGTGAGGCAGGTCTGCCGCACACCGACGCCGGTCAGGTAGTGACCGACAATGAGAAGCAGACCCTGCTGACTCATTTGAAGAGCAGCCACAAGAGCAAGGCGGAAGAGCCGCGCAAGATTACCTTGCAGCGCAAGACCACCAGCACCCTGCGTGTCGCCGGTAGCAAGAGCATCAGCGTAGAAGTACGCAAGAAGAAAGTTTTCGTTCAGCGCAGCCCGGAAGAAATCCAGGCTGAGCAGAAGCGTGAGCAGGAAGAGCGCCGCGCGGCAGAAAACGCCGCCCGCGACAAGGTCGATGCCGAAGTTCGCCAGCGCAACGAAGAGCAGGCGCGCCGTCAGGCCGCCGAAGCACCGGCCGCTGCGCCAGTTGCCAAGGCCGAGCCGGCGCCTGCCGCTGCTCCGGCGCCGGTAGTCGCCGACGCCCCGGCGTCCGAAGACGCCGCTGCCCGTGCCGCCGAGCGCAAGAAGGACGAGACCCGTCGCAACGAGAGCCGCACCCGTGATGACGACCGTCGTCGTGGCGAAGCACCGCGTGTGTCGATCAAGGTCAAGGTCAAGGAGAAGGAAAAAGCGCCTACTCCTCGCGCCGCGCCGCGTACCACCGACGAAGAGAGCGATGGCGCTCGTCGTGGCCGTGGTGGCAAGAGCAAGCTGAAGAAGCGCAACCAGCACGGCTTCCAGAACCCGACCGGCCCCGTCATCCGTGACGTGACCATCGGCGAGACCATCACCGTCTCGGAACTGGCCAACCAGATGTCCGTCAAGGGCGCCGAAGTGGTCAAGTTCATGTTCAAGATGGGCACCCCGGTCACCATCAACCAGGTGCTCGACCAGGAAACCGCTCAGCTGATCGCCGAAGAGCTGGGCCACAAGGTCACCCTGGTCAGCGACACTGCCCTGGAAGATTCCCTGGCCGAATCGCTGAAGTTCGAAGGCCAGACCGAGTCGCGTGCGCCAGTGGTTACCGTCATGGGTCACGTTGACCATGGCAAGACCTCGCTGCTCGACTACATCCGTCGTGCCAAGGTGGCCGCTGGCGAAGCCGGTGGTATCACCCAGCACATCGGTGCCTACCACGTGGAAACCGACCGCGGCATGGTCACCTTCCTCGATACCCCGGGCCACGCTGCGTTTACCCAGATGCGTGCCCGTGGTGCCAAGGCGACCGACATCGTCATCCTGGTGGTGGCGGCGGACGACGGCGTGATGCCGCAGACCCGCGAAGCCGTTCAGCATGCCAAGGCAGCTGGCGTTCCGCTGGTCGTTGCAGTGAACAAGATCGACAAGCCAGGTGCTGACCTCGATCGTATCCGCAACGAGCTGTCCGTCGAAGGCGTGACCTCCGAGGAATGGGGTGGCGACACGCCGTTCGTCAAGGTTTCCGCGAAGGCGGGTACTGGCGTCGACGAGCTGCTCGAAGCCGTCCTGCTGCAGGCCGAGATCCTCGAACTCAAGGCTACCCCGACCGCTCCTGGTCGTGGTGTCGTGGTCGAGTCGCGCCTGGACAAGGGCCGCGGCCCGGTGGCAACCATCCTGGTTCAGGACGGTACCCTGCGTCAGGGCGACATGGTCCTGTGCGGTTCCAACTATGGCCGCGTGCGCGCCATGCTCGACGAGAACGGCAAGCCTGTGAAGGAAGCCGGCCCGTCGATCCCGGTCGAGATCCTCGGCCTGGACGGTACCCCGGAAGCCGGTGACGAGCTGTCCGTGGTCGCCGACGAGAAGAAGGCCCGTGAAGTTGCCCTGTTCCGTCAAGGCAAGTACCGCGAGGTCAAGCTGGCCCGTGCTCACGCCGGCAAGCTGGAAAACATCTTCGAGACCATGGGTCAGGAAGAGAAGAAGACCCTCAACATCGTCCTCAAGACCGACGTGCGCGGTTCCCTGGAAGCACTGCAGGGTTCCCTCGGCGGCCTGGGCAACGACGAAGTTCAGGTACGCGTCATCGGTGGCGGCGTCGGTGGTATCACCGAAAGCGATGCCAACCTGGCGCTGGCTTCGAATGCAGTACTGTTCGGCTTCAACGTGCGTGCCGATGCCGGCGCGCGCAAGATCGTCGAGCAGGAAGGTCTGGATATGCGTTACTACAACGTGATCTACGACATCATCGAAGACGTCAAGAAAGCCCTGACCGGCATGCTCGGCAGCGATGTTCGCGAGAACATCCTGGGTGTCGCCGAAGTGCGTGACGTGTTCCGTTCGCCGAAGTTCGGCGCCATCGCTGGCTGTATGGTCATCGAGGGTACCGTGTTCCGCAACCGTCCGATCCGCGTACTGCGCGACGACGTCGTGATCTTCGAAGGCGAGCTGGAATCGCTGCGTCGCTTCAAGGACGACGCCTCGGAAGTGCGTTCGGGCATGGAGTGCGGTATTGGCGTCAAGAGCTACAACGACGTCAAGGTCGGCGACAAGATCGAAGTCTTCGAGAAAGTCCAGGTTGCTCGTACCCTTTAAGGGTGAGCAGGGCGCCAGCCCCCGCCCCAGGGCGGTGGGCAGCGCCTCGGTAGGTAGCGCCCGGTCAGGCATCAGCCTGACCGGGCGTTTGCCGCTTTAAGTTACAGGTAGCAAGAATGGCCAAAGAATACAGCCGTACCCAACGTATCGGCGATCAGATGCAGCGCGAGCTGTCGGAGCTGATCCGCCGTGAAGTCAAAGACCCACGCGTCGGCCTGGTGACCATCACCGCCGTCGACGTCAGCCGCGACCTCGGCCACGCCAAGGTGTTCATCACCGTGATGGGTGAAGAAACCCCGGACGCGGTGCAGCAGTCGCTCAAGGCCCTGAACAACGCCGCCAGCTTCCTGCGCCTGCACCTGGGCCGCTCGATGCAATTGCGCAGCGTGCCGCAACTGCACTTCCACTTCGACGAAAGCGTCAGCCGTGGTGTCCACCTGTCGGCACTGATCGAGCGCGCGGTTGCCGAAGACCGTCAGCACCAGGATGCCGACAAGCCGGACACCGAGGAGTAAGCGGTGGCCCAGGTCAAACGTATCCGCCGCAATGTCAGCGGCATCATCCTGCTCGACAAGCCGCTGGGGTTCACCTCCAACGCGGCGTTGCAGAAAGTCCGCTGGCTGCTCAATGCCGAGAAGGCCGGCCACACTGGCAGCCTCGATCCGCTGGCCACCGGCGTGTTGCCGCTGTGCTTCGGCGAAGCGACCAAGTTTTCGCAGTACCTGCTCGATTCCGACAAGGGCTACGAAACGGTCATGCAGATGGGGCAGACTACCAGCACCGGTGATGCCGAAGGCGAAGTCCTGCTGAGCCGTGAGGTGACCGTCGGTCGCGCCGATCTCGAAGCCGTGCTGCCACGTTTTCGGGGCCCGATCAGCCAGATACCGCCGATGTACTCGGCGCTCAAGCGCGATGGCCAGCCATTGTACAAACTGGCGCGTGCAGGAGAGGTAGTGGAGCGCGAGGCGCGTTCTGTTACTATTGGCCGCCTGGAGTTGCTCGAGTGCGAAGGCACCCGTGCACGGCTATCGGTCGGTTGCAGCAAAGGCACCTATATCCGCACCCTGGTGGAGGATATCGGCGAGGCCCTGGGCTGCGGCGCCTATGTCGCCGAGCTGCGCAGGACCCAGGCCGGGCCCTTCGCGCTGGCACAGACGGTCACCCTCGAGGAACTCGAGCAGGCCCATGCCGACGGCGGCAACGAAGCGCTCGATCGCTTCCTGATGCCGTCCGACAGCGGGCTGCAGGACTGGCCACTGGTGTGCCTCTCCGAGCACAGCGCTTTCTACTGGCTGCATGGCCAGGCAGTGCGTGCGCCGGAAGCACCGCAGTTCGGCATGGTCCGGGTACAGGATCACAACGGTCGCTTCATCGGGATCGGTGAAGTGAGCGAAGACGGGCGCATTGCGCCGCGTCGACTGATTCGGTCGGAATGACCGAAACCGTGGGTCAGGCTTGTGCTGAAACCTGCGGATACAAGGGTGGCTGTCAGTAGGCACGGTCACACCTTTTTTATTAATACGGGGATTTGTCCCTGGCCTATTGGACCCGTTCGCGGGTTCCGTTATCTGGAGAAGCCAAATGGCCCTCAGCGTTGAAGAAAAAGCTCAAATCGTTACCGACTTCCAGCAAGCTGCTGGTGACACTGGTAGCCCGGAAGTTCAGGTTGCTCTGCTGACCGCGAACATCAACAAGCTGCAAGGCCACTTCAAGGCCAACGGCAAAGACCACCACTCCCGTCGTGGCCTGATCCGTATGGTCAACCAGCGTCGTAAGCTGCTGGACTACCTGAAGGGCAAAGACACCACTCGTTACAGCGCCCTGATCGGTCGCCTGGGCCTGCGTCGCTAATAGCGGCCTGGTCAGTGGTGTGCATGGCGTGTCGCAAGCTTCGGCTATGCTGCTTCGCAGCATCGCCGTCGGGCACGCCACGCGTATCTCCGAGGTTGGCAGCCTGGCAATACTGAGCGGTTTTTTCCGCTTGGTGCCAGGCTCCCAGCCTCGTGTTGTATCTGGACGGTCAACGGGGCCGACTCCCTGTTCTGCCCAAGAATTCGCAAGAAACCAGTTCCCCCAGAGCCACTGAAAAAGGTAGGAAACCGTGAACCCGGTAATCAAGAAATTCCAGTTCGGTCAATCGACCGTAACGCTCGAAACGGGCCGCATCGCCCGTCAGGCAACCGGCGCCGTGCTGGTGACCGTCGACAACGACGTCACCGTGCTGGTGACCGTGGTCGGCGCCAAGCAGGCCGATCCAGGCAAGGGCTTCTTCCCCCTGTCGGTCCACTACCAGGAAAAGACCTACGCTGCCGGCAAGATCCCAGGTGGCTTCTTCAAGCGTGAAGGCCGTCCTTCCGAGAAAGAGACCCTGACCTCGCGCCTGATCGACCGTCCGATCCGTCCGCTGTTCCCTGAAGGCTTCATGAACGAAGTCCAGGTCGTCTGCACCGTGGTTTCCACCAGCAAGAAGACCGACCCGGACATCGCTGCGATGATCGGTACCTCGGCTGCCCTGGCGATCTCCGGCATTCCGTTCGAAGGCCCGATCGGCGCTGCCCGCGTTGCCTTCCACGAAAGCACTGGCTACCTGCTGAACCCGACTTACGAGCAACTGGCTGCCTCGAGCCTGGACATGGTCGTTGCCGGTACTTCCGACGCCGTGCTGATGGTCGAATCGGAAGCCCAGGAGCTGACCGAAGACCAGATGCTGGGCGCCGTGCTGTTCGCCCACGACGAATTCCAGGCGGTCATCCAGGCTGTCAAGGAACTGGCTGCCGAAGCCGGCAAGCCGACCTGGGACTGGAAACCGGCCGTTGCCAACACCGAGCTGTTCAACGCCATCCGCGCCGAGTTCGGCGAAGCCGTTTCCCAGGGCTACACCATCACCGTCAAGGCCGACCGCTACGCGCGCCTGGGCGAGCTGCGCGATCAGGCGATCGCCAAGTTCTCCGGTGAAGAAGGCCAACCATCGGCCGGCGAAGTCAAAGAGATCTTCGGCGAAATCGAATACCGCACCGTTCGCGAAAACATCGTCAACGGCAAGCCACGTATCGACGGCCGCGACACCAAGACCGTGCGCCCGCTGAACATCGAAGTCGGCGTGCTGCCGAAGACCCACGGTTCGGCCCTGTTCACCCGTGGCGAAACCCAGGCCCTGGTCGTCGCGACCCTGGGTACTGCCCGTGACGCCCAGCTGCTGGACACCCTCGAAGGCGAGAAGAAAGACCCCTTCATGCTGCACTACAACTTCCCACCGTTCTCGGTCGGCGAGTGTGGTCGCATGGGCGGTGCTGGCCGTCGTGAAATCGGCCACGGCCGTCTGGCCCGTCGTTCGGTCCAGGCCATGCTGCCGGCCGCCGACGTGTTCCCGTACACCATCCGCGTGGTCTCGGAAATCACCGAATCCAACGGTTCCAGCTCCATGGCTTCGGTCTGCGGTGCTTCCCTGGCCCTGATGGACGCCGGTGTACCGATGAAGGCACCAGTGGCCGGTATCGCCATGGGCCTGGTCAAGGAAGGCGAGAAGTTCGCCATCCTGACCGACATCCTGGGTGACGAAGACCACCTGGGCGACATGGACTTCAAGGTAGCCGGTACCGCCAAAGGTGTCACCGCGCTGCAGATGGACATCAAGATCAACGGCATCACCGAAGAGATCATGGAAATCGCCCTGGGCCAAGCCCTGGAAGCGCGCCTGAACATCCTCGGCCAGATGAACCAGATCATTGGTGCGTCGCGTACCGAACTGTCGGCCAACGCCCCGACCATGATCGCGATGAAGATCGACACCGACAAGATCCGTGACGTGATCGGCAAGGGCGGCGCCACCATCCGCGCCATCTGCGAAGAAACCAAGGCTTCGATCGACATCGAAGACGACGGCTCGATCAAGATCTTCGGCGAAACCAAGGAAGCGGCAGAGGCTGCCAAGCAGCGCATCCTGGGTATCACCGCCGAGGCCGAGATCGG
Source organism: Pseudomonas sp. NPDC089401 (assembly GCF_044749485.1). Classification (NCBI taxonomy): domain Bacteria; kingdom Pseudomonadati; phylum Pseudomonadota; class Gammaproteobacteria; order Pseudomonadales; family Pseudomonadaceae; genus Pseudomonas; species Pseudomonas sp. NPDC089401. The sequence continues at coordinate 39,059 of NZ_JBIVIA010000008.1, read as the reverse complement.
CAAGATCTACGTCGGCAAGGTCGAGCGCATCGTCGACTTCGGCGCCTTCGTCAACATCCTGCCTGGCAAGGACGGCCTGGTGCACATCTCGATGCTGAGCGATGCTCGCGTCGAGAAAGTCACCGACGTACTGAAAGAAGGCCAGGAAGTGGAAGTTCTGGTACTGGACGTGGACAACCGCGGCCGTATCAAGCTGTCGATCAAGGACGTCGCCGCGGCCAAGGCCTCGGGCGTCTAAGCGACTGCCACGCAACAGGAAAAGGGCCCTAAGCAGGGCCCTTTTTTTATGCCTGCTACGGAACCTTTTGCACACTTGCATCTTGCATGCAGGTTTACCGTGCAGATTGCAAAATGCACGAAGGCGGCAGCCATGCTGTTTTTGTAAGCTGTTGATTTATAAGGAATTATTTTGAAGTGCGAAGCTGGCACGGCAGATGCAACTACCTTCATACCTGCCGCCAGGACCTACGGCGCAGACCTTTGAAAAAAACAGGAGTGACCCACATGAAGAAGTTCGCCATTGCTGCCGCTACTGCTACCGCTCTGACCCTGACCATGGCTAACGCGGCATTCGCCCAGCAAACCACCCAAGCCCCGATGACGGTGGCGGCCGGTGAGGTGACCAAAGCCAAGGAAGCGACCTCGGATACCTGGATCACTACCAAGGTCAAATCGGACCTGCTGACCGAAAAAGGCATCCCAGGCAGCGACATCAAGGTCGAGACCAACAAAGGTGTCGTCTCCCTGTCCTCGACCACTGCGGTAACCGAATCGCAGAAAGAAATGGCCGTCAACATCACCAAGAAGATCAAAGGCGTGAAGGCTGTCTCCGCTGACGGTCTCAAAGCCGAATAAGGAATGTCCCGTCGGCCAAACGGACTTGGCCACCTTCAACGAAAGCCCCGGCCCGAGCCGGGGCTTTTCATGTGCGCTCAAAATACCGGGTTACGGGCGATCACGTCGCTCTCGAAGCAGTCCTGCTCGAGGATCAGCGGCTCGACCAGCGGCCGGCTGTCACGGAAGTGGGCTGTCTGGGTGTGCGCTTCGTATGCATCATCGTCGCGGTAGATTTCGTACAGGTAGATAACATCCGGATCGCTGCGGTCCTGGGATACATCGAACACCAGGCAGCCGGGCTCGGTGGCTACGGAGGCGGCGGCGTTGAGCTTGATGGCGGTGAGGAATTCTGGCGCGCAACCGGGTTTGACGCGGGTCTTGATGAACAGGCTATACACAGGTCGCTCCTTTTGTTTTAAATTCACTTGTGAATTGTATACAAAAACGGAGTCGAACCAATGTCCGAATTACCTGCCCGCCCTGGCCGCCTGAACGGCCTGCGCCATATCGCCCTGCTGGTGCCCAACCTGGAGGAGTGCGAACGCTTTTACGTCGACGTGATGGGCATGGAAGTGCTGAACCGCGCCAACGAAGACCTGGTGTACCTGACCTGTGGTAACGACAACCTGTCGCTGGGGCGTGGGGTCGGGGCGGCCAATGGGCTGCAGACGCTGGACCATTACGGATTCATCGTCGACAGCGTCGAGGAGCTGGAGGCCTGGTACCAGTATTTCAAGGCGCGCGGGGTTACGCTGCTCGACCGGCCATTCAATCATGGTGACGGGGCGCGCAGCTTCCATTTGCTGGACCCGGCGGGGAACAAGGTGCAGCCGCTGTATCACCCGGCGGTGTCGGGGCAACGCCTCGCTTAAGCCTGTACCGGCCTCTTCGCGGCTAAAGCCGCTCCCACAGGGTTCTCATGCGCAACCTGTGGGAGCGGCTTTAGCCGCGAAGAGGCCAGGCCTGCAAACCGAAGTCACTCGGCATCCAGATGCATCGGGGTGATCACCCGCCCATCGCTCTGGGCCTGCCCCAGCGTGGTGTCGATGAAGTACACCCGGTCATCTTCCAGCTTGCCCTTGTCGACCAGGTAATCCTTGATGCTGCTGGCCCGCTCCTGGCCCAGGGTACGCAACAGCGGCGCGCTCTCGGCCCAGGACTTGATCACCGCCTCACGCAGCTTGCCGCTGCGCTCGTCGCGGCCAAGCTGCTCCCATTCGGCCGGCGGCTGTTGCTTCAGGCGGGTGCGGTAGATGCCTTCGAGCATCGCCGGCTTGTCGCTGTCGTCGACCACCAGCATCGAGGCATTGGCCGGGACCTTGTCACCGCGCCGTTGCAGGATCTTGTACCAGGTCGCCTGATATTCACGTTCCAGGCGCTGCTGGGCGATCAACGGGCCGTCACTGCTCTGCGCGGCGGTACCCTCGATCTCCAGGCGCAGCTCCGGGCGTTCCTTGAGCGCCGCGGCGAGCTTGTCCAGGGCCGATTGGGCATCACCGCCCAGCTCGCTGGAGCCCGGGGCGAAGGCGACGCTGCCGAGGTCTTCCGAGCCGCCGCCGGCAATCAGCCCGCCGATGAACTTGAACGGTGCCTGAGCGGCCCGCAGCACCAGGTTGCGCAGGGTCTGCCAGACGATCGGCATCACGCTGAACTGCGGGTTGTTGAGGTCGCCGGACACCGGCAGCTCGATGGAAATCCGGCCTTCGGTGTCCTTGAGCAGGGCCACCGCCAGGCGGATCGGCAGGTCGACGGCATCCGGGCTGTCGACTTTCTCACCCAGTTGCAATTGCTCGACCAGCACCTTGTTTTCAGCTTTCAGCTGGCCGTTGGTGATCAGGTAATGCAGGTCGAGGTTGAGCCGGCCCTTGCGGATGCGGTAACCGGCGAACTTGCCGGAGTAGGGCGTCAGCGTGGTCAGCTCGACGCGCTTGAAGCTGGTGGCAATGTCGAGGCTGGCCAGCGGGTTGAACGGGTTCAACGCGCCCTTGATAGTGACCGGCGCATAGCGGTCGACCTTGCCCTTGACGTCGACCTTGGCCGGTGCCGGCTTGCGGTTGTCGATGGTGCCGATCTGGCCATTGAGCTGCTGGACGGCGGTGGCGAAGTTGGGCGTCAGGGTCAGGTCGGCGAAGTTGGCCGAGCCGTCGTTGATGTCGATCCGGCCGATGCGGATGCCCAGCGGCTTGCCGGCGGGGGTGCTGCTCTTTTTTTCCGGGGCCGAAGCGGCGCCACCGGCCGGTTGCGGAATCAGCAGGTCATCGACGTTGGTGGTGCGGTCTTCGTTGATGATGAAGCGCGCGTACGGTTGCAGCAGGGTGACCTTGTCGATCGACAGGGCATCGCCATGGACATAGGACAGCCCGTCCACGTTCACCTGCTGCCACTTCACGAAGTCGCGGTTCTTGATGGTGTCGAGGGTGTGCAGCTGGTTGACCTGGGCCTTGCCGGTGACGCTGAAGGCCAGTGGCTCGACCTGCTTGAGGTCGACCTTGAGGTCGCTGGCCAGCATGCCGCTGCGCAGTTCCAGGCGGATGAACGGGCTGAGGTAGGCCTGGGCCAGGCGCAGGTCGATGTCGCGCGTGCTGACCTCGAGTTTGGCGGTGATCGGCGCCAGGTTGACGACGCCGGCGGCCTGCAGCTTGCCCTGCTTGCCGATGCCGGTGTCGAGCTTGAGGGTGAAAGGCGACTGGTTGAGGCTGTCGAAACCTTGCAGGTCCAGGTTCAGTGGGCCGACGTCCAGCGCCACGGGTTCTTGCTGGCTGCGATCGGCCAGGTGCACCTGGTAATTGCGCAGTTGAACGTCCTTGAGCAGCACCTGCCAGGGTTTGCCGGGGGCCTTGGCGGCCTTCTCCTCAGGTGTCGGTTCGGCGGCCGCCGGCTCGGCCTTCTGCTGGGTTGTTGCCTTGGCCGGCTGCTCGGCGAACAGCTTCTGCCAGTCGAGCTGGCCGTCTTTTTCCAGGGCGGCCCAGGTCTCCAGTTTTTCGCTGCGTATCTTGCCCACGGTGACCAGTTGCCTGGCCAGGTCGATGGAGGTTTCACTCACTTCCAGGCTTGCCAGGCGCGCCAGTGGCCGGCCATCCGGTGCCTTGATGTTGAACGGCGCAACCTTGATCGAGGTGTTGTCCAGCAGCAGCTCGGTTTGCTTGGACAGGTTGAGCGTGTAATGGGTATCGAGGCTGAGCATGCCGTCTTCCAGCACCAGCGGCAGGGCATCGCGTACATAGGGCCAGAACAGCTTCATCTTGCCGTCGGTAACCTTCAGCGTTCCTTGCGAGGCGACGGGGGCGAGGCTCAGCGTACCGTTCCAGTCGATGCGCCCGCCGTTGGGGCCGAGCGCCACCAGGGTCATGTCGGCGTTGTCGTCGGGCAGGGTGCTGAGGTTCTTCAGCTCCAGGTTCATGTCGTCGTAGAGGAACTCGATCGGCTCGCTCGGGCGCAGGTCCTGGAAATGCAGGTAACCGCCGTTGAGCTTGATGCTGCCGATGCGCAGCGGGAAGGGTTTGCCCGCCGGCTCGTCGGGCTTGGGTTCGCTGGGTGGGAGCTTGAACAGTTGGGTCAGGTTGAGCGTGCCGTCCTTGGCGAACAGCACCTCGTTGCGCGGCTTGTCGAGCACCACGGCTTGCAGGTGCAGGGCGCCGCTCCACAGGCTATCGAGCGCCAGGTTGGCATACAGGCGTTCGAAGCCGAGCTGTTCCTTGCCGGGTTCACCCAGCTGCAGGCCCCAGAGGGTCAGCTCGAGGCTGAACGGGTTGAGCTCGATGCGCTGCAGGTGCGCCGGCACGGTGCTGTACTGGGCCAGTTGCTGGTTGGCGATTCGCAGGGCGACACCCGGGAGAATGAGGAAGCCGAGCAAGCTGTAGAGGGCCACCAGGGCGAGCAAGGCGCCGAGGGCGCGAGTCAATCCTTTGTACATGTGTCGCTTCGTCTGTCTAAGCAGGAATGCTTGGAGTATGGCACGTTAAATCGGTTCCGCCGGGGCGACCATTTGCCCTCAGTCAATGCCCATGCGGCGTCTGGCCCGGTGCGCCGAACCATCGCGCATGGCCCATCGCAGCAGTGGCGCGGTGCTCTTCAGGCCAAGGCGCACCAGCTGCCGTTGCAGCGGCCCCTGCTGCAGGCCGAGCTGGGCCTGCGCCCAGTCCGGCAGCAGGTCGATGCCGGCCTTGAGCATCAGCTTGCCGACCGGTTCGGCGAGCCGGCTGGGGGCCGGCGCGGCGAGCAGGACGCCGACCACTTCCAGGCTGCGCGCGCTGCATTGCAGTTGGGCGCGCATGCGTTGCAGATAGGCCTCGACCTGTTGGCAGGAGCGCGGAACGTCCCGGGCCCCCAAGCGTTCTGCGATCAGGGCGATTTCGGCGTAGTAGGCGTCCTGGTCGGCAACGCTCATCTGCGGGTTGCGGTAGCGCTGGTGGGCGGCCAGGAAGCTGCTGACTTCGGCCACGTGCACCCAGGTCAGCAGGTCGGGATCGCTGGCGGCATACGGGCGGCCATCGGGCGCGGTGCCGGTCACCTGCAGGTGGATGGTGCGCACTTTCTCGAGCAGCCATTCGGCGTCGCGGGACGAGCCGAAGGTGGTGCCGGAAATGAACTGGCTGGTACGACGCAGGCGGCCGAGCAGGTCTTCGCGAAAGTTGGAGTGGTCCCATACCCCGGCCAGGGCCAGTGGGTGCAGCAGTTGCAACAGCAACGCGCCGATGCCGCCGACCAGCATGCTCGGAAAGTCGCCGTGCACCCGCCAGCTGATGCTGTGCGGGCCGAACAGGCCGGGGTCGCCCTTGGGCGATTCCAGGTCGAGCTGGCCGAGGGCCAGCCCGGTGAGGCTCATGACCTGGGTTTCGATGCGGCGACGTAGGGCTTCCATGGCGTCCTGCGATTGAGGGCGGCCATGGGGCGTGGCCGCCGTTACTGATTGAGGCGTTGGTCGATCAGGCCCTGAACCACACTCGGGTCGGCCAGGGTCGAGGTATCGCCCAGGTTGTCCAGCTCGTTGCAGGCGATCTTGCGCAGTATACGCCGCATGATCTTGCCCGAGCGGGTCTTGGGCAAGGCCGGGGCCCACTGGATCAGCTCGGGTTTGGCGAAGCTGCCGATCTCCTTGCTGACCAGCGCCAGCAGTTCGGCCTTCAGCCCATCGTCGGGCGTCACGCCGTTCATGGGCGTGACGAAGGCATACACGCCCTGGCCCTTGAGGTCGTGCGGGTAGCCGACCACAGCCGCTTCGGCGACGCTGTCGTGCAGCACCAGCGCGCTTTCCACTTCGGCGGTGCCGATGCGGTGGCCGGAGACATTGATCACGTCGTCGACGCGGCCGGTGATCCAGTAATCGCCATCGGCATCGCGGCGCGCGCCGTCACCGGTGAAGTAGTAACCGGGCATCGGTTTGAAATAGGTGTCGATCATGCGCTGGTGGTCGCCATGGACACTGCGGATCTGCCCTGGCCAGCTGGCCTTGATCGCCAGCAGGCCAGCGCCCGGGCCCTCGATCACCTTGCCCTTTTCGTCCAGCAGCACCGGCTGCACGCCGAACATCGGCTGGGTGGCGCAGCCGGGCTTGAGCCGCTGGGTGCCAGGCAGCGGGGTGAGCATGATGCCGCCGGTCTCGGTCTGCCACCAGGTATCGACGATGGGGCAGCGCTTCTGCCCGACCTGCTCGAAATACCACTCCCAGGCCTCGGGGTTGATCGGCTCGCCGACGCTGCCGAGCAGGCGCAGGCTCTTGCGCGAGGTGTTCTGCAGGGGGCCGGCACCTTCACGCATGAGTGCGCGCAGGGCGGTCGGGGCGGTGTAGAAGATGTTCACCTGGTGCTTGTCGACCACCTGCCAGAAGCGCGAGGTGTCCGGGTAGTTGGGCACGCCCTCGAACATCAGCGAAATCGCGCCGTTGGCCAGCGGGCCATAGACGATGTAGCTGTGGCCGGTGACCCAGCCGACGTCCGCGGTACACCAGAACACCTCGCCGTCGCGGTAGTCGAACACCACCTTGAAGGTCATCGCCGCCTGCAGCAGGTAGCCGCCGGTGGTGTGCAGCACGCCCTTGGGCTTGCCGGTGCTTCCGGAGGTGTAGAGGATGAACAGGGGCGCTTCGGCGTCCATGGGTTCGGGCGGGCAATCGTCGGCGGCCTGCTCGGTCGCTTCGTGATACCAGAGGTCGCGGCCCTCGCTCCAGGTAACCTCTCCGCCGGTGCGGTATACCACGAACACGCTGCTGACGTCCGGGCAGCTGGCCAGGGCCTTGTCGACGTTGTGCTTGAGCGGGATGCGCTTGCCACCGCGCACCCCTTCATCTGCCGTGATCAGCGTGCGGCAGTCGGCATCGAGGATGCGGTCGCGCAGGGCGTCCGGGGAAAAACCGCCGAACACCACCGAATGGATGGCACCGATGCGCGTGCAGGCGAGCATGGCGTAGGCCGCCTCCGGGATCATCGGCATGTAGATGCACACCCGGTCACCTTTCTTCACCCCGCGCGCTTTCAGGGCGTTGGCCAGGCGGCAGACCTGGCGGTGCAGTTCGCGGTAGCTGATGGCCTTGGCGTCGTTGGGGTCGTCGCCTTCCCAGAGCAGGGCGGTCTGCTCGCCACGCTCGGCCAGGTGGCGGTCGATGCAGTTGTAGCTGACGTTCAGCTGGGCGCCGTCGAACCAGCGTGCGCTGCCGGTCTTCAGGTCGCATTGCTGCACGCTCGACCAGGGCTTGATCCAGTCCAGGCGCTTGGCCTGTTCGGCCCAGAAGGTGTCGGGGTCGTCGACCGACTGGCGGTAGAGGCGGCGATAGTCGTCGGCGTCGAGGGCGGCGGACTGGCTGACGGCCAGGGCCTGGGGAAACTGCTTGAGATCGAACATGGCGGGTGGTCCTGCTCTTGTGAGGGGCGAGGGACAGCAGCGGCTATTCGATGGACAGTGTAGCTGGGGGGAGTGTTCCGCCTGTGCCGGCCTCTTCGCGGGTAAACCCGCTCCTACAGGGACCGCACAGACTTCAAGCCTCGTGCGTTACCTGTGGGAGCGGGCTTGCCCGCGAAGATCCCAGTGAATGCTTTACATCATCCGCGGTGACGGCCGCGGAAGTAGTTGATCAGGCCTTGGGTGGAGCCATCCTCGGCGCTGTCTTCCAGGCTGCCGACCAGGCGCTGGTAGACGCCCTTGCCCAGCTCCTTGCCCAGCTCCACGCCCCATTGGTCGAAGGCGTTGATGCCCCAGATCACGCTCTGCACGAATACCTTGTGCTCGTACATCGCCACCAGCGCGCCCAGGCGGCGCGGGCTGATGCGCTCGACCACCAGGGTGTTGCTCGGGCGGTTGCCCGGGATCACCTTGTGCGGCGCGAGCTTCTCGATGTCGGCTTCGTTCAGGCCCTTCTGGCGCAGTTCGGCCTCGGCTTCCGCGCGGGTCTTGCCGAGCATCAGCGCCTGGCTCTGCGACAGGCAGTTGGCGTACAGCCACTGGTGATGGTCGGCGACCGGGTTGAAGCTCACCACCGGCACGATGAAGTCGGCCGGAATCAGCTGGGTGCCCTGGTGCAGCAGCTGGTGATAGGCGTGCTGGCCGTTGCAGCCGACGCCACCCCAGATCACCGGGCCGGTATCGATCTTCACCGGGGTGCCGTCCTGCAGCACGCTCTTGCCGTTGGACTCCATGTCCAGCTGCTGCAGGTGCTTGGTGATGTTGCGCAGGTAGTGATCGTACGGCAGGATCGCGTGGCTGCTGGCGCCCCAGAAGTTGCCGTACCACACGCCCAGCAGGGCCAGCAGCACCGGCATGTTCTTGTCGAATGGCGCGGTCTGGAAGTGCTGGTCCATGGTGTAGGCACCGGACAGCAGCTCCTTGAAGTTGGCGGTGCCGATGGCCAGGGCAATCGGCAGGCCGATGGCCGACCACAGCGAGTAGCGCCCGCCGACCCAGTCCCACATCGGGAAGATGTTCTCTTCACGGATGCCGAAGGCCACGGCGGCTGCCTTGTTGCTCGACACCGCGATGAAGTGGCGGTACAGCTCGGCTTCCGAGCCGCCCTGGGCCAGGTACCAGGTGCGCGCGGCCATGGCGTTCTTCAGGGTCTCGAGGGTGTTGAACGATTTCGACGAGACGATGAACAGGGTGGTTTCGGCGCGCAGGTTGGCCGCCAGCTCGTGGAACTCGCTGCCGTCGATGTTCGCCAGGTAGTGGCAACGCACACCGCGCTGGGCGTAAGGCAGCAGGGCTTCGGAGACCAGCTCGGGGCCAAGGAACGAGCCACCGATGCCGATGTTGACCACGTCGGTGATCGGCTTTTCGCTGTAGCCGCGCCACAGGCCGTCATGGATGCGACCGACTAGCTCGGTGATCTGGTTGAGCACCTTGTGCACTTCCGGCATCACGTTGACGCCATTGACGCTCAACTTGTCGCCTACCGGGCGGCGCAGGGCGGTGTGCAACACCGGGCGGCCTTCCGAGGCGTTGATGATCTCGCCGTCGAACATCGACTTGATCGCGTCCTGCAGGCCGACCTGTTCGGCCAGGTTCACCAGCAGGTTGCGGGTTTCGTCGGTGATCAGGTTTTTCGAGTAGTCGAGAAACAGCCCGCAGCTGCTCAGGGAGAACTGTTCGAAGCGCTTGGCGTCGGCGGCAAAGGCTTCGCGCATGCTGAAGCCTTGCATGGCGTCGCGGTGCTCTTGCAGGGCTTGCCAGGCGGGCAGGGCCGTAACATCGTGGGGGGTGCGGTAATACGCCATTGCGCGGAGTTCCTTGCGGTAGCGCAGCGATGAAGGCTGCGTGATGTGCCTTGGACCGGGCAGTCATTGCTGGGTTCAGGCTGGCCACCATTATAGGCAAAGGCCGCGTGCAGGGAATGGGTAGGGCGAGGGGATTTTGAAGGGGCTGCAACGCAGCCCCCCGGCCGTTACGCGGTCTTCTCGTCCAGATGCAGATAGAGGTTGTCGATCAGGCGAGTGTTACCCAGGTAGGCCGCCACCAGCACGACCAGATCGCGATCTCCGAACGCCGCCGGTCGCAGGTTCACGGCATGGCGCACTTCCAGGTAATCCGGGCGCAGGCCGGCTGCGATCAACGCTGCCTTGCCTTCCTCGATCAGGCTCGCGAAGTCCACCTGGCCACGCGCGATGGCGTTACCGATCTGCTGCAAGGTGCGATACACCACCGGCGCCGTGGCGCGTTGCTCCGGCGTCAGGTAGCCATTGCGCGACGAAAGCGCCAGACCATCCTCGGCGCGTACGGTAGGCTCGCCGATGATCTGGATCGGCATGTTGAGGTCGCGCACCATGGCACGGATCACCGCCAGTTGCTGGTAGTCCTTTTCGCCAAACACCGCCAGGTCGGGCTGGACCATGTTGAACAGCTTGCTGACCACCGTCGCCACGCCCTCGAAATGACCGGGACGGCTGGCGCCGCACAGGCCCTCGGACAGGCTGGGCACGCTGACGCGGGTCTGCACGCTCATGCCATCGGGGTACATTTCGTCGACGGTCGGCGCGAACAGCAGGTGGCAACCGGCGTCGAGCAGGCGCTGCTGGTCGGCGGCCAGGGTCCGCGGATACTTGTCGAGGTCTTCGTTGGCGCCGAATTGCAGCGGGTTGACGAAGATGCTGGCGACCACGAAATCGGCGCGCTGGGCAGCCTTGGTCACCAGCGCGGCATGGCCGCTGTGCAGGTTGCCCATGGTCGGCACGAAGGCGATGCGCTTGCCTTCGCCGCGTGCACGGGCGACGGCGGCGCGCAGTTCGCGGACGGTCTTGACTGTGTTCATGCGCTGAATCCGTGTTCAATGCCGGGGAAGCTGACGTCCTTGACCGCCTTGACGTAGGCGACCAGGGCGCTCTGGATGTCCGGCTGGCCGGCCATGAAATTCTTCACGAACTTCGGTACCCGGCCGCTCAGCGACAGGCCAAGCATGTCGTGCAGCACCAGTACCTGGCCGTCGGTGGCGCTACCGGCGCCGATGCCGATCACCGGAATGCCCACCGCCTGGGTGATTTCCGCGGCCAGCTCGCTGGGCACGCATTCGAGCAGCAGCATGGCCGCGCCGGCCTGCTCCAGGGCGATGGCGTCGGCGCGCATCTGCCGCGCCTGGGCCTCCTGGCGGCCCTGGACCTTGTAGCCGCCGAGCACGTTGACGGTCTGCGGGGTCAGGCCCATGTGCGCGCACACCGGCACGCCACGTTCTGCCAGCAGGCGGATGGTCTCGGCCAGCCAGGCGGCGCCTTCGAGCTTGATCATGTGGGCGCCGGCCTGCATCAGCGTGGCGCAGTTGGCGAAGGCCTGCTCGGGCGTGGCATGGGCCATGAACGGCAGGTCGGCGAGAATCAGCGCGCCGTCGTTGCCGCGTTTGACGCAGGCGGTGTGGTAGGCCATCTCGGCGGTGCTGACGGGCAGGGTGCTGTCATGGCCCTGCAGGACCATCCCCAGGGAGTCGCCCACCAGCAACACGTCGACGCCGGCCTGGCTGGCGGCCTTGGCGAAGGTTGCGTCGTAGCAGGTCAGCATGGTGATCTTTTCACCCTTGGCCTTGAGGCCGTGCAGGGTGGTCAGGGTTACTTCAGGCATGTAGGAAAATCCTCGTTCAGGCGCTGTGAAAAACGACTGCAGAACAACGCGTGTAGTCATCTTCCGGAGCGGCACATCATCGCGCGTGATGTTCGGGCACAGGTCCGTCCGGGCCTAAATACGGGTGTGCGGCACTTTGGTGCCACACGGGACGCCTATAGTCGTGAGCGAGGTGGGTGAAGTCAATGACCCTGTTACCGCATTGTTACTAACAGGGTGTTACTGGCGTTACCGCCCGCTGGAACGCCCGGATTACAGGCGTTCCAGGCCGACGAACGGGCAGGCTTCGAGCAGTTGGGCGAGGGCGCGGCCGTCGGCCAGGTGGAAGTCGTCCGCCACCAGCTCGGCCAGGGGGTACAGCACGAAGGGGCGGGCGTGCATGTGGTAGTGCGGCACTTGCAGGCGCGGCACGTCGATGACCTGGTCGCCGAACAGCAGGATATCCAGGTCCAGGGTGCGCGGGCCCCAGCGCTCGCTGCGCACGCGGCCCTGGTCGTTCTCGATGGCCTGCAGCGCGTCGAGCAGGTCCAGCGGCGCCAGGGTGGTGTCGAGCGCCGCCACCGCATTGGTGTAGCGCGGCTGGCCAGGCAGCAGCGAATCACTGGTGTACAGCGCCGAAGCGCCCGCCAGGCGGCACTGGGCAATCTGGTCGAGCGCCTGCAAGGCGCTGCGCAGTTGTGCTGCGGGGGCGTCCAGATTGCTGCCCAGGCCAATGAAGGCGCGCGTGGTCACTCGAACGCCTCGTCACCGCCGCTGCGTTTGCGCTTGCCACCGCTGCGCTTGCGTTTGCGCGGGCCGGCACCGCTGCCTTCGTCACGGCTGCCGAGTTCACGGATCATCTCCCGGCGTTCGCTGTCGTTGGCGTCCTGGTAATCGGTCCACCACTGGCCGAGGTCGTCGGTTTCCTCGCCGGCGCTTTCACGCAGCAGCAGGAAATCGTAACCGGCACGGAAACGCGGGTTGTCCAGCAGCAGGTCGGCACGTTTGCCGCTGCGCCGTGGCAGGCGTTCCTGCATGTCCCAGATTTCGCGGATCGGCAGGGTGAAACGCTTCGGAATGGCGATGCGCGCGCATTGCTCGGCGATCAGGTCGTGGGCCGCGCCATTCATGGCCGGGATCGGTGGTACACCCTGGTTCTGCAGGTGCAGCACGCGCCCAGGCAGGGCCGGCCAGAGCAGGGCGGCGAACAGGAAGGCCGGGGTCACCGGCTTGCCCTGCTTGACGCGCAGGTCGGTGTTGTTCAGCGCCTGGCTGATCAGCGTGTGGGTGTAGGTCGGGCGCTCGTCCAGGGCGTGGGCACTGGCAGGGAACAGCGGCTCGAACAACTCCAGGTCGACCAGCATCTCGAAGGCCATGGCACCCTGGCCAGAGAGGAACAGCTTGAGGCATTCCTCGAACAGGCGCGCCGGCGGGATCTCGCGCAGCATCGGCGCCAGCTTGCGGATCGGCTGGAAGGTGTGCTTCTCGATGCCGAAGTCCAGCTTGGCGGCGAAACGCACCGCGCGCAGCATGCGCACCGGGTCTTCCTGGTAGCGGTGGGTCGGGTCGCCGATCAGCCGCAGCAGGCGATTGCGCACGTCGTGCACGCCATTGGCGTAATCGAGGATGCGCTCGCTGACCGGGTCGTAGTACAGGGCATTGATGGTGAAGTCGCGGCGCTGCGCGTCTTCTTCCAGGGTGCCGTATACGTTGTCACGCAGGATGCGGCCACTGGCATTGTGCGACGAGCGGTGGGTATCACCCTGGTCATCTTCCGAGTGGTGTGCGCGGAAGGTGGCGACCTCGATGATGTCACGGCCGAAATGCACGTGGACCAGCTTGAAGCGCCGGCCAATGATGCGTGCGTTGCGGAACTCGGCACGGACCTGCTCGGGCGTGGCACTGGTGGCGACGTCGAAGTCCTTGGGCGTGATGCCCAGCATCAGGTCGCGGACGCAGCCACCGACCAGGTATGCCTGGTAGCCCGCACTCTGCAGGCGCTCGACGATGTTCACCGCGTGGCGGCTGAACTGGTGGCGCTGCAGCGAGTGTTGGCTCTTGTTGATCACCTCAGGCGTGGTGCGCCGGTGGTGCTGGCCCGGTACGGGAGGGCGGAAAGACTGGAACAGCTTCTTCAGCATGGGATGCACTGTTTGAAGGAATGTTCGGCCAAGAATAGGAGAATGGCCGCATGATGGGCGGGGATTCTAGCATTTACTCAGGGAATGGTGTAGGCGTTGGCAGGACTGGCTGCTGGAAGGGGAGAAACGACAAGGGGAGCCTAAGCTCCCCAAGAAGTCGTTGCGTGCTCTTATTGTTTTTTTGCTGGGCTTCTTGTTTTTGTTGAGTGCCCTGTCCACAAATCTCGAAGCTTGTGGACGACCCCTAATCCAGGGGTTAAGAGCAAACGGATTGCTTTGGCCGCTGATGTCACGTTGATCAATCGATCCAACCAGTTCAGGCGCTGCTTTTAAGTGCAGTTTTTGTTGTTCTCTGCCTGGTCGTGGGGCAAGCCCCAAACACGCATCCTCTCCAAAAGAATCAGTTAGCTGCGCCTCCGCCGTCTTGTTTTTATTGTGCGTGAGCCGTTTCGTCTTGTTCTTATTCTGAGTTGCAGTGCTTGTTATTGTTCTTGTACCAAATATATAGCAGGTGCCGTGCCAACTTTTCGAAACCCAATGAAATCAAGGGTTTGAGAGTTTTTTGCGGTTGGCGGTGGGCTGAAAATGTAGATTTTTCGTTACCGTACGCCTCGGGGACTGTTACGGCAGAAAGGTTGGGTAACAGATTTGTGCGGAAGCTGATGTGTTACCGGGTGTTCGCCTTGAGGTGTTCAGCGCCTGGGAGATCGAGCGCCGCGCGGGCGGCGCTCGGTCTCACAGGCGACAAAAATACCGCAGCGAACTCAATTATCGCTGGTCGCATTGCTCTTGCGCCGCGGGATGCCCAGACGCTGGCGCCGTTCCCACAGGCACTTGCGGCTGACGCCGAGCTTGCGTGCCAGCTCGGTCTCGGTCATGTGGTCCTGATGCTCGAGCACGAAGTGCTGGAAGTAGTCCTCCAGCGACAGGTCCTCGGTCGGCTCGTGGCTGGCGTTGTTGGCACTGGCACTGGCGGCCAGGGCGCTGTCGAGGATGTCGTCTTCTTCAAGGTCGCTCAGCTCGATGTCGATGCCCAGCATGTCGGCGGAGATTTCCGCGCTCTCGCTAAGGATTACCGCGCGCTCCACGGCGTTCTCCAGCTCACGCACGTTACCCGGCCAGCTGTAGTGACGAATGGCCTGCTCGGCCTCGGCCGAGAAGTGCAGGTCGTCGCGGCCGATGCGGGCGCTCTGGCGGGCGAGGAAGGCCTTGGCGATTTCGTTGACGTCACTGCCGCGTTCGCGCAGGGCGGGCAGCTTCAGGGCGATCACGTGCAGGCGGTAATAAAGGTCTTCACGGAACTGCCCGGCCTTGGCCAGGTTCTTCAGGTCGCGGTGGGTCGCGGCAATCAGGCGCACGTCGACCTTTTGCGATTGCACCGAGCCGACCCGGCGGATCTCGCCTTCCTGCAGCACGCGCAGTAGGCGGGCCTGGGCCTCGAGCGGCAGTTCCCCGATTTCGTCGAGGAACAGCGTGCCGCCGTCGGCGGCTTCCACCAGGCCGGCACGACCAGCGCTGGCGCCGGTGAACGCGCCTTTCTCGTGGCCGAACAGTTCCGATTCGATCAGGGTTTCCGGAATGGCCGCGCAGTTCACCGAAATCATCGGCGCCTTGGCCCGGCGCGACAGGTTGTGCAGGGCGCGGGCGACCAGTTCCTTGCCGGTACCGGATTCGCCCTGGATCAGCACGTTGGAGTCGGTGGGCGCGACCTTGCGGATCTTGCTGTACATGTCCTGCATCGGCGGGCACGAGCCGATGATGCCGATTTCGCCGTTGGCGGCGGCGCTGCCTTTGTCGGCAGTTGCGGCCTTGCCGTTGCTGCGCGGTTCGGCGGCCGGGGCTGGCGCGGCTGCCGGGGCGTTCTGCCGGTCCCGCAGGATACGTGCCACGGCCTGGAGCATTTCGTCGTGGTCGAAGGGCTTGGCGATGTAGTCCACCGCGCCCATTTTCATCGAGTCCACCGCCGAGCGCAGGCTGGCGTAGCTGGTCATGATCAGCACCGGGGTGCCCTGGCCGAGCTTGATCAGTTCGGTACCCGGGGCGCCCGGCAGGCGCAGGTCGCTGACGATCAGGTCGAAGGTGGCAATGCTGAAGCGTTCCTGGGCTTCCTGCACCGAGCCGGCTTCGCTGACCTGGTACTGGTTCCGCTCGAGCAGGCGACGCAAGGCCGAGCGGATGATGGTTTCGTCTTCGACGATCAGAATGTGCGGCATTGATTCAATTCTCTCGACGGTCTCGAATTTCAGGGGACGTCGCTACGACATGCCGGGGCAGGGTCACGCGGATCCGGGTGCCACGTTGCCGTTCGATGTCGGCCGGGCTGTCGATGGTGATTTGCCCATAATGCTCTTCCACGATGGAATAGACCAGAGCGAGCCCCAGTCCGGTTCCCTCGCCCGGGTCCTTGGTGGTGAAGAAGGGTTCGAACAGGCGGTCCATGATGTTTTTCGGGATCCCGCTGCCCTCGTCCTCGACGATCAGGTCGACCATGTGCTCGCTGACTTCGCTGCGCACCCGCACGGCGCTGCCGGGCTTGGATGCATCGCGGGCGTTGGAGAGCAGGTTGATCAGCACCTGGGCCAGGCGCTGCGGGTCCCCTTCGACCCAGTGATCCGGGTCGCAGAGGTTGAAGAACTGCACTTCGAAGTTGCGCCGGTTCAACGCCAGCAGGCCGATGGCGTCCTGCGCCACTTCGGCCAGGCACACCGGCTCCTCGCTGTTCTGGTGGCTGCCGCCGGCGTGGGCGAAGCTCATCAACGACTGGACGATGCGCGACACGCGCTTGGTCTGTTCGAGGATCTGGCTCGACAGTTCGATGATCTCGCCGTCGCCTTCGCGTTCTTCGCGCAGGTTCTGCGCCAGGCAGGCGATGCCGGTGATCGGGTTGCCGATCTCGTGGGCCACGCCGGCGGCGAGGCGGCCGATGCTGGCCAGCCGCTCGGAGTGCACCAGCTTGTCTTCCAGGGCCTGGGTTTCGGTGAGGTCCTCGACCAGCAGGACCAGGCCGCTGTTGCCCGGTGCCAGTGGTTCGTCGATGGCCGCCTTGTGCAGGTTCAACCAGCGCGGCTGGCCGTCCAGCGCCAGGCGCTGCTTGTGCAGGTGCTCGTCGGGCACGTTGATGAAGCCCTGCAGCAGCCCGCGCCAGGGTTCGCCGATGGTCACCAGGCGTGAACCGACCACGTGCTTGGCGGCGATGCCGGTCAGCTCTTCCATGGCCTTGTTCCACATCAGGATCTCCTGGTCCTTGGCCAGCGAGCAGACGCCCATGGGCAGCTCCTGCAGGGTCTGGCGATGGTAGCGGCGCAGGGCATCGAGCTCGGCGGCAAGGCCGGTCAGGCGCGAGTGGTAGTCTTCCAGGCGGCTTTCGATGAAGTGGATGTCCTCGGTGACGTAGTTCTCGTTACCGGACTTGTACGGCAGGAAGGTTTCGACCATGTCCTGGGCCACGCTCGGCCCCATCAGGCCCGAAAGGTTGGCCTCGATGCGGTCGCGCAGGCGGCGCAAGGCGTAGGGACGACGCTCGTCGAACGGCAGGTAGAGGTCGCGCAGGGCCTGCTCGACTTCCTTCTGCGCGGCCTTGGCGCCCAGGGGCTTGGCCAGTTGCGTGGCGAACTCCTGGGGCGAGGCGGCGTGCAGCTCGCGGCGCTGAGGGCGGCGCACGTTGTCCACGGCGCAGGCTTCGGCGGCGCTGACCTCCTCGCTGCTGGCGTTGGTGAACAGCGAGATCAGGGTGAACAGCAGGACGTTGGCCGCCAGCGAGGCGATCGCCGCCATGTGCCAGCTGGTGTCGTCGAGCACATAGATCATGTCCAGCAGCGGGATGTAGAAGCCCTGCAGGTTGCCCAGCAGCGGCAGCAGCATGGTCACCAGCCACACCAGGGTGCCGGCCAGCAGGCCGGCGATGAAGCCGCGGCGGTTGGCGGTCGGCCAGTACAGCACCGACAACACCCCTGGCAGGAACTGCAGGGTCGCGACGAAGGCGACGATGCCCAGGTTGGCCAGGCTCTGGTGATTGTTCTGGGTCAGGTAGAACATGAAGCCGGCGGTGATGATGGCGACGATCAGCGCCCGGCGCGTCCATTTCAGCCAGCGGTAGATGTTGCCCTCGGCCGGCGGCTGGTACAGCGGCAGCACCAGGTGGTTGAGGGCCATGCCGGACAACGCCAGGGTAGTGACGATGATCAGCCCGCTGGCGGAGGCAAGCCCGCCGACGTAGGCCAGCAGTGTCAGCGCCTGGCTGTTGGCGGCGATGCCGAGCCCGAGGGTGAAGTACTCGGGGTTGGTGCTGGCGCCCAGGCGCAGGCCGGCCCACAGCACCAGCGGCACGGCCAGGCTCATCAGCAGCAGGAACAACGGCAGGCCCCAGCTGGCGCTGACCAGCGAGCGCGGGTTGAGGTTCTCGGTGAAGGCCATGTGGTACATGTGCGGCATGACGATCGCCGAGGCGAAGAACACCAGCAGCAGGGTGCGCCAGGGGCCTTCCTGCAGCGGCGTGTGCAGCGCCGCCAGGGCGGTCTGGTTCTGCAGCAGCCACACTTCCAGCTCGTGGGGGCCGCCGAATACGCCGTACAGCGCGTAGAGGCCGATGCCGCCCAGGGCCAGCAGCTTGATCACCGACTCGAAGGCAATGGCGAACACCAGGCCTTCGTGCTTCTCGCGGGTGGCGATATGGCGCGAGCCGAAGAAGATGGTGAACAGGATGATCAGGGTGCAGAAGGCGAACGCCACCCGCGCCTTCACCGGTTCGCCGGTGAGGATGCTGATCGAGTCGGCCACTGCCTGGATCTGCAGGGCCAGCAGCGGCAGCACGCCGATCAGCATGATGATGGTGGTCAGCGCGCCGGCCCAGGTGCTGCGAAAGCGGAACGCCAGCAGGTCGGCCAGCGACGACAGCTGGTAGGTGCGGGTGATCTTCAGGATCGGATACAGCAGCACCGGGGCCAGCAGGAAGGCGCCGGACACCCCCAGGTAGCAGGCGAGGAAGCCGTAGCCGTACTGGTAGGCCAGCCCCACCGAGCCATAGAAGGCCCAGGCGCTGGCATAGACGCCCAGCGACAGGGTGTAGGTCAGCGGGTGGCGGATGACGGCGCGCGGGATCAGCCCGCGTTCGCTGATCCAGGCCACGCCGAACAGCACCATCAGGTACCCGGCGCTGATCAGGATCATCTGGGTCAGGCTAAAGCTCATCGGCATCTCGTTGGCTCTGCAGGATGAAGGTGACGACGATCAGGATCAGCCAGAGCAGGTAGGGTCGGTACCAGGCTCCGGTCGGCTCGATCCACCAGTCCATGATGGCCGGGGAGAACAGGTAGATCCCCACGACCAGAAGCAGGACCAAACGATAGATGTACATGCTGGCCTCGATGGTTGGGCGCTGCGGGCTTGGACTTATTATTGGCGCAAATGGCGGGGGGGATGCTAGCGGGAATCGGTGGGGTTCGCCAAGGGTTTGAATTTGCTGGGCTTTTGAATTTGAGAGGTGGTTTCCTGTGGGGCCCTTTCGCGGGTAAAACAGGAACCCTGCAATCCGCGGTCCCTGTGGGAGCGGGTTTACCCGCGAAAGGGCCGATCCTGTTTCAGCGCAGGTCAGCCTCGGGCACCGTAGCCCGTTGCGCAATATTCTCTGGCCGCCACTGCGTGCGCGCCACCGCCAGCACCTCGGCCGGCGTCGCCAGCAGCAACTGCGGGTCGGTTTCCTGCCCCAAGGCCCGCAACGCGCGCAGCAACAGCGGCGTCGCATGCTCCGCCTGCAAGGGCGGCGAACGGTACGACTTGCCCAGCTTGTGCCCGTCCGGCTGCACGATCAGCGGGATATGCAGGTAGCGCGGTTGGGAAAAGCCCAGCAATTCCTGCAGGTACAGCTGGCGCGGGGTGTTGTCGAGCAGGTCGGCGCCGCGCACGATGTCGGTGATGCCTTGCCAGGCATCGTCCAGCACCACGGCCAGTTGATAGGCATACAGCCCGTCCCGGCGCTGGATCACGAAGTCCCCCACCTCACGCCCCAGGTGCTGCTGGAATTCCCCTTGAACCCGGTCAGTGAAGCGGTAGATCAGCTCCGGCACCCGCAGGCGGATCGCCGCGCCTTCGCGGGCATGCCCGGCATTACGACAAAAGCCTGGGTAGATGCCGTCGTAGCCTTCGAGCTGTTTGCGCGAGCAGGTGCAGGCGTAGGCCAGGCCCATGCTGAACAGGCGCTCGACCACGGCGGCATAGGCGTCGTGGCGCTGGCTCTGGAACACCACCTCGCCATCCCACTCCAGCCCGTATCGTTCCAGGGTTTGCAGGATCGCGTCGCGAGCGCCGGGCATTTCCCGCGGCGGGTCGGTGTCTTCCATGCGCAGCAACCAGCGGCCATCGACGGCGCGGGCATCGAGCCAGGAGGCGAGGGCAGCGACCAGCGAGCCGAAGTGCAGGAAACCGCTGGGGGTGGGGGCGAAGCGTCCGATGTAGCGGGAGTCTTTCATGGCGTTGCCGGGCATAAAAATGAAACGGGGCGCAAGAAGCGCCCCGTTCGGATGGAAGAAGAGTCAGCCTTTGCCGACGGTCTTTTCCTTTTTCTCCGAGATTTCCTTGCAGTCGAAGCACAGGTCGGCGGTAGGGCGGGCTTCCAGACGGCGCAGACCGATCTCGATGCCGCAGGAATCGCACCAGCCGTAATCCTGGTCCTGGATCTTCTGCAGGGTCTTGTCGATCTTCTTGATCAGCTTGCGCTCGCGGTCGCGGTTGCGCAGCTCGAGGGCGAATTCTTCTTCCTGGCTGGCACGGTCGGCCGGGTCGGGGAAGTTGGCTGCTTCGTCCTTCATATGGTCGACGGTACGGTCCACACTGACCATCAGCTCGCCTTTCCAGGCATTCAGAAGCTTGGTGAAGTGTTTGCGCATGGGCTCACCCATGTACTCTTCGCCCTTGGTCTCTTTATAGGGCTCGACACCGTACATGGTCTGACCGGTTTTTTGCTTTTCTACGGTGGACATGAATAGACCGCCTCTCACTCATCTGATCCAATGCGCAGGATGCTCCATCTCCGGCACCCGCCGGCCCTGCGACTGCGAGCCGCCGAACTTACCAGATAGATCGGGGGTGCGCTACCCCGCCCGATCCTAGGTGTTGACAGCGGTGCGCCGCGCACGTTCGATGCCGTGCGCAGGTAGAATCAACAGTCTAGACGCTATTGAGAGAAGGTCATGGCCCACCCCTACAGCGCGCGCAGCCGCGCCATCGAACCCTTCCATGTCATGGCGCTGCTGGCGCGGGCCAACGAGCTGCAGGCTGCCGGGCACGACGTGATCCACCTGGAGATCGGCGAGCCGGACTTCACCACCGCAGCGCCCATCGTCGCTGCCGGCCAGGCCGCGCTGGCCGCCGGGCACACCCGTTACACCGCCGCCCGTGGCCTGCCGGCGCTGCGTGAAGCCATCGCCGGTTTCTATGGCCAACGCTACGGCCTGACGGTCGACCCTGAGCGCATCCTCATCACCCCCGGCGGCTCGGGCGCGCTGCTGCTGGCCAGCAGCCTGCTGGTCGACCCGGGCAAGCACTGGTTGCTGGCCGACCCAGGGTACCCCTGCAACCGCCACTTCCTGCGCCTGGTCGAAGGCGGCGCGCAGCTGGTGCCGGTGGGGCCGGAGGTCAACTACCAGCTGACCGCCGACCTGGTCGAGCGCTACTGGGACAAGGACACCGTCGGCGCACTGGTCGCCTCGCCGGCCAACCCGACCGGTACCGTGCTGGGGCGTGACGAGCTGGCCAGCCTGGCGCAGGCCACCCATGAGCGCCACGGTCACCTGGTGGTGGACGAGATCTACCACGGCCTGACCTACGGCATGGACGCGCCCAGCGTGCTGGAGGTGGATGACTCGGCGTTCGTCCTGAATAGTTTTTCCAAGTATTTCGGCATGACCGGCTGGCGGCTCGGCTGGCTGGTGGCACCACCCAATGCGGTGGCCGACCTGGAGAAGCTGGCGCAGAACCTCTACATCAGCGCCCCGAGCATGGCCCAGCACGCCGCACTGGCGTGCTTCCAGCCAGAAACCCTGGCGATTTTCGAGGAACGCCGCGGCGAATTCGCCCGCCGCCGCGACTACCTGCTGCCGGCCCTGCGCGAGCTGGGCTTCGGCATTGCCGTGGAGCCCCAGGGCGCGTTCTACCTGTACGCCGACATCAGCGCCTTTGGCGGCGATGCCTTCGCCTTCTGCCGGTACTTCCTGGAAACCGAGCACCTGGCGTTCACCCCGGGCCTGGACTTCGGCCGCCACCTGGCGGGCCACCACGTGCGCTTCGCCTACACCCAGAGCCTGCCGCGCCTGGAAGAGGCAGTGCAGCGGATTGCCCGCGGGCTGCGCAGCTGGCAGGGGCAACGATGATCTTTCCGGTACTCGAACAGGGGCGCCTGCTGCGCCGCTACAAGCGTTTCCTGGCCGACATCGAACTGGCCAATGGCGAACAGCTGACCATTCACTGCCCCAACACCGGCTCCATGCTCAATTGCATGCGCGAAGGCGGGCAGGTCTGGTTCAGCCGCTCCAACGACCCCAAGCGCAAGCTGCCTGGCACCTGGGAGATCAGCGAAACGCCCCAGGGGCGCCTGGCCTGCATCAACACCGGGCGGGCCAATGCATTGGTCGAAGAGGCGCTGCGTGCCGGAGTGATCGGTGAACTGGCCGGTTTCACCGCGCTCAAGCGCGAAGTGGCCTACGGCGAGGAAGGCAGCCGGGTGGACTTTCGCCTGGAGTTCGCTGACGGGCCGGCCTATGTCGAGGTCAAGAGCGTGACCCTGGGGTACCCGGACACCGCCGTGGCAGCCTTCCCCGATGCCGTGACCCAGCGCGGCGCCAAGCACCTGCGAGAACTGGCGACCCTGGCTCGGCAAGGTATCCGGGCGGTGCAACTGTACTGTGTGAACCTCACCGGCATCGAGGCCGTGCGCCCCGCCGAGGAGATCGACCCCGTCTACGCCAAGGCCCTGCGCGCCGCCGTGGCGGACGGGGTGGAGGTGCTGGCCTATGCGGTGCGCCTGGATGCTGCGCATATCGTGATCGACCGCCCGCTGCCGGTGCTGCTCAACCCTTGAGCCAGATGCCCTGGCAGTCTTCCAGGCAGTCCAGGGCCTCCAGTACCTCGCCCTCGCACGGGCCGGCCACGCATTCGCCACTGTCGATCAGGAACAGCGCGCCATGATGGGCGCAGTGGATCAGGCTGGCGCTGTCGTCGAGAAAGGCGTCCTCCGCCCAGTTCAGCGGGATGCCGCGGTGCGGGCAGCGGTTGCGGTACAGGTACACCTGGCCTTGGCGACGCACGCCGAACAGGGCGATGCCGTCTACGCTGAAGGCGCGGCTCTGGCCCTCGGCCAGGGCGTTTGAAGCACAAAGCAAATGCATGGCAGGGACGACTCGTGAAACAAAGTGATGGCTTGACGCACCAATGCGAATAATTATCAAATTGCCCGCATTCGCTGCGCCGGCCGCCCATGGTGCGCAGTTCCGCCGCCCGCCACAAGGCGCGCGGTCGCCTTCAGAAGGAAATCCCACGATGCGCCGTCCCGCTGCCTGGCTTGCCCTGTGCACAGCCCTCGTTGCCTCCGCCCCGGCCCTGGCCGCCGACCTGCCACAACGTTGGGTCAGTGCCGGTGGGGCGCTGAGCGAATGGATCAGTGCCCTGGGCGGCGAGCCGCGCCTGGTCGGCGTCGACACCACCAGTCAACATCCCGAGTCGCTGAAGACGTTGCCGAGCATCGGCTACCAGCGGCAGCTGTCGGCCGAGGGCATCCTCAGCCTGCGCCCGGATGTGCTGGTGGGTACCGAGGAAATGGGCCCACCGCCGGTGCTGGCGCAGATCCGCAAGGCCGGGGTGCGGGTCGAGCTGTTTTCCAGCCAGGCCGAGCTGGCGGCGGTGGATGAAAACCTCAAGCACCTGGGCAGCCTGCTCGGTGCCGAGGACAAGGCCGCGCAGTTGG
Organism: Pseudomonas sp. NPDC089401; assembly: GCF_044749485.1. Lineage (NCBI taxonomy): Bacteria > Pseudomonadati > Pseudomonadota > Gammaproteobacteria > Pseudomonadales > Pseudomonadaceae > Pseudomonas > Pseudomonas sp. NPDC089401. The sequence continues at coordinate 15,623 of NZ_JBIVIA010000008.1, read as the reverse complement.
CGGCGGGCTATCGCCAGCAGCTTGAAGCGCTGCAGGCGCAGGTCAAGCAGGCCCAGGCCACGCACCAGGCACCGGGCGTGCTGCTGCTGGTCGGCCATGCCGGCGCCAAGCCGCTGATCGCCGGGCAGGGCACTGCCGGTGACTGGGTGCTGCGCCAGGCCGGGGCACGCAACCTGGCCGAACACCAGGGGTACAAGAACTTCTCCAACGAGGCGCTGGCGGCGCTGGACCCGGATGTGCTGGTGTTCTCCGATCGCGCCTTGACCGGCGAACAGGCCTTGCAGGCGCTGCTCAAGGAAAACCCGGCCCTGGCGGCCTCACGCGCGGTGCGTGACAAGCGCCTGGTCGCCCTCGACCCGACCCTGCTGGTCGGCGGCCTCGGCCCGCGCCTGCCGGCAACCTTGCAGCAGCTGGCGACGGCCTTCTACCCGGCAAGCACCGTTAAATGAAGCAACGGATCCAGCCGCGTACCTTGTTCACCAGCCTGACCTTGCTCTGCCTGTTGGCGATCTGGCTGTCGCTGGCCCTGGGGCCGGTCAGCCTGCCGTTGTTCGATACCTTGCGCGCCGGCCTGCGCCTGCTCGGGCTGCCCATCGCCGGCGACGGGCTGGAGCAGGCCGAGATGATCCTCGGGCAGATCCGCTTGCCGCGCACGCTGCTCGGCCTGGCCGTGGGAGCGGTGCTGGCGTTGTCCGGCGTGGCCATGCAGGGCCTGTTCCGCAACCCGCTTGCCGACCCGGGCCTGGTGGGGGTCGCCGCCGGCGCGGCGATGGGCGCGGCGGTGGCCATCGTCGGCGGCAGTTGGCTCGGCGGCCTGCCGGATGCGCTGGCGCCTTACCTGTTGTCGCTGTGCGCCTTCATCGGCGGGCTGGGGGTGACCGCGCTGGTCTATCGCCTGGGGCGGCGCGACGGCCAGACCAACGTTGCCACGATGCTGCTGGCCGGCGTGGCAATGACCGCGCTGGGCGGCGCTGCCGTGGGGCTGTTTTCCTACCTGGCCGACGATGCCACCCTGCGCACGCTGACCTTCTGGAACCTGGGCAGCCTCAATGGTGCCAGCTACGAGCGGCTGTGGCCGTTGCTGCTGATTGCCGCCGGTGTGGCGGTGTGGCTGCCTCGCCGTGCCCAGGCATTGAACGCCTTGCTGCTGGGCGAGTCGGAGGCGCGCCACCTGGGTGTCGATGTGGAACGGCTCAAGCGCGAGCTGGTGTTGTGCACGGCGCTGGGCGTCGGCGCGGCAGTGGCAGCGGCCGGGCTGATCGGCTTCATCGGCCTGGTGGTGCCGCACCTGGTGCGCCTGCTGGCGGGGCCCGATCACCGGGTGGTATTGCCTGCCTCGTTGCTCGCCGGGGGTGTGCTCATGCTCCTGGCCGATCTCGCCGCGCGGCTGCTGCTGGCGCCTGCCGAACTGCCGATCGGCATCGTTACCGCCTTTATCGGCGCGCCGTTTTTCCTGGTCTTGCTGATACGAGGGCGCAGCTGATGTTGCAAGTCGAAGGCCTGCACCTGCGCCGCGGTGACAATGACGTGCTGCAGGACATCCACCTGCAGTTGAACCCGGGGCAGGTCGTGGGTGTGCTTGGCCCCAACGGGGCCGGCAAGAGCAGCCTGTTGGGCGTGCTCTGTGGCGAGCTGACGCCGCAACGCGGCCAGGTGCGGCTGCAGGGGCGGGCGCTGGCCGACTGGGCCGGGCCGGAACGCGCCAGGCGCCTGGCGGTGCTGCCCCAGGCGTCTACCCTGGGGTTCTCGTTCCGGGTCGAGGAAGTGGTGGCCATGGGGCGCATGCCCCATGGCACCGGGCAGCAGCGCGACGCGCAGATCGTCGAGGCGGCATTGCGCGCGGCGGATGCCTGGCATCTGGTCGCGCGCAGCTACCTGGCGTTGTCCGGCGGCGAGCGCCAGCGCGTGCACCTGGCCCGCGTGCTGGCCCAGCTCTGGCCCGGCGAACAGGGCACCACGCTGCTGCTCGACGAGCCGACCTCGGCGCTCGACCCGTTGCACCAGCACACCACCCTGCAAGCCGTGCGCAGTTTCGCCGACCGTGGCGCCGCGGTGCTGGTGATCCTGCATGACCTGAACCTGGCGGCGCGCTACTGTGACCGCATCCTGCTGCTCGAACGTGGCCGCAGCCATGCCCAGGCCACGCCAGAGGAAGTGCTCACGCCGGCCGCACTCAAGGCTGTTTTCGGTATCGACGTGCTGGTGCAACCCCACCCGGAACGGGGGCACCCGCTGATCATCACTCGCTAGGAGGCTCTGCCCATGCGTCATCCACTACCGACCGGCGCGCTGTTGTGCCTGTTGCTGGCGCTGGGCGGTTGCCAGGCCAGCCTGCCGCCGTTGCCAGCCTGGCAGTCCAGCGAAGGGCGGGATGATGCCGAGCTTGGGCAGATCCGTGACCTGGCCAGTGCCGAGGTGATCAGCCCGGCGCAATTGGTCCAGCGCCTGGCGGGTGCGCCACGGGTGCTGGTTGGCGAGAAGCACGACAACCCCGACCACCACGCCCTGCAATTGTGGCTGATGCGCGCCTTGCAGGCCCGCAGGGCCCAGGGCAGCCTGCTGCTGGAAATGCTCCAGCCCGAGCAGCAGGCACGGGTCGATGCCCTCGCCGGGCAGGCACGATTGCCCGAGGACCTGCCCAAGGCGCTGGCCTGGGAGGATGGCTGGGACTGGCAGTTGTATGGGCCGATCGTGCGTGAGGCGTTGCAGCGCCACGTGCCGCTGCTGGCCGCCAACCTGTCGCCCGCTGAAATGCGCCAGGCCTACCGACAGCCGACGCCGTTGTCGGGCACGCAGTCGAATGCGCCCGCCGTGCAGGCGGCACTGCTCGAACAGGTGAAGCAGGGGCATTGCGGCCTGCTCCCGGAAAGCCAGCTGCCGGCGATGCTTGCGGTTCAGCAACAGCGCGACCGACGCATCGCCGAACGTCTGCTGGCCGCGCCGCAGCCGGCCTTGCTGCTGGCCGGGGCGTACCATGCCCGCAAGGACCTGGGCGTGCCGTTGCATCTGATCGACCTGGGGGCGCAGGGGGCGAGCAAAGTACTGCTGCTGGCCGAGGTCGGTGAGCAGGTCGAGCCCGGGATGGCCGACTATGTCTGGTACACGGCGGCGATGCCGGAGCAGGATTACTGCGCGCAATTGCGCATGTAGTTTTCAACAGGCAAAAAAAAGACCCGGCAAAGTGCCGGGTCAATAACCGTGATTAGCCTGATGAGGAGATAATCTGAGAGTCCGAACCAGGGAGCTCTTAGCTTATCCAACCAGTCTCGCGACCAGTTGTGATAATCATAACGATTCTCATTTCGGCGTCAATCCCCCAGGTGCATTAATTTCCATTTTTTTTCTGCGCAGGGCTTTTGGCATCGAGTTGCTGGTTGAGCGCTTCCTTGCGTTCGGCCGGCAGGTCGTTCCAGTGCATGTCCAGCAGGGCGCCCTCGATGGCGTACAGCAACACCTTCGAGGCCCGGAACCCTCGTGTCTTCACGGCCTGGTAGGCACCCACCGCGCCCAGCCGGCGCAGGTCCGATGCACTGTGGATACCGGCCGCATGCAACCACTGCGCGGAGGTCTTGCCAAGATTCTTCAGATGCTGCAATTCATCGTTCATCGAGCCTCCTTGCGATGGCTGAACGGGTCGTGGGGATAAATCGCGAGCAGGGGCAGAGAGGAGTGTAGCGGGGGTTCGGGATTGCGCGGCCTTTTGCCACCGGGGGCGACGAGCTGCCCGCTCCCACAAGGTTCTCTGTGGCAGCGGGCTTGCCCGCGAAGGGGCCGGTAAAAGGCTACGGTCGAGTTACAGCCCTGGCAGACGCTGGCGAATCTGCTCGATCACCTGGTTCATGCTGCCAGCATCCTGGGTATCGACGCCGGTGCTTTGCGCCAGTTCATCGGCACCCAGGGGCTCACGGCTGGCCTGCTGAGCCTTGACCACTTCCAGAGTGGCGTCCGATGGGTCGTCGTTCTCGGCCTGGCGCTGTTCCAGCCAGCTGGCGATCACCGCATCTGGGGCGTGGCAGTCGAGGATCAGGAACGGCACGCCGGTCTCGCTGGCCACGGCCGCCGCCGCCTGGCGCTGTTCGGCCTTGAGGTAGGTGGCGTCGAGCACGACCGGGAAGCCGGCGCGCAGGATGGTTGCGGCCAGGGCGTGCAGGCGCTGGTAGGTCGCGGTGCTGGCGTCCTGGTCGTAGATGCCGCTGGCCAGTTGGCCTGCCGCCTGCGGCTGCTGCTCGCCGAACAGGCGCTTGCGCTCTACGTCCGAACGCACGCGCACGGCGCCCAGGGCCTCGACCAGGCGCATGGCCACGTGGCTCTTGCCCACGGCCGAGACGCCGTGGGTGATGGCCAGCAGGCGCGAAGGGATGGCGCTGTAGCTCTCGGCCAGGTTGGCGTAGTTGCGGTAGGTTCGCAGGGTGGTGGCACGCTGCACGCCATCGGCGTTGGCCGGCATGCTGAACAGGGCGACCTTGGCCCGCACCAGGGCGCGGTAGGCCTTGTAGAAGTTCAGCAGTTCGAGGCCGGCGTAGTCGCCGGTCAGTTCCAGGTACTGGCTGACGAAACGCCGGGCCAGGCACTTCAGGCCACGGTCTTCCAGGTCCATGGCCAGGAAGCCGACGTCGGCGTAGACGTCGGTAAGGCGGAACGGTTCGTTGAACTCGATGCAGTCGAAGATCACCACCTTGCCGTCGATCAGCGTGGCGTTGCCCAGGTGGATGTCACCGTGGCACTCGCGGATGAAACCTTCGGCCTTGCGCGCGTCCAGCAAGCCGTGCAGGCGCTTGAAGCTGTCCTGGGCCCACGCCTGCAGGTTGTCCAGTTGCTGCAGGTCGGCCTTGTCGCTGAGGAACGGGCGAATCTGCTCGAAGTTCTGCTCCACCGGCGCCATGACGCTGTCCGGAGTGCCCAGCGGGTGCTCGACCGGCACTTTCGGCGCCTGCAGGTGGAATTCGGCAATCTGCCGGGCCATCTGGTCGATGTGTCCTGCATTGAGCTCGCCATTGGCCTGCAGGGTGCTGAGCATCTGGTTCTGGGGGAACTGGCGCATCTTCAGCACGTACTCGATCGCTTCGCCGTCACCGCCGATCTGCGGGGCTTCGGCGCTGCCGGTGATCGGCAGCACGTCCAGGTACAGGCCTTCGGTCAGGCGCTGGTTCAGGCGCAATTCTTCGTTACAGAAATGCTGGCGCTGGTCCAGGCCGGTGAAATCGAGGAAGCCGAAGTTCATCGGCTTCTTGACCTTGTAGGCGTACTCGCCGGTGAGCAGGACCCAGGAGATGTGCGTCTCGATGAGCTGGAACCTGTCCACGGGATGAGGGTACAGGGCAGGGTTCTGCAACGCGTTGATCAGGGCTTGGCTCACGGGAAATCCTTCCGGCGCTAGGGAATTCGAAAGCGCCATTATGGTCAATGGTGCCGCCCCTGCCTACCGCCAGAGGGCGCCTGCCTACCCTTTATAAAGTGCGTATAATCCGCCGCCATGACTCGAACCCGAAATTCCCGCACCCCTCAGAAACGCCCGACCGGCCGCTCGCGCGCCTGGCTGGGCTGGGCCTTGAAGCTCAGCCTGGTCGGCCTGGTGATCGTCGCCGGCTTCGCGGTTTACCTCGATGCCATCGTCCAGGAGAAGTTCTCCGGCAAGCGCTGGACCATCCCGGCCAAGGTGTATGCCCGGCCGCTGGAGCTGTTCAGTGGGCAGAAACTGAGCAAGAACGACTTCCTCACCGAACTCGATGCCCTGGGCTATCGCCGTGAAAGTGCGGCCAACGGGCCGGGCGCGGCGGCGGTCAACGGCAACACCGTCGACCTCAATACCCGCGGCTTCCAGTTCTACGAGGGCATGGAGCCGGCGCAGTTCGTGCGCGTGCGCTTCTCCGGCGACTTCGTCGCGGACCTGGCCGGTGCCAACGGCAAGAAGCTCGACGTGGTGCGCCTCGAACCGCTGATGATTGGCGGCATCTACCCGAAAAACCTCGAAGACCGCATCCTGATCAAGATCGACCAGGTGCCGCCGTACCTGCTGGAAACCCTGGTGGCCACCGAGGACCGCGATTTCTACCATCACTTCGGCGTGTCGCCCAAGTCCATCGCCCGGGCCATGTACGTCAACACCTCGTCCGGCTCGATGCGCCAGGGCGGCAGTACCTTGACCCAGCAGCTGGTGAAGAACTTCTACCTGACCAGCGAACGCAGCCTCAGCCGCAAGCTGACCGAAGCGATGATGGCCTTGCTGCTGGAAATGCACTACGACAAGCGCGAAATCCTCGAGGCCTACCTCAACGAGGTGTTCATCGGCCAGGATGGCCAGCGCGCGGTACACGGTTTCGGCCTGGCCAGCCAGTTCTTCTTCAGCCAGCCGCTGTCGGAGCTCAAGCTGCACCAGATCGCCTTGCTGGTAGGCATGGTCAAGGGCCCGTCCTACTACAACCCGCGTCGCTATCCCGAGCGCGCCCTGGCCCGCCGCAACCTGGTCCTCGACCTGGTGGCCGAGCAGGGCGTGGCGACCCAGGCCGAAGTCGACGCGGCGAAGAAGATGCCACTGGGCGTGACCAAGCGCGGCAGCCTGGCCGACAGCTCGTTCCCGGCCTTCCTCGACCTGGTCAAGCGCCAGCTGCGCCAGGACTACCGCGACGAGGACTTGACCGAAGAGGGCCTGCGCATCTTCACCAGTTTCGACCCGATCCTGCAGATGAAGGCCGAAACCTCCATGGCCGAGACCTTCAAGCGCCTGGCTGGGCGCAAAGGTGCCGACGAGGTGGAATCGGCAATGGTCGTGACCAACCCGGAAACCGGCGAGGTGCAGGCCCTGATCGGCAGCCGCCAGTCCGGCTTTGCCGGCTTCAACCGCGCCATCGACGCGGTGCGGCCGATTGGCTCGCTGGTCAAGCCGGCGGTCTACCTGACCGCGCTGGAGCAGCCGAGCAAGTACACCCTGACCACCTGGGTGCAGGACGAGCCGTTCTCGGTCAAGGGCGCTGACGGCCAGGTCTGGCGTCCGCAGAACTACGACCGGCGTCCGCACGGCACCATCTACCTGTACCAGGGCCTGGCCAACTCGCTGAACCTGTCGACCGCCAAGCTCGGCCTGGAAGTGGGCGTGCCGAACGTCATCAAGACCATCGGCCGGCTCGGCGTCAACGTCGACTGGCCTGCCTTCCCGGCGATGCTGCTCGGCGCTGGCGGGATGTCGCCGATGCAGGTCGCGACCATGTACCAGACCATCGCCAACGGCGGCTTCAACACGCCCATGCGCGGCATCCGCAGCGTACTCACCGCCGAAGGCGAGCCGCTCAAGCGCTACCCGTTCCAGATCCAGCAGACCTTCGACCCGGGTTCGATCTACCTGGTGCAGAACGCCATGCAGCGGGTGATGCGCGAAGGTACCGGGCGCTCGGTCTACAACGTGCTACCCAGTTCGTTGACCCTGGCGGGCAAGACCGGCACCAGCAACGACTCGCGCGACAGCTGGTTCTCCGGCTTCAGCCAGGACCTGCTGGCCGTGGTGTGGATGGGGCGTGACGACAACGGCAAGACGCCGTTCACCGGTGCCACCGGTGCCCTGCAGGTATGGACCAGCTTCATGAAGAAAGCCGACCCGCTGCCGCTGGACATGCCGCAGCCGGACAACGTCGTGCAGGCCTGGATCGACCCTTACAGCGGCAAAGGTTCCGACAGCAGCTGTCCGGGTGCCGTGCAGATGCCGTATATTCGCGGCAGCGAACCGCCTGCCGGAGCAACCTGCGGTGGCGAGCAGAATCCGGCAGAATCGGTCATGGACTGGGTCAAGGGCTGGATGAACTGAGCCCTGAGCAGCATTGATGAGGTGTGAATTTGAATAAGTGGCTGTTTCCTGCCGTGACGGCGCTGGTGGTGCTCCAGGGCTGCTCCAGCGTCCAGCGCGGCAACATTCCGGTGGTGGACTCGAGCACCCGGGTATCCAACAGTGAGCGCGTCCAGGCCAACCGTTCGGCGGCGGGCATGGGCAACGGCACCTCGCAGGCACAGTCGCTGCCCGAGGATTCCGGCGTGACCGTGATGATTCCGCAAGGCGCGGGTGCCAGCGGCATCCAGACCTTCCCGGCGAACAACGGCGCGGCACCGATCAGCACCGGCCCGATCACCCCGGGCCCGGTCAGTTCGGCACCGATGACCACCAACCCCAACCCGATCGCCGACGAACCGTTCGATATCGCCTCGATGAACAGCGCGCCAGCTGCCACCAGCGCACCGACCGGCATTCCACGCAGCGGTGCAGCGGGTGGCCTGTCGGCCGACGAGCAGCTCGACGGGCCGGTGCTGGCGCTGTTGACCACCGCCCAGTCGCAGCAGGGCAGCGGTGACTTCAATGGCGCCGCCTCCAGCCTGGAGCGTGCCCAGCGAATCGCGCCGCGTGAGCCGCAGGTGCTGTTCCGTCTGGCCCAGGTGCGCCTGTCGCAAGGCGACGCCGCCCAGGCCGAGCAGCTGGCGCGCCGCGCGCTGACCTACGCCAACGGCCGTCCAGACCTGCAGGCCGAGTTGTGGAACACCATCGCCCAGGCCCGCGAGAAGCAGGGTGACAGCGCAGGTGCCGCACTGGCACGGCAGAAAGCGCGGGTCAGCTCCTGATGGTCGAGCAACGTATCCTCGATATCGCCGACCACCTGCTGCTCATCGAGCGTGAGCTGCAGGTGCAGGGCTGGTGGGACGCCGAGCCGCCGAGCGACGAAGCGCTGGCCAGCACGGTGCCGTTCGCGGTCGATACCCTGAGCTTCGAGCAGTGGTTGCAGTGGATCTTCCTGCCACGCATGAAGATCATCATCGAGCTCGGCCAGCCGTTGCCGAATGCCTCGAGCATCTTGGTGATGGCAGAAACCGTGTTTACCGATCGGCCGGAGCAAAGTCGCGAGCTGCGCCGACTGTTGGCAGCTTTCGATCGATTGATCGCTCCTTCCGCCTGATTTCTTCAGTTTTTCCGTCAAGGGCCGCAGATTGTGGCCCTTTTTTGTGGAAATCTTATTTTTTCTGCTGCTGACTCGGTTTTTAGTGGTGGATCGAATTCATCTTCGGGAAAATTTGGCAATAATTTTTCTTGACTTGTCGGCGCCAAATCACAAGAATCCAGATTCCGCTGTAGAGGGACTGCCAGAAGCAGACCCGCTAGGCAGATCATGAGGCGCACACCCGCGCCGACCTGTTACACCCCGCAACGCGTTACCTCGCGCTGGGTGGGAAAACCCCGCAACACTCTGGGGTGCTCCCAATACTTGCTCAGTCAGTGCTGACGTTCGCTCATGCTCTGCTTGGCAGTAAACCTATTAAGACCCGTCCTGTGAGGGCGGTATTCTGGCGTTTTAGAGGTGAACAACGTGGAGCTTTTATCTGGCGCTGAGATGGTCGTCCGCTTCTTGCGTGACGAAGGCGTTAAGCACATCTACGGGTACCCTGGTGGTGCTCTCCTGCATGTTTACGACGCACTGTTCAAAGAACCGGAAGTGGAACACATCCTGGTTCGTCACGAGCAGGCGGCAACCCATATGGCGGACGGCTACGCCCGCGCCACCGGCAAGGCCGGTGTGGTGCTGGTGACCTCCGGCCCGGGCGCGACCAATGCCATCACCGGCATCGCCACCGCCTACATGGACTCGATCCCGATGGTCATCCTGTCCGGCCAGGTGCCTAGCACCATGGTGGGTACCGATGCCTTCCAGGAAACCGACATGATCGGTATCTCGCGGCCGATCGTGAAGCACAGCTTCATGATCAAGAACCCGACCGAGATCCCTGAAGTACTCAAGAAAGCCTTCTACCTGGCGCAATCCGGTCGCCCAGGCCCGGTCGTGGTCGACATTCCAAAAGATATGACCAACCCGGCCGAGAAGTTCGAGTACGTCTACCCGAAAAAGGTCAAGCTGCGCTCCTACAGCCCGGCTGTGCGTGGTCACTCCGGCCAGATCCGCAAGGCTGCCGAGATGCTCCTGGCCGCCAAGCGCCCGATCGTCTACGCCGGTGGCGGCGTGATCCTCGGCGGTGGCTCCGAAGCCCTGACCGAAATCGCCAAGTCGCTGAACCTGCCGGTCACCAACACCCTGATGGGCCTGGGTGGCTTCCCGGGTACCGACCGCCAGTTCCTCGGCATGCTCGGCATGCACGGCAGCTTCACCGCCAACATGGCCATGCACAACGCCGACGTGATCTTTGCCGTCGGTGCGCGTTTCGACGACCGCGTGGTCAACGGCCCGGCCAAGTTCTGCCCGAATGCCAAGATCATCCACGTCGACATCGACCCGGCGTCGATCTCGAAGATGATCAAGGCCGACGTGCCGATCGTCGGCCCGGTCGACAGCGTGCTCGGCGAAATGCTCGGCATCCTCAAGGAAATCGGCGAGCAGCCTGACAAGGTGGCGCTGGATGCCTGGTGGAAGCAGATCGACGAATGGCGTGGCAATGGCGAACTGTTCCCTTACGACAAGGGCGACGGCAACGTCATCAAGCCGCAGAAAGTCATCGAGACCCTGTGCGAAGTGACCAATGGCGATGCCTTCGTCACCTCCGACGTCGGTCAGCACCAGATGTTCGCGGCGCAGTACTACCGCTTCAACAAGCCGAACCGCTGGATCAACTCCGGTGGCCTGGGCACCATGGGCTTCGGCTTCCCGGCGGCGATGGGCGTCAAGCTCAACTTCCCGGACCAGGACGTGGCCTGCGTGACCGGCGAAGGCAGCATCCAGATGAACATCCAGGAGCTGTCCACCTGCATGCAGTACGGCCTGCCGGTGAAGATCGTCAACCTGAACAACGGTGTGCTGGGCATGGTCCGCCAGTGGCAGGACATGGCCTACAACGGTCGTCACTCGCACTCGTACGTCGAATCGCTGCCTGACTTCATCAAGCTGGCCGAGGCCTATGGCCATGTGGGCATCCGCATCACCAGCCTGAAGGACCTCAAGCCGAAGCTGGAGGAAGCGTTTGCGATGAAGGATCGCCTGGTGTTCATCGACATCGCGGTCGACCGCAGCGAGCACGTCTATCCGATGCAGATCAAGGATGGCTCGATGCGTGACATGTGGCTGAGCAAGACGGAGCGTACCTGATATGCGGCACATCATCTCCCTGCTGCTGGAAAACGAACCGGGTGCTCTGTCCCGTGTGGTCGGCCTGTTTTCCCAGCGCAACTACAACATTGAAAGCCTGACCGTGGCGCCGACCGAAGACCCGACCCTGTCGCGTCTGACGCTGACCACCGTTGGCCATGACGAAGTGATCGAACAGATCACCAAGAACCTGAACAAGCTGGTCGAAGTGGTGAAACTCGTCGACCTGTCGGAGAGCGCTCACATCGAGCGTGAACTGATGCTGGTCAAGGTCAAGGCCACCGGTGCCCAGCGCGCCGAGATCAAGCGCACCACGGACATCTTCCGTGGCCAGATCGTCGACGTGACCGCCAGCGTGTACACCGTGCAGCTGAGCGGCACCAGCGACAAACTGGACAGCTTCATCCAGGCGATCGGCACCGCATCGATTCTCGAAACCGTGCGCAGCGGCGTTACCGGCATTGCCCGTGGCGACAAAGTGCTCAGCATCTAAATTCAAAAATTAGCGATGGCTCCGCAGGGGCCGAGATATAACCAGGGGTATTTTCATGAAAGTTTTCTACGATAAAGACTGCGACCTTTCCATCATCCAGGGCAAGAAAGTCGCCATCATCGGTTATGGCTCCCAAGGCCACGCCCAGGCGTGCAACCTGAAGGACTCCGGTGTAGACGTTACCGTCGGTCTGCGTAAAGGTTCGGCTACCGTTGCCAAGGCTGAAGCCCACGGCCTGAAAGTGGCCGACGTGGCCACCGCCGTCGCAGCCGCCGACCTGGTCATGATCCTGACCCCGGACGAGTTCCAGGGCGCACTGTACAAGAACGAAATCGAGCCGAACATCAAGAAGGGCGCTACCCTGGCCTTCTCCCACGGCTTCTCGATCCACTACAACCAGGTGGTTCCACGTGCCGACCTGGACGTGATCATGATCGCGCCGAAGGCCCCGGGCCACACCGTTCGCTCCGAGTTCGTCAAGGGCGGCGGCATCCCTGACCTGATCGCCATCTACCAGGACGCTTCGGGCAACGCCAAGAACGTCGCCCTGTCCTACGCCGCTGGCGTTGGTGGCGGCCGTACCGGCATCATCGAAACCACCTTCAAGGACGAGACCGAAACCGACCTGTTCGGTGAGCAGGCCGTTCTGTGCGGCGGTACCGTCGAGCTGGTCAAAGCCGGTTTCGAAACCCTGGTCGAAGCTGGCTACGCGCCAGAAATGGCCTACTTCGAGTGCCTGCACGAGCTGAAGCTGATCGTTGACCTCATGTACGAAGGCGGTATCGCCAACATGAACTACTCGATCTCCAACAACGCCGAGTACGGTGAGTACGTCACCGGTCCGGAAGTCATCAACGAAGAATCCCGCAAGGCCATGCGCAACGCTCTGAAGCGCATCCAGGACGGCGAGTACGCGAAGATGTTCATCTCCGAAGGCGCTACCAACTACCCATCGATGACCGCCAAGCGTCGCAACAACGCTTCCCACGGCATCGAGATCATTGGCGAGCAGCTGCGCTCGATGATGCCTTGGATCTCGGCGAACAAGATCGTCGACAAAGCCAAGAACTAAGTAGCATCGCAACATGAAAAACGCGGCTTCGGCCGCGTTTTTTCGTTCTGGCGGCGTGCTTCTGGTATAAAGCAGACCAGTGGCCCGCCGTCAGAACCTGTTTCGCGGGCCCGTGTCGAACATATTCCACCCTGTTGCAAGGTACCCTCCATGAGCGAACGTCCCGAAGAGCCGAACAAGGCCTCCGACGCCGAAAGCCTGCTACCTGTCGATGAGCATGTCGAAGAAGGGCATGACGCCGAAGGCCGCAAGGTGCGCCACCGCGGCATCTACCTGTTGCCCAACCTGTTCACCACCGCCAACCTGTTTGCCGGCTTCTATTCCATCATCAACTCGATGAGCGCGCAGAGCGCCCTGAGTGCCGGTGACCCGCGCGAGGCGAGCAAGTACTTCGCCTTTGCCGCCATCGCCATCTTCGTCGCCATGGTGCTCGATGGCCTGGATGGCCGGGTGGCGCGCATGACCAACACCCAGAGCGCCTTCGGTGCCGAATACGACTCGCTGTCGGACATGGTCGCCTTTGGTGTGGCCCCGGCCTTGCTGGCCTTCGGCTGGGCACTGGGGGACATGGGCAAGGTCGGCTGGATGGTCGCCTTCATTTATGTAGCCGGTGCGGCACTGCGCCTGGCGCGCTTCAACACCCAGGTCGGCACTGCCGACAAGCGCTACTTCATCGGCCTGGCCAGCCCGGCAGCCGCGGGCGTGGTGGCCGGTACCGTGTGGGCGTTCAGCGACTACGGCATCCAGGGCTCCAAGCTGTCGTTCCTGGTGGCGCTGCTGGTGGCGGCCGCGGGCATGCTGATGGTCAGCAACATCAAGTACAACAGCTTCAAGGAGCTGGACCTCAAGGGCCGCGTCCCCTTCGTGGCGATCCTGGCGGTGGTGCTGGTGTTCGCCGTGGTGTTCAGCGACCCGCCGCGCATCCTGCTGCTGATCTTCCTCGCCTATGCGGCCTCGGGCCCGATCCAGTTCCTGCTGCGGGCACGTCGGCGCAAAGCGTGAAAATCGCTTAACGCTGGAATAACCCTCCGGCTCCATAGTCTTACTGGTACATCCGTTTTCCAGTGCTATGGAGCCGTCCATGCTCATCAAGCTTCCCAGGTCATCCGACTGCAAGGCAGCGGAGATCACCCCCGAAAGTATCTACCTTTCCCGTCGGACCCTGCTGGGTGGCTCGCTGGCCGGCCTGGCCCTGGGCGCGTTGCCAGGCCGCGTGGGCGCGGCTGAGGTTTCGCGTTACGCCGATGTGGCCCCGGGCGCCGCGCCAGGTTGGTTCAGCGACAAGCTCGCTGCCACCCAGTGGCAGGCGGTGACGGTCAAGGACGAGGCGATCACGCCGTTCAAGGACGCTACCCACTACAACAACTTCTATGAGTTCGGGCCCGACAAGGGCGACCCGGCGGCCAATGGCGACAGCCTGAAGACCGAGCCGTGGTCGGTGGTGATCGATGGCGAGGTGGGCAAGCCGGGGCGCTATGCGCTGGAAGACTTCGTCAAGCCCTACCAGCTCGAGGAGCGTATCTACCGGCTGCGCTGTGTCGAGGCCTGGTCGATGGTCATCCCTTGGCTGGGCTTTCCCCTGGCGCAGATACTCAAGCAGGTCGAGCCGACGTCGAAGGCGCGCTACGTGCGTTTCGAGACCTTGAAGGACCCGCAGCACATGCCGGGGCAGCGTTCGGGGTTCGCCCTGATCGGCTGGCCTTATAGAGAAGGGTTGCGCCTGGACGAGGCGATGCACCCCTTGGCCATCCTGGCGGTTGGCATGTATGGGCGAGAGTTGCCCAACCAGAACGGCGCGCCGCTGCGGTTGGTCGTACCGTGGAAGTACGGCTTCAAGAGCATCAAGTCGATCGTGCGCATCAGCCTGGTGGCCGAGCAGCCCGGCACCACCTGGGAAGGCCTGGCGCCTACCGAGTATGGCTTCTACGCCAACGTCAATCCGAACGTCGACCATCCGCGTTGGAGCCAGGCGCGCGAGCGGCGCTTGCCCAGTGGGTTGTTCAGTCCGAATGTGCGGGAGACGCAGATGTTCAATGGCTACGCTGATGAGGTGGCGTCTCTGTATACCGGTCTCGATCTGCGGAAGAACTATTGATGCGCTATCCCTGGTTTCGGCTTGCCATCTTTATAGTGGGGTGTCTGTTTCCCGCGTGGTGGCTGTATGAAGCGGCGATGAACCTGCTGGGGCCGGACCCTGGGAAGATCATCATGGATCGGCTCGGGCTTGGGGCGCTGACCTTTCTGCTGGTGACCCTGGGCATGACGCCGCTGCAGAAGCTGACGGGGTGGTCGGGCTGGATCGTGGTCCGGCGGCAGCTGGGGTTGTGGGTGTTTGCCTATATCGTGTTGCACATTCTGGCTTACCTGTTCTTCATTCTCGGGCTGGACTGGGGGCAACTGGCGGTGGAGTTGCGCAAACGGCCCTACATTATTGTGGGTGCGCTCGGGTTTCTCGGGTTGCTGGTGCTGGCGATCACCTCGAACCGGTATAGCCAGCGGCGGCTTGGGGTGCGATGGAAGAAGCTGCACAAGCTGGTTTACGTCGTGCTTGGCTTGGGGTTGCTGCATTTCCTTTGGATCGTGCGCTCGGATCTGCGGGAATGGGCTATCTATGCCGTTATTGGTGCTGCGTTGATGTTGTTGCGGGTACCTGCGGTTGCGCGGGTGTTGCCCCGGTTGGCCAGGAGGCAGGGTAGGGCGGTTTGAGGGGGCGGGGGGCCTGTCTTTGTATCGGGTTGGTTTTGAGAGGTGTTCGCCTCAACCCTTTTGGCGCCTGTGAGATCGAGCGCCGCCCGCGCGGCGCTTCGCGGGTAAACCCGCTCCCACATTTGTTGCAACGTGCCGAACCTGCCAGGCCATGGTTGCCTGCCTTGGCGCAAGTCTTGAGCCATGTGGGGCGCCATCAATGCCCACCGCGATATCCAGTCATGCCAACAAGGCTGACAACCATGCCCTCACAGACATGGCCACGTTGCAACAAATGTGGGAGCGGGTT